>CAXQVI010000001.1:0-37932 GCA_964227255.1 Flavobacteriaceae bacterium
TGTTCTGTGTTACAGAACCATCGGTAAAATCAACTTACCCTTCAGGAGTTACGGTTACATTCTCTAAAAGTGCATCTTATTTAATCGCTCCATAAATATCTGGTTCAGCCTGAGAATCTAAGTCGATTGTTTTTGCATAGCAACCTCCCTCGAAATTAAAAACACCGTCATTATCCCAACCGTGCTCATCGTCTCCAATTAATTGTCGTTTAGGGTCCGTAGACAAGGTCGTTTTCCCCGTTCCTGAAAGGCCAAAGAAAATCGCGGTACTGCCATCTTCCCCTACATTTGCTGAACAGTGCATAGAAGCCATTCCTTTTTGTGGTAGGTAATAGTTCATAATTGCGAACATTCCTTTCTTCATTTCACCTCCATACCAAGATCCTCCAATAATCTGGATTTTTTCAGTAAGGTTAAATATGATAAAATTTTCAGAATTCAACCCGTGCTCCTTGTAGTTATTATTGGTCACTTTTGAACCGTTCATTACAACGAAATCAGGTTCTCCAAAGTTTACCAATTCCTGGATAGAAGGTCTAATAAACATATTTGTAACGAAGTGAGCTTGCCAAGGAACTTCAACAATGAAACGAACTTTTAATCGTGTATCCGAATTGGCACCACAAAAAGCATCTACAACGTATAGCTTTTTCTCAGACAACTCCTCCATCACTAAAGATTTCAACTCATTCCATACCTCCGGAGTTGTTGGTTTATTGTCGTTCGGAGCTTTTTCAGAAGTCCACCAGAAAGTATCTTTTGTTGTTTCATCTTTCACAATGTACTTATCCTTAGGAGAACGTCCGGTAAATTTACCCGTCATTACATTGATGGCTCCAAGCTCTGTTGTTTCACCTACTTCATATCCTTTTAAACTAGTGTTAAGTTCCGCCTCATACAATTCGTCGTACGACGGATTGTAAACAATTTCATCGACATTCTTAATGCCTAATTTTTCAATAGAATTAATAACGGAGTTTCTTAATTTTTCCATTAATTTTGGTTGTTTGTATTTATATATTTTGGTCTTGATTCATCAAATTTACGAACAGACAAGGGGTTGATTTCATGACAATTATCAGAAAAATCAAACCCCTCAACTAAAACGTTTTCTTAATATTTAAAGCGCTGTATATCAATGCTTTATTTTTAAAGTTCAAAAGTACATATTTTTTTTCGAAAACGTTTTCGTTTAATGTTAAAAAAATGCCTTTTATCAAGGATTTTTTAACATCGAAAATTAGTCCTCTAATTATCAGAAACTTAACTAATTAGATTTCAATTTTTTATAAGAAAAATAAGCAAGAAGGATCCATCCAATGATAAAAAATACTCCTCCTAAAGGTGTGATAAACCAAATATTTTTTGAGTCGAATCCGAATGAAATGGCATAAATGGAACCAGAGAAGAAGAAAATTCCAACTAAAAACATGCGTACTATAGTATTTTGTTGTCGTTGGGTAAAAAATGAATTCAGCAAAACGATTAACATCACGATTACATGATACATCTGATATCGTACTGCTGTTTCGAAACTATTTAATTGTTCCGGATTCAGCTTTTCTTGTAAGGCATGTGCACCAAATGCGCCTAATATAATAGTAAGTGCACCAATCAAACAAACTAAGGGAAGTAACCTAATCATAATAAACATTTTAATTTCGGGTTGAAATTAAGTATTTTTAATAAAAAAAATAAAATGAGTTTCGAACAAGATTCATTAGTCACAGTATTAACGGCGAGTTTAATTCATGAAACGCATATTGCCAAAACACTCCTTTCCAATGAGGGGATCGAATCATTTATGTTTGATGAAAACATTATGGCCTCCATTGGAACAGCCTATGTACAGGGATATAAGTTAAAAGTCCGTGCATCGGATGCAAAAAAAGCAAAGGCTATTATAGATGAAATCATGACAGAAGAATAATACTTCTGGAAACTTTAAAGAGTCGTTTAAATTTGTATTTTCGTTTTCTAACCAAATATTAGAAAACGAGAATAATGAGAACTATTTTGATCTTCGGTGCAGGACAATCCTCTGCTTCATTAATCAAATACTTACTGGATAAATCAGAAAAAGAAAAGCTTCACCTAATTGTAGCTGATAAATCCAAGGATGCTATTGAAAAGAAATTGAACAATCATCCTAATGCAACAGCTTTGGAATTCGATATTTTCGATACCGATGCTTGTCGTGACCTCATAAAAACAGCTTCTATTGTTGTTTCCATGTTACCTGCGCATTTGCATATTAATATCGCAAATGATTGCCTTATGCTCAATAAGAACATGGTTACAGCTTCTTATGTTTCGAAAGAGATGAAAGAACTAGATGCTGTGGCAAAGAAAAAAGGTCTGACTTTTATGAATGAAATAGGCGTGGATCCAGGAATTGACCATATGAGTGCCATGCAGGTGATTAACCGCATTCGTGATAAAGGCGGAAAAATGCTGCTTTTTGAATCTTTTACAGGAGGACTGGTAGCACCAGAAAGTGACAACAACCTCTGGAACTACAAATTTACCTGGAACCCTCGAAATGTAGTCCTTGCGGGACAAGGCGGAGCTTCTAAATTCTTACAAGAAGGAAAATATAAATACATCCCATATCACAAACTTTTTAGAAGAACTGAAATTTTTAAAATCAATGGTTATGGTAAATTTGAGGCTTATGCCAATCGCGACTCTTTAAAGTATATCAAAGATTACGGTTTGGAAGATATTTTAACTATGTATCGAGGAACCCTTCGTCGTGTAGGATTCTCTAGGGCTTGGAACATTTTTGTTGAACTGGGAATGACAGATGACGACTATACTATTGAAGATTCCGCATCAATGACTTACCGGGATTTTACAAACTCATTCCTTGCCTACCACCCAAATGACTCCGTTGAATTGAAATTCAGGCATTACCTAAAAATTGATCAGGACGATATTATCTGGGAAAAATTATTGGATATTGGAATCTTTGATGCTACCAAGAAAGTGGGATTAGACAATGCGACCCCAGCTCAGATTCTTGAGAAAATTTTAAAAGATCGCTGGACGCTAGACCATAATGATAAAGATATGATTGTGATGCAGCACTTGTTCGGATACGAAATGAACGGGAAGAAACACCAGATTGAAAGTAGCATGGTATGTATTGGTGAGGACCATATTTATACCTCAATGGCAAAAACTGTGGGATTACCTGTTGCAATTGCAACATTGAAAATATTAAATGGTGAAATCTCTGAACCTGGAGTTCAGATTCCAATTAAAAAATCAATTTACGATCCGATATTAAAAGAGCTCGAAGAATTTGGCATTAAGTTTAAAGAAAAGGAAGTCCCATATTTAGGGTACAATCCAGAGCACATGAGTGCATAATCACATTTTAAGATAAAACTCTTTTACGAGATTTTTATATGCATCCGTATAAACGTGTCTGCTAATTTCAATGATTAATTCTGAAATTTCAGGTGCGTTTTCTTTCTTTGAAAGCTGTAATAAACTTCTTTTTAACGGACTCTGAGCGTTACCTCTAACTCTGCAAATTCTATTTGCAAACAATCCGAAACTTTTGGCTTGCGTTACAAATGCTGCTTCTTCTTTATTCGGAATTACAAAAGCACAAGTCCCGTTTTCAGCAAGTAATTTGGAAGTTCCACGCAATAAATCTTGATAGGCCAATGATTCGGTATGGCGCGCCATGGTTCTTTCTGAAGCCTCCTCTTTAAATGTATCTGTATAAAACGGCGGATTTGAAATAATGACATCATATACTTCGTCAATTTCATCTTCAAACTCCTGAAATGAGGCATGATAACAAAACAAACGATCACCCCATTCGCTGATTTCAAAATTTTCTACGGTTTGAATATAGCTCGCTGGATTCAGTTCTACTGCATCAATCACTTCCGCATAACTTCGTTGAGCCATCATCAAAGAAATCACTCCTGTTCCGGAACCAATATCCAAAATTGAAAAGGCTGTCCCAGGGATTTCAACCCATGCTCCTAAAAGCACTCCGTCTGTTCCCACTTTCATTGCTGCCTTATCTTGCATTACTTCAAATTGCTTAAATTGAAATACGTCTGCTCCCATAGAATCATTTTGTATGGCAAAAATAAACAATACCTCTCATTTGAATTCAAGACCTGTCAACTATTCTTCAGTTTTACTATCTTGCTAACAAACAATCCAAATAATAACAACCTATGAGAGCAATATTTCTCATCTCAATTTTTCTTTTTTCTTTTACTATGAAAGCACAAAACAAACATCCGATGCAAGTAAAAATGGTTAGTATAATGGTAGCTGATCCGGTTAAAGCTCATCAATTTTACACTGAAGTACTGGGGTTTGAATCGTATATGTTCGACCCTGAAAATTATATTGCCATTGTAAAATCCAGTCTTGCTCCAAACGGGGTTACCATATTACTTGAACCAACGGAACCTCATGGGATTGAAATTGCAAAAAAATTTAAAAGTGAAATTTACACTATGGGATTGCCTTGTATTTCTTTTTCATCACCAGATATTGATGCAACCTATGAAGAATTAAAAGCAAAAGGTGTAAAATTTAAAAAGGTTCCAACAGATACTCCTTGGGGAAGAGATGCAATCTTCGATGATAATAATGGAAATTATATACAGTTATTTCAGCTTAAGGAGTAATGTCTAACTTCAACCAGTTTATCCTCGAATTTAAATCTTTCAACTTTTAGAAATTTTGAGTTTTAATAGGACTTATATATAGATGAATCCACTTTCTGTTATGAATATATCCTATCCTAATTTCTAACTGTTCCATTGTTTGGTGACGCTAAAACACAATGCTAATAACTGAACAATTGTTCTTCAAAAGATTTCAATAATTTTATCTGATTTCGTGCACGTATCAAATTATGATCTTCGTACTTGGTTTTATAATAGATATCATTATTCAGGTAATCAGTCAGAAATCGAATACCCATTATAAAAATCATTGTTTTTACAGCAGTTGACAGGTGTTGCTTTTCTATTGTGGTCAGACCCGAATTCAACCCGTTTAAAAATCCTTCTTTATAGCTGTTATAGAAGTCCATATTAAACTTAACCTTGCTTAAATCACTTTCATCTTCAGCTGCACTATTGCAAATTGTTCGAAGGGCATCCCCAAAATCGTAATGAATAATTCCAGGCATAACAGTATCGGTATCAATCAACGCAATTCCTTCCTCTTGGCTGTTAAAAAGTATATTTGAAATTTTAGTATCGTTATGTGTAATACGAATAGGTATATCTCCTGCTTCCTTTAATTTTTGCAGTGTGAGCATTTCTTCCTTGCGCTCCTTACAAAACTCAATTTCCCTGGTGGCGATAGCAGCTCTTTTGCTATCGGCTACTTTCAATGCTTCAAAAAACTGTTCAAATCGGAACGACATGTCGTGAAACTTTGGAATCACGTCAATAAATTGTTCTACAGGCAAGTCAGATGTAAAATTCAAAAATTCCCCCGTAAGCCTTCCCCCTTCAAAGGCAATCTTACAATTCGGAACCGTCTCATATGTGATGCTATCCTCAATAAAAATTGTGAGATTCCAAAAGTTTCCATTTTCGTCTAAATGGTAATACAAACCGCTTGAGGCAGGAATAAACTCCAACACTTTCTGCCCGTTTTTCACAACTTTTTTCAATAAATGCTGGCTTACTAACACTTTGTTATTAATCAGACCAGGAACATCTGGAAAAACCATGTGGTTGATACGCTGAAGCACAAACTTTTTATCTGAACTTGTTTCAATTAAAAAGGTGTCGTTTATATGACCTGAAACTATTTCAGAAACTATTTTTAGTTGCGTACCGGTTTGAAAATTATTGAAGATAGATTTAATTTGTTCTGAATTCATGCATTAAAGATGCAAAAAAAAGGAAATAATAAGCTACAAACTTGATTAAAAAAATGGTTTAATAGGCATCCCGATTCCAATCTTTCAATTCTATAAAAGAGTTTATAATTCTATTTAGTACAATAGGGTCGCGAATAAATCTTGGGATAGCTGATTTACTCATTGAAACCAAAGAAAATTCAACTTCTGTTTCTCCATTATCCTGATCCACAAAACGCCATTGAGATACATAGAACTGTTGCCGTTTAGTATCGTCAAGTTCTTCAATATGATTCGGTACTGAATAGGTGTCAACAACAACCTCATTTTTCTTTTTAATGACTTTGTTTTTAACTACCAAGTCCTGTTGATTTAAAGGATAAGGAATGGCAAAAACGGTATGAGAAATCCAAATCGAATCTAAATCGTCAAACAAATACTGATTTCGGATTGAATTGTTCCACTTCGGGGCTAAATCAGGATGTTTTATAAGATTTAGCAGCTCGGAAACCTTCTTTGTGGATTTGAAACTTAGACTCAATTGTCTGGTCTTGGATTTCTCATCTACTTGCATCCAGCGATATTTCAATGATACCCCTTTTTTGCTTTTATAAGCTTTCCAGCTTTCTGGCGTAGTAATACTCTCAAACTGATTAATGTTCAAAACAGTATCGAGCAGTGAAGTCTGAGCATTATTCAATTGTATAGTTAGCAGTAATCCGAGAAGTAAATATTTCATTTTCTTCATAACTAAATCACTTTTACTGAAGTTACAATGAAATCCATTGAGAACAAAATGAAAAATTAAAAATCCCGTTCGTCCTTCAAAAATAAACCTCAAAGCTGAGGTGAAAAATTGCTTCTAAATAATTTGTAAAAATTTTACTACAGAACAATGATACTGTGATTTTGTTCACTGAATATCAAATTGTTAAGAAACAGCTTAAAACCTCTATTTTGATAAGAGAACAAAGAAAACATAAAGTCGTTAGACACATCAAAACATCATTTTTAACCCATAAAAAAAACGCAATTCATTATAGAATAAATTGCGTTTACAATAATTTTAATGGAGCATTAGATGGATGTTATCTCTACAACGGCAACACCTAAATTTCCAGAAGTTGCTTTTATTTCAATGGTTCCTGCTTCTTCTAAAGCTTGAATTAACAACAGACATTTTCCATTAAATACTTTTCTTGAAGGAACTTTGTGCGGACTTAAATCCAGAATATCTCCATTTTCCACTCCTAAAAGTTTTGCTGGACCCGTAATTTCAAAATTCACCAAATCATTTGCATGAGGGAGTATATTGCCAAATTCATCAACAATAGAAACCTCTAGAGAGACTACATCTGTTTTGTTTGCTGAAATCTCCGTTTTGTTCGCTTCCATTTTAACAACCATTGCTTCAGCTGCTGTTCTGTATTCTTTTTCACTTACAACTTTCCCTTTATTTTTAGCAACTACCCGCAATGCTCCCCTTTCGTAAGGAACATTCCATACAAGTTGTCGATCACTCGTCATTTCTTTTTCTCCTAATGAAATATCATTCAAGAATAATTCTGCACTTTCACAATTAGTATAAACCACTACTGGAATTTCAACTCCTTCCTTTCCAGGATGTGTCCAATGCGGCAGCAAATGTACCATAGGCTTATCACTCCATAAACTCTGATACAAGTAATAATGATCTTTCGGAAAACCAGCCAAATCAATAATTCCAAAATTTGCTGTACGGGCAGGCCATCCGAATGATTCTCCAATATAATCGAATCCCGTCCATCGGAAGTTTCCTAAATAATAATCTTTTTCTTCTACCCTGTTCCAATCGTCACGCACTCCAATTCTAACAATTGAATTATCATAAGACGACTGGTACTTCTTTGTAATTCCATCAAATACTTCCTTTTCTTTTAAATGAG
Source organism: Flavobacteriaceae bacterium (assembly GCA_964227255.1). Classification (GTDB taxonomy): domain Bacteria; phylum Bacteroidota; class Bacteroidia; order Flavobacteriales; family Flavobacteriaceae; genus Lutibacter. Next base: position 7,786 of record CAXQVI010000001.1, read on the forward strand.
GAATTTTAAATACTTTTGGCTCTAACTTTTTAAACTGATGAGGCTTCTCCCAAGGCGCAGGATTGTCCTTCGTTCGGTACCAGGTTCTTGTTCTGTATACACCTCTAGTCTGCAAGGTATGTGTAATTTCCGTTCCTATAATGGCTTGATCTGGGTTGGCCTCGTGGTATTTTTCCAATGCACCTCGCATTTCACCATGACCGTTAAATCCGGCTACATCAATATAAGGGGCTGTATATCCTCCTCCTTGAGTTACCGTTCTCGTATCATCAATCGATTTCAAATATGCAACGACTTCCTTTTGCTCTTCAGGTGTAAATCCTCTCACCTCATTTCCAATACTCCACATCACTACAGAAGGATGGTTTCTATCCCTTTTGATAAAATCTTCCAAATCACGTTTCCACCAATCAGCAAAATACAACCCATAATCATAAGCAGCTTTCTTCACAAACCAGCCGTCAAAGGCTTCATCCATGACCATAATTCCTAAGGAATCACACATCGCATAAAACTCAGGTGCAAAAGGGTTATGTGTAGTTCTTAATGCATTACACCCCATTTCTTTCACGAGCTTCAAACGGCTGTATAACACATCGTTGGGCACTGCAGCTCCCACGGGACCTGCATCATGATGATTGCTCAACCCTTTGAATTTAATTGGCTCTCCATTTAAGAAAAACCCTTTACTGCCTCGCACCTCTATGGAACGAATACCAAATGCTGTTTCATAAGAATCCATCAATGCGTCACCTTGGTACAATTTTGTAATCATGGTGTACATTGAAGGACTATCAGGCGACCATAATTTTGGGTTTTCAACTTCAAGAGACTGCTTAAACGTTCCGTTTTCTTCCACATGAATTATAGAACTAATTGAATCAACAAGCTCCTTGCCTGAATTAAAAATTAGGTTTTCAACCTTTATTTCTGAAGGTATTTTTGAAGTATTCTGAATGTCACCTTCGATTTGAACTAGTGCTTTTTCTTTTGAAACCTGTGGGGTAGTAATACTTGTCCCCCATTGCGGAACATAAACCTTAGATGTCTTAGTCAACCATACATGACGATAGATTCCAGATCCAGTATACCAGCGGCCGCTCGGTACCTGTGAATTATCAGCACGTACTGCAATTATATTTTCACCCACTTTCAAATAAGGTGTTAAATCATAAGAAAAACTGATATAGCCATAGGGTCTGTTACCAACATGTGTTCCATTGATATATACATCAGAGTTCATATATACTCCATCAAATTCAATGAAGTAATTGGCGTCCTCCAACTCATCTATTTCAAAAGTTTTACGATACCAACCAGTTCCTGCAGGCAGAAATCCTCCCGCTTTTCCGGCTGGATTCGCTTCATCATACGCTCCTTCAATACTCCAATCATGCGGAACATCTAATTCCCTCCATTCTGAATCGTCGAATGCTGTTTGTGATGCAGTTGCATCATCTCCTAAATAAAACTTCCAGTCGAAATCGAAAGAAACACGTTCTCTTGCTATATTGTTTTTGTCTGATGTACAGGAAATAGTTATTTGTAATCCAATTAGAATTACTATCAGCCTTACTATTTTATTCACCATGTTCATTGATTGTTATTTTACTCTTTTTTTACGTTCTCTTTTTTTGTCGTATGCATCGTTCGGAGAGGCATATTGTGCATCGACATTTATTCTCCATTCTGCAAGTTTCAATTTCAATACTGCTGCTCTTTCAGGTTCTGAATCAATGAGGTTATGCTTCTCTGAAATATCACTTTTCAAATTGTACAATTCGAAAGTATTTGTTTCAAAATTCTCGATCAGTTTCCAGTCTCCTTCTCGAATAGCACTATACGGAACACCGCCTTCCTGGTGGTAATGTGGATAATGCCAATATACTGCTTCTCTGCTCGTTGTTTCAGCCTCAATTAATGAAACCATACTCTTTCCGTCGATCGTTTGTTCGTTTACTTTTTCTGAAGAAATACCTGCTAACTCCATTAGTGTTGGATAGTAATCCATGGAAATCACTGGTACATCGACTTTCTTTTTAAAGCCAACGATATTTGGCGCATATAAAATGGTTGGGATACGAACCCCTCCTTCATAGATATCCCCTTTTCCAGTTCTAAGCGGAGCATTGTTGGTAACTGGTTTCTTCGGATTCTTCCCTATCAAACCTCCGTTATCTGATGAAAATAAAATGATGGTATTTTCATACAATCCACTTTCTTTTAACTTTTCAATAATCTTACCTACAGCATCATCCGTGTGTTCAACCATGGCTGCATAGGTAGGGTTCCTGTGCCGCGCTAATGAGTCAGTTAACTTTGTATATTTTGAAACTTTTTCTTCTTTAGCCTGTAATGGCGTATGTACATTGTATAGCCAAAGATTTACAAAAAACGGCGTTTCTTTATTGGTTTCAATGTAATCGCAAACCTCCAGACTCAATCGCTCGGTTAAATATTCTCCTTCCGGTCCGTCATCCAATCTCGGATTTCCATAGGGTGAAAAATATCCATTATAGCCATCCTTTGGCCTGCGGTTAGGAGCTCCTTTACTCCAACCTCCTACATTCACATCAAATCCGTGGTTTTCTGGCCAATTTTCTTCTTTTTCTCCCAGATGCCATTTTCCAAAATGGGCTGTAGTATAGCCCGCATCTTTAAAAGCTTCCGCCATGGTATATTCTTCATCTGGCAAATACATGGTCCAGTCTGGAACACTCATTTTTGCCCAAGGAAACTTATGTCCTTCAATCCAGTCGGTTACATTCAATCGCGCCGGATACTTCCCTGTAACAATGGCGGCTCGTGTGGGTGAACACACTGTGCACGCGGCATAGGAATTCGTAAACATCACTCCTTCTGCTCCTAGTTTGTCGATATTCGGACTTTGATACAAGTCGCTTCCGTACAATCCTAGGTCAGTCCATCCCATATCATCCACCAAAATCATTATTACATTTGGCTTAGGAGGTTCTTTTTCAGCACAACTAACAAATAACAAAACACTTGTCAGGGCAGTAAATAGTTGTTTTATTTTAAGCATGACTAATCAACGTTTAAATAGGTTGGTGCTTCAAATGTAAAAATTTCAGAAGGCGTTCTTGCAGTCTGCATAATCTGCGATAACTCTTTTACAACCTCTGGATATTCTGAAGCCAGATTTCTTGTCTCACCTGGATCAGTCTCCAAATCGAATAGCTGAATTTGTTTATTAGGCTCTTTAAGTACATTGTATTTTACGCCTTTCCATTTTCCTTTTCTTACTGCAATTCTCCCTCCTTTTTCATGAAACTCCCAGTACAAATATTCATGTCCTTTCTGGTTTTCATCACCTACTAATGTAGGCAAGAATGAAATTCCATCGATAGATGCATCCAATTCATGTCCCACTAACTCCGCAAACGTTGGCATTACATCCCAAAATGCTGAAATATGATCTGTAGAGGCTCCGGCTTGTATTTTTGCGGGCCATTTTGCAATCATAGGAACGTGAATTCCACCTTCGTATAAATCTCTTTTGAATCCTTTATAGATTCCATTGCTGTCAAAATAATTAGGGTCTGCACCACCTTCTCTGTGCGGACCATTATCGGAAGTAAACACTACAATGGTGTTGTCTGCAATTCCAAGTTCTTCCAACTTTGCCATCAATTCACCTACCTGCTCATCCAAAATATGAATCATCGCAGCAAAAGCAGCGTGTGCATATGGCTGCGAACCATATCCTCCGTTTTTATAAGTCGGTCCGTCATCTACTCCTTTATGATTCAATTCAGGTTCTAATTTTCCTTTATAAATGTCTAAATAATTTTCAGGCACCAACAATTCAGCATGTGGAAGCGGAGTCGCATAGAACATAAAGAAAGGTTTCTCCTTATTCGCTTCTATAAATCCTAATGCCTGCTCGTGAATCAATGCTGGAGCATAAACTTCCTGACCGGTCCCTTCATTCCCTTTTAAATCGACTTTCGTCTGATTGTGCCAAAGGTGGTATGGATAATAGTTGTGTGCAATACGCTGGCAATTGTATCCATAAAACTCATCAAATCCCTGCATGTTTGCATCTCCTTCAGAACCTGGAAACCCAAGTCCCCACTTTCCATACACTCCCGTTTTATATCCATTTTCCTGTAGCATTTCGGCCAAAGTGTAGGTGTCATCCGGAATAGGGTATTGCCCTTCAGGCTGCACTTCTTTGTTTCCTCTCACAACAGTATGTCCGGTATGCATTCCAGTCAATAATGCAGATCGCGAAGGCGCACAAACCGTAGCTCCTGAATAGTGTTGTGTAAACACGATTCCTTCCGAAGCCAGTTTATCAATGTTTGGAGTTTTAAATTTTTGTTGTCCTAAATAACCAACATCTCCATAACCTAAATCATCAGCGAGGATGTAAATTATATTTGGTTTTTCTGAAGTCTGTTCTAGTTGAGGCTGAGCCGTTTTTCCTTTGCAGGAGGCCAATAAAACTGTTAGACCACAAATCAATACATATTGAAACTTTCTCATTAGTTTATTTGAATTTGAGTGGTTGCACTTTGCATATTTTCAGAAGTCGCTGTAATCGTCACAGCTCCTTTTTCTCCTTTTTTACTTTTCAAAATCAGCATACATAACCCGTTGAATGCTTTTCTGTAATTCGCTTGAAATGGTTCTAATGATGCTGCATTTCCATTTCCAACTGCAGCAATCGTAGCTGGTCCGGCAATTTCAAAGTTGACAAGGTTATCGGCCAGCGGACAAAAATTTCCGTTCTCATCAACAACCTTGACCGTCACAAAGGACAAATCGTATCCATCAGCTGAAATTTCAGCTCTATCAGGCGATAATTCCAATGTGCTAGGCGCACCTGCCGTCACAATTGTTTTTTCAGCAACTTCTTTTCCATCCTTGTAAGCAACAACTTTCAATTCGCCCGGTTCAAAATCAACTTCCCAATTCAATCGGTATGGAGAATCCCACGTTTTTTCTGGTCGCTTCCACCACATAAATTCAGCAGGAATTGTTGTTTTATCGACTCCCATTACTTTTTTACCAAGAGATTTTCCATTCAGGAATAATTCAGCTTCATCGGCATTCGTGTAGCAATAGACTGGAATAGTTTTATGTGCTGACCCTTCCCAGTTCCAGTGCGGTAAAATATGAACCATAGGCTCCTCCGACCAACGAGACTGATAGTAATAGTACCTGTCTTTCGGGAACCCACATAAATCCACAATTCCGAAGTAAGAACTTCGTGCAGGCCAGTCGCCTCCCCATTTCCCATGAGTTTCATTATCTCTACCATTAAAAGGTGTAGGCTCTCCTAAATAATCGAATCCAGTCCAAACAAATTCGCCCAATGAATGAGGCATTGTCTCTTGTGCATAAGTTTCGAAGTCTGGTGGATAAGCCCATGGCGGACTAATAATATCGTAACTGGTGATTTGTTTCGATTCATGTTTGTCGTAATTCTCCAGAGGCAAATGATATACTCCTCTTGAACTTACCACTGATGATGTCTCCGCTCCATAAACGATATAATCCGGATTGTTTCTGACTACATTATCGTACTGCGTTGGTTTATAGTTGAACCCAACTACATCTATGGCATCTGCCAAACCGTTTTTTATACATTGCGGATAGTTATTGAATCCAGCTGTGACAGGACGCGTCGGATCTTCATCGTGACATATGTCGACTAAATGTTGTGCGACTTTCCCGCCATTCTTGTTTCGCTGTTCTCTAATTTCATTACCAATACTCCACATCACTACAGATGGATGGTTACGATCTCGCTTAATCATATCACGTAAATCCGTTTCATGCCATTCATCCCAGTACTTGTTGTATCCGTTTTCTACTTTACCTATAGCCCATTCATCAAAAGCTTCTACCTGCACTAAAATTCCTAGCTTATCGCATAACTCCAATTGTTCACGCGAAGGCGGATTGTGCGCTGTTCGAATGGCGTTCACCCCAATACTTTTCATGATTTCTAATTGGCGTTCTGTTGCTCTGTAGTTCACAGCACTTCCTAATGGTCCTAAATCATGGTGCAGACAAACCCCTTTGAATTTTACTTGTCGCCCGTTTAATTCAAAACCCTTTTCCTTTGAATATTTTATGGTTCTGATTCCAAAGGAAGTTTCATAATCATCAACAGCAACTCCACTTTTAAATACTTCCGTTTTTGCTGTATATAAATTTGGAGTATCCAAATCCCACAAACTCGGATGTTCAACCTCAATACTTTGTACAACTGGCTCGGATAAATCTTTCACTTTCGTTTTTTGAGAAGCAACAACAACGCCATCGACATTCAAAATACTCGTTTGAACCGAATATTTCCCAACAGCATCTCCTTTAAGTTCCAGAGTGGTCTCAATCACCACTTCAGCTTTTTCATTATCAACTTTCGGAGTAGTAATATAGGTCCCATTATAGGCTACACTTACTTCATTTTTCATGTTTAGATAGACATTCCTATAAATTCCAGCCCCTGGATACCAGCGTGCCGATAATTCTTTTGGATCTACGCGAACCGCAACCACATTTTCACCACCAAAATTTACAAATTCAGTGATATCTACATCGAAACTGATATATCCGAATGGACGTCCACCTGCCTTCTTTCCATTCACATACACTTCCGCATTGTTCATAACTCCATCAAAGGTTAATGTTATGGTTTTTCCATTGTGAATTTCGTCGATATTAAAGATTTTCCTGTACCATGCAGTGCCATATATTGGCAATCCTCCGGTTCGAGTGTCATGCTTTGAATCAAACGGTCCTTCAATAGCCCAGTCATGCGGTAAACTTAAGGTCCTCCATTCAGAATCGTCAAACTTCATTTCATGTTCTGAACCGGTTTCACCCTTACTAAATCTCCAGTTGTCGTTGAATAAAGAGGTCTCTCTTTCTTGCGGACTTGAACAAAATGCAAACAAGTTCACCACTATCAATAAGACCTTCATTTTCAGTAAATTATTTTTCATTTACCCTGATAATTTCTTTTAATTATTGTTTAAAAAATTGACATATTTTTCAATTCTTAAAGCTATTAATTTAATACCCCTAGGCGCTTTAACTAATTATCCAATTTCGCCCAGAAATAACCTTTTAAAAACTATGAAAAATCGCTCTGAACACCTCTTATTCAGATGTAAAAACTCAATTTCTATACGTTGTTAATTACTGAATAGGAATTGGTAAATAGTGAATATTTGAAACCATTTTATCTGAATAAGTTTGTAATGAACCTTTAAACATAGGGGAGCATTATGTTAAAAAATTTCAATCAGCTGGTTAAACCAGTACTAACATTCATATTTTTAATGTCATTTTGTAGTATGAACTCTCAGGAGTATCACGAATGGGAAGACTTATCCGTGTACAAAATCAACACTGAAGAACCTCATGCGACTTTAAATCTATTCGAAAATGAAGCGCAAGCAGAGAAACTTATTAGAGAAGAATCAACATTATACCAGTCGCTGAACGGCACTTGGCAATTCAACTTAGCCAAAAACAAATCGGAAGTCCCAGCAAATTTCTATGCTGAGGATTTTGACCGAAGTTCCTGGGGAACGATTCCAGTTCCATCGAACTGGCAATTCCATACTGATGATTTTCCTTTGTATACAAACATCATTTATCCTTATGATATTGATGTTGTTCCACATATGCCAAAAGATTACAATCCGATTGGAATGTACTTCAGGACTTTTGAGATTGAAGCACCGCTTCATGACAAGCAAATCTTTATGCATTTCGGAGCAGTTAATTCCGCTTTTTATGTTTGGGTGAACGGTGAAAAAGTAGGATACAGTGAAGGAAGTAAAACTCCAGCCGAGTTTGATGTGACTTCGTACCTAAAAGAAGGTGTTAACAATGTTGCTTTGGAAGTCATTCGTTGGTCAGATGGAACCTATTTAGAAGATCAGGATTTTTGGAGACTAAGTGGAATCGAGCGTGATGTGTACTTATATGCACAACCAAAAGTTGCAATGCGTGATTTCTTCGTTAAAGGAAATTTAGATGCAAGCTATGTGAATGGTGCATTCAAATTAGAAGTTGACTTTAAAAACTACACTTCAAAAAATCAAAAAGGAAACGTAAAAGTATCACTATTTGATAATTCGGAAAAAGTATTTACTGAAACTGTTGATTTCTCAATTAAAAAAGACGCCGAAATTACGGTCGTACTTTCAAAAGAAATTAATACTCCCAAACAATGGAGTGCTGAAAAACCAAATCTTTACAACGTAGTGATTACAGCTCTAGATGCTGAAGGCAATGAAACACATACACTGACACAAAAAATGGGGTTCAGATCTGTGGAATTGAAAGGCGGACAAATTCTTGTCAATGGAAAAGCTGTTTTATTTAAAGGTGTGAACCGTCACGACCATGACGAAACTACCGGGCATGTAATTTCAAAAGAATTGATGGAACTGGATGCCAAAATTATGAAACAAAACAACATCAACGCGGTAAGAACATGTCACTATCCAAACGATCCATATTGGTATGAGTTATGTGATAAATACGGAATCTATGTGGTTGATGAAGCAAATATTGAAAGTCACGGATTCGGATATAAAATGGATGAAACTCCGGGTAATCAATCTGCTTTCGAAGGCATGCATTTAGACCGAATTATAAGAATGGTGAAAAGAGACAAAAACCACCCTTCTGTAATTGTTTGGTCTTTAGGAAATGAAGCCGGTGATGGTGTAAACTTTGTAAAAGGATACAACTGGGCTAAAGAATACGACGATTCAAGATTAACCTTCTATGAGCGCACTGAATACAAAGGATTTGGAGATGAATTACAAAAACACTCTGACTTTGTTGGATGGATGTACAAACAGGTTGATAAGATTAAAAAACAATATATTGGAAAATTCCCTGACAAACCATTTATCTGGGCTGAATACGCACATGCTATGGGGAACAGTACTGGAAATTTCCAGGACTTGTGGGACTTTGTACACTCTGAAACTCAAATACAAGGTGGTTTCATCTGGGATTTTGCAGATCAGGGAATCGCACAATATACAGAAGATGGTGAAAAATACTGGGCATACGGAGGAGACTTCGCTCCTGACAGCTATCACAATGATGCAAATTTCTGTTTAAATGGAATTGTGAATGCCGACAGGTCGTTTCACCCTGCAATGGCAGAAGTGAAAAAAGTATATCAAAATGCACGTTTCAAATGGGCCAATAAAGAGGTCATGAATGTTTCAATTACGAATGACCACTTCTTCTCCAATTTGAATGAATATGATTTTGAATTTGAATTACTGAAAAATGGAGTATCTATTGAAAAAGGCGCTTTCGATGTATCGGCTAAGCCGGAAGAAACTGTAATTGTTACAGTTCCAGTAAAGAGCACTATTGATGCTTTGAATGAATATCATTTAAACCTATTTGGTAAGCAACGACAAGCAAAAAATCTAGTACCTGCAGGGCATATCATTTTCTCAGATCAATTAGAAATTAATTCGCTAGAAACTACTGCTGCTTTATCAGACAATGCTCCGAAATTGAAGTTAACCGATAAAAACAATATCATTTCCCTTCAAAATGACCATGTAGAAATTGCCTTCAACAAAACTAATGGACGCTGGGAATCATACACCATTAACGGAACAAACTATATCGAAAATGCTCCGAGAATGAATTTCTGGAGAGCACCAACCGATAATGATTACGGAAGTAAATTCCCAAAAAGATCGATTGAATGGTTGACGGCTTCTAAAGAGCAATCACTTAAATCAATTTCTGTAAATAAAATTGATAAGAGCAACTATGTTGTAAGCACAGAATTCTACATGGCAAACATCAATTCCACAAATGTGATTACTTATGAAATCAATGGTTTGGGTGAAGTCAAAATGAATACGGAATTCAACTATAATGGCGATTTAAAGAAAGACGCTGAATTACCGCGACTGGGAATGAACTTTGGTATTTCAAAAGAACTTTCAAATACTGCATGGTATGGTAGAGGACCTCATGAAAACTACAACGACAGAAAATCCTCGTCTTATTTAGGAGTGTACAACAGCACGGTTGAAGACTTATATTTTGCCTATGCGCGTCCGCAAGAAAACGGATATCGCACCGACAACCGTTGGATAAAATTAACGAATGATGCGGGCAAAGGAATCTCAATTGAAGGAATACAAAACTTCTCATTTAGTGCACATTTCAACAGTATTGAAGATTTCGACACTGGAGATTTAGAAAGAACCTGGTCCAGGCCTCAAAGACATACAACCGACATTAAACCGAGAGATTTAATTTATCTTAACATCGATTATGGTCAGACAGGTGTTGGTGGTGATAACAGTTGGGGAGCAAAGACCTGGGGAAAATACATTCTAAAGACTAAAAATTACAAATATTCATTTATTATTAAACCAATTAAATAATGAAATTAAAGCACACTTTACTAGCTCTTTCAGCAGTATTCGCTCTATCGAGCTGTCAGCAAAAAGGTGAAAAACAAGCGCCTGAGAAAGAAACGAAACCTAATATTGTTGTTATTTATGTTGATGATTTAGGCTATGGTGATGTTGGGTTTAACGGAGCGACTGAAATTCAAACTCCGAACCTTGACAAACTTGCAAATAACGGAGTCAAGTTCACGAATGGATATGCGACTTCTGCTACTTGTACTCCAAGTAGGTATGGATTATTGACAGGGATTTATCCTTGGAAAAATAAAAGAGCAAGAATCTTACCTGGAACAGCGCCATTAATTATAGACACTGCTCAGGTTACCATTCCAAAAATGCTCAAAGCCAAAGGGTACCATACTGGTATTGTGGGTAAATGGCACCTTGGATTAGGAACTGGTGTTGTAAACTGGAACGCAACAGTTAGCCCAGGTCCAAATGAAGTCGGATTTGATTATTCTTACATCATGGCAGCAACTCAAGATAGAGTTCCTACGGTATATATCGAAGATGGCGACGTTGTGAATCTTGATCCGAACGATCCAATTGAAATTGATTACAAAAATAACTTTGAAGGGGAACCTACTGGAAAGGACAACCCTGAGTTGACTGATATGAAATGGCACCACGGGCACAATTCAAGTATTGTAAATCGAATTCCTAGAATTGGATATATGAAAGGTGGGGAAGCAGCAAAATGGAGTGATGTTGATATGGCTGACCATTTTCTAAAAGGAGCACAAGACTATGTAAAAAAGTATAAAAACGAACCTTTTTTCTTATACTATGCTATGCAACAACCACACGTTCCAAGAACTCCGCACCCAAGATTTGTGGGAGCATCTGGAATGGGACCTCGTGGAGATGTAATTGTTGAAGCTGACTGGTGTATTGGTGAGTTTGTAAAAACATTAGAGGAAGAAGGAATTCTAGACAACACTTTAATCATTTTCACATCTGATAACGGACCAGTTCTAAACGATGGTTATTACGACGACGCTGTTGAAAAATTAGGAAATCACACGCCTGCCGGACCATTCAGAGGTGGAAAATACAGTCTTTTTGAAGCTGGTACTCACGTTCCATTCTTCACGTACTGGAAAGGTAAAATTACACCTACAACATCTAATGCTTTGGTTTGTCAGATAGATTTATTGTCGTCTTTAGCGAAGTTAGTCGACAGTGATGTCCGCGCTGAAGATAGTGAAGAGCTGTTAGATGTTTTCCTAGGAAATTCTGAAGCAGGGAGAGAAAATTTGATTCTTGAAGCAACCTCAAGAACAGCATTCCGACAAGGAGACTGGGTCATGATTCCGCCGTACAAGGGACCTGCATTATTGAAACAGGTAAACATTGAAATAGGAAACGACAAAGTATACCAATTGTACAACTTAAAAGATGATGTGAGCCAACAAACTAATTTGGCAACTTCTAATCCTGAAAAATTAGAAGAAATGAAAGCTAAATTCACAGCATTGAGAGGAGAACATCAAACAGTAGAAAAAATAAATCTTAAATAGTTTACACGTACTAAAATCGGGAAAGAGGATGCTTCTGGCATCCTTTTTTTATATCCGCAGATAAAACTTGAAGGTTTTTAGTTAACCTTTGAAATAATATTTAATGATTCGGCATCTAACTTTGTTTGAAACATATTTTATTGAGTATGAATACTGAAATCAACACCGTAATGGATCAAAAAGTATTGAAAAACATCAACGACTCCGGGGTCATTATTTCTTTGGTTTTAGAAGAATTGAAACATGCAGTTCCCGTAGCAAAAGCGTTAATAAAAGGAGGTGTCAATATTATTGAATTGACTCTTCGTACACCTGTTGCCATGGATGCAGCGAAAGCTATTATGGATGAAGTTCCTGAAGCAACGGTTGGATTTGGAACTGTGTTAACAATCGATCAAGTGGAAGCCTGTTCAGAAATTGGAGCACATTTTGCCGTAGCTCCTGGTTGTAATCCGCGTATCATTCGCGCTGCAAAAGACTGTAATTTATCTTTTGCTCCTGGAATTGCGACACCATCAGATATTGAACGCGCTATTGAAGAAAATTGTCGAGTTTTAAAGTACTTCCCTGCCGAAACTTCAGGAGGAATGAAACATTTATTAAACATGTCGGCTCCATACAAACATTTAGGTTTGAGCTTCCTTCCCTTAGGAGGAATTAATCCATCCAACGTTGTTTCCTATTTGGAATCTCCATTAATCGGAGCTATTGGGGGGTCATGGATTGCAAAAAATGATATGATAAAAGCAGAAGCCTGGGATCAAATCACCCAGAACGCTAAAGAAATAAAACAAATTATTAACTCTGTTAGAAGATAAAGAATGAATACGATAGTAACTTTTGGAGAAATAATGGGGCGTTTAGCCGCACAGCACCATTTAAGATTAAGACAGTCGAAGAATTTAGATGTCACCTATGCAGGTGCTGAAGCCAGTGTCGCTGCTTCTATATGTAATTTTGGTGGAAAAGCACGTTACGTAACCGCTTTACCAAAACATGCATTAGCCGAAGCAACTATAGATGCTGTGCGATCTGTAGGAGTTGATACCAGTAAAATTTTACGAACTGATATCGGAAGATTAGGGCTGTACTTTTTGGAAACTGGAGCCAATCAGCGTCCGAGTAATGTCATATACGACCGCGCAGATTCAGCTATTGCTATCACACCTGCTTCAGCTTACGATTGGGATGAGATTTTTAAAGGGGCTTCATGGTTGCATTTAAGTGGAATTACTCCCGCCCTCTCTAAAAACGCTGCAGAAGCCACCCTTGTTGCTGCTAAAAAAGCAAAAGAAGCCGGAGCTTCCGTTTCGATCGATTTGAACTTCAGAGGAAAACTTTGGAAATGGGATACTTCAAAATCATCTCGTGAACTGGCACAAGAAACCATGCGCAAAATCTTACCTTTTATTGATGTAGTTATTGGAAATGAAGAAGATTGTCATGATGTCCTTGGAATTCAAGCTGGAGACACAGATGTACATTCGGGACATTTAAATACCGACAGATATCCGGATGTAGCACGACAAGTCGTTGCTCAATTTCCAAACGTGAGTAAAGTCGCCATAACTTTAAGAGAAAGTCACTCTGCTTCACATAATAACTGGGGAGCTATGTTGTATGTAGCCGCTATGGACACAGCCTTCTTTGCTCCTTTAGACATGGATGGAAAATACAATTCATATAAAATAAAAAATATAGTAGACCGTGTTGGCGGAGGTGATTCTTTTGCCGGGGGACTTATATTTGCATTAACAACGAAGGAACTGTCGAGTCCGGAAGTTGCCGTAAAATATGCAGTCGCTGCCTCTTGTTTGAAACACTCTATTAAAGGAGATTTCAACTACTCCACAAGAAGTGAAGTTGAAGCCTTAATGGGAGGTTCTGCGTCAGGACGTGTTGTACGTTAAACAGAAATTATGAAATTCTATATTAAATCTCTCTTTGTATTTGCCTTCTGTCTAATATTCAGTAGCTGTTCAGCTCAAAATGAAACACCAACTGAAAAACCGAATGTCTTACTCATAATACTCGACGATCTAAACGATTATCAAGGTGTATTTGGTGGACATCCACAGGCGAAAACTCCGAATATAGACCGACTCGGGCAATCTGGAGTACTGTTCAAAAACGCACATACAAATGTCCCGGTTTGTCAGCCTTCACGTAACAGCCTGTTCACAGGTATGTATCCGCACAATTCGAGAGATTTTGGATGGACCCCTCATTTTAAACAAGTGGTTTTAAAAAACCACAAAACCATGATTGAAGTGTTCAAAGAAAATGGATATGAAACCTACGGAACAGGAAAACTACTTCATAAGAATATAAGAAAATACTGGACAGAATGGGGAGTGCCAGAAGGTATCAATTACGGACCTCATGCTTATTCGGGTGTTGATGAAAACGGGAAGCGCATCATGGGACATTCATCTGTTCCAGAACCATTTAGAAGTATCAATGTGGTTGATGGGTCTTTTGCATCTTTTGCAGACACACCAGTTATCACTAACGAAGCAGGAACTACAATTGAAACAGGTTGGACATTTGGCAGAAAGCCCTATCGTTATGTAAATGACAACGATAGAGATTTGTTACCCGATGAGCAGCACGCAATTTGGGCTTCAAACAAATTAAAAGAACTCGAAGCTCGTAAGTCTAAAGCACCCTTCTTTATGGGTGTGGGATTCGTAAATCCGCACACACCATTATATGCTCCTCAGAAATACTTCGACATGTTTCCTCTTGATGAAATTCAATTGCCTGATTTGGAAGAAAATGATGTCGAAGATACTTTTTATGCAAGTGTGTACGACCAAACGGAAATGGGAATCGCTTATTACAGAAAACTAAAACAATCCTATCCGAATGGTGATGAAGGTCTGAAAAGATTCTTACAAGCCTACTTAGCCTGTGTTGCATTTGTAGATGATCAGGTTGGAATTTTATTAGATGGCTTAGAGAATTCAGAATACAGCAATAATACAGTGGTCATTCTTACAAGTGACCACGGATGGCAAATGGGTGAAAAAGACTATTTGTACAAAAATTCTCCTTGGGAAGAAAGCACCAGAATTCCATTTATTATAAGAGCTCCTCAGATTTCAATACCAAATAGTACTGTTGAGCATCCAGTGTCTTTAATAGATATTTTCCCTACCCTAAAAGATGTATGTGGATTTGAAGCTATCACTAAAAGGGATGGGACTCCATTTGAGCTTGACGGTTTTAGCTTAAAACCATTTTTAGAAAATTCAAAAACAAAAAAATGGAAAGGTCCAAATGGGGCTTTAACCGTTTTAGGTGCGAGAATTAATAAACCCATTGAAGGGTTGGCTGTGAGCACTAATCCGGGCGCTTTGTGGCATATTGAAATTAAAAAGGATTTAGATCCCGAATATATTAAAGAACAAAATTTCACCTACAGAACAAAAGATTGGAGGTACATTTTATACAGCAATGGTACTGAAGAATTGTACAACCACACAAACGACAGTTTCGAAAGAATAAACCTTGCATTAGATAAAAATTACAACGAAGTAAAAGCCAGTTTGAATCAAGAAATGCGGAAAATTATCTATAAAAACTATTAGGATAATTTCTAAAAGTACTTGGGTAATCACCCGCAACATTCTTCATTTTCAAAAAGGTACATTTGAATAAAATCAACCCTTAAAGACTTTCTGAAAGAAATGAAAAAAAATATAACACTCCTTTTAATTTTTTGTTTTGGAATATTCGCATTACAAGCTCAAACTGTTGTGTATAAGCACGATTTTGAGAAAGCAGCTAATGTCAATGTTAAAAATTTAAAGCACAAACTAACTTCCTGGAATAAAGCCCAATGGAAGGTCGTAGAAAAACCAGGAGAAGGTGCGAACGGATCCAATAAATTTGTGGCCAGCGGACCGGAGGAAAACGCAACTTTAGTTCTTTACAAGACCTTAGAAGTAGGAGAAACCTATGTTTTTAGTGCTGATATTAAAGTAACAGGCATTAAAAAGAAATCGTTTAAGACAAATTACACGATGAAGGCAACATCTGGAAAAAAAGGTGATGTACATATGTATGCAAAAGATGAAGTAAAAGAGGCTGCTCCAAACGAGTGGACGCATCACGAAATTGAATTCACCGTTGTTGAAGGTAGAGAAACAACAATGTTTCAGATTTACAGATGGGCAAAAGGTATTACACTTAATGTTGACAACTTCAAGGTTGTTAAGAAGTAACATTTTAATTTAATATAGGTTTGAAACTTCCTTTTTATTCGCTCGAATAAAGGGGAGTTTTTTTTATCACTAAATCGAAAAAAATCATGTATAAACACGTTGTATTATGGAAATTAAAGGATGGGGCTAACGGCTTATCCAAAAAAGAATTATGTATAGAGGTCAAAAGACAATTGGACGAATTAGCTCGCGAAATTGCTGAAATAAACTCCTATGAAGTGGGAATTAACGTTGGAGATTATGGAGCTTCCTTTTTTGATGTAAGCTTGGTTTCGACCTTCGACGATTTTGAAAGTTTTTGGAATTATACCAAATATCCAATCCACGATAAGGTCGTAGCGTATATTCAAACTGTGATGGTAGCAGAAGAAATTGTAGACTACAGCTATTAATATTCCGATAATTCTTGACAGCTTCATGGTAACACTTGCTTCAACATAGTTGCCTTTATCAACTAATTTTAAAGTGAAATACTATGATTTCAACCAACTGAATATCAATTCAAAAATGCATGTATGAAAATCACAAAAATTGAAACTTTCATTTTAAAGGACACTTTATCACAAAGTTTCTTTTTCTCTCAATGGGAATATTCAGAAAGATGTATCTGTCTTGTAAAAATTACCGCAGAAGATGGAACCTATGGCTGGGGAGAAGGATATGGACCCGCTCCTGTTCTTGAAGCAGGAATAAAACTACTGGAACCTGTTGTTCTTGGTGCAAATCCTTTAAAAAATGAGGTCATCTGGAATCAGATGTACCGTAAAACACTTGATTATGCACGACGTGGTGTTTTAGTGGCTTCCATTAGTGCTATCGACATTGCGATCTGGGATTTAAAAGGAAAAATCTTAGGACTCCCTATTTCAACCTTACTTGGAGGTGCACATAGAACAGCAATTAGGCCTTATGCTACCGGACTTTATTTCACTAATTATGAAAATCCTGAAGAAGGATTGGTTGAAGAAGCGAAAAGCTATGTTGAACAAGGGTTCAAAGCTATCAAAATGAAGGTTGGTCTAGGAATTGCGAAAGATGCCGACATTGTTCGAAAAATCAGAGCTGCTATTGGACCTGATATACAATTGATGGTCGATTCTAATCACGCCTATTCATTGCGTGAAGCAGTGGAATTAGCCACAAAAATAGAGCCTTACAGTATTGGATGGTTCGAAGAACCAATTTCACCTGAATTTTACAAACAGTACAACGAATTACGAAGTAAAACAACGATTCCAATTGCAGGAGGTGAATGTGAATATTTACGATTTGGTTTCCAACAACTTATCGAAAACAAGTCAGTTGACATACTTCAGCCAGATATTTGCTCAAGTGGAGGGCTTACAGAAGCAAAGCGAATTGCTGCTTTAGCAAGTGCAAACGGCATAGAAATGGTACCGCACACTTGGGGTTCTGCCATTGGAATTCACGTAGCGTTACATTTTATTTCGAATCTGGAAACCATACCCGGACGCATGTATGCTCCTGAATATTTAATTGAATTTGATCAGACAGAAAATGCTTTGAGAAAGGAATTAACAACTCCTAAAATTGAAATGAAAAACGGAATGCTGGAGGTGCCTAAAGGTCCTGGTTTAGGATTGGACGTAAATCCGGAAATTCTTGAGAAGTACAGCATTTCTAGCACTGCATATACATTAACAACATAATTATATGACCTATGAATACACAACAATTTGGATATAAAAAATTATATATAGACGGGCGACTTGTCGATGCTATTGAAGGAAAAAGACAAGAAGTTGTTTGTCCGGCAAACGGAGAAGTCATCGCCGAAATCGCCAAGGCAGGAGAATCGGATGCTCACAAGGCACTGGAATCTGCTCAAAAAGGATTTAAATACTGGTCGAAACTATCTTTAGCTGAAAGAACGGAATGGATGCAAAAATTGAGAACTGCCGTCCTTGACCGCGAAAAAGAACTACGTACAGCCATGGTTCATGAAATGGGTAAAACCTATGACGGTTCAGGAGAAGATATTGAAGCGGTAGTGAACGCCTTAGACTGGTATCCAAACGCTATGAAAAATCTGAGAGAAGAACAAATTCCAGATTATGAGAATACGCATACCCACAAGATGATTCAAAAGCCAGCAGGTGTTGCTGTGGCCTACCTTGCGTGGAACTTTCCTCTTTTGAACTTAGGATTTAAAATAGGACCTGCCCTAGCCGCAGGATGCTCTATCATCATCAAGCCATCGGCAGCTTCACCGTTGTCAGCTTATATTTTGGGAGAGATTTTGGAAAGTATCCATTTCCCGGCTGGAGTCATCAATATTCTTGCGGGACCAAGCGCTACTGTAGCTACTACAATGACCAAAAGTACCATTCCTTCAGTTTTGACAATGATTGGTTCTACTGAAACTGGAAAACGAGTAATTGCCGACAGTACGACCTCCATCAAAAAATTCGGAATGGAATTAGGTGGTAATGCACCATTCATCATTTTTGATGATGCTGATTTTGATAAAGCTTTAAACTTAGCAATTGGATTAAAGTATGGAAATACAGGTCAAATTTGTGTCGCTGCCAACAGAATTTTCGTGCATAAAAGTATTTACGAAAAGTTTGTGAAAGCTTATATTCAAAAAGCTTCGGAACTAAAACTTGGATTTGGAATGGACCCTTCTGTTCAAATGGGGCCATTGGTTACGAGACCTGACAGAGATCGTATGTTCGACTTAATTGAGGACGCAGTTCAAAAAGGTGCAAAACTTGAATATGGAGGTAAGATTCCAGAAGGTATGGAAGCTGGTAATTGGATTGAACCAACGGTTCTGACAAATATTACTACAAATATGGATTTATTCAGAAAAGAAACATTCGGACCTATCGCTCCAATCATGTCTTTCGATACCGATGATGAAGTTTTAGAGCTTGCCAATGATACGGAATATGGATTGGCTTCATACATTTTCACTAACAACCACGACAGAATTCACCGTTTCAGTGAGGAGTTAGAATTTGGAGAAGTTCAGGTTAATGGTGTAAAGTATGCTATTTACCTGCCTCATGGAGGTATCAAAAACAGTGGTATTGGTCATGACTGCTCACATTTAGCACTCGACGATTACCTCGTAAAAAAACGTATATCAATCGCAATTAATAACTAAACCAACTTATATATGGAATCAATGTTTTTTCCTTTCTTATTAATCATTTTCGCCAGTTTCTTCCAGGGATCCTTCGGATTGGGAATGAAATATATGGCACCACTGAAGTGGGAAGCATGGTGGCTGGTTCACGCTACTATTGCCATGATAATTTTACCGTTAATCTGGGCTTATATGGTAGTACCGGATTTAAATCAAGTATTAATCACAGCATTTACAGATCCAGGTATGCAGAGCGTTGTATTTAGAGCGATGCTTTTTGGATTCCTTTGGGGTATTGGTGGAATTCTATTCGGAGTAAGCGTACCTTATATTGGATTGTCTTTAACTATGGGTATTGTAATGGGTCTGGCAGGAAGTTTTGGAGCTTTAATTCCATTATTCCAGATGGAAGATGCAAGTTCTTCTTCTCAATTTCCATATGTAATTGCGGGACTAGCGATTACTTTAGTCGGTGTAGGAATCACGGCCAAAGCAGGAATCGATAAAGATAAAATGACAACCAACGAATCCGGAGAAAAAAAGAATATTGTTAAAGGTATTATGATTGCCGTAGCCTGTGGTATTTTATCCGCCCTGTTGAATGTTGGATTTGTTGAAGCGACACCTGTAGCAAAACTAGCTGAAGAAATGGGTGCAATTGATCGTAATGCAAGTTTAGCCTCATGGGTTGTAGTTTTATTCGGAGCATACCTTATGAATGCAGGATATGCAGTATTCCTATTATTCAAAAATAAAAGCTGGAATTCATTTAAAACACCTAGCGCAAAAAAATCTTACCGCTGGGCAATCATTGCCAGTATTTTCTGGTTTGGAGCCTTGGGTGTGTACGGACAAGGAGCGGCTTTAATAGGCCCTATTGGAGGAGTTATAGGTTGGCCAATGCTCTTAGGCCTATCGCTTATTGTAAGTAATTTCTGGGCATATAGAGCAGGCGAATGGGATGGAGCTAAAAAACCATTCAAATTGTTACTTGCAGGATTAGCTGTTTTAATCTTTGCAAGTATTATTCTTGGCTATTCAAATAGTGTCGTCTAATATCAAAAAAACATCATGAAAAGCCCGGGCAGATTCCCGGGCTTTTTTTATAGCATTATGTTAGATTGTTACAAGTACTATTTGTTGTTACTTTCAGATTTTACATAACAAAAAAGATCGGGACTTTCCCGATCTTTTTTCATTCATGTTACTGAACGATTAACCAAATATATAATATATGAAATATTTATGCGCTTAATTTTATGTATCTGCTCTTGTACTCAGTCGCAGATATCTGTTTCATGCTTTTAAAGATTCTATTGAAAGTAGAGAATGAATTAAATCCTGTATCAAAACAAACCTCAGCAATGCTTTTATTTCCATTGATAAGCATTTGACACGCTCTGTTAATTCGATACTCTCTAATCACCTGAAAAGGTGTTTTTCCTGTTTTATTTTTGAAATATCTGCAGAATGCATTCTTACTCATATTCGCTACCTCCGCTAAATCCTCCAAAGTGATATCTCTGTTATATTCTTCATTCATGAAATCCATTACTTTCTGGATTCTATGCTCTGCAGTGGACTTTTCCTCTAAAACAAAATTTTCACTAGCCAAATATTCAATATGTTCCTCCTTAGAAAGGATTTCTAATACTTTTAATAAGTTTAAAAACTTAGTCACATCATTTCCTTCAATCATCTCAATTATTAAAGGCTGTATTAAATTCACAACATCTTTAGAAAATAAAATCCCTCTATTAGATCTGCATAAAAACTCCTTAATAGATTTCAAACCTGGAATTTCAAAAATATTTTGTCCTCCAATTTCATGTCCAAATTTGATGATATAATACTCAACATCTACTTCTTCATTTTTATTTTTAAATAAATGAGGAAGCTTTGCACCCATGAAAATTAGTTCAGGAGAAGTAAATTGATCCATGCTGTCTCCAACAATTCGAACTCCATCTCCTTTCATCGTTAAAACAAGTTCATATTCGCTGTGATAATGCCAGTCTTTTCCAAAATATGGAGCGACTTTCTTTTCAACATAAAATGAATTTAAAAACTTTGAATCAAGAGGACAATATTTGAGTTCCATGAGTTAATAATTTAGGACACATTAAGATTAACTTTCTAATGCTGTGGTTAGCTTTTCTAAAAGTACTTCAGGAACCAAATATTTTGTGAGTACAAATAATTCAAAGAGGGTGACAAAGAGGTCAATACCCCTAAATCCTTCTAAAATAAAGGGATTATCGACAGTCGGTATAGCATGTTTTATGCTGAAAAAAATCAAATAAAGGATTAATTGGTCACATTTATTGGGTAATATGACATAATTATACCCATGCATTAGCGTTGAAAAAAATGATTTTGGAATTATTCAGCGACGTATTCAGACAATTTCATCTTATGATAACGAATTTCTTCTACAAAATTCGGATTATTAACAAGGTTGATCCATTCGTTTGGATCCGACCTGTGATCATAAAATTCTTCATCCCCATTTTCATATAAAATGTATCTAAAATTTTCACTTCGAACCGATAAATGTTGTTTTGAAGGTTTTTTCGATTTCCAACTAGCAATCATTGAAAATGCCATATCCGGACCTTCCCAATTTTCCAGGCCTGGAGACTTTACAAAAGGCATTAAGCTAAATCCATCGAGTTTCGCTCCATTTTCATTCAAAATTGTACTTCCTTTTAAGTCACAGGCATCTTGAAGGGTTGGATAAATATCAATAAGACTCACCGGATGACTAACTACACCTCCTGCCGACCCCTTAAGATTGGGGTGTTTAATGATCAGCGGCACATGGGTACTCTCCTCCCAGAGTGCATATTTGAATAAGTAGTCTTTCTGACCCAAATTATACCCGTGGTCGCTAAATAATACAACCATGGTGTTCTCTTTAAACTTACTGTTATCAAGGGCATCCAGAACGCGACCAACCATGTCATCGGCAAAAGCGACACTCGCTAAATAAGCCTGAGTATAAATTCTCAAGGCTTCTTCTTTTGAGGAATATGAGGTAGTTAATGTTCTGTAGGCCTTACGACCTCTTGGTTCTTTATCTGAATTCGCTCCCAACTTCGTATCTGAAATATCATCTTCTTTCATCACAGGAATCTGAACTGAGGATAAAGGAAACATATCGAAATACTTTTGAGGAACTACCAAAGGAGTGTGAGGCCTGATGAAACCAACACTTATAAAAAATGGATCCAGCTCTCGATCTGCTTCAAGAGCTTTTATTTTATCAACAAACCATTGAGCACTCTTTTCATCTGTTAGCAAATCTCTGTTAGCATCATCTTTATAATAAAAAGGAGCATTTACTTTCCAATTTGTATTGTACCAACCATTATATCCCGGAGCATCAGTCGTTGCAGGAACAATGGGCACATCAGCTAGGGATGCAAAAGTTGCATCCAACGGACCTAACGCTCCCATAGCTGGCGGACAAGAAGGATGCAAAGCTGCTTTTTTTCCATTGTATGCCAATGGACCGTATTCGGCAACAGCTCCCATTTCATCCCAAACACCTTTTTTAGTATTGTGAAAAACCTTCCCTGTCTGATAGGTCTTATAACCATTGTCTTTAAAATATTCGGGCAGAGATTTCGAATTCATTAATGTTTCATTCTTCAACCAATTCACAAATCCCCAGTTTCCTGAAGTAACAGGTGAAATTCCATTCATGAAACTCGCCCTTGAAGGCATACAAATAGGAACATTACTATGAGCATTATTAAACAAAACCCCTTCATTTGCCAATCTATCAATATTTGGTGTTTTCGCTTGAGGATGACCGCCCATGACTCCTACATAATTGTTCAAATCGTCCAAAACAATCATTAGAACATTGGTTTGTCCTTGAGCGATTCCTTTAACAGAAAACAATAGAATTACTAAAATCAAAAAGATTCTTGGGGATTTAAAAGTCATGTCGGAATTCATTTAAACGTCTTGTTTTTTCTTTTTAAGCTCCTTGTATTCAGACGGCAAGCAACCATACTGTTTCTTGAAGGATTCCCTGAAATATTTGTTATCATTGAATCCTACTATGATTGCGACGGTACTCATTTTTTCATTAGTCGTCAAAATTATTTCTGCTGCTTTCTTCAACCGAACAGACCTAATAAACCCTGTTAATGACAAACCTGTTAAGGACTTAATCTTTCGGTACAGGGTAGACTGACTCATATTCAATGTATCAACCATTACTTTGATATCAAATTGCTCATTTGAGAGATTGTTCTCTACAAGGAGCACTGCCTCATTGATAAATTCAGATTCAGGGTCACTAGATGCTTCAGTGGATTGAATAGGTTCAAAACGAATTTTGTTAACAAAATGCTCTCTAGTTTTTAATCTGTTCTGAAGCACACTTGTAATTCTAGCCTTAATTACATGCGGATCGAAAGGCTTCGTCACAAAATCATCTGCCCCGGTCTTAAGTCCCTCGATTTCAAACAAATTAGAAGAACGTGCAGTTAAAAGAATAATCGGTATATGAGAGGTCTTAATTTGAGATTTTAATTCTTTAGAAACTGTCAAACCATCTTTTCTAGGCATCATGATATCACATAAAATAAGGTCCGGAGTTTCTTTGGTTGCGATTTCAATTCCTTCAACTCCATCTTTTGCCTGCAAAATATTGTATTCACTCTTCAACAGGTCTTTCAAATAATTTCGGATGTCACTATTATCATCTATAACAAGAATCGTATTTTCCTTGGTTTCAACATTCAAATCAACCACATCCGCTTCATCTAGTTTCTTATATTGATCTATGGTATTTGAATTAAAGGAAACTGCCTCTTCTATTTTCAATAAATTTACAGGAATTTGAATGGTAAACTCTGTTCCTTGTTCCAGCTTGCTATCCACTTCAATACTTCCCTTATGTAACTCGACAATTTTCTTCGTAAAACTCAGTCCAATTCCGGTTCCTACCATGTTGGAAGTATTCGTAGTTCTAATTTGATAAAATCTATCGAAGATTTTGTTCTTCAATTTTTTATCCATACCTAATCCAGTATCTTTAATACGAATCACACAGTCCTTATCTACCTGATCTAATTCCACGGTAATACTCTCCCCTTCTGGTGTATATTTGATTGCGTTTGAAAGCAGGTTACATAGGGCAATCTCCATTTTATTTCGGTCGAAGGGCATAAAAATTTCATCGACTTTGCTCATAAAGACATATTCAATATTTTTTGAACCTGCCTGCTCCTGGAAGTATAAGAAAACCTCATTACAGAACCTTACAATATTTCCATTCTTAGCATCAAGTTGCAATAAACCGTGTTCGGCTTTTCTAAAATCAAGTAATTGAGTAATAAGATTGAGCAAACGATCCGCATTTTTTTCAACCAGAACAAGTTTCTCTGAAACATCCTCGTGTAAGTCTTTTCTACTAATCAGTTCTTTTAGAGGTCCTGTTATAAGCGTTAATGGAGTGCGAAATTCATGTGAAATATTAGTGAAGAATGTAAATTTTGATTCACTCAATTCTTTTTCTTTTTTCAATTTTCCTTTCAAGTGGATTTCACGCATAATAAAATACACAAAGGAGCCAAATATTGCAAAGAAAATGACTGCATACAACACAAATGCCAACGGGCTATTCCAAGGCGCATAATGTACCTTCACCCTCATAAAAATTGGATTGGACCAACTTTTTGAATCGGACGAAGAGCTTACCATTAAAGTGTAATTCCCAGCTGGTAGTCCTACGAAGTTTATTTCGTGTTGTTTTCCTATATAATTCCAATCATCTTCATATCCGTCTAACTTATAACGGTACTGCAGATCAATATTTTTAAAGTAACGCGTGTTTGTAAATCCAATTGCAAACGATTTTTCTAAATGCGTTAATTCTATTCCTTTTGTATACGTAAAATCTTCAGAAAGAATCGTCTTCTCATTAATGACATCCATTGATTCCACCTTGTTGTTATTCACTTTCAAATGGGTAAAAATCAAATCCTTTTCTTCTTGAATTACTGCAATATCTTCTGGATTGAAAAAGGTAACATTGTCTGTTCCTCCTGCATAAACCATCGATTTATTTGCGTCGAAATAAATACTTCTAAGATTGAACGTGCTGGAGTATACTCCTGATTTTTCACCATAAATATTAAAAACCTCATTGTACTTATCAAAGCGAATAATACTGGTTGAAGTTGTCAACCAAAGATCCCCTTCATTATCGGATATAATCCCCTCAACAAAATCATTTAATAAACCACTATTATCAGAATTGTATTTTTTAATGAGTTTCAACTTCTTGTTCAGGTATTGCAGCTTATACAAACCACCCGGTGTGCCTAACCAAATATTTTCACCATCAATGAACATCGTATTTACAATACTCGGCAATGATTCATTCAATAATTTCGAATGGTGAATAAACTTTTCTGTTTGCCGGTCATACAAATGAAGTCCGTTATAGGTACCTAACCAGATATTATCTTGTGTATCTCTCAACATAGAAGTAATACGCATACTTTCAATCTTGAGGTCGGGATTATTCGTATTATAATTTTTTGTAATTCGTATGCGGCCGTCTTTGGTATTCAGTTTAAACAATCCTTGTTGTTGACTTCCTACCCAAAGCATGTTTTCATTCTGAGTAAAAAAACAAGTAGGCTGTGCAATCCGAATTTGATTTACTATTTTTTTCTGTTCATCAAAGAACATCACTTGACTCTGACTTGCAGCCAGAAGCTGATTGTTATGTTTTCCTATGACTCTAATTATATCGCCTGAGGTAGCTCGTTGCTGCTTTAAATTTTCAAATGAGTCTCCATAAAATAAACCATCACGGATAGTTCCTAGAAAAATTTCTTCATCATCATGAAAAATGGACTGTACATTTATTTCATTCTTAAGTACGGGATGCTTCGTTATTACATCTAAATTTTCAAACCCTTCATTTTCGCTCAAAGCTACAATTCCTCCAAAATCAGATGAAATCCAAATCACGCCATTTCTATCTTCATGGATATCAAGAATAATTTCGTAGGTATTCTTTTTCTTAGGATCTGGCGGATAGACCAAATTCATCTTTTCAAAAGAATTCATTTCAGCATTGCTTTGATACAGTCCGCTTCCCCAAGTTCCTATCCACAAGTTATTGTTCTTATCCATAAACAATGATGACGTAAAACTAGATGGAATATTTGTCGGAATTCTCTCAAAAGAATGTGTATCTAGATCGAACCTTACTATTTGATGTTCTTTATTTCTATTAACAAAGCCAATCCAAAGGCAATTTCTGGAAATATCTTCAACAATATCGGTAATCGTTTCACCCAATCTATAAGTGGTATTTTCTCCAGTATTCGGGTCGTGTTTTCTCAAATTCGAATTCTGACAAAACCAGATATTTCCCTCACTGTCCTTTGAAATAAACCGGGTTTCTGTAGTTCTGAAATTTCGAATGATTTTATGCTGAACTGGATTTAAAATAAAAATTCCGTTATAACGTGTGCCAACCCAAATATTGCCATTTGAATCTTGTTCCAATGACTGTACCCTGAATGAATTGTTTAAATTTTTAGGAAAGATTTCATTATAACTAATCAGGTTATTGGTCTCAATTTCAAGAAAAGAAAGTCCTCCACTTTTCGTTCCTATCCACAAATTATTATTACGATCTATGAATAAGGTTTCAATATTCTCATTCTCAAGTCCGGGATAATCGGCTCCAGGTCGAATGGTATAAAAATTAAGCCCGTCGTATTTGGTAATACCATTTTCCGTAGCGATCCATTTTACATTTAAGGAATCACTTACAACTCGGGATACATAGTTATGTTGTAAACCGTTTTTTGATGAAATATAATTGTAAACAAACGAGTTGTGTTTTTCTTGCGCATATCCCTGTACACATAATATGAATAGTATGAATACAAAAATTTTCTTCATGTAGTTTGTTTTTTTAATGCTTCACAAAACTATTACTTTTCCCACCAATTTTCCTGTAAGGTAGGAAAAACTCTGTCTTTTAGCTCTGAATTCCATTGTTCCCACTGCTTTACCAAGTCTTTATATTTTGCTCTTTCCTCTTTTGAAAGGTCTTTACTTTCCGATAAATCTTTAGCAAGATTAAATAACTGAGCTGGGTTTTGATCGCTGTTTTTGTTTGCTACAAGTTTATAGTCTCCGTTTAAAACAGATAACGCATTTTGTTCCCATTTCCTCCAGAACAAATAATCATGTGGTTGGCTGTTATCTTTTCCAGTTACATATGGTAGTAAGTCAACTCCGTCGAGCGGTCTTTCTTCGCTGATTTCAATATTGTTCACTGCTACCATGGTCGCCATAATATCTAAAGAAGAAACGGCTTTTTCATAAGTAACTCCCTCCGGAAACACACCTTTCCAGCGCATAGCAAATGGCACTCTTGTTCCACCCTCAAATAAATCTCCTTTCATACCTCTAAGGTCACCATTGTCGGATGCATTGTTATGAGCACCTCCGTTATCAGATAAGAAAACAATTAAAGTATTTTCATCGAGATTGTATTTTTCAAGAGTCTTCAAAATTTCTCCTACACCATCGTCAACAGCACTCACCATTGCGGCATAGGTTTTTCTCTTTTTATCTTCAATATTTGGAAAACGAGAAAGGTATTCTTCAGTCGCCTGCATAGGAGTATGCGGAGCATTATACGCCAAGTACAACATGAAATGTTCATCTGCCTCAGCTTTTCTTTCTATGAAATCAACCGCAGCATGGGTCAATTCATCAGTTAAGTATTCATCGGTTTCTACGATTTGTCTATTTTCTATGATTTTGGTGCGGTACCACTCCCATTTTTTTGTGACTTGATCCAAGCTCGTTAAATACAACTGATCGGGAAAGTAGTTATGTCCGCCCGACAGGAAGCCATAAAAATAATCGAATCCTCTTTCCAAAGGGTGAAATACAGGATGAGTTCCCATATGCCATTTTCCAACGATAGCACTTTTATAATTTGCTTTTCTCAATACCTGAGCCATCGTTTCCTCTTCAACCGGTAATCCTGCTTTAGGATTATTTGGGTCGATAGACGGATTTGTTGTAAATCCGAATCTATCCTGATAACGACCAGTTAAAAATCCTGCTCTACTTGGACCACAAACAGGAAAAGACACATAGCCACTTGAAAAGTTTACTCCTTCGTTTGCAATCACATCAATATTTGGTGTTGGAATATCTTGACACCCATTAAATCCAACATCGGCATACCCCATATCGTCCGTCATGATTACAATTAAGTTTGGCTGTTTCGTTTCTGTTTGTGCAAAACAAACAGTACTGCATAACAAGGCTATCGCAAGAAGGTGCTTCATTTCAATTATTTTAAAATACAAAGAACCCTCTTTTTCAATTAAAAACTGTCATTAATTTTAGCTAAGGAGTATTAACTATTATCTTTTCTATTTTTCTTCTTGAAGTAGTTTGAACATTGCATAGCATCCAAACCCTTCAATCCCTGAACATATAAATCTCTGATTTCCTCTTTGGAAAGACCTCGTGTCCAAATTCCAAAATCATCCAAATGTCCTTGATAGGTTACCATTCCCATTGCTTTAAAAACATCTGTTTTGTAAGAAGGAATATCTGTTGCAACCGACATCCAGTTGGCCTGTGAAGTTTTAATTTTTGTTTTTCCTTTCTCAGTTACTTTATCCGCTATTTCTTGTCCGTCTACATACAATTGAACAGCATCCAATAGTCCATCTTTCTTCGGAAGGACTATCGCAACATGATGCCAATTTCCATCGTTGAGATTTTGACCTTTGGTATGTGTATAAATATCAGGACGAAGCGATAATTCTAAATCACCTCCGTTCAAACTCAAATTAAAAAATTGTCCCTGTCCCCAAAAAGAAGCATTGTTAAATATTAATTGTCGACCCGTTTTATCAGTCTTTACCCAACATGCAAGCGTTCGTTCGTAGCCAGCATCCATTGGACCAATTGGTATGACAAACATTTTGGAATCTTTTGTAATTTCAACAGCCTTATTGATCTTTCCTTCAACTAGTTTCACATCTTCAGCAATAAGGGAGTAATCGTACTCAAATCCACCATCATTTTGCAGAGCAATAGGGTTTTTCATCGCTTTTAATAATGGATTTTGCTTTGCAGTCATTGGAAAAGAACCAGAAGTACTAAATACATACTCATCCTTCGACAATACCTCATCAAAACTCCAGTGAATTTGAAGTCCATCTGGGGCGATTGGTTTTAATAAACCATCCCCAGTGATTTTTGTTTTTTCTGAAGTTTTATCAATAGTTAAATTCCCTAAAATAGTTCCGTTTTCCTGATAACAAGTCAAGTTTAAAACTTGAGTTGTTACATCAACTGTAGTTAGGTTTGACAAATTATTTCCACGTCCTACAAATTGGATTAAATCCGATTTTGGATCCTTTGTTACCGTATTCATATGCACTTCTCCTGCCAGGTATAAATCCACTTTGTACTTTCTAAACAAATCCAAAATCTTTTCACTTTCTTGGTCGTCGACTAACATTCCGCTACTCGCGTATTTTCTAACCGGATAAATTATAGGCAAATGCGATTGCACTACTATATGATCAATACTTTCTATGTTTTGAGCTTCTTTCAACACAGACTCCATCCATTCCAGATGTTCTCCTGAAATATCTCCGGTCACCACCCCTTGATCACCAAGATTTGTATCCGCATCATCGAAACGAAACATGTCAATCGTAACAAATAGTACATTTTTATGCTGATAAGCATTTGAGGTATGTTCGTAAATTGTTCCTATGGGACGCCCTTCAGCATTTCCT
>CAXQVI010000002.1:0-50360 GCA_964227255.1 Flavobacteriaceae bacterium
AATTCTTTAGGATATTAAAAAAAAGAGCTGTTTGTTCAGCAGACAGCTCTTAAAAAAAATTATAAACTCTTAAAGAACTAAAACATATGAAAAAATATTTAATATTAACTTTCTTCTTTCTGCTTTCACTCACTGTTGTGAATGCACAGGAAGAGGATTCTGACCACGTCTGTAAAGATGATGCCTCATGTTGTGCAGCTACTCCAAAGTTTGCACCACAGAAAGGTGACTTTACGATAGCTATGCTATTTGGGCGAGGCGCATATTTGAATCAAGGTTTGGCTGTACCTAGTTCTAATGGAAGTGTTAATGGTGTTCCTGCATTTGCAAATGATGTAAATGCTAACAACAATGACTTCACGAACATGATAGGTCTAGAAGGTCGTTACTATGTTGGTAAAAGATTCGCTTTAGCTTTAAGTGGAGGTGCCATATTTAGAAACACACCATCTGCGTTGAATATTCCAGAAGTAGTTGATGCTAATGGAAATGTTCTTATCCAAGGTTATGATGCAGTAATCGCTGATGAACAAGTAGATGTTAACATATCTGTTGGTGGACAGTGGATGTTTTCAACCAAAAATGACAGGTTGGTTCCTTATTTAGGATTTGCATTGCCATATGACTATGCAAGAAGATCTTTATTTGATCCATCATTATACGTAGACGACGACGGTTTGGTTACAGCAACCGACCTCGGTGCACGTCACGTTGAAATTGCTGCCTTTGGAGTACAGGCAGTTGCTGGAATTGATTACTTCTTAGCTCAAGATTTTTTCCTTGGGTTTGATGTAAGACCAATTTCATATAACTATGCGGTAAGTATCAAGACTCCTGGTCCAGGATTAAAGGACTTACAAGCTGAAACTGAAACAGTTTCACTATTTGCTCAATTTTCTTTCAAACTTGGGTTTAAATTCTAACTTGTAGTTATTATAAAGACTAAGGGCTGCCAAATGGCAGCCCTTATTATTTTATTCTATCTTGTTTACTAATTTTAATTGAATCCTCTTCCTAGATGTATCTACTTCCAGTACCTCTACAAGCACCTTCTCATTAAGTGAAACAACATCATTCACATCATTTACAAAACCAGCTTTCAAATTGGAAATATGAATTAATCCAGTCTCCTTAATTCCGATATCTACAAAACAACCAAAATTTGTTATGTTATTAATAATTCCAGGTATTTTAATCCCAAGTTTTAAATCAACAATAGTTTTAACATACTTACTGAATGCAAAAATCTTGGCTTTAGACCTCGGATCAACACTTGGCTTTTTTAATTCTGTCAAAACCTCATCAAATCGAGATTCACTTATTTCAACCTTCGACATATTAGAAAATTGAATCTTAGAAAGCCCGGCCTCATTCCCAATCAACTCTACTAATTCTAATGACAATTTCTTCGCAATTTCCTCAGCAATAGCATAACTCTCGGGATGTATATTGGTGTTGTCCAAAATATTTTCACCATCCTTCACTCTTAAAAATCCAGCCGCTTGCTCAAATGCTTTATTTCCTAATCCTGAAACATTCAATAATTCAGACCTCGAACTAAAGCCTCCCTTCTCTTCTCTATGAGCTACAATTTTCTCAGCAACACTCTCTGAAATTCCCGCAATATAACTGAGTAAATATTTGCTGGAAGTGTTTAGATTGACGCCAATGGCGTTCACACAATTCATAACGACATAATCTAATGCCATTTTTAATCGCTTTTGATCTACATCATGCTGGTATTGTCCGACTCCAATTGATTTCGGATCAATCTTTACATATTCAGATAAAGGATCCATCAATCTTCGCCCAATACTTACAGCTCCTCGCACGGTAATATCATAATCAGGGAACTCTTCCCTTCCAACTTTAGATGCTGAATAAATACTCGCACCAGCTTCATTCACAATGAAAACTTCAATATTATTCTTAAAATAAACCTGTTTTATAAAATGCTCTGTTTCTCGAGATGCTGTTCCATTCCCAATGGCTACAGCCTCTATTTTATAGGCTTCACACAATTCACTTATCTTGGATTTAGCCTGAGAAAACTTGTTCTGTGGTGGATGAGGGAATATTGTAGTATTGTGCAATAATTCACCATTCGAATTCAAACAAACCACTTTACACCCTGTCCTGAATCCAGGATCTATGGCCAAAACCCGTTTCTGCCCAAGCGGCGGGTTCATTAAAATTTGCTTTAAATTATTACCAAATACCTTTATTGCGTCCTCATCTGCCTTTTCCTTGTACATAGTTATAACTTCATTCGAAATAGAAGGGAACAAGAGCCTTTTAAAACTATCTTTAATAACCGCTTTTAAATAGCTTCCTACTTCTCCCTGACTCCTTATTATTTGGCGTTCTATCTTCTTTAGAAGGAAATCCTCATCAACTGCAATTTTAACTCTTAAAAAGCCTTCATTTTGACCTCTTTGTACAGCTAAAAACCGATGTGAAGGACAAAACTTTAATTTTTCAGTAAAATCGAAATAGTCTTTAAACTTTTCAGCTCCATCAACTTCAATTTGTTTTTTAATCGCAGTAGATTCTATATATCCATAATCTGCGGTCGATTTTCGAATATATTGCCTTATTGAAGTTCTTTCACTAATCCATTCTGCTATAATATCTCCTGCACCAGATAAGGCTTCCTCAATATTTTGAACCCCTTTCCCAACAAATCTATTGGCTGCTCCATCAAGACTTTGCAAATTCTGACTCATAATCATTTTAGCTAAGGGTTCCAATCCTTTCGCTCGAGCTGCTTCCGCCTTTGTTTTGCGCTTCTTTTTAAATGGCAAATACAAATCTTCCAAAGCAACTACATCCTGAACCACTTCAATTTTCGATTGTAATTCTGAAGTCAACAGCCCTTGTTCTTCAATACTTTTAAGAATGGTTTCTTTACGTTTGGTGAAAACTTCAAACGCTGCTTTTAACTTTACAATAGATTCAATCTCAACTTCATCCAATCCACCTGTTACCTCTTTTCTATATCGAGCAATAAAAGGAATAGTGCATTGTTCATCTAAAAGATTTATAGTTTGCTCAATTCCTTTTTCAGAAATATTACACTTAGAAACTATGTATTCAATCCGGGTCATTGTAATTTTTTTGGAACTACAAATATAGGAGTTATAACGGTCATTAGTATGCTTTGACTTAATTCCTGCGGAAACAAAAAAAGCCTGCATTTAGCAGGCTTTAAAAATCTCAAAATTTATAGTTAAAGGTCGAATCGCAATCCGAAACTCATCATATATTCGTCAACGGCATTATCCGTAAATACTGGATTTAAATCGTATTTAAAGTAAGCTGAAACATCTCCTCCTCCAACATAGGCCGCCAGACCGTAAATCACGTTAGAAGTGTTATAACTTCTCTTAATTTTATCCTTTTCCTTATCTCCATTCTCTGTATACTTCAATTTTTGTCTGGTTCCTAAGTTCACACCTGCATATCCTCCAATACCTACTTTAAACTTCCCTCGACTTGAATAGCGAATATAGTTTTGTCTTTCAATTTTTCTCGATGGACCAAACTCGAAATAAACAGGAACCACTAAGTTATCCATTCGTAATTTTGCCTTTTTCAATGGGTGTGGGTATAGTTCTAAATCTGTTGTTTCACCATTATCCACAAAGTACATATTATCATTTGCTCTTAGTCCGTTAAACTGGAAACTAAATCCATATTTCAGACGAACAGCATTACTATTTCTTAATAATCTCGTCTTCCATGAATAACCCATTTCAAAAAATCTGGAACGACCAATACTGTAAGGTGAGTCATCCAAAGACTGACCTTCCATATCTGTATTGTTCAACCCAAAAGCAATTACCAACTCAGAATACGTCCGTACATCGTATTTTTTTCTTTTGTCCTGGCTGTTGATTGAAACTTCAATATCATCTCCAATTCTAAAGGACACAAACTCGTTGTCATCGTCGAATTCGACTACATCTTCGACGTTCTCATCTCTTTTTAATAGAGCAATTGAATTATCAATCATGGCGATTTTATCATTGATATTAGCAGCGTGCTTTTCAGCTGCCTCCTTTTTCAAGAGTTCTGCTCGGTATTCAGAAATTTCCCCGTCTTCAAGACGCTTATTTATTTTAATCACTTCTTGTTTTAAGGCTTCTTTTTCCTGAGTTCTGATTTCTTCCTTTTTCTGTTCAAGGGATTCAATCTTCTGCTTTGTGCTTTCGATTGTTTGAGAATAGGTCACTGCTGGCATTAAAAAAAGGCATACCAATCCCATTAAAATTGCTTTTTTCATTGTTTTCATATTAAATTTTGGCTTAATTATCTCTTTTCGTTATTGTATTTTTTGGATTTGATACAGCATTTTTGATAGCATCAAATACTTTGTCTTTGAAGTTTTGATCAAGCTCCATTTCCACCTCAACTAACAACCAATCCGCATCAGCTTTTCGCTGTTCACGTTTTTTTCTCATTTGCATCGCGACCTGGGCATCTTTTAATAAAACATCCAACTCATCGTCGGTTACTTTTGCAACATCCAAACTTGCAATTCCTTCGGTACTAATGGCTAAAGATTCTTCTTTAGGAAGTTCTTGCGGTGGGGCTTTCTCTGAATTTACCAGAATTACATCTTTATCCTGTTCAATAACTTTTGCAATACGCGGCTGAGTTCTTTTAGGTTCCTGAAGAACCTCAACCGGACTTTCTTCAACCTTTACAGGCATTGCAATTAATTCAGACTCATTCGTTGAATTACTGTTAACCGGATTCGATTCAGGCGCTTTAAAATCACCGGTCGTTTCAACGGTTTTTTCTTTAGGCATTGTTGAATCAGCAGGACTAGTATTAAATACAGTAATCAAAATAACAAACAAGGCGGCAATAGAAGCTGCAGCTAACCAAATAACTTTCTTGCCAGAACCTTTCTTCCGGTCCTGTTCAAGGCGTGCATCTAATACTTCCCAAGAATTTTCCGAGGGCTTAAGCCTTCTTGCTCTTAATTGCTCTTGAATATTTGATTTCATTTTGATTCGAATTA
Source organism: Flavobacteriaceae bacterium (assembly GCA_964227255.1). Lineage (GTDB taxonomy): Bacteria > Bacteroidota > Bacteroidia > Flavobacteriales > Flavobacteriaceae > Lutibacter. The sequence goes on from CAXQVI010000002.1 coordinate 5,030, forward strand.
AATTTTCCTACTTTTTGTTGCAATGACTTTCTTGCTCTGAATAGTTGCGCTTTTGATGTTCCTTCGGAAATCCCTAATAAATCGGATATTTCATGATGCTTGTATCCTTCAATTACATACAAATTGAAAACTACTTTGCACGAAGGAGGTAATTCATCAATCAAGTCGATTAATTCATTCACTGCAATATTTTGCTCGATGTTGTTCTCAGATTGCTTCTCGTAAATGACGAGATTGTCTGTAAAGATCAATTCATTTTTCTTTCTTAAAAAGCTGATGCTTTCGTAGATCATGATGCGTTTTAACCAACCTTCAAAACTCCCTTCACGCTTAAAAGTTTCCAGTTTTGTAAATGCTTTGAAAAATCCATTTAACATGACTTCCTCTGCATTATGCCTGTCTTTTACATAATAAGCACATAGTCCCAACATTTGTGGGGAGAACTTATCATACAACTCTTTTTGCGCTTTTCTCTCCTTTTTAAGGGCACGATTAATCAGCTGCTGGTTGTGATGTAAATTAATGACCTTTAGCATTGTTAAAGATTGGTTTCAATTATATAGACGACTCAGAATTCAAAATGGTTTACATCGAAGTAAAAAAAAATTGAAAAAGATACTCCAAGGTACAAAACAAGCGCTGAAATCAGCGCTTGTCTATTTATAATAAAATGTGAATTTTTGTATTAACTCACTTGCTCTCCATTATTTATTGTATCATTATCTGGCTGAATAAATGCCAGTTTACCATCAGGTGTATCAGTCATTAAAATCATACCCTGACTTTCAATTCCTCTCAACTTCCGTGGTGCTAGGTTCGCCAATACAATCACTTTTTGTCCGATAATCTCTTCTGGCTTGAAACTTTCAGCAATTCCGGAAACAATCGTTCTGGTATCAATTCCGGTATCGACTTTCAATTGTAGTAACTTCTTCGTCTTAGGAACTTTTACAGCTTCTAAGATAGTTCCAACACGCATATCCATTTTTGTAAAATCGTCGAACTGGATAGTATCTTTCTGAGGTTCTACAACTTTATTTTCAGCTTCATTAGCCACTTTTGTCGCATCCAGCTTTTCCAGCTGTGTTTGAATCTCTGCATCTTCGATTTTAGAAAACAACAATGTTCCTTTATCAATTTGATGTCCGGCCGGAATTAAAGCATTCGAAGCTTCCACATCTTTCCATTCCAATTCAGGCAAATTCAACATGACCTTTAACTTATCAGAGCTAAATGGTAAGAATGGTTCTGCAACAACTGCCAGTCCAGCTGCAATTTGCAATGCAATATTCATAATTGTCTCGACACGCTCCGGATTGGTTTTGATTTGTTTCCAAGGCTCCTCATCAGCCAAATACTTGTTTCCTAATCGCGCTAAGTTCATCAATTCCTGAGAACCTTCTCTGAATCTATAACGTTCTACGGAACGACCAATGATTGACGGATACTTTTGCAGTTGCTCTAGAGTCTCTCTATCAACATCTGTCAACTCTCCTAATTCAGGTACTACGCCGTTATAATACTTATTCGTAAGCACCACTACTCTATTGATAAAGTTTCCGAAGATAGCCACCAACTCATTGTTATTTCTAGCCTGAAAATCTTTCCAGGTAAAGTCGTTGTCTTTTGTCTCAGGAGCATTTGCCGTTAAAGCATAACGCAATACATCCTGTTTTTCCGGAAAGTCCTCCAAATATTCATGTAACCAAACAGCCCAGTTTTTAGAAGTAGAAATCTTATCTCCTTCCAAATTTAAGAACTCATTTGCAGGAACATTTTCTGGTAAAATATAGCTTCCTTCAGCTTTCAACATAGCCGGGAAAATAATACAGTGAAATACAATATTATCCTTTCCAATAAAGTGCACTAATTTCGTGTCTTCGTCTTTCCAGTAGGGCTCCCAGTCACCTCCAGTTTGCTCCGCCCATTCTTTGGTTGCTGAAATATATCCAATCGGTGCATCAAACCAAACATAGAGTACTTTTCCTTCTCCTCCTTCAACAGGCACAGGAATACCCCAGTTCAAATCACGTGTAACGGCTCTAGGTTTTAACCCGTCGTCTAACCAGGATTTCACCTGCCCTAATACATTCGTTTTCCAGTCATGTTTATGTCCTTCAACAATCCACTCTCTCAACCACGTTTCATATTTATCTAATGGTAAATACCAGTGCTTTGTTTCTTTCGTTGTTGGAGTATTTCCAGTAATTGCAGACTTCGGATTGATCAAATCAGTCGCATTATGGCTCGTTCCACATTTTTCACATTGGTCACCGTAACTTTCAGGATTTCCGCACTTCGGACATGTTCCAACCACAAAACGGTCAGCCAAGAATTGGTTTGCAGCCTCGTCGTATAACTGCTCTGCAGACTCTTCAATAAATTTTCCTTCTTCGTGTAATTTTTTGAAGAATTCAGACGCTGTTTCATGATGAATTTGTGCTGAAGTTCTTGAATAATTATCGAATGAAATACCAAAATCTGCAAAGGATTTCTTAATAATGGCGTGGTATTTATCCACAATATCCTGAGGCGTTACCCCTTCCTTCTTCGCCTTTAAGGTAATAGGAACTCCATGCTCATCTGAACCACAGATGTACAACACATCATTTCCCTGATTTCTTAAATAACGTGCATATATATCGGCTGGCACATACACTCCCGCCAAATGCCCAATGTGAACTGGTCCATTTGTATAAGGTAAAGCCGCCGTGATGGTATATCTTTTCGAAGTACTCATTGAATGTATTTTATGAAAGGGCAAAATTACGCAATATTGTTGATTTTAAGTAATAGATTACAATTTGAATTATTATTTTGTAACCATGAAATAAACTGCGTTTTTAAATGCAGTATATTTGAATTTACGAAAACTACCCCTTATGAAGAAACATCTGACTTGGTTAGTAATACTTTGCGTAACAACACTATTTTCACAATCAACCCGAATGCCTATGTCTGAAGAATTAGTTCGACCTCCTTATTTGAAAGCAGGAGATACTGTTGCTATTGTTGCACCAGCCGGAGTTTTACAAAATGACACCCCAATTCCAGATGCTAAAGAACTATTGGAAAGCTGGGGTTTACACGTGAAAATAGGACCTAACGTTTTCACCGATGGAAAGCATTTTGCGGGAAACGATGCACAACGAACGAATGATTTTCAAATGGCTTTAGATGATGATTCAGTGAAAGCTATCTGGGCCGCAAGAGGTGGCTATGGAACCGTTCGTATAATTGACAAATTAGACTTTACCAAGTTTAAAAACAATCCGAAATGGATTGCCGGTTATTCTGACATTACTGTGTTACACAGTCATATGAACACTTTAGGATATGAGACCATTCATTCCATTATGGGAGGTGAAATGGACCGTGATTCTGTTGGAGTTCAGAAAAGCATAATAGCTTTAAAGAAAGCTTTCTTCGGAAAAGAGTTAACTTACAAGATAAAACCTTCAAATTACAACAGAACGGGAACGGCTAAAGGTCAAATTGTTGGAGGAAATTTATCGATTCTACAGAGTCTATTAGGGTCAAAATCACAACTTGACACTACTGACAAGATTCTGTTTATTGAAGAAATTGGTGAGTATAAATACGCGATTGACCGTATGTTACATGCATTGAAACGCGCTGGATATTTTGAAAATTGCAAAGGCTTGGTTGTTGGTGAAATAACCAAAGTAAAAAAGAACACAACATCCTACGGACTTACGGTTGAAGAGCTGGTATTGAATGTTGTGAAAGACTATGACTTCCCTGTCTTATTCGATTTCCCTGCCGGACATGGCAAGGTGAATGAAGCGATTGTTATGGGACGCGAAGTTGAATTAATTGTTGAAAAAGATAAAGTTGAAATGAATTACCTAAATGGCGGAGCACAATAAGCTTGGAAGCCTTGGAGAAGAACTAGCAGAAGACTTCCTGATTAAAAAAAACTATGAAATCAAAGAGCGCAACTGGCGCCATCTCAAAGCTGAAGTTGATATTATTGCTGAAACAGATGAATATTTAGTCGCTGTTGAAGTAAAAACTCGTTCCTCAGACGACTTTGGTGACCCACAGGACTTTGTATCCAAAAAGAAAATTCAATTGCTTGTTGAAGCGATGAATGCCTATGTTGAAAAATCCAATTGCGACAAAGAAATCCGATTCGATATAATTGCATTAACCAAACAGGAAAAAGGCTTCCGCATAGAGCATTTGGAAGATGCGGTTTTTTATTATTAACAATCAATAGATGCGATCGCGTAGCATAAAAAAAAGCCTCACAATAGTGAGGCTTTTCAATTATATCTTCGTTTCTAATTACTCTCAAAAAAGGTTTTTACATCTCTGAAAAACTCTGGTTTTGCTATAATTTTTTTGTCTTTATCCAAAACGAAATAGGTCGGTGTAGAAGTGATTTGGTATTTCTGTCCGATTGGATTTTCCCACTTTCGCAATCCTAAAACATTTGTAAACCTCTCCAGTTTGTCAGTTTCTCTTTTAAATCCAATAGCATCCTCTTCCAAAGCAACAGCAATCACATGCACATTCGGATTCTCTTTGAGATAATCGTGCAACATTGGAACTTCGACCAAACAGTGTGAGCAACCCGTACTCCAAAACACCAAAACATAGGTTTCGGCTTTATTTATTTTATGCAAGGAATTCATCGTACCATTCACTTCCCAGGTAAAATCAGGTGCCGTATTTCCAATGGCAAGCGCAACACTCGCTCTTAATTGTTCTACAATTTCAGGGTTCTTATAATTATCAGGCAAACTTTCAAAATGTGAGTCGATGCAGTAATTTACCAATTCGGAATTTTCAATCTGCGCAAAAGAATACATCAAAACCGTTAATATTTCACTTTTGACACGTCCGTTGTTTTCAACTTTCCCCATAACATAGTTCACGGCATTTTTATACAAGGCATTCTGAACCTGAGGATCTCTTGATTGATTCAAATAAAATACATAATCCACTGCCTTTGCACTAAAGAATGTTGCATTAAACAACACAGGATCATTAAAATCTACAAAATCCAAGAAATGTTCTTTCTCGCTGTTCAAATAATCCTGAGCGGATGCAATCACTTCGTCCTGATAGAATTTTCGCTGACCTTTGATAAAGTTATTGGCAATGAGTCCTTGAGATTTCGATTCAAACATTCGTTGTTGTTGCTTGTAGTAATCTAAACTCTCAGAATACAACTCAGAAATAACCGCCTTTTTAGTCACATCCTCTTCTCTCAAGTAAGTCACCTGTAAGGAGTCAATCAAGACTTTTGAAGCTTCGCTTTTTCTCAGGTAGTCGGTGTATATTTTATTGTTATTTGATGCCTCAAAAGCAATAGATTTCCCAGCCTTTTTCGGGTTGAAGCTAAATTTCACATCTTCATGATCAAATAGAAAATCTATAAAACTTGTCCCCCCGGTTCCATAAGAAACTCTGTACATTCCTTTCTCACTATCTTTAGGAAGCATCAAAGAAAAAGATCCTTCAATAACATCGGTGTTTTCAATATAAATCTGATTTGCTCCTTTCAACTGGTATAAAATCACCCATTCAAATTCATCTGCAGCTTCAGTTAAGTAGCCATCAATTGAATTTTGAGCTGACAATCCAATCGTAAAGATTGAACATATAAGTAGTAGTATTCTTTGCATTATAATGTTTTTATTTACGGTTCAAGAATTGAACCAAATTAAATAAGTTCCTGATTTTGAAAATAAAGTACGATGGCTTCCTTCATTAAAACAGTTTGCTCTCCTGGTTTTAGCACTGGCAATTCGTCCAACACTTTGTAATGCGGCCAACCATCATCATCAAAAAAGTCGAATTCATAATAACCAAAAGGTTCCAGCAATCGACAAATAGCAATATGCATTAAGTTTACTTTATCATCTTTCTTATATTTAGATGCTCCTTGTCCCAATTCCTGTACCCCGATTAGGTATATGATTGCATCTAAGTTTAATGTTTCTCCTCCTCCGAATTTAGCAGATAGTATTCCAACTACCTTCTCATAATTCTCTTTCAATTCGATATCTCTCGACATATAATATTAGTTCCTGTTTGTGGCAAATATACAATCCATATATGTATATTTACAAAAAACCCTGACCAATGAATACTTTCGATATCATCATCGCAGCATTCTTAATTTTTGGATTTGTAAAAGGGCTTATGAGGGGCCTTTTTGTCGAAGTCGCTTCGCTCCTTGCCTTAGTCGCTGGAATCTGGGGAGCCATCCATTTCTCTTACTTTATTGGAGCCTATTTAGCAGAATATGTCGAATGGGAAGAACAGTATATTACGGTAGCTTCGTTTGCACTGACTTTTGCTCTGATTGTCCTTGCTATTTCTCTTGCCGGAAAGGCATTGACTAAAATTGCTGATTTTGCCGCCTTAGGACTCGTAAATAAAATTCTTGGTGGCGTTTTCGGATTGTTAAAATTTGGACTCATTCTGAGCATCATCCTTTTGGTTTTCTCGAAATTAAACAAAACCATACCTTTTGTTGCTGAAGAAGAACAAGAGAACTCCCTATTGTATGAACCTGTTAAAGATTTGGCACCGATGTTATTCCCGAGCTTTGTTCGTGTTGCAGAGGAAGAGGCTGATGATTTCAGTTTCGAAATTTAAATTGAAAGGTTTTCAATCTAAAGCCTACTATTGCCAAAATTTAATTCATGAAATCGACTTCCCTATTTATACTAAGCTTGTTTACCTTGGTGACAATCAGTTGCACAATAGAAAAACCAAAGAAAACCACCATCTCAGTACGCTTTGAAAATAGCGCTGAACCTTATCTTCTGTTTTCAAAACTGGAAAGTATTTCACTTAAAAAATATAGCATTATTGATACTTTATTTTTCAACCACAACGGACAATTGGAATATGACTTTCAGCAAGAGCCTGGAATTTATCAATTGAAAACTTCGGGAGGTCAAAAGGTCGATTTAGCGATTAATAATAAAGAGCAAATCCAAATTGTTAAATCCGAAAATGAGTTTTCAATAACAGGCTCCGTTGACACCGACAAATTGAAAGCTTATGAAACCTTCAGAAAAGAATCTTTAGAACGTTTGGTACAATCAGTCCGACGAGAAATCAGGCAAATGACCAAAGATGGAGCTTCACAGGAAGAAATCATTGCGAAACGAGCGGAAGAAGTTGAAAACTATGGAATTCATTTGGACGAACTGGCAGAATTTATCCATGACCAGCTTCAAGAATCATTGGCACTGGTTCCGACATCTCTTAGATGGAATGGAGAACACTTGTCCATGTTTGAATCCCTGACATACAATTTCAAAGAAAAATATGGAGCTATAGGCGCAACAACCCAGCTTGAAAATAAGATTGCTCTCTTGCAAAAAACGCGTATTGGGGTGAAATTTCCTGAAGTAAATCTCCCTTCAAAAGACGGAGATTTAATTGCTTTAAATCCTGGAATAAGTGAACTGACTTTAATTGATTTCTGGGGAAGCTGGTGCCCACCCTGCCGCGTCGAGAGTCCATTGTTAAACGAATTATACGCTTCACATGAAAGATCTGAATTTAACATTTACGGCATTTCTTTAGACTTTAAACGTGAGGCTTGGGAAGCTGCCTTAGAAAAAGACAACCGAATTTGGAATAATGTGAGTGAACTAAAAGGTTTGGCCACTCCAATTGCTGCGGAAATAGGAATAACTGCATTGCCATTCAATTTTCTTTTGAATAAAAAGGGAGAAATTGTCGCTTCAAACATCCATGGAGAAAAGCTTAAGAAATTTGTTGAGGCTTATTTAGTTACTTCTAAATCTCTTTAAGGTCTGTATTTGGAATCCAGCCAATTTTACCATCCGCTAGTCTAATTTTTACCCAATTATCGAGTCCGTCCAGGATTAACACCTTGGTTCCTTCGTGCAGTTCGAATACCAATTCAGATGACATCATTGGGGCATTCTTTACTTCCGATTTTGCGGCAAAAATAATGGCTTGTCTGTTCTTTTTAACTGTATCAAAATTCGAGAATGCGAACACAGTGCTCACCATAAGCATAAAAGCCATAAACAAGCTCATATTAAAAAAAATGAACTTCTTTCGGGTTGATGAAGAAAAATAATACAACAAGAATAACAAGGCTGCTAAACCTGCTGCTACAACCCCAGTAATTGCCCACTGGTCGTAGGTCAATTTCATGATAACATTTTCAGAAAAACGCTGTAAAAAAGTCTTTGGTAATTCTTCAATTACATCGATACTCATACGTTTCGCATAGCTCAAATTGTTCAGTGCATCCTCATTATTCGGATCAATCTTCAATGCTTTTTCGTAATTGTAAATCGATGGTGCGATTTTATTCAACTTATAATAGCAGTTTCCTAAATTAAAATACAACTCAGAAGACTGCATTCCCTTTTCTGCAACAGTTTCATAAGCTTCAATAGCAGCAGTATATTTCTGCTCCGTATATAGCTTATTCCCTTTTTCGAAAAAATCAGAAGCATTTTGAGCATTCACAAAAACGCTGTTTAAAACTAAAAATATGTATAATAACTGCTTCATCTTATAATTGCTTATCAATATCGGTTATTACCATTTTTGCTTTTTCAAACTCCTGCTGCATCATAACATCTGTTGTTGGTGTATAACGTCCAAAATCACAATCGTTTAACACTTCAATAAACGCATCGATTGTCGCCTGATCAATTCCTTTATCTTTTAAAATTTCTGCAATTTTCTCTTGTGAAATATCAGATGTTTCTACAAATAATCGCGCCTTTAAATAATTGTGCAATGCCCTTTCCAAAGCAATATAGAAGGCCTCTTTTTCTCCCAATTGCTTCTTTGCTTCAGACAAATATTTTCTTGCTAGTTTATCCGCTTTACGGATTCTATTTCCAAATACATCTCCTGCTCGTTCAGCACGTTTTTTACCAATGAATAGAGCTACAGGAATGATTAAAAATGGAATAATCAACAACCAATAGTACTCTGAAGATTTAAAGAAATGTATTTTTTTTCTTGGTGCCAAATCGGTTTTTAAGGCTATAAATCGGAAGTTATTATCTGTTGCTACAACAGCTCTCTTAGCAACTCGATTTTCTGCATCATTTGCTCCAGGTAATTCTTTGCCTTCAGCTACATCTACAACAATTGCATCAATCGTTTTTGTAATGTATTTCTTTTTCTTTGGGCTAAAATAAGAAAATGACACCTCTGGGATCTTGTATTTCCCTTTGTATTGAGGCACTACTGTATACACATCTTTGATGGTCCCTCTTAATCCATTTAAGGCTGTTTTCACATTTTCCTGATGCTCTGGAGTAAATACCTCAAGTTCAGGTGGTGTGATTATTTTAGGAATGTCGAACAACTTAAAGTTACCTCTACCAGTAACAGCAACCGTCACTTGAGCGGCATCATTTGCTTTTAAAACTTTCTTATCTGAAGTCACCGTAAAATCGAACTCCCCTACAGCACCGGTAAAGTCTTCCGGTTTACCATTTTCTGGTAAAGCCTTGACCGAAATTACTCTCTCTGCTGAAGAAGCCGAATAACTGATATTTCGGGTAATCATATTTCCAAAGAAATCTCCTCTTCCTGTAGGTACACCCACTGAAATATCCATTTCCATAGGTTCAACCTTTAGTTTTCCATCTCTTTGAGGAATCAAAACAGCTCTTTCCAGAATGATATATCGGTAATCTTCGCCATTGTATTTTCCACGACGCACATTGATATCCTTCACCTCAATATTTTGATTCCAGAATCCATTGTACTCCGGAACTTCAGTCGATCGCCAGTCATTTACGGTTACATTTTCACTAACATACAATTTGTACTCCACGTAAATCCCTTCTCCCACATATGGTTTTGTATTAGAAACTTCAGCTACTAAATGCACATTTTGCTGAGCCACATACATTGGATTGTTCGGGTCTTTTGGAATTTCAACCTTATCGGTTACCGTAACTTTAATTGGTTTGGTTTTGTATATTTTTCCGTCATATTCAATGTTCGCCGCTCCAATAACAATTTCACCTTTTCTTTTTGGCTGCAAGAAATAGATGTATGAATGCGTATATGTAGCTTTTCCATTAATCCAAGATTGATTGATCGAAGAACTTGGTCCGGCTATGACTTTAAAATCTTTAAATGAAGGAGGAGTGAAATCATCTGCTCCCTGTTTATTCACAGAAAACTGTACTTTAAAACGCTGATTTACCCCCAAACTATTTTTGCTCACGGTGGCTGTAAACTCCATTTGAGCAAAAATTACTTGTGATGTAAGTAATAAAAATCCTACTATGTAAAACTTCAACAATTTCATTGAATCTACCAGTCTTTTTCCTGTTTTACTTTTTTACCTTTTGCCTTTTGAGCGTTTAATTTCTTTTGAGTTTTATTCTCCTCGTTGTTCATCGCCTCCAACAACTGCTTCATTTGCTCAGGAGTTAACTGACTAGGATTTTGCTGTTGCTGCTTTTTATCCTGGTCTTGTTTTTCGTTCTTTTTGTCCTTTGCATTGTCATCCTCTTTATTTTCTCCCTGCTCTTTATCTTCCTGCTTATCTTGTTCGCGCTCTTCGTCTCCTCCCTCTTTTTCTTTCTGATCTTTATCTTGCTTCTTGTCTTTATTCTCGTTCTTATCGTCTTTGTTTTGCTGGTTCTGATTTTGCTGGTTTTGCTGATCTTCTAATAATTCCTGAGCAAGGGCAAGGTTATAGCGTGTTTCATCATCTTTACTATTATTTCTCAACGAGTTTTTATAGGCATCGATAGCCTGTGCATATTGCTTCTCATTCATAAAGGCATTTCCTTTGTTGTGAAAAACCTCCGCCTTACTCATCTTTTCAGTAGCAGATTTCTCTACCAACTGGTATTGTCCTACAGCCTCTTTATTTCGGTCCTGATTGTACACGGTATTTCCTAAGTTGTAAGCCGCCTTTTCATACAAAGGATTCTTTGAAAGTGCCTTTTTATACTCAACTTCAGCTTCAGAAAACTTAAGCTCATTGTACAATTTATTTCCTTCACGCACATGTTCTCGTGCCTCGCGATTTAATTGTTCCTGATCCTTTTCCTGCCCAAATGCAAGGGTAGTCAGCATCAAACTAAACAGTACTACATAAATCCTCATGATCGTATTTTTAGTTGTTTTCTTTTTGGTTGAACAAATTCAGATTCTGAATCCATTTCGTCTTTTTATTGAACATCAAAGCTTCAATAACAAGAAGCAAAATCCCAAATGCAATAAACCATTGAAACTGATCTTTGTAATCTGAAAATTGTTTCGTTTCAAATTCCATCTTCTCAGCCTTCAATAACACCTCTTCAATAATATCAACAGCTTCCTGCGTTTTGTTGCCATTCACATATTGTCCATTTCCTTTATCTGCAATCGTTGTTAAAACTTTTTCATTTAGTTTGGTAATAACAACTTCTCCTTTATTGTCTTTTTTATAAGAAGTCACTCTTCCGTTTTGCTTCAGTGGAATTGGTCCTCCTTTTGGAGTTCCCACTCCGACAGTATATAATTTTATCCCTACTTTAACGGCTTCGCTTGTCAGAGCTATCGTATTTTCTTCATGATCTTCACCATCAGAAACGATAAACAAAAATCTATTTGTTTGTTCATCGTTGTCAAAATATGTTATCCCTCTTTCAATGGCCTCATTAATGGCTGTCCCCTGACTTGAAACCATATCGGGATTTGCGTTTTGTAAAAACATATGAGCCGCTGCATGATCGGTTGTAATTGGTAACAACGGATAAGAATTTCCTGCGTAGATAATGATTCCTACCCTATCGCTTCCCAGCTTATCAATGACTTTATTGATAATCTGCTTCGATTTGTCCAATCTACTTGGAGCAATGTCTTCAGCAAGCATACTTTTAGAAACGTCCAAAGCAAAAACGATATCAACACCTTGTCTTTTTACCGTCTCCAGTTTGGTCCCCATTTTAGGGTTCGTCAAAGAAATAATCAACATGGCCAATCCTAAACACAGCACAATTACCTTGAATACACCTTTAAAAGTTGAACGCTCAGGACTTAGTTTTTCAATCAATTTACTATCAGCGAACTGCTTCTGCTTGCGTTTCTGCCACCAGTATACACCTAAATATAGTACCGCAATTATTGGGATAATTGCTAAATACATGAAATATGTCGGTTCCTCTATCTGATACATGCTTCCGTAGTAATTTCTTAAATAAAACTTCTATACACTGTTTGTCTCAACAGCACTTCAATTCCTAACAGCAAGAGCGCCAATAAAACCAATCCACGATATCTTTCCGTGTAGTTGTAATACTTAAACTCTTCGATTTCTGTTTTTTCCAACTTATTAATTTCGTCATAAATCGCCTTCAATTTGAGATTATCAGTGGCTCTAAAATACTGTCCACCAGTTGCCTCCGCGATATACTCAAGCAGCTTTTCATCAATTTCAACAGGAGATTTTCGAAACAACAACTTTCCTGTTCTAGGGTCTTTCGCATATGGAAAAGAAGCCGTTCCGTTGGTTCCAAGACCAATGGTGTACACTTTAATCCCAAGTCCTACAGCCAATTCAGTTGCAGTTTTTGGATCCACAAACCCTGTATTATTTACACCATCTGAAAGGAGAATAATCACCTTGCTTTTGGCTTTACTATCTTTTAGCCTATTCGCTGCAGAGCCCAATCCCATTCCAATAGCAGTACCTCCGTCGAGTTCACCCCATTGCAATTCAGAAAGTGTTCTGCGCACAATTCGTTTATCACTTGTAATTGGAGTTTTTGTAAAACTTTCTCCTGCATATACCACAATTCCGATACGGTCATTAGGACGCTGGTCTACAAATTGATTCGCCACATTTTTCAATGCTTCCAATCTGTTTGGTTTCAAGTCACGCGCTAACATACTTGCCGAAACATCAATTGCCATCACGATATCGATTCCCTTGTTCGTCTTAGTCTTCGTTGAAACTGCCACATTTCGTGGTCTCGCTAAAGCTACGATTAACAATGTCAATGCGAACAATCTCATGGCTGGTAATATAGGCTTCAAGCGCATCCAAACGGATGGTGCTACCTGAAAACCTTTTACACTACCAACAGTTAATGTCGCTCTTTCTTTTTTTCTGGTGAAATAGAACCAGGCTGCCAATACTGGAACCAGTATCAGAAACCATAAATATTGTGGATGTAAAAATTCAAAATTTTCCCACATAGCTTATTTCAATTTTAATGAATTTACAATTCGCTCACTCATTTGTTCACTGTCTTTATCATTCGCTTTGTGAACTACCACAAGTTGTCTCATCCCTGTTAAATCAACAAATGTTAATGCCGTTACCTTGAAATTACCTTTCCCATTTTCATTCTCAATTCTGACATTTGCGTCAAGTTTTCTTCCTTCAATTCCGTCAATAAAAACAACATCTGAATTGGTCTTTCTAAAGGTGAAACCACCTTTACTTTCCATATGTATCTTTGTCCCTTCCATAGCCTTATCTAAATCATATTCCTCAAGTGGGGTTAAGAATTTTACTGTAGAAATACTCGTATAGAAATTTCCTCCCCATTTACCATTTGTAAATTCAGCAAAGTCTCCTACAAGTGCAATAGAACCTTCCGGTAATTGTGTCGATGTAATTTCCATTGCGAATGGCAATTCAACTCCAACTGGAGGAAACCCATAGGTAGTTGCAACCCAGTTACCGCCCTCCATTTCAACCTCCTCAGCATCATTAGAACCGATCATATTGTATCCTACATATCCAATTACACCCACCAAAACAATTGTAGCAATGGCAAATACCCAAATGTATTTCTTCAACAATGGTGTTTTTGAAGTCGATATCGGAACTTCATCAGTCCGCTCAGACTGAACTTCACCAATGGCTTTAGCTTCTTCCTCACGTTTAGCTGCAATAGCTTCCTGAGCCGAATTGATAATTTGCTCAATAGACTGACGGTCCCCTTTGATTTCAGAAATAGCAGGTTCAGATTTTGCAAATTTGACTAAATCGGCACTCTGCAATACAGATTTTAACTCTATAATTGTCTCTTTCGAAATATTCAAAGAACTTGATTCATTCACATCTTCGATGGTCTCTATCAACTCATTGGTCGTCGATTCCAATGCAGGAATTTTAATGTCTTTTTCAATATAGGTTCGTACAATATCCGTCAACTCGGTATAGTATGCCTTAATTTTATGTTGTTTCAACAATCCTTTTTCATCCAGCTCTTTCAAACGCTCCAAAGCTTCCTGAATCGGTAGAATAAATACAATTGCTTCTTTTTTCTTTTTCTTCTTCAGCAAAAAATACAGTCCTACTGCAATCAATACCAAAGCTAAAAGTATCCACCACAACAAATGCTTATAATCGTCAAAAGTTTTAGGTTCACTTTTGATAGCTTTGATGTTGTACATCCCTTGCTTCAGAGTATCTACCTGCACTGGAATTACATTGATTAACAATGAATCGGTTAAGAATTTCTGGTTTCTGATCAATACTTCCTGACTTGGAATCACATAGTTTCCGCTATCAAAGCTTGTCAGAATGTATCGCTTTTCCAGTCTGTCTTTCAAAGTATCGATGGTCATAGATTCCACTACTTCCACTTTTCTCAGGCTGTCCATTCTCAATTCTGGAAAAACCACCTGGTCAATTTCTGAAACTGAAATTTTATACTGAATCTGTTCTCCGATTCTAATGCTTGTTGTATCTGTTTTAATTGAAACAGGATGCTCTTGCGAAAATCCGATGGCTCCAATAAACATTGCTATGTAAACAAGAATTCTATTCATTCCAAATGAGCTTTAAGCTCCCTTTCTTTTAAAATATCCCAACAATTTTTTAACGTAACTCTCGTCCAGTCGCGCATCCAAATATCCAGCTCCACTGTGACTAAATGACTTTTCAAAATAGTCTACGGTGTCGCGATGGTATTTAGCATAACTGTTTCTGACTTTCTTTGAAGCAGTATCGACCAATTGAATGGTTCCTGATTCTGCATCTTCCATTGCCACCATCCCTATGTTTGGCATTTCAGCATCTCTTCTATCGTATACGCGGATTCCGGTAACATCGTGTTTTCTGCCAACAATTTTTAAGGTGTGCTCGTAGTGGTTATCCATGAAATCGGATAACACAAAAACAATGGCTTTCTTTTTCATGACCTGCGACAAAAATTTCAATGCTTCATTCACATTTGTTTTTTTGCTTTTAGGTTGAAATTCGATGAGCTCTCTGATAATTCTCAATACGTGGCTTTTCCCTTTTTTAGGAGGAATGAAAAGCTCCACGCCATCTGAAAAAAGCAACAATCCAACCTTATCGTTATTCTGAATAGCAGAAAAGGCTAAGGTTGCTGCAATTTCGGTAAGTGTATCTCTTTTGAACTGCTGTTGTGTTCCGAAGTATTCAGAACCAGAAATATCTACCAGTAACATCATTGTTAACTCACGCTCTTCTTCAAAAACCTTCACAAAAGGTTCGTTATACCGTGCAGTTACATTCCAGTCAATAGAACGCACATCATCTCCGTACTGGTATTGACGCACTTCAGAAAAGGTCATCCCACGTCCTTTGAAAGAACTGTGGTATTCACCAGAAAAGATGTGATCAGACAAACGACGTGTCTTAATCTCAATTTTTCTTACCTTTTTTAAAATCTCTTTTGTATCCATGCGTGCATTAACTCAAAGTCATTTATTAATTCGCAAAAAAGTTTATTCACTCACCAAAAACTCAGTAAATAAATAAACTTTCCTATGCGGTATTCATTCTAAGGAACTTCTACTTCATTAACAATTTTGTTGATAATATCGATAGAAGTGATATTTTCAGCCTCAGCTTCGTAGGTAATTCCGATTCTGTGACGCAGTACATCGTGAACTACAGCTCTAACATCTTCAGGAATCACATATCCTCTTCTCCTGATAAACGCATAACACTTAGCCGCAATAGCCAGGTTCACAGATCCCCTAGGAGATGCTCCGAAACTAATTAAACCAGTCAACTCGGATAAGTTGTAATTCTCCGGGTAACGTGTAGCGAAAATGATATCAAGAATGTATTTTTCAATCTTTTCGTCCATGTACACCTCTTTCACAGCGGCCCTTGCTCTATTGATTTGCTCCAAAGAAGCCACTTGCTGTACTTTTCCGAAATCTCCGTTCAAGTTTGCGCGCATAATCATTTGCTCTTCTGAAATCTTTGGATAATCAATCACAGTTTTTAACATGAAACGGTCAACCTGCGCTTCAGGTAACGGGTAGGTTCCTTCTTGTTCAACAGGGTTTTGCGTTGCCATTACCATAAATGGCTCATCTAAAGGAAACGTAGTATCTCCAATCGTAATCTGACGTTCCTGCATGGCTTCAAGCAGCGCGGACTGCACTTTTGCTGGAGCACGGTTTATCTCATCAGCCAATACGAAGTTTGCGAAAATTGGTCCTTTCTTGATGGTAAAATCATTGTCTTTCACACTGTAAATCATAGTACCAATTACGTCGGCAGGCAATAAATCAGGCGTAAACTGCACGCGACTGAAATCACCATGTAAGGCTTTTGAAAGTGTATTAATTGCTAAGGTCTTTGCCAATCCAGGCACCCCTTCTAACAAAATATGTCCATTCCCTAATAAACCAATAAGCAATCGCTCGATCATATGTTTTTGACCAACAATCACTTTGTTCATTTCCATCATTAATAAATCTACAAAGGCACTCTCCTTTTCAATCTTTTCATTGATAGCCTTTATGTCTACCGAAATATTACTTTGTTCCATTATAAATTTTAAGATTTTTTCAGCGTGAATATACCACGCATTCTAACACTGTGCAAATAGCATTATTTTTTTCTGAATCGTTGTTAAAAATAGGTTAAATTCCCTTGATTTTACTAAGTTTAATAAGATTTTAACAAGAGCTCATCTCCCTGAAATTCAGCATAAGTAAAGTGGGTAATCCAGTCGCCCGTATTGACGTATTTTGAGGTTTCTGAAATATTAATTTCCATAGGCAAATGGCGGTGTCCAAAAAGGAAAAAATCGTAGTGTTTTTGCGTCAATTTTCGACGACAGTATTGCACGAGCCATTCATTATCTTCCCCTAAGAATTTGATGTCTTCTTCTCCTGAAATCATCTTGTTTTTGACTGACAAATAGGACGCTAATTTGATGCCAATATCTGGGTGCAACCAACGATAAAACCATTTAGAAACAGGGTTTGTAAACACCTTTTTCATGCGTTTATAGCCTTTATCTCCTGGGCCTAACCCATCACCATGACCGATTAAAAACACTTTGTTGTTAAAGGTGAATTCTTTGGGTTTATGATACACTGGAATACCGAGTTCGGTTTCAAAATAATCAGACATCCACAAGTCGTGATTTCCAACGAAAAAATGAACTTGAATTCCTGCATCGGCAAACTCCGCTAATTTACCTAGGACGCGCACAAAACCTTTTGGTACAGCTCTTTTATACTCGAACCAAAAGTCGAATAAATCTCCTAACAGAAAGATCGCTTCAGCTTCGTCTTTAATCTCGTCGAGCCATTGTAAAAACTTATGCTCTCTAGGTTTGCTTGCTTCTTTGGTAGGTGCACCAAAGTGCTGATCAGAAGCAAAAAATATTTTCTTATTGGTAGTCAAATGTTTCTTTGTTTTCGTGACAAAGATACAGTTTAGTTGTTATTAGATAAAGTTTGTTTTTCTTTTTCAAGTTCCAATACTTTCTTAATCATGGCATCATTTTGATGTGCAATCATAAAATACCCAGTCTGTTCGAACAAATCTCTTGCGATTACACTATTAAAAAAGCGTTTTAAATCTTTTCTGGGTTGTGGAGCCATCGGAATACGTAAATCTAGTGTCTCCACGTATTCGTTGAAAATCTTATCGTCTGTATCAAAATTCTTTACAAAGTCTTTCAGTTTCCATGCGTTCATTTCTTCCCGATGGTTATCGATGTATTTGAATGAAAACTCGTTCACTCCTCTATACCATCTTGTGCGATAGGTTGTTACGGTATCAATTGGAACAAAAACATCAGGAATAATTCCTCCACCTCCATAAACAATCTTCCCTTTAGGGGTTATGTACATCAATGAATCGACAACCTTAATACTGTCTTTATTTACCAACTCACCATTAATCATACGCGAACGGAAATCGTTTTGGTAATCATTTGGATTATCCGTACCATAAGGCTTTTGAATGGACCTCCCTGTTGGTGTATAATATCTAGAAGTGGTTAAACGGACTGCAGAACCATCTCCTAAATCCATTTCCTGCTGCACCAAACCTTTACCAAAAGACCTTCTTCCAACGATAGTTCCTTTGTCATTGTCTTGCAATGCGCCAGCAACAATTTCACTAGCGGAAGCTGAATTTTGATCTATCAACACATAGACCTCTCCTTTCTCAAAATCGCCTCTGGAAGTTGCATAGGAGTTTTCGATATTACCATTTTTACTTTTGGTGAATACAATCAATTTTCCATCTTCAAGAAATTCGTCGATCATTTTGTTTGCAATATCCATGTATCCTCCAGGATTTCCTCTAAGATCAAGCACCAGCGACTCCATTCCTTCCTCAATCATTTCATCCAGACCTTCTTTAAATTCATCATAAGTAGATCTAGCGAATCTATCAACATTGATATAACCCAATGTGTTTGTAATCATATAATGTCCTGTAACCGATTTCAAAGGAACATCTCCACGAACGATTGGAAATTCAAGTACCTCATCTGAAGACCTTCTGTAAACCGTAACATTCACTGTCGTATTTGGATCTCCTTTCAAAGAATTCATCACAGCTTCGTTGATTCTTCTATCTCCAACAAAACTTCCGTTATTAAAAGCTTTAATCCCGTTATTCTTCGCAATCACAGAAGCGATAAGCGTGTCATTTTCAGCCTTGATAATTCGATCACCCGCCTTTAATCCAGCTTTTTCACTAGGGCCATCTTCAATAACCCCTGTAATTGCCACAGAATCGCGATGCATTAGAAAAGTCACTCCTATTCCTACAAATTTACCTTGCAAATTCTCAGTATTTGCCTGCATTTCTTCTTTTGGAATATAAACAGAGTGCGGATCGAGATTTTTCAGCATCTCGGTAATAGCAGTATCTAACAAACTGTCGGTATTAACTCTATCCACATATTCGTATTCAATATAGTTGATGAGTCTTTTAATCTTGGCCTCATTTTCATTTTTAGCAAACAATACCGCTTTATCCTCGAAATTTAATTTCGATCCTAAAAAAATACCAGCCGCAATTGTGAGACTAAAAAATATCGGTAAATAAATTTTGCTTTTATTCATTTTAAATTTTGAGATGGGTTAGCTCAACACCTGCCTTTTCCAAAAACTCAAGTCCTGAGGTATCTTTGTATTTAACACCATAAACAACACGTCTAATTCCTGACTGATGAATTAGCTTACTGCATTCTCTGCAAGGCGACATTGTGATATACAACGTTGAACCTTTGCAAGATTGGGTGGAACTCGCAACTTTTAAAATAGCATTCGCCTCTGCGTGCAGCACATACCATTTTGTGGCATTATCATCATCCTCACAGCAATTTTCAAATCCTGTAGGGGTTCCATTATATCCGTCTGAAATAATCATACGATCTTTAACAATTAGTGCTCCTACCTGTTTGCGCTCACAATAGGATAATTTACCCCATTCTAAAGCCATTTTCATATAGGCCTGATCGTATTTGAGTTGTTTTTTTTGCATGTAATTAACTATGAGCAATTTATAAAGTTTCTGAGATATACAACGTTAATTTTTTACCAAAAAACGGAATCTCTCAATATTGGTAACACGACTCCAATTACTATTGATGATATCATTAAAATCCATTCTTTTTTGGAGAATCTGAAGATGTTTTGGAATACAAATCCGAATAAAAGGATAAAGAAAACTACAATAATCTGAGCCCCTTCAACCCCTAGAGCGAACTCCAACAATGGAAGTAATTTATCTTCCTGGGAACCAATTAACATCCTGAAATAAGTTGAAAATCCTAAACCGTGTATCAATCCAAAGAAAAGTGCAAAAATTAAATTGATATTCGTTTTCGTATTTTTCGAATTTCCACGAGATAAAATAATATTTACAAGTGCTGTAATAAAAATGGAAAGTGGAATCAAAAACTCAATCAAATCACTATTCACTTTAACCACTCCATAGGCAGCTAAAATTAATGAAAGGGTATGTCCAAGAGTAAACAAGGTAATTAACCATAAAACTTTCTTCCAGTCTTTAAAGTCGTATACAACAACTAATGCAATTAGGAAAAGAATATGATCATATGCATTCCAGTCTAAGACGTGAAACAGTCCTTCTCTAAAAAAGAAAATAAAGTTATCCATGGGTAAATTTTAAGAAACCCAAATATAAAAATTTATTCGACCTTACTATAAATTGAACCAATTATTCACCATTGATTTCTCAAAAGGTTCTGCTGAATTATGAACGAAGTCGTTTTTACCTTCATCGTAGGTATAATCTTTCCCCCACTCTTTATAATTCTGAGCAACTTTTTCGATGCTGTCGCAAACATATTGCACTTCCTCATTAGAAATAGTTGGGTGAATAGACATACGGATCCATCCTGGTCTTTCTCTCAGACAGCCGTCGATGATTTTCGCTTCAATACTTTTTGAAGTGTGTTGATCGACGTGCAACAAGAAGTGACCATAGGTTCCGGCACAAGAACAACCTCCTCTGGTTTGAATACCAAATCGGTCGTTCAATAATTTTACAATCAGGTTGAAGTGAACATCCTCAATATAGAATGAGAAGATTCCTAAACGGTCTTCATGTTCTGCAGCCAGAATATTGATATTTTCAACAGACTTCAATCTTTTGAAAATGATATCATTGATTTCATGCTCTCTTCTCAATATGTTTTCAATACCCATTTCCTCTTTCAATTGAACTGCCAAAGCAATTTTAATTGTCTGCAAGAAACCAGGAGTTCCTCCATCTTCACGTTCTTCGATATCATCAACATCGTCGTGATCTCCCCATGGGTTTGTATAACTCACCGTACCTCCCCCAGGGTTATCAGGTACCATATTCTTGTACATCTTTTTGTTGAAAATTAAAACCCCAGAAGTTCCAGGACCTCCCAAAAATTTATGAGGAGAAAAGAAAATCGCATCCAAATAAGCCTCAGGTCTTTCGGCAGGGTGCATATCAATCGCCACATAAGGTGCTGAACATGCAAAATCAACGAAACACAATCCTCCGTATTTGTGTATCATCTCAGCAACATCATGGTAAGGAGTTCTGATTCCTGTCACGTTAGAACAGGCAGTAATCGAAGCAATTTTAATTGGTCTTGATTTGTGTTCTTCCAATAATTTTTCAAAACTATTCATGCAAATCAAACCCGTTTCGGTACAAGGAATAATTTCCACATCTGCAATTGTTTCTAACCATGAAGTCTGATTTGAATGGTGCTCCATATGTGTAATAAAGACAATTGGTTTGAGTTCTTCCGGAACGTTTGTATGCTCTTTTAGTCCTTCAACAACCTTCAACCCTAAAATTCGTTGAAACTTATTTACAACACCTGTCATACCCGTTCCTTCCGTGATTAATACATCAGCTGAACTAGCATTGACATGTTTTTTGATGATGCCTCGTGCTTTATGATAAGCCATTGTCATGGCCGAACCCGTTATTGAAGTCTCTGTGTGTGTATTTGCCACATATGGTCCGAACTGATTTAATAATTTTTCTTCAATTGGGCGATACAATCTTCCACTGGCCGTCCAATCGGTATAGATAATATCTTTCTTACCGTAAGGTGATTGAAATGTTTGATCAATTCCAACGATATTTTTTTTGAATTGCTCGAAGTAAATCTCCAATTCAGACTTATGTAATTTTTCAATCTTTACCTCTTTCTCTTTTCCTTTATTGAAAAGTGTCTCCAAGAAACTCATACTAACTATTTTTTAAATTTTCCAATCCCGTCTTTTAACCAAGCGTAATACTCGTCAACATCAGGGGTATAAGCTACCGGATCATTCAGGTTTTCTTCGTTATGATCCATTAAAACATAAAATGGCTGAGCGTTTGCACCGTATCTCAAGGCTTGGAACTCGCTCCATTTTTGTCCTATATATCTCAATTTCTTTCCAGGTTCCAATTTTGAGTCAACCTCCTCTCCTTCAGGCAGCGGACGTTTGTCATCTACATACAAAGAAATTAATACAATATCATTCTTTAAAAGGTCTAACACATTGTCTTTTGCCCAAACATTTTGCTCCATTTTACGACAATTCACACAAGCATATCCAGTAAAGTCAATCATTACAGGTTTTCCGACTTTCTTCGCATAGTCTAAACCTAATTCGTAATCGTTAAAAGCAATGATATTATGAGGTGCCATCAAGTGTGCTCCTTCCGGAACATCGGCATGAGCGTTTCCTCCTCCACCGCCTTCACTGTTTCCAACTCCGTAAGGTGATTCGCTGTAGTGTTGTGGTGGTGGGAATGCACTAATTAAGTTTAATGGAGCTCCCCATAGTCCGGGAATCATATAGATTGTGAAAGACAAGGTTAGTAATCCCAACATCAATCTTCCTACCGAAATATGTGTCAAAGGTGAATCGTGAGGCAATTGAATTTTTCCAAATAAATACAAGGCCATTGTTCCAAAGATTGCAATCCAGATTGCGATAAACACTTCACGTTCCAACCAGTGCAGTTGTAACACAAGATCTGCATTTGATAAGAATTTAAAAGCCAATGCCAGTTCTAAAAATCCTAAAACAACCTTTACTGTATTTAACCATCCACCTGATTTTGGCAAACTGTTCAACCAACCTGGGAAAGCAGCAAATAAAGCGAAAGGGATTGCAAGCGCCAATGAGAAACCTAACATTCCAACAATTGGTCCAATTTGATTTCCTCCAGAAGCCGCTTCTACCAACAAGGTTCCAACAATTGGTCCTGTACAAGAAAATGACACGATTGCTAAAGCTAAGGCCATAAAGAAAATTCCAATAATTCCGCCTCTATCAGCTTGAGCATCTACTTTCGTTCCCCAAGAGCTTGGTAATACTATTTCAAATGCTCCTAAGAAAGACACGGCGAAAACCACCAATAACAAGAAGAAAATGATGTTAAACCAAACATTCGTTGATAGCGCATTTAGGGCATCTGCTCCAAACACTGCACTTACTAAAGATCCTAATAGCACATAGATAACTACGATAGATAATCCGTAAATTATTGCATTTCTAATTCCTGCTGCCTTACTCTTAGACTGTTTTGTGAAAAAACTTACGGTCATTGGAATCATAGGGAATACACAAGGTGTTAACAAGGCCGCGAATCCAGAGAAAAATGCAATAATAAAAATCGTCCACAAGCTCTTATCGGATGACTTTTTTTGCTTAGAATCTTTTTTAACCCCTTCTTTTTTTACCTCCTCCTTAGCTATAGGAGTTACTTCTTTCTTGGCAACTATTTTAGCGTTTACATCAATATTGTAAGTCAAATCAACCAATGAAGGCGGTAAACAACTTTGATCATCACAAACCATGAATTCAACAGTTCCTGCGATTACACCATTTTCAGCTTCATTCCACTTAATACTTTGAACAAATTCGGCTGAGTTCTCAAAATATTTGATTTCCATTTGGAATACTTTGTCATCGACAGTTACTCCGACTTCTTCGGAAGTATTTCCTAGTTTTTCAAAATTTGCAGCTTCCTTGAATTCAATAGTTGTTGGGATTGGAGATCCAAAAGGACCATCCTGAGGCACTACCTGCGAGTACAAGTGCCATCCTTCTTCGATTTGAGCTCTTAAAATTAAATTGTATTCATTTTCCCCAGTTCTTTCAACAGCAGTTGACCAAGAAACAGGATCATAAATCTGTGCATTTGCAAATACACTGTAAAACACTACTGATAATAGCAATAAGTATTTTCTCATGTGAAGTTATCTTTCTTTATGGTTGACAAAAGTACGCAATATTAACAATTATGTAGTGAATTCTATCAATTGATGACAGTTGCGGTTGTTAAATTTTTCACAAGAACTAAGATACGTTTCATCCAAGTTAAAATAGTATAATATGCTTTCTGCCTGCTTCCTTACTATTGTAGTGTTCGCTTAAAACATATCATAACAATACGCTAACTTTACCCTATGAAAACAGCAACCGTAAAAGAATTAAAATCGGAATTACAACATCGCTCCTCATTTGAGCTTTCTGAAATAGTTCTAACACTTTCAAAATTCAAAAAGGAAAACAAGGAGTTACTCACTTACTTGCTTTTTGAACGCGAGAATGAAGATTTATACATTGAAACCACCAAAGAAGAGATTGAAGAACAATTTGCTGAAATCAATACCTCAAGTGCATTTTACATTAAAAAAAGTACCAGAAAAATTCTGAGATTTACTAAAACCCGCATTCGTTATTCCAAAAAACCAGCGACTGAAGTCGAATTACTGTTGCACTTTTGTAAAACGTTTAAGGCGCTACTACAAAGTACCCGTTCAAGTACCGTTTTACTCAATATTTACACACGTGAAATGAATGCTATCAAAAAGAAACTAGAAAAACTACACCCTGATTTACAATACGATTACCTCGTAGTTTGGCGTGAAATTTTAAACTCGTAAAGCGCGTCGAAGCACCGAAATAGGATGTAAAGCTTCTCGTGAAGTTCCATCTTTTATCTGGTGACGACAACTGGTTCCGGCAGCGACAATAATGGTATCAGTACTTGCTGCTCTCACCTTTGGAAACAATGAATTCTCACCTATTTGCATGCTGATTTCATAATGCTCCTTTTCATACCCAAAACTCCCGGCCATGCCGCAACAACCGGTATTCATAATTGTGGGACTATAATTCTGCGGAATGTTCAACATTTCGAAAGTCGGATGTGTTCCAGTAAGCGATTTTTGCTGACAATGACCATGAATTTTCAACTGCTGTGACGCAGTAGTAAAAGAAGACGACTTGATATTTCCTTTTTTGAATTCTTTAGAAAAAAACTCTTCAAAAGTCAGTGAATTTAAAGCTAGTTGCTTCGCCGATTCCATATCGTCCGCCAGTCGAATGTATTCATCTTTGAACATCACTATAGCAGATGGCTCAATTCCAACAAGTGGAACTTCTGATGAAATTATGTTTTTATACAACTCCAGGTTGTAGTTTGCAATTGCTTTCACTTCCTTCAGCAATCCTTTGGAATAATAGGCACGCCCACTTTCTATAGAATCGGTTAAATGAACTTTGTAACCCAGTCGCTTTAAAAGTACATATGCATCCTGAGCGATATCGGCATCGTAATACTCGGAAAACTCATCGACAAACAAATACAATTCACCTATATAATCTTCATTTTCAAAAAACGCTTTTTGCTTGGATTGCCATTTTTTGAAGGTCTCATTAGTAAGTTTTGGGACCGATCTTTTGGTTGAAATTCCCATGATGTTTTTAACCACGCTAGTATTTAAAACTGCATTTGTTAAGGCTGCAAATTTACTACCCAACTTGTTCCATTTTGAACTTTCAGCAAACATTTTTGTTCTGAAAGGCACTCCGTTTTCGAGGTAATACTGATGCAAAAACTCGGCTTTTAATGTTGCAACATCTACATTACTTGGACACTCACTAGCGCATGCCTTGCAACTCAAACAAAGGTCAAATACCTTATACAATTCCTTGTGGTTGAACTTATTTGTCTGGGTTGAATTGGTCAAAAACTCACGTAATGCATTGGCTCTTGCTCTGGTAGAATCCATTTCATCTTTGGTTGCGCGATAACTCGGACACATAACACCATTCGAAATTGTAGATCGGCAATCGCCCGAACCATTGCACTTTTCGGTGAGTCGCACAATACCTTGACTATCGTCAAAATTTTGCATGGTTTCAATAGTAGGTTCCTTTCTATCCACCTCGTAGCGCAACTGCGTATCCATGGCGATAGCATCTATAATTTTCCCTTTATTAAAAATATTTTGAGGATCAAATGAATGCTTAATTCTCTTGAGTAACTGGTAGTTCTTATCCCCAATCATCAGCGGGATAAACTCGGCCCGAACTATCCCATCGCCATGTTCTCCGCTAAATGAACCACCGTATTTTTTGACCAATTGAGCTGTTTTGTGTGTTATTTCACGAAACAACTTAACGTCAGCTTGTTTTTTGAGGTTTAATATTGGTCGAAGGTGAATTTCCCCAGCTCCGGCATGCGCGTAGTACACCGCTTTTTGATCAAACTCCTGCATCATTTGTGTAAACTCGGCAATATAATTAGGCAAGTCTTGGAGTACTACAGCCGTATCTTCAATACATGCAACAGCTTTGTCATCTCCAACCATATTTCCAAGTAAGCCGAGCCCAGCGCTTCTCAAGGTTAGAGCCTGATTAATTTCTAAACCTCTAAGAATCGGAAAAGCGTAGCCATATCCTGCTGACTGCAATTCGGCAATCATATTCTTTGCTGAGGCTTCAATTTCATCCTGATTATCCGAGCGTAACTCCAGCATCAATATTGCTTCCGGATCTCCATCAACAAAAAATCGGTTCTTTTGTTGCTCGCGATTGTTTTTGGTGCAATCCAATATGGTTTTGTCCATGAGTTCACACGTGTACAAACCGTATTTCATGGCAATCATTACGGCTTTCATACTATCTTCGATACTCGAAAAATGAGCAGCCACCATACAACTGTGATTCGGAGGTAATTTATCAAGTTGCAATTCGATTTCCGTAGAAAAAGCGAGGGTTCCTTCACTTCCAGCAAGTAATTCAGCAACATTTACATGCGCTTCATCCCCTCCAAAAGATTCAAACTTCAACAGCGCATCGACAGCATATCCCGTATTTCTTCGATGAATTTCAGGTTTTGGAAATTCCTTTTGAATTTCTTTTTGAATTTCGGGATTGGATAACTCATCTCGAATTGAACGATAGATCTTGTTCTCTAAAGCACTTCCTATGCATTTGTGGTTGAATTCCTGTTTGCTTAATTTTTCAAAAAGCACTTCGGAACCATCGGATAAAATAGTATTCAGACTTAAAATTTTATCTCTTGTGACACCGTATTTTATGGAAGTGGTCCCCGAAGAATTATTCCCCACCATTCCTCCAACCATGCAGCGATTGGACGTTGATGTGTTTGGGCCAAAGAAATAACCGAAAGTTTTAAGAAACGCATTTAATTCATCGCGCACCACTCCTGGTTCGACTTTCACTGTTCCTCTAAGTTCATCAAAAGCTAAAATTTTAGTAAAATGTTTTGATGTATCTACCACAATTCCTTCCCCAACACATTGTCCGGCCAAGGAAGTCCCTGCCGTTCTTGGTATCAGTGATACGCCGTTATCAGAAGCAAAATTCACCAAGGTTTTTAAGTCTTCAACATGCATAGGGTAAGCGACAGCCAACGGCAGTGTTCGGTACACAGAAGCATCTGTTGCATAAATGGCTCGATGTAATTGGTCGCAGTGCAATTGCCCTTCTAATGTATCTCTAAGTTGATTTAAAAGTGAATCTTGTAATGTTTTCAAAAAAGATGATTTAAAGACACAAAGTAACACTAATCAATTAAAAAATGAAACCTTCAAAAACCAAAAAACCTCCAATTGCTTTTCAGCTCAAGGAGGTCTCCCGTTCTTAACTTGTAATTAAGATTGCAACTATACCATATAAAGCGCATTCAAACGTCGCTTTATATGATGTTGTGATGCATTAAAACGCATCACAACACATCTAAAAATAAACCCGTCTTTAGTTTGTGGCTTCCAGAATAATTACGCGTTCTAACTCACCATCTGTATTAAAATCTTTTAACTCGACTCTATTTGGAGAAATCTCCCCAATTTTCCATCGATGCGTTAATTCTGAGAATGGCGCTTCATCATTAAACAACATTCCTAAATACAGTCCATTTCTTCTGAAATTCAACCAAGAGCCAATATGTGAAACTACTTCATATATGTCTTTTACTTCCACTCTACCATTTTCAATGAAATTCAATTTATACCCTATAAAACTATCGGTTGTAATATCAGTTTCCTCAACGCTTTCAAAAGCTACAACCTCCCAGTTGGTTGAAATCAAAACATCTAATATATACATCAGATCTTCATCTCCATCTGGACAATGTTGCTCCATAATAAAGTCATTATTTCCATTCTCCATTTTTATGATTCCTTCTCCAAGGAAGGTAATTTTCCACCATAATTTCAAGTTCGGTCTGTCTGTAAAAAATATTTGTAAATACATAGCATCATCCGCTGGAATTACTTCATAAGTTCCTTGCAACCACTCACCTTTCACGCGCATCATTGCTCCATTGTTCTCCATAAACTTTATTGGAGTTCCATAATAAGCTCGATCTTTGTGAGTTTCATCAACAACTAACTTAGTGACTCTCCAATGGCATTCTTGCAAATAAGCTTCAATTTCTTCTACAGTAGGTCCTTGTTCTATTTTCTTTTCCAATACGACAATGCGTTCAATTTCCCCACTCGAGTTATATGCTTTTAATTCAATTCTATTTTCAGAAATTTCTTTGATGGTCCAACGATGATTCAACTCAGCAAACGGGTAATTCTCTCCAAATCGCAATCCCAAACGCAATCCATTTTTTCTGTAGGCCAACCAAGAACCTCTGCTTTGCCCGTGGTTTGGATCTGTCACTAAAATTTTTCCACTTTCATAAAAATCTAGCGTATATCCATGGAAACTTTCAGTTGTAATATTAGAGTCAGCATCATAAGCCGCAACTTCCCACAGACCATCCATTAACACATCTTCTACATACATTACATCGCCATCAGTGTTAGGGCATAGCCATTCCATGACCATTTTGCTGGTTTGATTCTCAAGCTTCATTACACCGTTGTCCAGGAATGTTACTATCCAATCCAATTGAAGGTTAGGTCTGCCTTCCAATTGAATCGTGAGCACATTTCCATGGTTGTTTTGAACAACATCATAGGTTCCTTCCAGGTATTCACCATTCACTCGAATCTTCACCACATTATTGTCTAAAAATTTAAGAGGGGTACCGATATAGTCCTTTTCATGGTCTATGCCATCTACACTTAATCTTGTTATTCTCCACAGGCATTCCTGCAAATAATTCTTTATCAATTCAGGAGAAAATTCAACTGGAATATCACAATTCTTTTTCAAAATAACTCTGTTTCCTCCTTCTTTATAGAATTTGATTTTTCCAGGCTCTAATTCATATACAATCCAATCTAAAGTGAACGGTTCTAAACCTTCAAACTCTAAATGAACCACTGCTCCATCTTCTGTGATTTCACTCTCCCATTCACCTGATAGTAATTCGCCTTCTTTTGTTCTAACTTTTACAATATTGTCTTCATTAAATTTGATTGCATAATCAATATATCTATTCTCAAGTCTATCACTATTTCTTTCAAATTCATAAACCAACCATGGACAAGACTTCAGTAAATTATCTAACCTCTCTTTTGTAAAGTCGTCATCCCCATAATCATTGTCATCATCCTCATCGCAATCATCTTTAGCGGCATCGATTGTTTCTTGTAGTTCTTTATTATTATTCACCTCAACAACATCTCCATTTGACAAAATCATTTCAACAGGGAAGTTTAAGCTCGCAAAAATCTCACGCTCTTTAACTCTTTTTATAAATCGGTGTAATTGACGGTCGTTTTCAATAGTTACAACATCAATAATCTGGAATTCTGTGTTGTAGGCAGAAAAAGAAATAGGGTATTTGAAATCGATACATTCGATATCATCGTCTTCTTCGTTTTCACCAACACAATCTTCTATCAACTCTTCAAAGTCGTCCTGATTGTTAATCTCAATTTCAGTATAGTCTGAAAGAATAATTTTTATTGGAAAAATAAAATTCAAAATATCTTCATCATCTTCAAACTGATCAAAAATGGCTTCAATAACTTCATAGTCATCTTCTGAATCAATAATAATATCCAGTCCGTTTACATTCACCGTTACAGGTAATTCGATGGTTGTACAACTGGATTTGTCCAGAATATTGTCTTTTGAACCATCTTTTGTTGAAGTTTTACTGATCAAAGTAGTTAATTCAGACTCCGCCACAAGTGTTTCCTGTGTGTTGGGCTGTACTATCTCCATTACCTCTTTCTGACAGGATGTAAAGTAGAACAAAGAGCATAGTAAAATCGTTAAAAGGGATTTTGTTTTCATAATTGTTTGTTTGATTAAAACTTTAGGGTTGTTTGCATATAGAACAACTGAAAAACTAAAATTCCTACCCCGAAGTAATATTTTTTTTATTTTCGTAAAGAAATCCCCAGTGAATTTTGATCAAACCCTTGCAAAATAACTCTTGTGAAGAGCGCATTTACACTTCACTATTCAATAAATACTCAAAAGATTTATTCAATTTCCTATTTTTCAAATTTGGGGAAGAATTACATCCACGCGACAAAGTTCAAGAAGCCTTTATAAAACTTTGGGAAAACTGTAAAAAGGTTCCGCCTGAAAAAGCAAAATCATTTCTTTTTACAACGGCCAATAATTTAATGCTTAACGAGGCCTCACATAAAAAAGTGGTTCTAAAATACAAGTCGACTCCCCAAAGGTCAAGCACCAACGAAAATCCAGAGTTTCTTTTGGAGGAAGCGCAATATTTGGACAAGCTCCAAAAGGCGATTGCAAATTTATCGGAAGCACAACGCGTTGCATTTTTAATGAACAGGGTAGAAGGAAAACGCTTTAAAGAAATTGCAGAAATCCTGGAAATATCAACCAAAGCAGTAGAAAAACGTATCTACGGAGCCTTAAAAAGGTTAAGGGAAGACATAAAAGAATTATAAATTCAAAATTGAAGGTAGGAATTTTAGCTACTAAACTGTTTTATACATGAATGACATAAAATGGATAGAGAAACATTAATATCGAAATGGTTGAATCACGAGTTGAGCGAAAAGGAACTTGAAGCCTTTAAGCAGCTCGATGATTACAATGAATTGGTGAAATTACAGGCAGGAGTTAAAAAATTCCAGCCAAGTGATTTTGATACCGCATCTGAGCTGAAATCATTGCAGAACTCTATAAAGAACAAGAAAACTCCGAAAAAATTATGGCCAACCATTGCAAAAATTGCAGCGTTACTGGTTATAGGGTTTTTAGCTTTCAATTATTTTTCAAACCAACCTACCACTATTCAAACGCTTGCCTCGGAAAAATCCTTTATTGAACTTCCCGATCAATCTACTATCAATTTAAATGCTGCAAGTCAAGTTTCATATAACCACAAACACTGGGATAAAACCAGAAGAATCTCCTTGCAAGGTGAAGCTTATTTTGATGTTACGAAAGGAGCCACTTTCAAAGTTGAAACGCCTTTAGGAACTGTTACCGTTTATGGAACTCAGTTCAATGTAAAGCACCGAAATAAACTATTTGAAGTGGTTTGTTATGAAGGGCTCGTTGGCGTATTATTCCAGGGTGAAGAAACCTTATTGCGACCAAATGAACGCATCTTCATTCTGAACAACCAAGTTTTAACTTCCAAAGATTCCCAAACTGGCCCGAGTTGGATAGAAGGAATGAGTACTTTTAAAAGTACTCCATATGGTGAAGTCCTTGCCGAACTTGAACGTCAATACAACATAAAAATAACCCTGAATGATATTGATCCGAACCTGATGTTTAGTGGAAGTTTCACTCATAACAATATTGAACTAGCCCTAAAAGCTATTACCATACCTGTAAATGCCAACTTTGAAAAAGCAGAAAGCGGGTATACTATAATACGTGAAAAATAAATTTTTTATAACTGCCATTTTCTTTATTCTTTTTCTGAATTTCAAGACTTTCAGCCAGTCTAATCCAGAAGAAAAGCAATCACTTATTTTAGTTTTGAACATTCTGGAAGAACGTTTTCAGGTGCTCTTTTCCTACGCTGATGAAACGATTAAAGACAAAACCTGCAGGGTGCCAGAATCCTCATTATCACTGAATAAATCCCTGGAACAAATTTCTGAAGAAACTGCATTGGATTTTGAACTATTGAATGAAAAGTACATCACCATAAGCCCCAAAAAAAAATCAGACGACCCTTTTGAGTTCTATGAACGTTCAGAATTTCTGGAAGAAGTTGTAGTCCAGCAATATCTTACAAAAGGAATTTCAAAATTACAAGACGGTTCGCTCACTATCAGACCAGAATCTTTTGAAATTTTACCCGGTTTAATTGAGCCCGACATCTTGCAAACCATTCAGTCTCTACCAGGAATTCTGAGTTCAGATGAACGCGTATCTAATATCAATATTCGGGGCGGGACTCATGATCAGAACTTATTTTTATGGGATGGAATTAAAATGTACCAATCAGGCCATTTTTTTGGTTTAATATCAGCCTTCAACCCCTACACCACAGGTGAGATTCGCGTTATCAAAAATGGAACCAGTGCAATTTATGGAGATGGTGTTTCAAGTATTATTGACATGCGATTACCTGATGAACTCGATGGAGTATTTAAAGCAGGAATGGGCTTCAACCTCATAAATAGTGATGCTTTTGCTAAAATTCCCCTTTCGAAGAATTCAGAATTACAGATTTCAGGGCGTCGCTCAGGTACCGACCTTTTTTTGACTCCGACCTACGAAAAGTATTTTGAACGCATTTTCCAGGACTCAGATTTAAAGCTATCAGAACTACAAAATGAAATGAGCATTCAGGATGAAACCTTCTTTTTCTATGATTTTTCCGCAAAGTTTGTCAGCAATTTATCTGACAAAGACAAATTGAGACTGCATCTATTCAACGCAAAAAACAGCTTGAATTACGAAGAGGTACTGACTTTAAATTCAATTTCAGAAAATCTGAAAAGTGAACTTTCTCAAAAAAACAGAGCCGCCGGTATTTCCTATTCCAGAGACTGGAGTGAAACAGTTTCAACAACAGCGCAGTTTTATGTATCACATTACGATGTAGATGCGACTAATTTTGATGTTTCGAACGGACAAAAATTGGTGCAAGAAAATGAAGTCATAGATGGTACAGGAAAATTAGATGTCTCAATAAAAGGCGCTAAAACTCATTTCAACACTGGGTACCAATTCAACGAAATTGGAATAGGTAATTTGGGAGATGTGAACGATCCACAATTCAAAAGTTATGTCAAAGAAGTCGTAATAACACACGCCATTTATGCTGAAGCTTCTATTTTTCCAAATACCAATAAGACAAATTTGATACTGGGATTAAGAGCCAATTATTTCGATAAGTTTAATGAATATACCTTTGAACCTCGCTTAAATTTTCATCAGAAATTTGCAAAGCATTTCACCTTTGAAATCCTAGGAGAACTAAAAAGTCAGATTACTTCACAAATCATTGATCTACAAAAAGATTTTCTTGGTATTGAAAACAGACGCTGGGTACTGGCCAACAATTTAAAAGAGCCAACAACCATCGACGAATTAATCTTCTACCCTATTCCAATTTTAAAAAGTAAGCAGATCTCAGCCGGAATGCAATTCAACAATGACGGATGGCTGTTAAGTGCTGAATCCTATTTAAAACATGTAGATGGAATTACCACCAGAAGTCAAGGTTTCCAAAATCAATATCAATTTGTAAATAGCACGGGTAGTTATCGTATTAAGGGTATTGATTTTCTTGTAAATAAAATCATTCACGATAAATTCAGTATTTGGGCTTCTTATACGCTGAGCGACAATAAGTATCTATTTCCAGAATTGAATAACAACCAAGATTTCCCAAACAATTCGGACATACGTCATGCGGCGACTTTAGCGGCCACGTATACCTTCAAAAAACTCAAACTTGGATTTGGTTTGAACTGGCATTCTGGAAAACCAACGACTATGCCACAAGATGAAAATCCGCTAGGGGACGACGGAATTAACTATCAGGTTCCGAACAGTATGAGGTTGGATCCTTATTTACGTGCAGATATATCTGCTATTTATAATTTCAACATTTCTGAAAAAACCAATGGATCCATTGGTTTATCGGTTTGGAATGTTTTTAATGAAGAAAACACATTAAATCAATACTACATAATAAACGATAATCAGGAAATCACACAAATCACAAACAGCTCACTTGAACTGACACCCAATTTTAGTTTTAGATTGTACTTTTAAAAAAACCTGTCAAGGATTACTTGACAGGTTCTTCAAAGTAGGCTTAACAAATTAATACTTATATCTATTTAATTTTTTTTTTAACTAAATCCTACTGCACTAACCAACTTGGTGATCGTTCACCTATATTATAATTCCAAAAACTTATTTATATATACTCTTTGCAATTTCAAGACATGCGATTTGTTATTTTTTCGAACGTATTCATTACAGATTTTTGTAATACTCGTGTCAAAATCGGACATATTTCTTTTTTTAAACAGTATGATATTACGCATACCTCTTGCCTTTCTTCTCATTCTTAAACGGTAATATCGCAATTCTCTTGACAGCTTATTTTCTAATTCTCCCATAACTAACGTTTTAATCTAAAATTAAATTAAGAAATAAATATATACAAATACGAATAATCTAATATTTTGATTCATATTTTTGATAATTGGTTAATTTTTTCAACCAATGTGAATTTTATTTAACAAATTAAATTTTTTAGGAATATTAGTTTTTAACCAAATACTTTGACTTCCTCATTGAGTACTCTAAAATTTAATAGTAGACGATTCGACAGGTATAAATTTAAAGAAACAGAGAGAGAAACATTGAACCTTTGTACAATAAGGGGAGTTTTATTAAAAAAAAGGGGGTTTATCCTTAAAGCAAGAGGTATCGGTCCTTTTCACTCATTTTGATGTCGCATTTCTCACAATTTAAGAATGCATTTATTTAGAGGCATTATTACAAAATATACTCGGTTAAATTTTTCAATTTAAACAATAAAGCCCGATCGAATGATCGGGCTTTGTACCTCGGGCCGGGATCGAACCGGCACGGTATTGCTACCACTGGATTTTGAATCCAGCGCGTCTACCAATTCCGCCACCGAGGCTTTTAAGGAATTGGAGTGCAAATTTATAACTTTTTATTAATCTGCATAAGAAAATTCAAAAAATTGAAGCCTTATTTTTTAAAATTAGTCTTAAATTTGCAGCCAACGAACAACACAACTGGAAAAATGGAAAATAACGTCCTTGCGCCAAAAATCTTTGCTTGTAGTCAGAGCACGGAATTGGCCGAAAAAATTGCTAAAGAATACGGGCTAGAATTGGGAAAAGTAGAAATGTCAAAATTCAGTGATGGAGAATTTCAACCAGCATTGAAAGAATCTGTGCGCGGAAGACGCGTATTTATTGTCGGTTCAACTTTTCCATCTGCAGACCACTTAATGGAGTTGCTCTTAATTCTTGATGCTTGTAAAAGAGCTTCTGCACGACATATAACTGCAGTTGTTCCATATTTCGGGTGGGCTAGGCAAGACAGAAAAGATCAACCTCGTGTTGCAATTGGTGCGAAATTGGTTGCAAATTTGATTCAATCTGCAGGAGCGACAAGAATTATGACTATGGATTTACACGCAGATCAAATTCAAGGCTTCTTCGAAAAGCCAGTTGACCATTTATATGCTTCAACTATTTTCTTGCCTTATATCAATAAATTAAAGTTAAATAATATCACAATTGCATCTCCGGACATGGGAGGTTCAAAAAGAGCTTATGCATACTCGAAGTTTTTACAAAGTGAAGTCGTTATCTGTTACAAACAGCGCTTAAAAGCGAATGTAATTGATAAAATGGAACTCATTGGAGATGTAAAAGGACGCAATGTTATTCTAGTTGACGACATGATTGATACGGGTGGAACATTAGCTAAAGCAGCAGACGTGATGATGGAAAGAGGAGCCTTAAGTGTACGTGCAATTTGTACACACCCAATATTATCAGGTAATGCTTATGAGAAAATAGAAAATTCTCAACTAAAAGAACTGATAGTTTCAGATACAATTCCTTTAAAAAGAGAAAGTTCTAAAATAAAAGTTGTATCTTGCGCCGCCTTATTCGCCGATGTAATGCATAAAGTGCAGGACAATAGGTCGATTAGCGGGCAATTTTTAATGTAAATAATTAAATAATAGATAGACGATGAAGTCAATTACAATCAAAGGATCTCAAAGAGAAAGCGTGGGTAAAGCAGCGACTAAAGCCCTACGTAATGCTGGAAAGGTACCTTGCGTTTTATACGGAGGAGACAACCCAATACACTTTTCAGCAGAAGAAAAATCATTCAAGAATTTAGTGTATACTCCGAATGTATATACTGCAACGATTGAATTAGAAGGTGCAACTTACAATGCAATTTTACAAGACATTCAATTTCACCCTGTAACGGATGAAATTCTACACATTGATTTTTACCAATTATTCGATGATAAAATGGTAACAATGCAAATTCCTGTAAAATTACAAGGTAACTCTATAGGAGTTATTAAAGGTGGTTCTTTACGTTTTCCAATGCGTAAATTAAGTGTAAGAGCTTTACCAGCTGATTTACCTGATTTTATTACAGCTGATATTTCTAAGTTAGAAATCGGAAATAAGTTGTATGTAACTGCATTAGAAGATGAAAAATACTCAATTCTTCACCCTGAAAACACAGTAGTTGTTCAAGTTAGAACTTCTAGAAACGTATCTGAAGTTGAAGATACTGAAGATGAAGAAGCGGAAGAAACAGCAGAAACAGCAGAATAGAAT
The DNA here is from genome assembly GCA_964227255.1 of Flavobacteriaceae bacterium. Lineage (GTDB taxonomy): Bacteria > Bacteroidota > Bacteroidia > Flavobacteriales > Flavobacteriaceae > Lutibacter. Next base: position 41,779 of record CAXQVI010000002.1, read on the forward strand.
TTTATTTTGTTTAATGAAAAGCGCTACCTCTGGTGGCGCTTTTTTTTATGAATAGCTTATTTACTAAATTCGTCAGATGCAATTACTAAAAACACTGAAACAATTATTTAGCACTGACAACTCCTCAAAATATAATATAGATCCCATGAAGAAGTTTTTAATTGTTGGTTTAGGGAATATTGGTCCGAAATACGACGAGACCCGTCATAATATTGGGTTCAAAATATTGGATGAGCTTGCTAAAAAGGAGGATGTAAAATTTGAAATCGACAAACTTGGGAGTATTGCAAGTTTTAGATTCAAGGGACGTACATTTATCCTATTAAAGCCCTCAACTTTTATGAACCTGAGTGGAAAGGCAGTAAAATATTGGCTCAACAAAGAGAAAATTACCATTGACAACCTGCTAGTTATTGCAGATGATCTGAACCTGGACTTTGGAACCATTCGTTTAAAAGGAAAAGGAAGTGACGGCGGACACAATGGTTTAAAAGACATTCAGACACAACTAAACACTACAAAATATCCACGTTTACGCTTCGGTGTTGGAAGTCAGTTTTCACGAGGAAGACAGGTAGATTATGTACTTGGAACCTGGAGTAAAGATGAACAGCTAGACCTTACAGAACGCACAGAAACATGTGGTGAATTAATTAAGTCTTTTGGAACTGCAGGGCTGAATAACACCATGAATGCGTTTAACGGCAAGTAGTCTTCCTCTATTCGATTTGTAAGAAAAAGGGAATCAATCGAGAAAAGAAATTCATCATGTCTTAATAAACATCTCCAATTACGTCAGAGATTTAAAACGAGAAGAATTAATCTATCCCTGATCGGATGCATGCCATTCAGCTAAAGAGCTACCAGTTTCCTGAAGTTTTAATGAGTGAAGTGCTACATCTTCAGGTAATCTTCTTTTTATTTTTTCAGCAAAATCAATTAGCATCATCTCACTGGTTGGCTGATAATCAACTAAAATCACATTATGACCGCGAGATTCCAATTCTCTCGCTAACTCTACATGTGGTGTGTTTTTATTAAATACTGTTGCATGATCAAAGACTTCAACAATTTCCTCAGAAACAATCTTTTTTAAGTCCCCAAAATCGATGACCATCCCCAACTTCACATTATTCGTATCAGAAATGGGTTTTCCAATAACAGTTACTGCCAATTTATAACTATGTCCATGAACATTTTTACACTTTCCATCATAACCATATAAAGCATGTCCTGTTTCAAAATCGAAATGTTTCGTAATCCTAATCATTCTCTAATCGTTTAAGTCTTTTCTATTTTTTGCTCTGTTATAGATGATGTATGCAAAAATCACCAAAATTACGAACGGAAGGTAGGTGCCAATTACCACTCCAATTTCATATCCTTTATCAGGTGCGTTTTTTATTTTTTCTTCAATTTGAGACGCTTGTAGCAGCCCAAGAATAGTTGCAATCATTGCTTTTTAAATTTTTGTAGCGCTTCTTTTGTAAATTCTGAAAGCACCAATCTTCCACTAACAGCAGCTCTTTCTATTAATAAATTATCCCATTGCTCCGTTCCTTCCCACAATATTTTCTTCATCGCAATTAAAGCCTCTGGATTGTAGGAAGCCAATTTATCAGCCAGCAGTTCTATTTCATCATCCAATTCGGAAATCGTCAAATACACATGGGCAAATAATCCTTTCTCCTTTGCCCAATAAGCCGTCTTCCAGCTATTAGGCTCAAATGTCAATTGTGCTAGTGCTGCAACACCTATTTTACGTTCTACCACTGGGGCAATCACAAACGGGCCAATGCCGATTGTTAATTCTGAGAGTTTTATTGAAGAAGCTTCTACTGCTAAACAGTAATCACATGCGGCAATCAGACCAACTCCTCCTCCAACAGCTTTCCCTTGAACTCTTCCGACAATCGGTTTTCTACACTTTCGCATGGCATTAATCACTTTAGCGAAGCCAGAAAAGAAGGCTGTTCCCTCTTCAAAAGTTTCAACAGCAATCAATTCATTGAACGAAGCTCCAGCACAAAAAGCAGATTCTTTTTCGCTTTTAAGCACAACTACATGTACTTCATCATTCACATCAAGTTCAATAAAGGTCTTTTCCAAACGACTTAAAAGCTCGCTTGGCATAGAATTACTTGCGGGATGATAGAACTCGACTGTTGCGACCTTGTTCTGAATTTTCGTGTATAAACTGCCATTACTCATAGGACCCAAATTTACATGTTTTTCGCTAAATAACGCTTTTTAAAGATAAAGACTAGTACACCTGAACGCATAAGCATCCATACGGTAAATGCAATCCAGATTCCGTATAATTTTAGATTGAATTGATCTGAAATGAATATCGTTGGCCAGAAACCTAAAAATGTAGAAATCAACAATAGATTTCGAAGTGTCACCACCTCTGCCAAGCCTTTAAAAATTCCGTCGAATACAAAGGCAACAGCGTTAATTGGCTGCATAAGTAGTACAATCCAAAATACATCATAAAACAAATTAAGTACCGTGGGTTCGTGGCTAAATAAGCTACCAATTGGCTTATAGAAAACGAAACAAGTAGCCATTAAAACAATCGCTACCAAAATTGCATATCGACTGAGCTTCATACTCAGCATCCACATTTTTTTAAAATTCCTTTCTCCTAAAAGTTTTCCTGAAACGATGTTTCCAACACTAGAATATCCATCGATGAAAAAGGCAAAAAACAACCAGATTTGAAAGGCAATTGTCTGAGCTGCTATATAATCTTTTCCATATCCTGTAGCATAAGAATTGGCCAAATACAATGCAATATTCAAGGCAAGAGTGCGAATGATTAGGTTTAAACTGATTTTTAAAATAGTAGGAATCTCTTTATTCAGTGGTAATTTAAACTTCAATGAAAATGGTGTTTTCTTTACCACCAAATACAAGGCTAAAATTGCCATAACGGCTTGTGAAATCACACTAGCCCAGGCCGCTCCTTCTACATGCATTGGCGTTATAAATCCATCCACTCCAAACACCAGTAAAAAGTCCAGTCCAATATTTAAACTCGCCCCAATAATACTAATTACCATTGGCCAAAAAGTATTTTGCAATCCTCTGAATATTCCAAAAGTTGCAAACACAAATAGAGTCAATGGGTAACCCAATGCCCGGATGTTGTAGTACGCAACGGAGTAATCCAGAATAATTCCATCTGCATTGTACAACTGAAAAATCTCTTTGGCGAAAGTCATGGTGACCGCAATAATAACAAGGCTGAGTAAAAAGTTTAATCCGATAATCTGACCTGGTAAAGTGTCAATTTCATGAAGTTTCTTAGCTCCCAAATACTTCGCAATTGTGGCAGAAATGGCAGAACGGGTTTGCGCAAGAATCCAGATAATAGCAGATATAAAGGATCCTGCAATTCCAACTGCTGCCAAGGATTCTGTTGAATTTTCTGCAATATTTCCAACTACAGCCGTATCAGTAATGGAAAGCAAAGGCTCGGCAATTCCAGAAATAATAGCTGGAATAGCAAGTTTATTTATGGCTTTAAAATTGATGTGCGACTCTTTATGCATTTAATAGTTTTTCGTAGCAATGAAATGGGTGTTCGCTTTGCTTTGGAAAGTAGATGTCTTCTAGTTTCACATACCCTCTTTGCTCGTATATCTTTTGATTTCTCTTATTCTGGCTAAACGTATCCAGTCGGATAGAAGCGTATTTATTGTTTTGAGCAAACGTTTCAGAAAAATCTAACAACTTTCGTGCGACTCCTTTTCCTTGATGTTTTGGATGTACCGCTAAGCGATGTATGTAGAGGTTTTTCACATTATCTGTTAACCATGACACTCCATCATATTCATCATCTTCAATTTCAGTCAAAACCATAATACCAAGAATCTCCCCTTTGGATACAATCTTCCACAACTGATCTAATTCAACATCATTATAAAATACAGTTTCTGACGGGTAGTACTCATTCCATTGAAAAATTCCAATAGAAATCATATATCGGGCACAACTTCGTGTGAGTTCAATAATCTCAGGCACATCTGAACTTTTAGCTTTTAGTATCTCCATCATGTTCGTTTCAAAAAATTAATTGTCGTTTCTACCACTTCCTTCAAAAAATCTGGCATTTCAGATTTCAAATAAGGCTGTGAGCACCCTAAAGCATGATCCATTCTAGAAACCACGTGCAATTTGCTCTCTGGATTCCATTTATTGACGATTTCAGCCTCTTTCAAAGGAACTACACTGTCTTTGCTTCCATGCACAATTAAATGTGGTATACGCATCGTTTTTATTGCAGATGAAATGTTTAATCGTTTTTCATGTCGCTTAAAATCCCTGTAAAACTGAAAGTAGTGAGGCATTTTTTGTTTGGTTCTAGCATTGATGATATAGGACTTCCCTCTTAGCCTCCATAACCATAATTTTAAACCTTTTGGGAAACGAGCACCAAAGTCAGATACTCCTGCCCATGAAACCACTTTGCTAATTTTACTATTCTCTCCCGCCTTCAGTGTAACAATTCCTCCTCCGCGAGAATGTCCAATTAAATTGATTTCTGATGCATTTATTTCAGAACTGTATTCTTCGTGATGCAGCAACCAGTTGATTACAGTTTCCAAATCATCTAGCTCCAAACTAAAATTATTTCTTCCAAAGGCTTCCAGATCCGGAAAGTCAATTGGGTTCTCTAAGGTCCCTCCATTATGAGAAAAATTAAACTTTACAAAAAAGAAATTTTCTTTCAAAAAGCTATCAACCATCAAGTTCCAGGCGCCCCAGTCTTTATAACCCTTATAACCATGGCAAAATATTACCAACGGTTTTTTTTCGTCATTCTTTTCAAAAAACACATCAGTCACAATAGGTTTGCTATGCTGTTTGCTTTTTACTGCAATATTGGTTATCACATGCTTCATTAAAATGGGAGGTTTTTGTTTTCGATAAATGGAATATCAGGATTTAAAACTTCCTTAACCAATTCTTTAAATTCTTCTAAAAATTCATCGATTCTCTCCGAAGTTACTTCGTAATCTTTCCCTTTAGGATTTTCTGAAAAATTCATTTTTAAAAAGCCTGAATTTAAGTTTTTAAAAGAAATAACACCGCTTTCTAAATTTTCAAATAATCTGCCTGAATTCTGCCTGTACATATAAGCATATAACATTACTTGCAAAGCCTTGGTGTATTTATAATCCTGTTTCATCTTAGAAAAATCAGCTAAACGCAAATCTCCGGCACTCACCTTTCCGGTTTTATAATCGATAATCCTCAACATACCATCCAATTCGTCAACTCTATCTACAATTCCTTTTACAAATATTTTTTGTGAAATACCTTCAATTGGCAATGCAGCCTTCAACTCCTTTTCTAATGCAACAATCTTTAATTGATGTTTCGATACCAATCCTTTTTCCTGTTTTAGAAATCGTTGAATATGCGCTTTACAGACCTCAAAAATCAGTTTATTCTTACCTCTGTTAGTGCTTCCCTTTGGGTAATGCTTTTCAAAAAACTGAACTAAAAGAACATCGATGGACTTCGACATATTTGAAATATCTTTTTCTTTGACAAATTGACCAACGAATGGTAAGTACAACGCCTCTAAAGTATCGTGAATGACAGAACCCATGGTATTTGCCGCAATGGTTTCCTCAACCAAATCATCTTCTCTTATTTTAAGAACTTTCTGTTCGTAGAATTTAATAGGATTGTAAATATAAGATGCCAATGCTGATGGTGAAATTCCATATTCAAAAAGGTCTTTTAGTTTTAACATCACGTCTTGGGTTTTCTCAACTTCAATAATGATATCTTCAAATTTTTCAACATTAGGACTGACAATCTTTGATTCAACATTCGAGTGTTTAAGTTCCAGTCGGGTTAAAAATCTCGATTTCTCACCCGAACCATAACCATCAGTTTCAGTATTGTAAATCAGATGTACATTTTCTGCACGTTGTAAAATCCGTTGAAAGTGATATGAAAATATCGCATCCTTTTCATTATACGTTGGTAAGTTGAAAAATATTTTAATGTCATACGGAATAAAAGAATAATCGGACTTACCTCCTGGCAGAATTCCCTCATTTAGAGAAGTTATAATTACATTCTTAAAATCTAAAGCTCGTGTTTCCAGAAGTCCCATCAATTGTAGACCTTGTAACGGTTCCCCTTGAAAAGAAAGACTTTCATTTCGCAAAAGTTCTTTGTAAAAAAGAGCCAGCGTTTTTAAATCTTCCAAATAGCCATATTTGCGATTCAATGCTTGCAGTTGTTGAAAAACCTCATAAAAGCGAAAGACAAATTCTTTTTCTATCCCGTCAACCACTTCTTTTAAGGCAACTAAAAATTGAATACAAGATTGAATTATGCCTTCAACACTGTTTGAAAAACAGAACAGCGAAACAGTATTGAAATTTCCTGCATTGTCTTTTAAACTACTCTTTAGAAAATTCAGTGAAATAAAAATGGCATTCCCTTTTTTAATCTCCTTAATCAACTTTTGAAGCTTCCCTTCTTCAATCTTATTCAGAAAGGGGTCATTTAAGACATTTAAAACATCTTTATAGTAAAACTCATGATGTTCTTCTTTTGAGAATTTAAGTTGATTCACATACAGTTTAAACAACTTTTCAAACAATACAGCTAATGGAATATCTGTCAAAGGATATCCCATCGTGATATTGATGGTGTCCACTTCCTTCGGAAGCGAATTAGTCGCGAGGCTCAACAACTTTTCATCGCCTAAAACAAGGGCTGTATTTCTATAATCTTTCACTCCCGCTAACAACTCGCCTACATATTTTATCTGGGTAATATTTTTAGGAGCTCCTGTAATATGAATTTTCTGAGTTTGCTTGCTTGATGAATGAACCCATTTGACAGAGTTGCTTTCATAGAATTTCCAGGAATTCTGATAACCTCTAATAAATTGTCCCGCTTCATTATTTGTTTTGAGCATTGTAGCATCAATATCCCAATATACCTGCGCTTTTTCTGACTCCAATAGGTTTTGAAAAATGATTTCTTCAGATTTGTTCAAGGCATTAAATCCCGCAAAGACGAAAAATCTATTTGTCTCTTTGGTAAATTCAGAAATGCGTTCGGATGCTTCCCGATATAATAAGCCCTGATATCCTTTACCCTTCTTTTTTAAATTTACCGCAAGTTGATCATACAACTCTTCTAAAACATTAAAAAACTCCAGGTAATTAATAGCGAGATCACTCGGTTTCTTTTCTTCGAACCAATTATTTAGTTTTTTAATGTCTTGCAGATTTGAAAAGAAGGCCTTTGTTTCGACAAGGTAACTATCAATTTCATTAAAATCATGCAATGCAATAGCACCCCATTGAGAAAAAATATCAAAAGAGTCAATGCTCTTTCCTTTCACTACGTTCAGATATACACCATAAAACTCAAACAATAATTGTGTCGTATCGATAAGCTCCATTTTTGAAACATCTTGAACAAAACTCTCAATACTCACAATTTTAGGAAAGAATGTTGCAACTGGAATTGTTTCCATCAACTCATTCTTCAAAAATACACATGCTCTTTGACTAGGTAAGACAAAAGTGAGCTTACTCAGATCCTTGTGAGTTGAAAGTGTGTCTTGTACAACCTGAAAAATAAATGATTTCATTCAATAAAAAGTTTGAAGCGAATTTCTTTTAGATAGACAAATATAAAAACAAAAAAGCCATTCAAAAATGAATGGCTTTTTCTATGATTTAAAAGTTGAACTAGTTGTTGATCGTCAACTCAACTCTTCTGTTTTTATCTCTACCTTTTTGAGTATTGTTACTCTCAATTGGTTTTTCTTCACCGAATCCTTCAGTTGCCATTTTCGCAGAATCAATTCCTTGACCAGCTAAGTAATTTTTAACTGCCATTGCTCTTTCTTCTGAAAGTTCTTGGTTTCTTTCCTTGCTTCCTACGCTGTCAGTGTGACCTGCGAAAGAGTAAGTATAAGAAGGGTGAGCTTCCATGATTTCAGCGATACGATCTAATTTTTCTGGCACTTCTCTTCTGAATTCAGCATTTCCAAATTCGAAGAAAATTTCACCGAATAATTTGTTCATTTCAGCAATTAAGTCTTCTGAAAGTTCTGGACATCCGTTGTTTGAAGCAGGACCTGCATGTTTTGGACAAGCGTCATCCTTATCAAATACACCATCGTTATCCGCATCTGGCCATGGGCATCCTTTATTCTCTTTTGGTCCAGCTTGTTTAGGACACTCATCATCGATATCAACAACACCATCGTTATCAGTATCAGCACATCCTTTGTTTGCTGCAGTACCACGCTCATTTGGACATCTGTCATCCATATCAGCAATTCCATCACCATCAGCATCTGGACATCCTTGTAAAGTTTCTAATCCAGCTACATCTGGACATCTGTCTTCTGAGTCGATGATGTTATCACCATCTGAATCAGGACATCCGTCGAATTTTTCTAATCCAGGAACTTCTGGACAAGCATCAAATTTGTCGTATACACCGTCTCCGTCTGTATCAGTTCCTCCGAACTTAAACATAAATCCTAGTGCATGTTGCCAGTGTTGTAATACTACGTTATCGTT
>CAXQVI010000003.1:0-90483 GCA_964227255.1 Flavobacteriaceae bacterium
TGTTGAAGCTTTTTGCGGTCTGGACGGGACTCGAACCCGCGACCCCCTGCGTGACAGGCAGGTATTCTAACCAGCTGAACTACCAGACCGTTGCTGTTAGCGGATGCAAATATAGTAGGGTTTTTAAAATCAGCAAAACTTTTTACTAGATTTTTTACAAAATTTTTCGTCTGCTTATGAGGTATGAAATCAGGATTTGATCAAAGCCCTGATTGATATCTACGGGCACATAATCGATTTTGTATTGCAAGCATTTCAACTTCAAATGATTGAAATATTCTTCCACCGATTCCTTATATTTTTTTTGAACTGAATCCGAATATAATTTAATCTCTTCTCCGGTTTCCACATCTACAAAATTTTTAGGTGCATTGTCGAAATCAAAATTCAATTCAGTTTTACCGTCATAGGTATGGAACAACACGACTTCGTGTTTATTATATCTCAGATGTCTCAGTGCTTCAAACAACTCTTTTTCCTGCTTGTCCGATTGAAACATGTCTGTAAATAAAAAAATCAGACTTCGCCGATGAATTTTCTCTGAAATCTCGTGCAAAACCTTGTAGGTATTTGTCTTTGCTGTGGACTTCGATTGTAATAACTTTTCAAGCTGCGCCAACAAAAGTCTTCGGTGTCTGTCACTTCCCTTGGCAGGTGAATAATAATCAATCCCATCTGAATAAATATTCAACCCTACTGCATCTCGCTGCCTTTTTAAAATCTCCATCAATGCCGCTGAAGCCACTGTTGTAAATCCAATTTTAGAAAGATTCGCCAGTGTTTGTTTCTTTACAAGAGGAAAATGCATGGACGCTGAATTATCGATAATTAAATGACATCTCAAATTCGTTTCTTCCTCATAACGCTTTACAAATAACTTCTTCGTTTTTGCGTATAATTTCCAGTCAATATGACGCGTACTTTCTCCTTTGTTATACAACCTGTGTTCGGCAAATTCCACCGAAAAACCGTGAAACGGACTCTTGTGCATTCCAGTAATAAATCCTTCTACCACTTGCTTTGCCAATAGTTCCAGATTGTTTAACTCGGTAAGATTATTTGCTACGACCCCATTCATAGAACGAATATAGTCAAATAATACGCATATCAAGACGTATTATTTGGTAGATAAACCACATTAAAACGTGGATTATCATAAATAAAAAAGCATTAAAATACTTTTTTTAAAAGAATTAGGAGTAGGGATTGGGGAATGGGTTTACTTGTCCTCCGTCCGTCGATGTTCAATAATTAATAAAAGAAATTAATTTAAAAATCCTAACTCCCATTTCCCATTCCCTAACAAACAAAAAGGCCTGACATTGTCAGGCCTTTTTGTTTGTTATATAAATTAACTACTACAAGTGAGCATCAATTTTTTCAGCATATGTAGCTTTTGGAGCAACTCCAACTTGTTTTTCAACAACTTCACCACCTTTAAATACCAATACTGTAGGAATGTTTCTAACACCGTATTTAGCAGCGAATTCCTGGTTTGCGTCTACATCTACTTTCGCGATTGTAGCCTTCCCTTCGTATTCTGAAGTTAAGTCGTCCATAATAGGAGCTACCATTCTACAAGGTCCACACCATGCAGCCCAAAAATCTACCATTACCGGATGATTTGCTTTTAATACCACCTCTTCAAACGTTGCATCTGTTACTTCTAATGCCATAATATATTTTTTTAAAAAGTTATTCAATTTTTCGATTACAAATGTACGGATAATTTTGAGCAGTACAATCCGCTTCTAATTAGTTTTATTTATAAAACAATTGGCAAAATTAATTTAGAATACTTCTTTAGCAATTGCTTCGATATTGTCCGATTTACCCATGGAGTAAAAATGAACTACTGGAGCTCCTTTCGCTACCAACTCTTTCGATTGTTTAATTGCCCACTCAATTCCTACCTGTCTGATTTCTTTATTATCCTTACAAGCATCAACGGCACGCACCAAATCGTCCGGCAAATCCAATCGGAATACCTGAGGTAGAATTTGTAAATGTCTCTTAACTGCCAATGGTTTGATTCCCGGAATAATTGGAACATTAATTCCTGTTGATTTTGCTTTTTCTACAAATTCGAAGTACTTCTCATTGTCGAAAAACATCTGAGTTACCACATAGTCTGCTCCCGCATCTACTTTTTCTTTCAACCTGCGTAAATCAGCATCCATACTAGGTGATTCTAAATGCTTTTCAGGATAACCAGCTACACCAATACAGAAATCTGATTTATGCGGAGTTTCAATGATCTCATGCAGGTATTTCCCATCGTTCAAATCTTTGATTTGCTTCACCAAATCTACCGCGTAAGTGTTCCCTCCTGAAGTTGCTTCAAAATATTGCTGATGCTTCATGGCATCACCTCTTAACGCCATCACATTGTCCAAACCTAAATAATGACAGTCGACTAACACATATTCTGTTTCCTCTTTAGTAAAACCACCACACAAGACATGCGGAATAGCATCAACATTGTACTTGTGTTTTAGAGAAGCACAAATCCCTACGGTTCCTGGACGCATCCGCGTTATTTTACGCTCTAATAATCCACTGTCCTTTTTGATATATACGTATTCTTCTCGTGAAGTAGTCACATCAATAAATGGAGGTTTAAACTCCATTAATGGGTCTATATTATTGTACAATTGCTGAATATTTTGTCCCTTTTGTGGAGGTACAATCTCAAACGAAAACAAGGTTTTTCCGTTCGCATTTGCAATATGTTCTGTTACTTTCATTTTTTAGTTCTAAGTCGTTGTTGATTTTATTTATTGTTACTCCACTACATTGGGAAGGAGCCATTTTTTTGCTTCTTCTAAGGCAATTCCTTTACGATTTGCATAATCTGCCACCTGACTTTCAGTGATTTTTCCTAAACCGAAATACTTGGCGTTTTCGTTCGCAAAATAATATCCGGAAACTGCAGCTGCAGGCCACATTGCCTTGCTTTCTGTCAATTTCACACCGATAATTTTTTCAACTTCCAGTAAATCCCAGATAGTATCCTTCTCAAGATGATCTGGACATGCTGGATATCCTGGTGCCGGACGAATCCCTTTGTATGCTTCCTTAATAAGGTCCGAATTGCTTAATGTTTCATTTGGAGCATATGCCCAGAATTCTGTTCTTATTTTTTCATGAAGGAATTCCGCAAAAGCCTCCGCAAACCTATCTGCCAAGGCCTGAACCATGATGGCATTGTAATCGTCTCCCATCTTTTTGAAGTTTTCCGCTATAACATCTGCTCCAAAAATAGCGACGCAGAATGCTCCCATATAGTCTTGCTTTCCTGAATTTTCAGGAGCAATGAAGTCGGACAAGGCATAATTCGGAACTCCTTTTTTACGTTTTAATTGCTGACGTAAAGTTCTGAATGTATTGACTTCTTTACCTTTCTTTTTTACAATGATATCATCCTGCTCATTCGCATTCGCTTCAAACAGACCGAAGACTGCTTTTGGCTGCAAACTTCGCTCAGCTAATAATTTCTGAAGCATCTTTTGCGCATCTTCATACAACTGTGTTGCTTGTTTTCCAACCACCTCATCTTTTAGAATCTGTGGAAATTTCCCATGTAAATCCCACGAACTAAAAAATGGTGTCCAATCGATATAATCAAGCAATTCTTTCAAACTAATTTGCTTGTACATCTGCACACCCATTTGGTTTGGTTTCACAATATTTTGTGCTTCCCAATTTAATTCAAACTTGTTTGCACGTGCATCTTCAATCGATACATATGTTTTTCTTTTCCCTCGGTTCGCAAACTTTTCAGAAAATTCCTGGTACTCCCTTTTCAGATTTGACACATAGTCCCCTGATTTCTTTTTATTCAGTAAATCTCCAACAACTGTGACCGCCCTGGAGGCATCATTTACATGTACCACTGCATTTTTATACGACGGATCAATCTTGACCGCAGTATGCGCTTTGGAAGTCGTAGCCCCTCCAATAATCAGCGGAATATTAAAGTCCTGACGTTCCATTTCTTTTGCCACATGCACCATTTCATCCAAAGAAGGCGTAATTAAACCTGATAACCCAATAATATCAACGTTTTCTTCTTTGGCCGTTTGAATGATTTTTTCTGGTGGCACCATGACACCTAAGTCTACAATCTCATAGTTATTGCAACCCAGTACAACACTTACGATATTCTTTCCAATATCGTGTACATCACCTTTAACGGTTGCTAATAATACTTTCCCCAAAGTTTGTTGGGTATCGCCTTTTTCAGCTTCAATAAACGGCTGTAAATAAGCCACTGCTTTTTTCATTACCCGTGCCGATTTTACCACTTGTGGCAGGAACATTTTTCCAGATCCGAATAAATCACCAACGACATTCATTCCTGCCATTAGATTCACCTCAATAACCTCAATTGGTTTTTCAGCTTGCTGTCTGGCTTCTTCAATATCTTCAATAATAAATGCATCCAGTCCTTTCACCAAAGCATGGGTAATTCTATTTTGTAAAGGTTCTTTCCGCCAGGCATCATCCACAACTTTTTCCTTTTTAGAACCCTTTACGGTTTCTGCGAAATCCAACAAGCGTTCTGTAGCATCATCACGCCGGTCTAAAATCACATCCTCCACATGTTCTAAAAGGTCTTTTGGAATATCATCATAAATCTCCAGCATAGCAGGATTCACAATTCCTATATTCATTCCAGCCTGAATGGCATGGTATAAAAATACCGAATGCATGGCTTCTCGTACAGTGTTATTTCCTCGAAAAGAGAATGAAATATTACTCACTCCACCGCTTACACTTGCATTTGGCAAATGGGTACGTACCCAGCGCGTTCCTTCGATGAAATCAATAGCATTTTTTCGATGCTCATCCATACCAGTCGCAACCGGGAATATATTTAAGTCGAATATGATATCTTCCGAAGGAAAACCTACCTCATCTACTAATATTTTGTAGGAGCGTTCAGCGATTTCAATACGTCTTTCATACGTATCTGCCTGTCCCACTTCATCAAAAGCCATGACTATGACTGCTGCTCCGTATTTCTTGATTTGCTTGGCCTGCCAGACAAACTCTTCTTTTCCTTCTTTTAAAGAAATGGAATTCACCACACATTTTCCTTGAACAACTTGTAGTCCAGCTTCAATAATTTCCCATTTCGAACTGTCGATCATGATTGGAACCTTACAAATATCCGGTTCCGCTGCGAGCAGATTCAAGAAACGAACCATGGAAGCTTTTCCGTCCAGTAATCCATCATCCATATTAACATCAATGATTTGCGCTCCACCATCTACCTGATGACGTGCTACATCCAATGCTTCTTCAAATTTTTCCTCTTTAATCAAGCGTAGGAATTTACGTGAACCTGCAACATTGGTGCGTTCTCCAACATTGATAAAGTTGCTGTTTTCATTTAAAACCAACGGTTCCAAACCTGAAAGTTTTAAATATTTCTCTTGCTTAATATGTGTCGTATTACTGCTCAACTGCTTCGTTCTTATTGATTGTTCTCGGCTCGTACCTTGCTGCCAATTCAGCTATAGCCTTAATATGATCTGGAGTTGTTCCGCAACATCCTCCAATGATATTTATTAAATCTTTCTTCAAATATTCCTCGATTTGTTCTGCCATATCCTCCGGCGACTCATCGTAAGCTCCAAAAGCATTTGGCAATCCGGCATTTGGATGAGCTGAAACTCCAAATTGCGTTCTGTTCGCCACAACCTCTAAATGAGGCTGCATAAGGTTGGCGCCTAAAGCACAATTAAACCCAACCGTTAGTAGTGGAATATGTGATACCGAAATCAAAAATGCTTCAGCTGTTTGTCCAGATAATGTTCTTCCACTTGCATCAGTAATAGTTCCGCTCAACATGATTGGAACATCGATTTTTCGTTCTTCTTTTACTTCCTCTATGGCAAATAAAGCTGCTTTCGCATTCAGTGTGTCAAAAACAGTTTCCACTAATAAAATATCAACTCCACCGTCTAACAAAGCCTCGATTTGCTGCTTGTAAGCAATTCTTAACGCATCAAATGTAACTGCTCTAAATCCAGGATCATTCACATCAGGAGACATACTAGCTGTTCTGTTTGTAGGCCCCATTGAACCAGCAACAAATCTAGGTTTTGACGGATCTTTTTTGGTGAATTCATCTGCTACTTCTTTTGCAATTTTTGCCGATTCGTAGTTTAATTCGTATACCAAATCTTCCATTTCATAATCGGCCATAGCGATGGTTGTACCTGAAAATGTATTGGTCTCAACAATATCAGCGCCCGCGTCAAAATAGGCCGCATGAATCTCTTTAATTGCCGTCGGCTGGGTGATTGATAACAAATCGTTGTTCCCTTTTAAAGGCATATGGAAATCGGCAAAACGCTCACCTCTATAATCTTCTTCCGAAAAATTATAACGCTGAATCATCGTCCCCATTGCGCCGTCAAGTACCAGAATTCGGTCTTTTAATATTTTTTGAATTTCTTCCATATTTGAACATCTGTCATTAGCGACAGGTCATAATTGTTATTATAAAAGGTTTGGAAAACTTGAGGAAGTTTTTGTGTTATCTGCCCAATAATAAATTACCGGTAGAACGTAGCACCTTCTTAAATTTAAGGGTTGCTAAGGCTTCATCAGGTCTACTCCCTCTGCCTTTCTTAATAACATAATTTATACGTTTATGAACTTGCTGGCAAATATACATCAATAGCCCATGATATCACAATTTTTGTATCGTATTTATTTATGAATTAGGACATTCACAATTTGTTATTACAGATTTTAAGAAATTAACACAAATAATTGAGGTTCTTGAGAATTGTCATCTAATGAACAATTTAAGCGATAAAAAAATCCCTTTTTATCCAAAAATTGTATTTTTGCCTTCAAATAACAACCAAATATTTTACTACTATTAGGTATAAACTAAACATTATGAAGATCAAATTAACTTTAATTTCACTATTATTTATTGGTATGGCGACAGGTTTCGCTCAATTTTCAATTGATGCCCAATTAAGACCTAGAACCGAATACCGTCATGGCTTTGGAACCTTAATTACAGATGGTGCTGAACCTGGATTTGGTATCTCAACAAGAGCAAGATTAAACTTTGGTTACACAACTGAAAGTTACAAGGTATACTTGAGTTTCCAGGATGTATTGGTTTGGGGAGAAAACAGACAAATCTTACCATATGACCAAAACAATTCTTTTGCAATTTTCGAAGCATGGGCTAACATTAAATTAGGGGAACCAACAAACTTAAAACTAGGTCGACAAGTATTGAGTTATGACGACCAACGTATTTTAGGTGGACTAGACTGGGCTCAGCAGGGTAGAAATCACGATGCTGCTTTGTTCCAGTACAAAAAAAACAACTTTATGATGGACTTGGCCTTGGCATTCAATCAGGATTTCAATAAAGATCCTGAAAACCCTGCTCCTACAGGATTTCAATCTGTCGGAAACACGTATTCAACTACTCGTTTCTTCTCTTATAAAACCATGCAAATGGCTTATTTTAAGAACAACTGGGATAATTTCTCTGGAAGCTTATTACTGTTAAACAACGGATTCCAGAACTTCGACGACAATGATAACCAGGATGGCATCTCTAACCTGCAAACTTTTGGTACTCACTTAGAATACAACAAAGACAACTTTAGCGCAGCAGGTAACCTTTACACCCAATTTGGTGAACGCCAAGGAGCATTAGATGTAAAAGGAGCATTTTTATTTGGAGCCGACTTCTCTTACAAGGTAACATCAAAGACAAAGTTCACCGTAGGAATGGAAATGATTAGTGGAAATGACGGTGATGCTGGGGAAACTGGTGCTTTCTTCCCACTGTATGGAACAAACCATAAATTCAATGGATTCATGGATTACTTTTATGTAGGAAATCACGTAAACTCAATTGGATTGGTTGACTTTCACGTCGCTGCAAACTTTACATTCGACAATAATTCTGGTTTAATGTTGAAATTATTAAACTTCTCTGGAGAACAAGAATTACCTAGTGGAGAAAAAGCTTTAGGAACTGAACTTGACATTGTTTACAGCAAGAAATTTAATGGGTTCTCTATGGCTCTTGGGTATTCTCAAATGTTCGAATCAGAAGGAATGTATGAACTTAAAGGAATTGACGAAGATATGGTAGCCGGAGGCCAAAACTGGCTGTGGGCTCAATTAGTGTTTAAGCCTAAATTCTTATAAGAAGAACATATAATTGAAAAACAGCCTAGCGAATGCTAGGCTGTTTTTTTTGATAACGATTTTGTGAGCTCATTTAGCTTATTGACCTTCTCTTCAAAGTCTCCTTTGATGGTAGTTCGATAGAAATTCAGGTTTTCCAGTAAGTCATTTATGTTCTCCGGAATTACTTCCTCAAAATACTGTCTTAAGCGCTTTGCAAGCGTTGGAGATTTCCCATTTGTTGAAATTGCAATTTTCAGATTTCCTTTGGTTACAATTCCGCCAAGATAGAAATCACAAAACTCAGGGGTATCTGCCACATTAACCAAAATGTTTTCCGATTTCGAGTCATAATAAATTTGCTTATTCACATCTCGATCATTTGTAGCTGCTATAACCAGTTGCTTATGCTTCAGAGCCAATCTAGAATAAGGTGCTTTTATGGTTGATATTTGATGTTTCATCGCTAAATCCATAAACTCCGGATGAAATTCCTTTGCCAATACAACTACATTTGCATTGGGGCTCGACTTTAATAAAAAAGTCAACTTTTCCAATCCTACAACTCCGCCGCCGACAATTAAAACATTCAGCTGATTCACCTTCAAAAAAATCGGGTATAATTCATTTTTTTCCATCATTCCATTTTTAATATTTCACTTCATCTACATTCATTTGCTCATAGAAAGCACGCAGTTTATCACTATGTTTTACTACTTCTCCGATTACGATTACAGCTGGTGCTCCGAGATTCTTTGTGCGAACCTCCTCTTCAATGGTGCTTATAGTTCCCAAACCAATCTTTTCACTTTTCATAGTTCCATTCTGAATAATAGCCGTTGGAGTATCATGCCTTTCAAACTGCTTAAACAGTGAAACAATCTCACCGAGCTTACTCATTCCCATGAGAATAACAACCGTAGCGGTGGACTGAGCCGCCAGATATACATCTTTTGATAATTTTCGATCACTGGTTGTACCTGTAATAACCCAAAAACTCTCAGAAACCCCTCTGGTAGTCAGCGCTATTCCCTGAGAGGCCGGCACAGCCATAGAGGAAGAAATTCCTGAAACTACTTTCGTCTCGATGTTGAATGAACTTACGTAATCAATTTCTTCAGTTCCTCTTCCAAAAATGAAAGGATCACCTCCCTTTAATCTTACAACATGTCCGAATTCTAAAGCACACTGCACCAACAATTCATTAATTGCTGACTGACTGTATCTTTTATAATCTTTTCGCTTCCCTACAAAAATCAGATTTGCGCCTTTTGGTGCATGATCCAACAAATTTCTGTTTACAAGTGCATCGTACAACACCACATCGGCAGATTCTAAAGCTTTCAACCCTTTCAAGGTAATCAACTCCGGATCCCCTGGACCTGCTCCTACAAGTGTTACCTTTGGTTTAATTTGCGATCTCATTTTGAAGGGATTTTGCTCGGTAAACGTCTATTTTTTTGTAAAAAGCTTTTGCTTCTTCAATGTATTTTTCAGCGAATGGCCTATTAGGTTCATTTTTCTTGATCTGATACACCAAGTCTGAAAATTTAGTTTCTAGTTCTAACTTATCTGTAAATTCCTCATCGAATTGGGTGATAATTCCCGCATGGGTATTTGTTTTCTTTTCTTCGGAAAGCAATAGTGCTTTTGCCGAATTTACAAAGCTGGCATAGGCATAATAAATGGCATCTGCATATTGTTCTTTTCCAAAAGCTTCAACTGCGTGTTCAATTTTCTCTTCGCTTTCAAAAAGTAATGTCGAAACCAAATCGATAACCACTCCTGCACATTCTCCAACTCCAACGGCTTTTATAAACTGAGTATTGGATCCCCAGTCTACAAAATCACTTTCCTGTAAATTATCTGTTTGAGAAACTGGTTTTAATAACTGGTAGAAATAATTCTTCCCTTGTCGGTCGTAATAATCCAAGAACAATTCTCCTACAGCCTTTTGCCTCTTAAAATCATCAATAATGAGTCTAAAAGCTTGCGCCCCTCTTTTACTTGGAACTTTTATCACTTTATCAGCAATTCTTCCTTGTCCATTTCCAAGTACTCCACCTCCAAGTAGTACCTGAAGTGCCGGTGCAACATAATTCCCCGACTTGATGGTCATTCCCTGGAATCCAATTTGAGCCATGGAGTGTTGTCCGCAAGAATTCATACATCCACTAATTTTAATGGTGATATCTTCCTGTTCCAGCAAATGCTGGTATTCATTTTGAATCACCTGCTCCAACTTCGTCGTAATTCCGGTGCTACTTGCAATTCCCAGGTTACAGGTATCTGTTCCAGGACAAGAAGTAATATCCGCCGCAGTATTATAACCCGCATCTGCATATCCTAACTTTTTCAACTCCTGATAGAAAAATGGAATTCGGTCATTTTTGATATGTCGTAACAAGATATTCTGACGCAACGTCAACCGAATCTGATTGGAACCGTATTTCTTTACCAAATCGGCCAACAAACGTGCTTCTTTAGTATAGAAATCTCCCAGTTTTACCTTAATTCCAATAGCACTGAATCCTTCTTGTTTCTGAGGAATGACATTGGTTTTCTTCCACAAATTAAATGCTTTTTGATCTTCAATATGAGCATTCGGAATCTCCACTTCCTGTACAGAAACCTCTGTTTGAAAATCGTCCGGATTGATATCAAAAGATTGATGCGACAAGGCTTTTCTTTCAGCTTCAACCAATTCAATAAACGCTTCCAGTCCAATCGACTTCAATAAGAATTTTAAACGTGCTCGAGCCCGTTTGGTGCGCTCACCATAGCGATCGAATACACGTAACACAGCTTCAGTAACTGGAATAATCTGGTCAATTTCCAGGAACTCATAAAGCACATCAGCAAGTCGGGCCTGAGAACCCAATCCACCACCGAGCATGATTTTAAATCCGATTTCACCGTTTTTCTCTTTGGCTATAAAACCGAGATCATGCATAAAACTCAATGCAGTATCTTCATCCGTTCCAGAGAATGAAATTTTGAATTTTCGACCCATTTCCTGACACACAGGATTCCTTAGGAAGAATTCAAACATTGCATGCGCATAAGGCGAAACATCGAAGGATTCATTGGTGTCAATACCAGCGGTTTCTGAAGCAGTAATATTTCGAACGGTATTACCGCAAGCTTCTCGCAAAGTGATAGCGTCCTTTTCTAATTCAGCCCATAATTCAGGAGTTCTATCCAGACTCACATGATGAATCTGGATGTCCTGTCGTGTTGTTATGTGAAGGCGTCCGCGAGAATATTCGTCGGACACATTTGAGATTCTGTGTAGCTGTTCACTGGTTAGATTACCATAAGGCAACTTGATTCGAATCATTTGAACTCCAAACTGACGCTGGCCGTAGACCCCTCTCGCCAATCGAAGACTTCTAAATCGTTCCTCGTCAATTTGTCCATCATAAAAGAGTTTAATCTTTTTTTCTAATTCAATAATATCCCTCTCGACGATCGGATTTTCGATCTCGGTTCTGAAACTTTGCATTTTGTATTTTTTTAGTTAGTAGTAGTTTGTGTTTTGTTTATGTAATCATTGAAATTTTTATTCTAGATTTTGAATAATTTATTTTTGAATGAACCCAACTCCAACAGTACTGTTAGAAATTGGATCAATAATAATGAAGGATCCGTTTGTTCTGTGTTCCTTGAAGGCATCGAAAAATATAGGCTTATTCAATTGAAATGAAACCGATGCGATATCGTTAATTCCAATTCCCTGAACACTCTTATCTTCGCCTGAAAAATCCGTATGAATCAGGCTATTCAAAGTACTCACCTTTGCCAACACCTTATTTACACCATGTTGAATTATGTATTTTGAACCTGCAGTTAGTTGCTTGGTATCCATCCAGGAAACAGTTGCAGTAAATCGTTTGTCGATACTTGGCAATTCACCTTCACGGACAATCATATCTCCACGAGAAACATTCACATCATCTTCCAAAGTCAGTGTAATTGAAGAACGGCGTGCAGCAGTTTCGTATTCCTGGTCGTAAAACATTATATCTTTCACTTTCGACTTGGTTTGAGAAGGCAAAATCACAACATCATCTCCTTTCGAAATTGTTCCACCGTACACTTTTCCTGCATACCCTCTAAAATCGTGATATTCCGAAGTTTTAGGGCGAATTACAAATTGGACTGGAAAACGTGTTGTTCCTGTATTGTAAATATCCTGAGTATCCAAGCGTTCCAAATGACTTAATAAAGATTCACCCGAATACCAGTCCATATTATCGGAACCTGACACCACATTATCACCATGCAATGCACTCACAGGGATGTATGTAATATTTTGATCTTCGTAATCACTCTTCTTTGCCAAGGCTTGGAATTCGCGAATAATCTCGTAGTATCTATCTTCTGAATAGTCTACCAAATCCATTTTATTAACTGCTACAATCACATCCTTCACTCTCAATAAATTATTGATAAAAAAGTGTCGGTATGTTTGCTCAATCACTCCATGTCGGGCGTCAATCAATATAATTGCTGCCTGAGAAGTTGATGCTCCAGTAACCATGTTTCTTGTATATTCCACGTGGCCTGGAGTATCGGCGATGATATAACTTCTTGTATTTGTTGAGAAATAAATATGTGCCACATCAATGGTAATTCCCTGTTCTCTTTCTGCTACCAATCCGTCGGTTGCCAAAGAGAAATCCAGGTAATCGTATCCTTTTTGTCGGCTACTTCTTTCTATTGCTTCTATTTTATCGTCTGTGAGTGACTTTGTATCGTATAAAAGTCGCCCAATTAATGTACTTTTTCCATCATCGACACTTCCTGCCGTTGCTATTTTTAAAACTTCCATAATTGCTTTTTTTTAGAAATAACCTTGTTGTTTTCTTTTCTCCATTGCCGCTTCTGAGCGCTTATCATCGATTCGGGCACCTCTTTCTGAAATTGATGAATTTCGAATTTCAGAAACTACCTCAGAAATAGTTGTGGCATAAGAAGTTACTGCCGCCGTACAACTCATATCTCCAACGGTTCTAAAGCGCACTGTGCGCTCTGCCACCTCTTCCTCTTCATCTCTGTACACATGTTCAGATGCTGACCAAATGAGCCCGTCACGCACAAATGTGTCACGCGTGTGTGAGAAATAAATACTTGGAATCTCTAGATTTTCTCTTTCGATGTATGACCATACATCTAATTCTGTCCAGTTTGAAATTGGAAATACCCGAACGTTTTGTCCAAGTTCAATCTGACCATTCAGCATATCAAATAATTCAGGTCTTTGATTCTTTTCATCCCATTGTCCGAAGTCGTCTCGTACAGAAAAAATACGTTCCTTAGCTCTAGCTTTTTCTTCATCTCTGCGCGCTCCACCAATACAAGCATCAAATTTGAATTCTTCAATAGCATCCAAAAGCGTAGTTGTCTGTAACATATTTCTGCTTGAATACCTTCCGGTTTCTTCTTTTACCTTTCCCTGATCTATAGAATCCTGTACATTTCGCACGATCAATTCCAAACCTAACTCTTCTACCAAGCGGTCTCTGAATTCAATAGTTTCCGGGAAATTATGTCCGGTGTCAATATGCATTAATGGGAATGGAATTTTAGCTGGATAAAAGGCTTTTTGAGCCAAGCGCACCAAACTAATAGAATCCTTTCCTCCAGAGAACAACAATACAGGTCGCTCAAACTGAGCAGCCACTTCTCTAAAAATATAAATGGCCTCGTTTTCTAAGGCATTCAATTGTAATTTATCAATCATCATTATAGGGTTTTAGGCGTGTAAACCACACTCTCTATTCTTTAATACTTTTGTTGGGTCGAAATATTTAAATTCATTTGGAAGATTTCTTTCCTCCAAATAAGCATCTAATGCTTCATCGGTCCAATTATAAAACGGACTGACTTTCAAGATGCCATCTTTACTTAAGGACACCACTCCAATACTATTGCGAAAGGCCGTCTGACCTTTACGTAAATTGGTAAACCATACATCGGGTTTGTGCTCTTGCATAGCTCTATTGAAAGGCTCCAGTTTTACCTGCTCCGTAAATAATTTGTGCAAAGGATCGTCAATAGATGGAATTCCAATGGTTGCATCACGATGTGCCGTGGATTGTTTTGGCACATATAAATGCACGTTCAAATTCAATCTTTCAATCAAATCATTTGCATGCCTATAAGTATCTGGTGTGTTGTAACCCGTGTCACACCAGATGACTTCTAGGTCCGATTTTTCAGACACGCATGCATTTAGAATTGCAACTTCATACGGTCTGAAGTTCGTAGTAACTAAAGGTTTTTCAGCGATGCTTAATGCCCACTGGATTATTTCTTCAGGACTTTTGTCCGATAGTTCCTGATTTAATTGTTCAATATTCAAAGTTCTCATATTTTTCCCCATTTAATTAAATTCCACAATCTCTCGTGAAAGAAGTACAACACCATTTTTGTTACCAGTTCTATAGTCCCAATACTCAAAGCCAAGCTCATTTCCCCCGTTATGAACCACGAAATTATTATGGTATCAATGGTCCCAATAACGCGCCAGGAAACTGACTTGACAATGCTTCTAAGAGACCCTTCAGAAGGAACCCGCTCCTCAACTGGTCGTTGCTCTGTCTTCTTCGATATTAAAAATTGATCTAGAATCATTATTATATAATTTAAAACGCGACAAACATAAGACTTTTTATTTACTCTACCAATCCGATAGGGTAATAGAGTTTTAAAAAAAAGAGAATTAACAAATTCATAATTATTCATGCTGTTTATTAATGATTTAGAGCTTGATTTATATCTGAAATAATATCATCTGCATGTTCCAAACCAATCGAAATTCTTACCAATCCAGGAGTAATTCCTGCCGACAATTGTTCTTCCGAAGACAATTTGCTGTGAGTAGTTGAGGCTGGATGTGTTACGATAGTTCTTGTATCTCCTAAATTTGCAGAAAGCGAACACATTTGGATAGCGTTTAGGAAATTTCTTCCTGCTTCAAGTCCTCCTTTAACTTCAACGGCCAAAATATTTCCCCCTAAGCGCATTTGCTTTTTAGCAGTTTCATACTGTGGATGCGATTTCAGAAATGGATACTTAACACGATTAATCTTTGGATGCTTTTCTAAATATTCAGCTAGTTTCAAAGCATTTTCACAATGTCGTTCCAAACGCACTGCCAAGGTCTCCAGACTTTTACTCAATACCCAGGCATTGAAAGGTGACATGGCCGGCCCCGTATTTCTGGCAAACAAATAAATTTCTCTAATTAACTCTGATTTTCCCACTACAGCACCTCCAAGCACTCGTCCTTGTCCGTCCATTAATTTCGTTGCAGAATGAATGACCAAATCCGCTCCCAACTTTATTGGTTGCTGAATGTATGGAGTTGCAAAACAATTATCTACAACAAATAATACATTGTGTTTTTTGGCAAGCTTTCCTAAATATGCTAAATCGATGATATCAACTCCGGGATTTGTAGGAGATTCCACATAGAGAATCTTGGTATTCTCAGTGATCAGATCTTCGATTTCATCTGGGTTATTGATATCGAAATACGATGTTGTAATCTGCCATTTTGGAAGAAATTTTGTAAACAGGGTATGTGTTGAACCAAATACAGAGCGTGCTGAAACTATATGATCACCACTTTCTAACAAGGCAGCAAATGTTGAAAACACAGCAGCCATTCCTGTTGCAAAGGCATAACCGTCATCGGCACCTTCCATTGCAGCTACTTTCTCGATAAATTCTGATGTATTCGGGTTGGTAAAACGCGAATAAATATTTCGAACTTTTTCTTCTGTAAAAGAAGCTCTCATGTCTTCGGCATCGTCAAAAACAAAACTTGAAGTGACATACATAGGCACCGAGTGCTCTTGAAATTGACTTCTTTCTATTTGTGTTCTAATGGCATTTGTTTCAAACTTATTACTTTCCATGCTCTATATGTTCTAGTTCTTTTCTGCTAATCTTAATATATCTCCAAATACTCCTCGTGCTGTTACAGCTGCACCCGCTCCTGCTCCCTGTATTACAATAGGTTTATCACCATACGATTCGGTATAAATTTCAAAAATCGCATCTGCTCCTTTTATCTGACCTAAAGCGCTGTTTTTGGGTACGGACACCAGTTTTACATCCAACTCCCCTTTGTCCTGTTGCAAATCGCCGTGTAAATCCCCGATATATCGCAATACATTTCCTTTTTCCTGATTTGCTTTGGTTTCCGCATATGGCGTGTCCAATTCACCCAATCTTCCTAAGAATTCATTTACTGAACCTTCTCTCAAATCCTTCGGAATTAAATTCTCAATGCGTACATCATCAATCTCATTTTGCAAATCCAGTTCACGTGCTAGAATCAGTAATTTTCTTCCAACGTCATTTCCTCCTAAATCTTCTCTAGGGTCTGGTTCAGTATATCCGTTTTGAATTGCTGTTTGCAATACATCACTAAACTTTTCATCTTCCACAGAAAATGTATTGAACAGATAGCTCAATGAACCGGAGAATACACCTCTGATTCGTGTGATGTTTTCACCTGAGTCATGCAAAACTCTAATAGTATCAATCAGCGGAAGTCCTGCTCCCACATTGGTTTCGTACAAATAACTTCTCTTGTGCTCTGCTAAATTTGAACGCAGTTCTTTGTAGAAATCGTACGACAAAGTATTCGCAATTTTATTTGATGAAACGAGGTCGAATCCATTCGACACCAAAGCGTTGTAATTTGATACAAAACCGACACTCGCCGTATTGTCAACTGCAATCAGGTTTTCTAGGTGGTGTTTCTCAGCATAGGCAATCACTTCTGAAACTTGATTTTCAACAGAACTTTCCAATAATGCTGCTTCCCAGTTACTTCCAACTCCGTGACGGTCTAGCAATAATTGCTTTGAATTTGCTACTGCGAAAATATTCAAATTGATATTCTTGCGCTTTAAAATCTGCTGTTGACTTTTCAGCACCTGATCAATCAAAGTTCCTCCAACAAGTCCTTTCCCAAAGACTGCAATATTGATATTTTTAGAAATTCCAAAGATTTCCCCATGAATCACATTCACCGTTTTCAGCATATCGGATTTCTTCACTACCAAACAAACATTATCTCCTGTAACTGTATTATTAATCAACAAAGGAGTAACCTGGTTTTTAATCAGCGCTGCGTAGGGATGGTTGAATGAATACAGACTTTGTCCAATGATAGAAATCACCGCCACATCATCCGTAATATAAATCTGACTCACATCCTTGCTTTCAAACTCTGACTTGAATTCATTCTCCAAAATTTTCTTAGCCCTTAAACCGTTCTTCGCTTCTACCATGAAACCAATTCCTCGCTCTGACGAACCTTGAGATATGATACTCACACTGATCTGCTCCCTCCCAAGAGAACCAAAAATTCTACCATCAACTCCAACTTTGCCCAGCAATCCTCTTCCTTCAAGATTGATCAGTACCAAATCATCCTGTACAGAAATCGATTTGATTCCTTCCTGACGTTCACCAACACCTATCAAGGTCCCTTGATTATCTGCATCAAACGTATTCAAAATACGCAATGGTATGCTTTTTTCAATTAAAGGAACAATGGTCTTCGCATGTAAAATTGTCGCACCAAAATTCGCCATCTCATTTGCTTCCTCGTAGGTCAGACTTTCAATCTTCTGGGCATTTTCTACCAAATCAGGATTCGCCGTATAAATTCCATTCACATGCGTATAGTTCTGGAATTCTTTTGCATTTAAAAATTTAGCAATCAGCGAAGCTGAAAAATTACTTCCATTTCTACCTAAAGTTGTTGTTTGTCCGTCGGAATTTGAACCGATAAACCCGGTAACAACCTGAATTTCTTCACCATTTACATCTTTAAAAAACGCGTTGAAATTTTCTTCTGAAATTGTTTCATATGGTGTCGCCTTTCCAAAGTCGTCATTCGTTTTCAACAAAGGTCGTGCATCGACAAAATTTGCTTTTAGATCGTGCTGTTGCAGGTCATGAACAATTGTTTTAGCCGACATGATTTCTCCTTGCGCCAATACTTGATCTTTTACTTTCGGACTGTAATCTCCTAATAGCTGAACGCCCCTAAAAATTTCATCAAGCAGTGTAAATTCAACGGAAAGATCCGCCGGAGTTTCAATTTCAAGCTGGTAATTTTTCAATGCTTCAAAATCGGATTCATACGATTGACTATTTTTGGCTTTATCGAGAATTGCTTCCAGAGCATTGGTTGTTTCACCTCTTGCCGAAACTACTAAAACTAATGGTTCTTCCTCTTTTACTTTTTCCTGAACGATGGCTCTGAATCGTTCTATACCTTTTCCATTAGACAGAGATTTCCCTCCGAATTTGACAACTTTCATCTGATTCTTTTTATGACTTTTATGAAATATTGGATTGATGATTTTTGTGAGTTGTTCGTACTCCATTAAAAATGCATCATGCCCGTGCACCGAATTTATTTCGTGGTAATACACATTTGGATGCGTTAAGGCTAGATGTTGCTGTGTTTCTCTGTTTTCTTCCGCAGTAAAAAACAAATCGGAATCCACTCCAACAATATGAATCTGCGCATTGATTTTATCCAAGACCACATCTTCCTTCCCTTCCGTGGCATCGATAGATTTCAATAATTGATTCATCAATTTATAGGCAGACAACTGAAAACGCTCCTGTAACTTGTTTCCATGATGCAGCAACCAGCTCTCCACATTAAAAATTTCCAATTCCTCATTTTTGGAACGCTGAAAACGCTCTTTAAATGATTCCGGAGTTCTGTAGCAAAGCATGGCATGCATGCGGGCGTCGTGCACCGGATCCTTTGAATTCGACAATATTTGCTCTTGAATCTGACAGTTGGCAATTAGCCAGTCGGTCGATTTCCAATCGGTTGCTACAACAATCAGGTGTCTGGTAATATTAGGATTCAATACTGCCATTTCCCAGGCAATTCCACCTCCAAGCGAACCTCCAATAAGTGCAAACAATTCTACAACTCCCAACTGCTTCAAGCCTTCATTAAAGATTTTCGCGATATCTTTTGCAACAAAATCTTTGTAATTGTCGATTACAAATCCATCGAATCCATTCCCTGGAATATTAAATGCTAAAACCGTATATAAATCTGTATCAATAGATTTTCCAGCTCCAATAACATCTTGCCACCATCCGTTTTCACCAGCAACCTCGCTGTTACCGGTAAGCGCATGATTCACCAAAACCACAGGAGCTGTGTTTAGCTTTTGACCAAATACCTGATACGACAATTGAATGTCCTGCACCTGAGCTCCACGGCTCGGCTGAAAATTTTTAATTGAAATGTATTTTAACTTACTCATCAATAATTTGAATTATTCATTTCGTTCAAATTGAATTGAAAGTATTGTCAAAAAGAAAAACATGGAAATACCAAAAAACTTGGTTTTATGTTATCTGTCCCGCTTGGGTAGAATTTAGCACCTTCTTTGATAGCAAAGGGTTGCTAAGGCTTCACAGGGTCTATTCCCTCTGCCTTTCTTTATAACAAACTTCAAAAAAGTATATGAACTTCGCTGCAAATTAAAGCATTAAATATTTCTCTTACAATAGTTTCAAAATTTATTTTGTCAAAACTGGAATTTTAGCAAAAGCTTCTTTTAAATCAGACTTTAAATCTTCAAGATCTTCAATACCTACCGAAAGACGAATTAAATCCTGCGTTACACCAGTTGCTTCCTGTTGTTCAGGAGTTAGCTGTTGATGCGTTGTACTTGCCGGGTGAATGATTAATGATTTCGTATCTCCAATATTTGCCAAAAGTGAAAATACCTCAACACTGTCTACCACAGTTTTTGCCGCTTCAAAACCTCCTTTCACACCGAATGTCAAGACACCACTCTGTCCTTTTGGTAAATATTTTTGTGCTTTTTCAAAAGAACCATGCGATTCTAGTCCTGGATAACTCACCCATGAAACCGCTTCTTGTTGTTCGAGCCATATACCTAGCTGCAAGGCATTTGTACTGTGCTTTTCAATTCTAAGTGGTAAGGTTTCCAGTCCCTGAATAATTTGAAATGCATTAAACGGACTCAAAGCACCACCGAAATCACGTAATCCTTCCAATCTGATTTTGGCAATATAGGCTGCTGGTCCTAAAGCTTCAGAATAAACCAATCCATGATATCCTTTTGAAGGCTCTGTAAATTCAGGAAATTTTCCATTGGTCCAGTCGAAATTCCCACCATCTACAATAGCTCCACCTAGCGAATTCCCTTGTCCTCCAATAAATTTCGTAAGCGAATAAATCACAATATTAGCTCCATGTTCCAATGGCTTTAACAAGTATGGTGTTGCGACAGTATTATCTACAATCAATGGTACTTTATATTCCGAAGAAACTTTTGAAATTGCTTCAATATCGAGGACATCCAATTTCGGATTTCCGATTGATTCGATAAATACAGCGCGCGTATTTTCTTGAAAAACTGCTTTAAAGTTTTCCGGGTCCGACGCATCAACAAAAGTGGTTTCAATACCTAATCTTGGAAGTGTGACATTTAACAAATTAAAGGTTCCTCCGTAGAGTGAGCTTGAGGCTACAATGTGGTCTCCTGCTTTTAATAAAGTCAATAAAGCTGTTGATATTGCGGAAGTTCCAGAAGCAAATACAGCAGCCCCAATGCCACCATCTAAAGCAGTCAAACGCTGCTCCAGAATATCGTTAGTTGGATTGTTCAATCTGGTATAGATAAATCCGGGTTCGGCCAATGAAAACAAATTTGCCGCGTGTTCAGTGTCGTTAAATACGTACGAGGTGGATTGAAAAATTGGGACTGCTCTTGTACCTGCTGTTGCGTTAGTATCATGTCCTGCGTGAAGTGCTTGTGTTGAAAATTTTTGAGTACTCATAATAGTTTAAATTTTATAGTTAAAAAAAGCCCCTCAGGTTAGGTATTACCAGAGGGACTTCAAATTTTTAATCAATCATCAATCAATTCAGTTTAGGTAATACCACAGCATTATTTTGCGCATCATGCGGCGCATCATTCGACATTGCATCATATTTAAACTGTAACTATTCATTTGAGTTGTATTCAAAAAAAAACCTCTGAGAAATCTCAGAGGCTTTTTATATTATATTTAATAAAATTAAACAATAGCACTCTGAGTGTATGAAATACACATCATATTACGCATTTTGTTAAATTTATTATTCATTTTCTTTCCTTTTGTTGCTACAAATGTAATAACTATTTTTAAATCAGCAACTTTTATTAATTTTTTTTTAGTTCTGCTACTCCAAAACGTACTCAAAAGCCCTCACACCAAACGTTTACAATATTGTATTTATCTACATTGGTTTAACCGAAATTGTTTAGGTGTAATCTCCTTAAACCCCTTGAAAATAGCTTAAATCAATCAATTCAGTCGCTTTGTAAACGGTCGACAAATACAACAGTTATTTCGGTCCAATTTCGGTTTTAAAATTTTTTAAAATAGATTCTGATTTTTCCGAATTAATAATAGCGATTACGAAATCTAGATGTGCCAAGGACACAAAATTCCCCAAACTATAACTATTTGAATTGGGCATTTCCATTTTTCATTTACTCCAATTTCAAATAGTTCACCGCCAAAGCTCGAAATTGAACATCCAATAAACAACAATATTGAAACGAGCTAAACAATTAGGCTTTTCATGATGCAGTAGTTTTCCCAATAGTCTTAACTCATTTTGTTTTAGTTACACTTAAAATTGAAAAATTTAACAGCAATTACTTCTTATTTAAATCATTATTTTTTATAAATTTGCAGTCTCAAAATTAAGAGGAAGGATTTGAACTGATTGCAACCTCATTAAAAAATGCTAAAGCAGGATTATAAACTTCTCTTTAGCTACACAGCAATCGATTTACATCCATTAATTAAAAATAAATTAAGGAATATGTCATATTTATTTACTTCTGAATCCGTTTCGGAAGGACACCCAGATAAGGTAGCTGATCAGATTTCAGATGCTTTAGTTGATAATTTTTTAGCCTTTGATAAAGACTCCAAAGTAGCTTGTGAAACCCTTGTTACAACCGGTCAGGTTGTATTGGCGGGAGAGGTAAAATCTAAAACTTATTTAGATGTCCAAAAGATTGCCAGAGATGTAATTAACAAGATTGGATATACAAAGAGTGCGTATATGTTCGATGGAAATTCATGTGGTGTTTTCTCTGCTATTCATGAACAATCTCAAGACATCAACCAAGGTGTAGACCGAGATTCAAAAGAACAACAAGGTGCAGGAGATCAGGGAATGATGTTTGGTTACGCGACCATTGAAACTGAAAACTACATGCCTTTAGCATTGGATTTAAGTCATAAAATCTTAATTGAGTTGGCAGAAATTCGTCGTGAAGAAAAAGAAATAACTTATTTAAGACCAGATTCAAAGAGTCAGGTTACTATTGAGTATTCAGATGATAATGTACCCTTAAGAATAAAAGACATTGTTGTTTCTACACAGCACGATGACTTTATGGAAGATGATGATGCAATGTTAGCGCAAATCAAAAAAGACGTCATTGAAATATTAATTCCACGAGTGATTGCAAAATTACCGGCTTCTCAACAAGCGTTATTTAACGATGCAATTATCTACCATGTAAACCCAACAGGAAAATTCGTAATAGGTGGACCTCATGGAGATACTGGTTTGACAGGCCGAAAAATTATCGTTGATACTTATGGTGGAAAAGGAGCACACGGAGGTGGTGCATTTTCAGGTAAAGATCCAAGTAAAGTAGACCGAAGTGCAGCTTATGCAACGCGACATATTTCAAAAAACCTGGTTGCTGCCGGAGTTGCTAAAGAAATTTTAGTTCAGGTTTCCTATGCCATTGGAGTTGTTGAGCCTATGGGAATTTTTGTAAATTCATTTGGAACGGCGCAAGTTGATAAAACTGACGGAGAAATTGCTCAGATTGTAAGTGAGTTGTTCGATATGAGGCCAGCTTTTATTGAAGAACGCCTAAAATTACGTCAGCCTATGTATCTGGAAACCGCAGCCTATGGACATATGGGGCGCAAAAATGAAGTGGTAAAAAAGACATTTGTAAATGTTGACGGAACGCAAAAAGAAATGGATGTGGAATTATTTACCTGGGAAAAACTAGATTATGTTGATCGGGTGAAAGAAGCGTTTAGCTTATAATTCAACATTAATTAATGAATAAAAAAAGATCTGCAGTTAGCAGGTCTTTTTTTTTGCTTATTACCAGATTATTGTCCCAATATTAGGCTTTGGGTTTTATTTAAGAGAAATCGTTAAACATTTGTTAAGCACGTAACATTGAAGAAAATAAGGCGTCTTTTAGATAACACACACATTTAAAACATAAAAACAATCTATTAAATTAAAACATTATGAGAACTTTTAAACTAACCTTAGTAGCATTACTAATCGGAACAACAACTTTATTAGCAACCACTACAAATCCAGATCCTGTAAAAGCTGAATTACGCTCTCAGATTATTGAATTATTACACGCTCCTGATTTCACAGTAGAACAAGAAGTTACAGTAAATATTGAATTTACATTTAGTTCACAAGGAGAAGTAGTTGTATTGAGAATTGATTCTTACGACAAAGAAGTAATTGACTATGTACGTGAGAACTTAAACTACAAGAAAATTGATAACCCTGGTACTACAAATAAATTATACTTGGTGCCATTGAAATTAAAAGGATTGAAATAAACACACGCATATTTCTAATTCCCCCAAAAAAAATCCGGTTTCTCAACCGGATTTTTTATTTTTTATAATTGCTCGAAGAAATCGTTCCCCTTATCGTCTGTGATAATAAAAGCCGGGAAATTTTCTATTCGAATCTTTCGAACTGCTTCCATCCCAAGTTCTGGGAAGTCGACTACCTCAACCGATTTAATATTTTGCTTTGCTAATATGGCAGCTGGTCCTCCAATGGAACCAAGGTAGAATCCTCCGTATTTCTGACAAGCATTCTTTACTTGCTCACTTCGATTACCTTTCGCTAGCATTACCATAGAACCTCTGTGACTTTGGAAAAGGTCAACATATGGGTCCATTCTTCCCGCTGTTGTTGGCCCAAATGAACCAGAAGGCATTCCTTCCGGAGTTTTCGCCGGCCCTGCATAATAAACTGGGTGATTTTTCAAATATTCTGGCATTGGCTCTCCAGCGTCCAGCATAGATTTGATACGCGCATGTGCCATATCTCTGGCAACGATCAATGTTCCAGATAATTTCAATCTTGTTTTGATTGGATGCTTTGCTAATTGTGCCAAAATCTCATCCATTGGCTGGTCTAAATCAATAGAAACTGGATTCTCTAAATGTGGTGGTGTTTCAGGCAGGAACTGACGTGGATTCATTTCTAACTGTTCCACAAAAATTCCTTCTTCTGTAATTTTTCCTTTGATATTTCTATCCGCACTGCAACTAACGCCAAGCCCTACTGGATTTGATGCAGCGTGACGTGGAAGTCGAATTACACGAACATCGTGTGTAAAATATTTACCTCCGAATTGCGCTCCAATCTGACTTTCCTGACAAATTTTATGAATTCTAGCTTCCCATTCCAAGTCTCTGAAAGCACTTCCTCCTTCATTTCCTGAAGTTGGTAAATGATCCAAATATCCGGCAGACGCTTTTTTAACTGTTGCTAAATTTGCTTCAGCTGAAGTTCCTCCTACAACAAATGCTAAATGGTATGGCGGACAAGCGGCTGTACCTAAATCCATAATTTTTTCACGGACAAAAGCCTCTAAATTTTCATTATTTAATAACGACTTCGTCTTTTGATATAAAAAGGTTTTGTTCGCTGAACCTCCTCCTTTAGCTAAGAATAGGAATTCATAAGAACTTCCTTGCTTTGAATAAATATCAATCTGAGCCGGAAGGTTTGTCCCTGTATTCTTTTCTTCAAACATGGTTAAAGGCACCACTTGAGAATATCTTAAATTTCTGTCTTGGTAGGTATTGTAAATTCCTTGCGATAAATGTTTCGCATCATTCGCTCCAGTATATACATTTTCCCCTTTTTTTGCAACCACAATGGCAGTTCCTGTATCTTGACAACTTGGTAATTGACCTTCTGCGGCTATAGTAGCATTTTGAAGTAAATTATAGGCCACAAA
Source organism: Flavobacteriaceae bacterium (assembly GCA_964227255.1). Classification (GTDB taxonomy): domain Bacteria; phylum Bacteroidota; class Bacteroidia; order Flavobacteriales; family Flavobacteriaceae; genus Lutibacter. The sequence continues at coordinate 25,323 of CAXQVI010000003.1, forward strand.
ACGATCATTATCCGTCGCTTCAGGATCTTCCAAAATATTTTGTAGTTTCTTCAAGTGGGTCGGTCGTAAATAAAACGAAACATCCGCTAAGGCCTCCTGCGCTAATAATTCTATTCCTTTTGGATCAATTTTAACAATCTTTCTTCCATCAACCTCAATCGTAGATACATAGTCGGATGTAATCTTGCGATAAGGAGTTTCATCTTTCGTAATTGGAAACGGTTCGTAATATTTAAATTCTGACATCGGAATTATAATTTCTGTGATTATATAAAGACACAAATTTAATCATTGAGAATCGAAAACAAGAAGACAAAGCTTATAATTTCGAAATCCTTTGCGCAAAAAAAAGAGCATTAAAAAAATGCTCCTTTCATTAACCAAATCTGATCCTTACAAGTTATACCTTATTGTAAACATGTATAATCTTGGCTGGATATAATACAAGGAGGACCTATTACTGTCCGATACCTCATTATAACTATCAGTATTTATGGATTTATTATCTGTTAGGTTATCTCCCGACAAAATGAATTCCCATGGACTGTCCTGCGTTTGGAAATACAATTTTGCTCCTAAGAAAGAGTAGGAATTCTCAATGGTGTTGTCGTCATTTTTATAGTTGTAGTAACTATAATCTGCCGTAAAAATGAAATTTTTCAAAAACGGAATCTCCAGATTTGCAAAAGGCCTGTCGGTAGTACTCCCTGTATTTGCATAATCTGCAAAGGATTTTTGATACCCCATTTCAATGTTTGGGGCATTCTTAAACTTCGTCGCTGCACTTCCTTGATAGGAATGTGAAAATGACTTGGATTTTACAATTTCATCATTTACGATATTGTTGAAATTCGAATTATTAAAATTAGCGCGTACATTCATTTTCCAACGACTAAAAGTTTTTCCAAATCGGAAGAACCCCGTAAAAGTATCTTCTGCCAGTGCTGAATTTACAGGATATGAAATCCTGTCGATGCCAATTATTTCAGTGTTGTTCTTTATTCCGTCCACTTTCTTCGTATAAGTCAACGAGGCATTCAAATTGGTAAATGAAAACATGCTAAAGCTGAAATAACTCAGACTGTATCTGTGGAAAAGTGCGTTTTCCAGTAAACGATTACCTCTACTCATCGACTGATAATTATTCAACACGTATCCTTCGGCCATACTTGAAATATCGGCATATTGAGATGTCATGTCGTAGTTAAACCTCAAACTTTTTGAAGAGTTGAATTGAAGGCGCCCATAAATCGAAGGAGCAAATCGCCATTCACTATTGGTTCTGTTTTCTCCTAACTGATTGTCTTTCGTTGTATAATTATGCAGACTCACACCTGGTTCAAAAGTAAAAATACCTGAAACCATCTTAAACTTCGCTCCGAAATAGACATCATTAAATTTGAAAGCCGCGTCGTTGTTCAAATTAGGTTCATTAAACTTTAAAAAAGTTCCGTTCTCCAATCTTTGCGCAATACTCGTGGTATAATCCTGTGAACTCAATGTAGTTCCAAAAATAAAATTCAGATGATTCTTCTTATTCAGAACGTGGTAATAATCTAATTTCGCATCAAACCTACTAGTAGTAAGCTCTCTGTATTGGAACATATCAAACTGATCTTGTCCATTTTCTCCTTCTGAAGGAATTACGTCGAAAGGCTGCGTATCTGCTAAAGAATTGTATAAAGGTTCATCATCCTGATACAAATACTTTAACTCTGCTGAAAAAATATTCTTTTCACTCGGCGTATAGTAAACATTCAAATTCTGATTGATGGAGTTCGGTTGCTCCTCTTTGAAGGTGTCAACTTCTCCTCTCTGAGTAGATTCCACATCTGTGATTTCCGACTGCTCTGAAATTTTACCAAACAAATCGTAGTCAATATGCCAATCGTTATTTGGCTTTATTGTTGAACCTATTTTGAATAAGCCTTGTGTACTCTCTTGAATCGATTTATTGTCGACAAAATCTGTAATAGCTGTAGAATTGTATACCGTTTGCGTTTGAGTAAACATGGATGTCTCAGAATCACTTACAATCGCAAACCCCTTTAAATCCCAGGTCTTTTTAGGTGCAAAACTGAAGTTCAACGCTCCGAAATTTGAGACAATCTCTTCGGCTCTGTTGTTTTGAGCAGTTAGAAAACCAAGATTGCTGGAAGAAACATTAAAGTTTGTCCCACTTCCAATGTTTCCTCCTCGGAGTCCGCCAGTAAATCGGAAATAATCCTGACGGGTGAAAGGTGCTTCACCAATATTATTGAAATCGGCTAAAAGATTGACACTTTTATTTGGGCTATAGTAAAACAATTTCGGCTTTGCCAAATACTTCGTATCCTCTTCCGTTGCTCCAATTCCACCGTTCACTTCACCAAACCAAAAGCTGTCCTTTCCTTTTTTCAATTTAATATTCAGGGCTATATTGTCCTCATTGTTGGTAACACCTCTCATACCTGACACTTCATTGTAATTTTTCAACACCTGTACTTTATCGATAGCACTTGCCGGAATATTCTGGGTCGCCAATTTTGAATCTCCATCAAAGAACTCTTTCCCTTCCACAAGAACTTTCTGCACTTTTTTCCCTTCTACTTCAACTTCACCATTGTCGTCGATTTCAATACCTGGTAATTTCTCCAATACATCTTCAAGCTTTTTCTCCGTTCCTGTGGTAAAAGAATCTGAATTATAAACAATGGTATCACCCACAATCTTCACAGGCATTTCATACGTAATTTCGACCTCATTCAAAGCTTCACTTGATTGCTTCATGGTAAAATCCCGTGTTAAATCCCCTGAATTAGCAGGTATTGCAACATCTACATTCAGTTTATCGAATCCCAGATAACTAATACGAATGGTATACTCTGTAGCGTCTTCTAGATCCAGCTTATACTTTCCTTTTGGATCTGTTACAGAATACGACTGCAAAAACTGAGTCCCTTTTTTGAAGGCAATAACACTGGCCATCTCCAATGGGTTGTTCAGTGAATCCTTTACGACTCCCTCTAATTTTACATTTTGAGCAAACAATATAGCCGGGAAAAAGAACAAAATTAAGGGTATATAAAATCTTTTCATGTGTGTGTTCTTAAAAGACTATCCTCTAATTATGATTTTGTTTCCGCTACCTCCTTTTTGTCGCTCATTTTGCATACGTTCACGCATCTCTTCCATCTTTTCACGCACAATAGCATCATATTCTTCTTGCGTAACTTCCTTGCCTTTGGTAGGTTCTTTAATGTCTTTTTTCTCCTTTGGATTCATGACAATTTTAGTGCACAGTATGCTTGTATTCTGGTAACTCACCTCTAAGATAAGTCCGGGCAATCCCCAAAAGTCGTCTGGTCCGTGTCCGACAGGGATTTCCATAGTATACCATGCTGTAACAATTGTTGGTTCCATTACTGGTCCTTCAGGTCTGTCCTCTTCTTCTTCTTCCTGATTATCTCTGTTTTGACCTCTTCTCCCAAATTGCACCTGCATGTTTTGTGAAGGCAAATCGATTACAGTAGTTGCTTTGAAACATAAATTCTGACCAATCATTTTGGTTTCCTGTTCCATTTTCCATTCATAATTGGCAAGATCATCTTTGATTAAGAAGTTTTTCCCACTGAACTCATTTTCGGTGGCTGATTTTTTAGTCTGAATATTCTTATAGTAATCTCCTGAACCAGCACCACCAAACATCATCATACGCATACCTCCGCGTCCGCCAGTATTTTCAAGTTGTTCTTCCTCTTTATATATAGAAGCTGTTTTATTAAAAGATAATTCATACGTACGTTCTAATCGACTTTTCATACGTTCCTCGATCATTTTAATTCGATCTGCTGGAATCCCTGAAGTCGAAAGGTCCAGTTCTAATTTAGTTTTACTTTGGTAAATAGCTTTACCTTGAAATTCATCCTGAGCCTGAAGTGTGAAACTCCCAACAACGAATAACATCAATATTGAGTTCAAAAAATAGCGCATCTTGTTTTATTTTAAATTTAGATACGTCAAAGATATAATCTATTCCTACTCAAAAAGGTTAACGAGTGTTAACGTGTGTTAAGCCATTGTGATAATCATTTTTATACATCTATATTTGAGTAATGAATCAGACGAAGTACAAACAAATTTTATTCTTTATAGGTGCCACGGTGCTACTCACCATTGTGATGCAGATTTACTGGAATAACAAAGAATTTAATCAAAATAAAAACCGATTAATTTCTGACGTGCAGTTAAGTTTAGACAATGCAGTTGAGTCCTATTTTGCCAATTTAACACGTAGTGGAATCATTGCAATTCCTTCGATAGATGGTATAGCTGGGTCAGATTCAAAAGACACCATTTATTTCAAAACCAGATCTAGAGGAGCTATACGAAGAGTTATCGACAGCACCATCCAAAGGCTGGAAAATGGTACAAACAAACCGATTTTGATTAAAAAGGGAGATGACCATCATCCTTATCCATTTATCACCAAAAACGATATTTTCCCCAAAAACATCGACAGTTTGATTTCGAAAGTATTCATTTCAATTTCAAGAGACACTATGAATCTTGAGCGATTAAACGGCTATTTCAGTGAAGAGTTAGCAAGACGTGATTTGGAACTGACTTACGGATTTAAATACAAATACGGAAGAAGGTTTATGAACGACAGTCTGGATCCAAAGGAAGCTTCTTATAAATTAGACCAACTCTCAGACGACACACTTATCACAAAAGCGAATTCACATTACTTACCTCAACGAAGCAAACTTGAAGTGCACTTTAATAATGATGTAGGAATCATTCTTAGAAACTCCTTGATTGGTATTTTGCTTTCATTGATTTTAAGTGTTGCTATTATTTTAAGCATTTATTATTTACTGAAAACCATTTACCGCCAGAAGCAACTTTCTGAAGTGAAAAACGATTTAATCAGCAATATTACGCACGAATTTAAAACTCCGATTGCTACCATTTCAACAGCTTTGGAAGCCATGAAAAGTTTCAATGCGTTAAACGACAAGGAGAAGTCGGAAAAATACATCGACGTTGCCAATACTCAGGTGATTAAACTAAATACTATGGTTGAAAAAATCCTGGAGACTTCAACCCTGACCAATGAAGAACTGGTATTGAAAAAAGAATCAGTGGGGCTCAATGATTTACTGGAAAAATTGATTGCTAAAAAACGTGTTATAAGTCCGAATACAGCATTTTTATTCGAGAATAATTGTGAGGACGTTTCTATTCATTTGGATGAATTCCATTTCGAAAATGCGATTGGAAATATTTACAATAACGCGATTAAGTATGGCGGACCAAAATGCTGGACAAATATTTACTGTGATAAATCGCATGTTATTATTGAAATTCACGACAATGGTGTTGGAATTCCAAAAACCCAAAAAGACAAAGTCTTTGAACAGTTTTATCGAATTCCATCTGGAAATATGCATGATGTTAAAGGCTTTGGAATTGGTTTGTACTATTCAAAAAAGATTATTGAAAAGCACTCAGGAACGATTTTTATAACGTACAACGAAGCAAATCAAACTGTATTCAAAATAGAATTGCCTCATGGAAGATAGTATCAAAATCTTACTGGCTGAAGACGAACCATCATTAGGTTTGATTATTAAGGAAAGTCTGGAGACCCGAAATTTTGAAGTGATTTTATGTAAAGATGGTCTGGAAGCATTCATTGCTTACAAAGAAAAAAAACCAGAATTATTGGTATTGGATGTAATGATGCCTAAAAAGGATGGCTTCACCTTAGCAAAAGAAATCAGAGAGACCGATGATGCTGTTCCAATAATATTCCTGACTTCAAAATCGCAGACTGCAGATGTTATTGAGGGATTTACCTTGGGAGGAAATGACTATCTGAAAAAACCTTTTTCGATGGAAGAATTGATTGTCCGTATCAAGGCTTTGTTGAATCGTGCAAAAAATGCAGAAACGAAGAAAGTCATGGAATTGGGCAAATTTCAATTCTATTTCGACAAGCAATTATTGGTTGAAGATGGAATGGAAGTAGCATTAACCCACAGAGAAGCAAATCTGCTTTACCATTTAATTTTAAATAAGAATGAGGTATTAGACCGCTCTGTTATTTTGAAAAAGCTTTGGGGCGACGATGATTTTTTCAACGCGCGCAGTATGGATGTGTTTATCACTAAACTTCGAAAAAAACTAAAATCGGACTCGAGCATACAAATTATCAACATTCGTGGAATTGGGTATAAATTGATTTACTAAACCTTTATAAAAGTCACTTTTTTTGCTACCTTTAAATTCTAATTTTCTACTTAAAAAATCATTATGCACGTTGCAATTGCCGGGAATATAGGAGCAGGTAAAACGACTCTAACCAAACTGTTAGCAAAACATTATAAATGGGAACCACATTATGAATCGGTAGATGAAAATCCATATTTGGACGATTTCTACGGAGAAATGGAGCGATGGTCGTTCAATTTACAAGTGTATTTCTTGAACAGCAGGTTCCGTCAAATCCTTGAAATTAGAGAAAGTGGGAGAAGCATTATTCAGGATAGAACAATCTATGAAGATTCAAAAATTTTCGCACCAAACCTGCATGCAATGGGATTGATGACCAACAGAGATTTCGACAATTACGAATCTTTGTTTGAATTGATGGAAAAACTGGTAAGTCCGCCAGACTTGTTAATTTACCTTAGAGCTTCGATTTCCACTTTAGTAGGACAAATTCACAAAAGAGGAAGAGATTATGAAAACTCGATAAGTATTGATTACTTGAGTCGTTTGAATGAGCGCTACGAAGCTTGGATTACAAATTACACCAAAGGAAATCTTTTAATTATAGATGTAGACAATTTAGACTTTGTTCAAAACCCAGAAGATTTAGGTTCTGTCATCGATAAGATTGATGCACAGATACACGGATTATTCTAAATAATACTATCACAAAATAAAAAAGCCTGCAAATTGCAGGCTTTTTTTATGACTTAACTAAAGTACTTATGATTGTGTTTCTTCAACTTCAACCTTTTTAATTACTTCTTTTTTCACTTTTACTTTTACGTCTTTTTGAGACTCAAGTTGCGCTTTTACTTCAGCTTCAGTTCCTTCAATAGTTTCAACCTCAACTGTCGCCTCTCCGTTCACAGTTGTAGTAGTTGTTACCGTTGCAGTTATCAATTCACCTTCTCCTTGTTCTAGTTGAACTTCAACTTGCACTTCCTTAGCTTCAGCAGTATAAGCTGCTACATCATCAGCAGACATTGCAATACTTGGAGCAATTACTAATGCCACAACAGACATTAACTTTAATAAAATGTTTAAGGACGGTCCAGAAGTATCTTTGAAAGGATCTCCTACAGTGTCACCAACAACAGCAGCTTTGTGCGCTTCAGTTCCTTTACGACCTTGCTCCTCAATAGTTTTCTTGGCGTTATCCCATGCTCCACCTGCATTTGATTGGAAAATTGCCATCAATACACCACAAGTAGTTACACCAGCTAACAATCCTCCTAGCATTTCAGCTCCACCTACGAAACCAACTAATACAGGAACAGCAATTGCCAGTAATCCTGGTAATACCATTTCGCGAATCGAAGCTTTTGTAGAAATATCAACACATTTGTCATATTCAGCAAGGCCATCAGCAGCATCGAAGATTTTCTTGTCTTCCTCAGTAGCTTTCGACATGTCTGAATCATATTTACGCATCACTTCCAATGCAGCTTTCAACTCAGGAATTTCTTTAAACTGACGACGAACTTCTTCAATCATTGCCATTGCAGCACGTCCTACTGCATTCATAGATAAAGCAGAGAACACAAATGGAAGCATCCCTCCGACTAATAAACCAGCCATTACTTTAGGATCAGCGACATTAATAGATGTTACGTTTGCAGTTTGCATAAACGCCGCGAATAATGCCAAGGCCGTTAAAGCTGCAGAAGCAATAGCAAATCCTTTTCCAATAGCAGCAGTTGTATTTCCTACAGCATCTAATTTATCAGTACGTTCACGCACTTCGCTTGGTAATTCAGCCATCTCAGCAATACCACCAGCGTTATCAGAAATTGGTCCGTAAGCATCAACTGCTAATTGGATACCTGTGTTTGCTAACATACCAACAGCAGCAATTGCAATTCCGTATAATCCAGCAAAATGGTGAGAAATTAAAATCGCACCAGCGATTAAAATAATTGGTAAAGCAGTCGACATCATTCCTACTCCTAATCCTGAGATAATATTGGTTGCTGCACCAGTTTCAGATTGCTTAACAATCTCGTTTACAGGCTTTGTTCCTGTACCAGTGTAGTACTCAGTAACTTTTCCTACTAAAAGACCAGCAATTAATCCCGCAATAACAGCGTAGAAAACTCCCATTGGCCCGTAAGGTAATCCTTCAGCTGTTCCGGCAAGCATGCTATTAATGATGAAGTGAGAAGCTACTACCATTAATCCTGCAGAACCGAATTCTCCAATATTCAAAGCTGTATGCGGAGAACCTCCTTCTTTTACTTTTACGAAGAACGTTCCAATAATAGACATTACAATACCCACAGCAGCTAAGGCCAGTGGTAAATACACTGCTCCAAGTCCATTGTATTCAGGAGTAATAATTAATGCTCCTAATACCATAGTACCAATAATAGACCCTACATACGATTCAAATAAATCAGCTCCCATTCCTGCCACATCTCCAACATTATCACCAACGTTATCAGCAATAGTCGCTGGGTTTAACGGATGATCTTCCGGAATACCAGCCTCAACTTTTCCTACTAAGTCAGCTCCAACATCAGCAGCTTTTGTATAGATACCACCACCAACACGTGCGAATAAAGCAATGGATGAAGCTCCTAATGAGAATCCTGAAAGTACATTCAATACTTCAGAAACACCCCAACCTTGTTCACTGTATATCATGAATAGTGAGCTTAAACCTAAAACTCCTAGACCAACTACACCCATTCCCATTACAGATCCTCCAGCAAAAGCAACTTCTAAAGCTTTACCTAAAGATGTTCTCGCTGCATTTGTTGTTCTAACGTTTGCTTTGGTTGCAGCCTTCATTCCAATAAATCCTGCTAAAGCAGAACAAATAGCACCAATAACAAAGGACAGAGCTACAAATCCATTTGAACCAGCCTCATTGGCTCCTTTGAAGTACAACAAAACGGCAAGTGCCAATACAAACATTGCGAGAATTTTGTACTCCGTTTTAAGGAAGGACATTGCTCCATCAGCTATATTCTTAGCAATACGTTTCATTCTATCCGTTCCCTCATCTTGTTTTGCTACCCAGGCATTCTTTACAAAGACAAATACAAGTCCAAGCACACCAAATGCCCACAAATAATTTACAATAAATTCCATGTGATTTTTTAAAGATTTTTAATAATTAGTTAATGATTTGGTCCGCTAAATGTAGCAAAATAAACCATATAAAAAAAAACGCCTTTTTCGAGATAAAAAGGTCGATTTTAGGTTTTTAATACTTCTTTTCTATATCGTAAAAGCTCTCCTCTTTTTCAATGGAGATTCCTCATATCGCTTAATGCATTTAATGTAAATTTCCCAAGCTTCCTGCGCATTACCCCAGCCGCCTACATCTACTTTCTTTTCTTCAAGATCTTTATATACTTGGAAGAAGTGTTCAATTTCTTTTAGTCTGTGTGGATTAATATCATCTATATCCAATCTGTTATTCCAGATTGGGTCATGAACTGGAACACAAATCAATTTTTCATCCGGACCTTTTTCATCAGCCATATGGAAAACACCAATTGGTCTTACCTCCATAACTACCATTGGAAAAGTTGGCTCTGATCCTAAAACTAAAACATCTAATGGGTCTTGATCTAAGGCTAACGTCTCAGGTATAAATCCATAATCTCCCGGGTACATCATAGATGAAAATAACATTCTGTCGAATCTAATTTTATTTAAAGTAAAATCATACTCGTATTTATTCCTACTTCCTTTTGGGATTTCGATTAAAACATCGAATGTTCCAATTGCTAAGTCACTCATTGTATTCGTTTAAGTTAAATTTTGTGCAAAATTACATTTTTATAGCACATTATCACAATAATATTGCGCTATTAAAAATAAATCCCTGTTTCGAATTTCACCATGAAGTCTCTTGCACCCGGTAAGTTTTTATAACTTCCTCTATATGCAAAATCTATTCTTAAAAGTTTAAAAATATTTCCAATACCAAAACTGTATTCGAAATAACCATTTTCTGGGGCTCTGTATTGAATATTAGAAGCGTTCAATTCTATGTTCTTATCACTGATACTCCCCCACAAAGCTTTTACCCCAACAAACTCTCGAAGATTTAATTTTCTCAACAGCGGTACCCTGGCAAAAAGTCTACCATTAAAACTATGATCCAAATGAATTGAAGCATATTTATCGGTTACAAATTCATAGTAATCTAATAACGAATATGTATTCTCAATCAACATATACGATTGATTCCCGGGAACTACATTCAGAAGTCCCAAAGGCACCTCCCCATAGGTCTGTCCGAATTCTGCTGTAAGAAACGTACGTCCGAGACCACCAATTAACATAGGCTGCCTGTAATAGATTTGTATCTTCTCATAATCGAAATCACTTTCAAACATCCCTTTAAAACCTCGTGAATAATTTAACAACACTGTTGCATAGTTGTCGGTAACATCACTTCTCTCCACTCCGAATCCAATGGTTTTTCTATTTGGAGTTATTTGAACTGAAAAATCTATCTCAGACTGATTTACGTTTGATTTCTTAATATTATTCTCTCGATCTACCCAATAATCCAAATTGAAATTATCCGGTGCTGCTGATACAAGAGTTCTGTAGGAGCCACCCAATCTAAAGGATAAATTTCGAACTGGCTCAATTGAGAGAAACATATTTGACAGGTTGATCTCCGTTAATTTGCCATTATCTCCTGTAGCAAAAATTGCTGATGAAGCAAAACTTCGACCTAAAACATCATTTGTCGTGGTGAGTGAAACTCCGATTTGCTCAATATCATATCTAGTCCCTACTCCTAAAGTGAATCGGTTTTTAGTATTGAACATAAACTTCCCTGAAACCCCGAATTTAAATTTCTGATCTTTAAATCCATAGGCGGTATATCCCTGTAATCTCCATGGGTCATTTCTAGAAAAATAAGTGCGACCACCAGCTCTTAAACGCCAGCCTTCAACATCATTTTGACCTATTGTAGAATAAATGGGACCGAAATCAAAATCCCCAATCTCGATATAACCAGATCCTAAAATCGAAATTAAATTATACGCTGCCTTAAATTTTGGTACCGTTTTTAATGTATCGATCATTTTATAGATCCCAATCTCATTCTCGTTCAATTTTTCATGGCGTGCAGTATTCCAGAACTCTTCACCTTTATTGTATATCGACTCATCGTACAAGTCAATTTTATAGCCATAAAAATTATTCGGTTTCTCAAGGTCGAACTGATAATCTTTATATGTCGTTGTTCTTTTCCCGTAAATACCTTTGGATTCATTTTTCTTCCTCAACGCGAAATCAGACATGATGTAATCGCGTTTTAACAAAAAAACCGAATCATTCAGCACGTCAAATTCCTGTTCAATATAAATGTCTTTCACCCAATTTATATTTGCACTTTTTGTCGCCTGCATATTTATCTTCTTCACAGCGAAAGTAGTATCGCTAATCCAAAAATCACCTTTAAATGTCAGCTCATTCTTTCGGCGGGGATAATAGATAATGTTGTAACACCATTTATTATCTATAAAAGCGGTGTCATTCAATATGTAATTATAGCTCTGAACTCCTGGTTTGGATATCGGACTCACAAAACTCTTATCAAATATTTTGACATAGTTTTTGTAAATATCGTAATCCATGTAAAGATCTTTTACAAAAGACACGATGCTTTCATTATCACTAAAACCAGAATTCACATTCGCTAAAATGTCTTCACGCTCTTTATTTCGAATATTATCACCATACGTTTTATAAACAGACTCATTGATAAATATTGGCAAGAAAGTTTTTCCAGTAACAGATGAAGTGTCGAGCCCTTCAAAAATGAATTCAATTCCCTTAAAGAGGTTACTTTTCATGGTTGTACTATCAATATTGTTCAAATCGAATTCGAGTTTTTCATACTTCTCATATTCATATTGATTGAACATATACAATCCATTTTGCTTTTTCTTTTCCCAAAGCTTTTTTAATATATCAATGGCTGGATTTCCTTTCTTCTTGGTTTTTTTTCCGGAATGGATTACAACTTCTTCTAACTGACTGGCAGATTCTTCGAGCTGAATAATCAGGTCGAAGTCACGTATTTTTACGCTGACTGTTTTAGTTTCAAACCCGAGGAAAGAAACATTTATTTCAGTATAGGTTTCTTTGCTTTCCAAATAAAACGCTCCGTTTTCATTGGAGACTGTCCCAACAGTAGAACCCTTGAAAACGATATTAGCAAAAGGAATCGGGTTGTTGCTTTTATCCCGCACAACGCCACTAATCTTGGTTTGGGCGAAACCGACTAGTCCGAAAAAAACAATGAATAGGGTTAGTTTAATTCTCAATAGCATGTAAAAAAATTCCTTTTGAGATAAAGTACTCAAAAGGAATTCGATATTGCAAATATTTTCTGATTTTATTTTACGTAAAGGACGTCCTTTACAGCTTTTACAACGTCATTATGGTTAGGCAACCATTCTTCCAGTAATACAGGAGAATATGGCGCTGGAGTATCTGCAGTTGTTATTCTACGAACAGGGGCATCTAAATAATCAAAAAGATTTTCTTGCACCTGGAATGTAATTTCTGAAGAAATACTGGCAAATGGCCAAGCTTCTTCCAGAATAACCAATCTGTTTGTTTTCTTAACTGATTCGAATACCGTATCAAAATCTAATGGACGAACAGTTCTTAAATCGATAATTTCAACAGAAATCCCTTCTTTTTCTAATTGTTCTGCCGCTTTATAAGCTTCCTTGATGATTTTCCCAAAAGAAACCAATGTAACATCACTTCCTTCTCTCTTAATATCAGCTACTCCTATTGGAATAATGTATTCACCTTCCGGCACTTCACCTTTATCACCATACATCTGCTCAGATTCCATAAAAATAACTGGATCGTCATCTCTAATTGCAGCTTTTAACAAACCTTTTGCATCATAGGGATTTGAAGGAATAACTACTTTTAATCCAGGTGTATTCGCATACCAATTCTCGAAAGCCTGTGAATGCGTCGCTCCTAATTGTCCCGCAGAACCTGTTGGCCCTCTAAATACGATTGGACAATTTAACTGACCACCTGACATTTGTCTGATTTTTGCAGCGTTGTTGATAATTTGATCAATTCCAACCAATGAAAAATTAAAGGTCATGAACTCAACAATTGGTCTATTTCCATTCATTGCTGCACCAACAGAAATCCCAGCAAAACCAAGCTCTGCAATTGGTGAATCAATCACTCTCTTTGATCCAAACTCATCAAGCATCCCTTTAGAAGCTTTATAAGCTCCATTGTACTCAGCAACCTCTTCTCCGATTAAATAGACTGCTTCATCGCGTCTCATTTCTTCGCTCATTGCCTCGCAAACAGCTTCTCTAAATTGTATAGTTTTCATTAATTCTTTTTTTTCGAATTGCAAAAGTAACAAAACTTGACTTTTTATCAAACAAAATAAGGGTCTTTAAATATTTTACTATGCGCGCATAGTATTTTTAAAAATTTTATTACATTCGTAAAAAATATACTGTTTATTACAGTATTTTTGGCGCAAGAATCAAATATATAGCAAATGAATATTTTAGTATGTATCAGTCACGTTCCAGACACTACATCGAAAATAAATTTCACTGATGGTGATACGAAATTCGATACAAATGGCGTGCAATATGTGATAAACCCTCTTGATGAGTTTGCTTTAACCAGAGCAATCTGGCTAAAGGAAAAACAAGGTGCAACTATCACAGTGGTAACAGTTGGAGGTGCAACCACAGAACCAACATTGAGAAAAGCTTTAGCATTAGGAGCTGACAATGCAATCCGAGTAAATACAGAAGCAACAGATGGATTTACAGTCGCTAAAGAATTGGCGAATGTTGTACAGTCAGGTTCTTATGATCTTATTTTAGCCGGAAAAGAATCGTTAGACTACAACGGAGGAATGGTTCCAGGAATGCTTGCAACATTGACAGATATGGAGTTTGTTAATGCATGTATTGGAATGGAGATCGATGGTACTAATGTTATTGCCGCTCGCGAAATTGACGGTGGAAAAGAAGTACTTTCTGCATCTCTTCCTATAGTTATTGCCGGTCAAAAAGGCTTGGTAGAAGAAAAAGATTTACGCATTCCAAATATGCGTGGAATTATGATGGCTCGTAAAAAACCATTACAAATTATAGAGCCTGTAGCTTCAGAACCGTTGACTCAAGCAGTGAGCTTTGAAAAACCAGCTCCGAAATCCGCTTGTAAAATGGTGGATGCGGCAAATGTTGCAGAATTAGTTGAGTTGTTACACAACGAAGCTAAAGTCATTTAATTATTGTTTAATACCAAATTAAAGAAACATGTCAGTTTTAATTTTCACAGAAACTAGCGAAGGATCCTTCAAAAAGTCTGCTTTCGAACTTACTTCTTACGGTAAAAAAGTAGCAGAACAGCTAGGAACAAACTTAGTGGTATTAGCAATGAACGCTAACGACCCATCAGCATTATACACATACGGAGCAGAGAAAGTATTAAACGTAACTGCTTCCGAATACAAAACATTTAACGGGAAACAATATGCAAACCTGGTACAGCAAGCTGCCGCTCAGGAAAATGCAGATATTGTAGTATTTGAATCAAATGCCAACGGATTGTATTTAGCTCCTATCGTTGCAGTTAATTTAGAAGCAGGGTATGCAAGTAATGTTGTTGAATTACCAAGTTCAACCAGCCCGTTTACAGTAAAAAGAAAGGCTTTCTCAAGCAAAGCTTTTAATAATACAGCCATTTCATCGGATAAGAAAGTCTTAGGTCTTTCTAAAAATGCTTATGGTATTCACGAAAATCCAGTATCAGGAACTACCGAAGTATTCAATGTTGAAGTTGTTGCAAGCTCAGTGAGTTCAACTTCAGTAGAAAAAACATCGGGAACAGTGACCATCGCAGATGCAGAAGTGGTTGTTTCTGGAGGACGTGGTTTAAAAGGACCTGAAAACTGGGGTATGGTTGAAGAATTAGCCGAAATTTTAGGTGCTGCAACCGCATGCTCAAAACCAGTATCAGATCTAGGCTGGAGACCACACAGTGAACACGTAGGACAAACAGGAAAACCTGTAGCTTCAAACTTATACATTGCAATTGGAATTTCAGGAGCTATTCAGCATTTAGCAGGAATTAACTCTTCAAAAGTAAAAGTTGTTATCAACACTGATCCTGAAGCACCTTTTTTTAAGGCTGCTGATTATGGAATTGTAGGAGATGCCTTCGAAGTAGTTCCCTCACTTATTGAAAAGTTAAAAGAATTTAAAGCGAATAACGCATAATTTTTCTTAAATTGCAACCTTATTAAGGCTGTCTCATCTAGAGCTTTTTAAGCTTTGATTTGACAGCTTTTTTTATATATTTAACCTATGAGTTTAGTCCGCTTAAACATTAAAGGAATTTCGTATAGTCAAACCCAAAGTGGTGCCTATGCGTTGGTGTTAAGTGAAGAAAATGGAAAAAGGACCTTACCAATTGTTATTGGCGCTTTTGAGGCCCAGTCAATTGCCATTGCTCTTGAAAAAGAAATCAAACCTCCAAGACCACTTACACACGATTTATTCAAAAGTTTTGCAGATCGCTTCGAAATCGCCATAAAACAAGTAATTATTCACAAATTAGTAGATGGTGTTTTTTACTCCAGCCTTATTTGCGATAGAGACGGCATTGAAGAAATTATCGATACGCGAACCTCAGATGCCATTGCTTTGGCAACGCGATTTGATGCGCCTATTTATACCTACGAGAATATTTTAGACAAAGCAGGAATCTACCTTAAAATGAAAGACGAAATCACTATGGAATTAGACGATAGTGATGAATCTTATACACTGGAAGATTTGGTTGAAGAATCTACGGTCAAATCGACTGATGATACGTTTACAAAAGATTCTTTAGACGAACTTCACAAAAAAATGAATGCCGCTGTACAAAACGAAGATTATGAATTGGCGGCAAAAATTAGAGACGAAATAAATAAACGTACTTCGTAAACAATCCCATGACAAAAAAAATTAGTCTTTTACTAGCCCTGCTTTTGGCTGCATTTCAATCAAATGCCCAAGAAGTAGCACAAGATGTATTGATTCCTAATGGAGGATTCACTTTTGAATCTTTTTACAGAGGAATTATTGGAATGATTTCACTTTTAATTATTGCCTATATTTTCAGTAACAATAGAAAATCCATTAACTGGAGGACCGTTGGAATAGGTCTGGCCTCGCAATTGCTAATTGCTTTTGGGGTACTGAAAGTTAAATTTGTTCAAATTGGTTTTGAAAGTGTCGGACGTATTTTTACAAATATCCTGGATTATACTGCTGCAGGTAGTGAATTTTTATTTGGAAGCTTAATGGATGTAGACCGCTTCGGATTCATCTTCGTCTTTCAGATTCTGCCAACAATCATTTTCTTTTCAGCCTTAACATCACTCCTTTTCTATCTAGGAATCATCCAAATTGTTGTAAAAGGAATGGCCATGGTTCTAACCAAATTATTAAACATTTCAGGGGCAGAAAGTTTATCTGTTGCTGGAAATATTTTCTTGGGACAAACAGAGGCGCCATTAATGATTAAAGCATATCTGGAACGCATGAATAAATCCGAAATCCTGCTCGTGATGGTGGGTGGAATGGCAACTGTTGCTGGAGGTGTTTTAGCTGCGTATATCGGTTTCCTTGGAGGCGATGATGAAGTTATGAGATTGCAATTTGCAAAACACTTATTAGCAGCTTCTGTAATGGCAGCTCCTGGAGCAATTGTAGTGTCGAAGATGTTGTATCCTCAAACAGAAGAAATCAACACTGACGTTGAAGTTTCTCAGGATAAAATTGGTTCAAACATTTTAGATGCGATTGCAAATGGGACTTCAGAAGGCGTAAAACTTGCTGCAAATGTAGCTGCGATGCTGTTAGTATTTGTGGCTATGATTGCCATGTTGAACGGAATTTTAGACTGGGTTGGAGACTTAACAAACCTGAACGGTTGGATTGCAGACAATACAGCTTACCAAGGACTTTCATTGGAAGCAATTCTCGGGACTATCTTCTCACCATTAATGTGGCTGATTGGAGTCGCAAAGGAGGACACCATGTTAATGGGGCAATTATTAGGAATCAAATTAGCTGCGAGTGAATTTGTTGGATATATTCAGCTTGCAGAATTGAAAGATATGACGAGTGTAACTCATTTTACCTACAATAAATCGGTAATTATGGGTACCTATATGCTATGCGGATTTGCAAATTTTGCTTCTATCGGAATTCAGATTGGAGGAATTGGATCTTTAGCACCTGGACAACGCAAGACCCTTTCTGAATTTGGTATGAAAGCATTAATCGGAGGGACTTTAGCATCTTTATTATCGGCTACAATTGCCGGCATGATTATCGGTTAAACTATAAAACAACTAACTTTTAAATGAAACAATACCTAGATTTAATTGACCATGTAAGTAAAAACGGTTTTGTAAAAGAAGACCGAACTGGGACTGGAACAAAAAGTGTTTTTGGATATCAAATGCGCTTCGATTTGAGTGAAGGATTTCCAATGCTGACTACAAAAAAACTGCATCTGAAATCAATTGTTCACGAGTTATTGTGGTTTTTAAAAGGTGAAACCAACATTGAATATCTAAAAGAGCACAATGTAAAAATTTGGGATGCATGGGCCGATGAAAATGGAGATTTAGGGCCTGTTTACGGACACCAATGGCGTAACTGGAACAGTGAAGGAATTGACCAGATTAAAGAAGTTATTGAAACCATAAAAACAAATCCATCGAGCAGAAGGATGCTAGTTTCTGCATGGAACCCTAGTGTACTGCCTGATACATCGGTGAGTTTTTCTGAAAATGTTGCAAACGGAAAAGCTGCTTTACCTCCATGCCATGCTTTCTTCCAATTCTACGTTGCTGACGGAAAATTGTCGTGTCAGTTATACCAGCGCAGTGCTGATATTTTTTTAGGAGTTCCTTTTAATATTGCCTCTTATGCCTTATTGACTATGATGGTTGCTCAGGTATGTGATTTAAAAGCTGGAGAATTTGTACATACTTTTGGAGACGCTCATATTTACAGCAATCACGAAGCGCAAATTGCCCTGCAACTCACACGTGAGCCTAGATCTTTACCTAAAATGGAGCTAAATCCAAACATCAAAAATATTTTTGATTTTAAGTTTGAAGACTTTAACTTAGTAGATTACAACCCACATCCACACATTAAAGGAAGGGTGTCGGTTTAAATTGAATCAAAATTTAATATGAAAATTACTGACTTGAAAACATCAATTAAGGAGAAGGTTGAAGCTCTGAATGATGAAAATGCACTGCAATCTTTAGATGCTATATTAGACAGCTCTGAAGAAGATTTGGTAAAAGTTTTTTCATTTATCAAGGATCAAATGGAACAAAAACTTGAAACTGCCGATTACAATTCATTTATCAAAGAGTGGGTTAAAAGTATGTAAGTATACATGGATAACAATTACGAACTATACGAAAACGCAAAAAAAAGAATTAGACAGCGCAAAAGGTTGTACTACCATTTTGTCGTTTTCATTGTTGGAATTCTCTTTCTGTTGGTTTTAAATAAAATCTTGAATTACGGAGAAGACTCTATTATTCCGAACTGGAGTTACTATGTTATTGGAATATGGTTTTTCTTATGGTGTATACACTTTTCCAATGTTTATCTTTTTAACCGATTCATGAATAAGGAATGGGAATTAAAAGAAACAGACCGACTTATTAAAAAACAAGAAGCCAAAATAGTAGATCTGTCGAAAAAGGTCGAAAAGAAATTTGAAGATCAGAAAAAGGCCCTTGAAATAGAATTAAACACTTCAAAATCTGATTCTGAAAAAGAATCATAACTCTATGCTTACTATTATTGCTGCAATTGCAAACAACAATGTTCTTGGAAAAGACAATCAACTTATATGGCATATTCCTGCCGATTTAAAGAGATTCAAAAAAGAAACTTCTGGCCACCATATTATTATGGGACGTAAAACCTTTGAATCTTTGGGTCGACCACTTCCAAACAGAGTGAATGTAATTATCTCGAGAAACTTGAATTACCCTACTCCTAATGGTTGTACCGTAGTTGAATCCTTAGAAAAAGCGTTGGAAGTGGCAAAAAACGATTCGAACCCTTTTATAATCGGTGGGGCTCAAATCTATACCGAAGCGATTGAAATTGCTGACAAATTAGATTTAACATATGTGTATCACGATTTTGATGGAGATGTATTTTTCCCAGAAATAGATGCTGATATCTGGCAGGAAGTTTCCAGAGAAGACTTTGAAGCTAGTGAAGAAAGTAAATACAGCTATAGTTTCGTTTCGTACCAAAGGAAATAATCTGATTAAAAAAGGAAATAAAAAAGGGGGTGCCAATTAATTGACACCCCCTTTTACAAACCTCTATTATTAATTTTTAAAATTCTATTTAATGGTGAAATCTTTAGTAAACAATTTTCCTCCTGAATACATACGAGCTCTATAGTCTCCTCCTCCTATAAGTTCAAAACTTAATCTTACTCCTAAATTCGGACCATTAGTTACTTTTTGGTAGTAAATCAACTGATCTTGGTTGTTGTAGATAGAAACCTCCATCATATCACCTGTCAGAGACAACTTGGAGATTGATACTAAATCATCTACTACATTTACAACTGGCTTGAAGTAAACTTCATTTGTTTTGATCAACTCCACTAAAGAAGAAGTTACCTGAAAATCTACAGACTCAATTTTAGTCTCTGTTTCAATTTCAACATTGTAATTCCCTAATGGTAACGCACCAAAATCATACTTCTTTGAAGCTTCAGAGCCTTGCAATGTTTCATTGTGAAGTATTACTCCAAATACATCTTTTACAGTTACTTCTACTTGCCCTTTATAATTTTCAGTTGATAACTGTACTAACTTCGCATCTACTACTTTTAACGTAACTCCGGTCTTCCCTGAAGACGCATTTACAAATACTGTAAATAATAAAGCTACTAACAAAATACTTTTCTTAATCATTGTTTTCATAATTGTAATTTTTTAATGACAAGACAAAAGTATGGCCAAAAGCATGTTTAAACTTCCTCTCTATTCTTCAATTTATGTTCTATTTTGATTAGAAATAGATATTATCATTATGTTAAGTCAATTTTGAACATAAAAGGGTGAAATCTAAACAAACTAATCATTTATATATGCGTAAATTTGTAGTAAGATTAAGATGTATGAATAATGTAAAGCCCACATTCGAAAAGATTACTCCTGAGTTTGGTCAATCTTTTAGAGTTAAACAACATTCCGAAAAAATTGAAAACAATCTTCCATTCTGGCATTTTCATCCAGAGCTAGAACTTGTTTATGTAAATAAAGCTAAAGGAAAGCGCCATATTGGTAGTCACTTGTCTTATTTTAACAACAGTCAGCTCATATTACTAGGTGCTAATTTACCTCATAGCGGATTTACAGATCGTTTTACAACCAACGGTACTGAAACTATTGTACAGTTTAAACAGGAATTCCTTGGAGCAGACTTCTTCGAAATTCCAGAGAATCAAAATGTAAAATTGTTATTCCAACGGGCTAAAAAAGGAATCCTTTTTAATATGGAGACTAAGAAGTTAGTTGGACCAAAAATTGAAACTCTGCCAAAATTAAATGGGCTCGAGAGAGTCCTTCTATTTTTAGAGATTTTAAATGACCTGTCTAATACTGAAGAATACACTTTATTAAATGTAGACGGATTTGCATTCGAAATAGAACCACAAGACAATAAGAAAATAGATGTTGTATTTGATTTTGTCAGCAAAAACTTCAAACAATCAATTCCATTGACTGAGATCGCTGATAAAGTACATATGACGGTACCTGCATTTTGCAGATATTTCAAAAAAACAACGGGAAAAACATTTACACAGTTTGTAAATGAATTTAGAATTGTTCATGCAACTAAATTGTTGGCAGAACAACCAACAAGTATCACTGAAATTTGTTACGAAAGTGGATTCAATAACTTCTCACACTTTAATAAATTATTCAAGAAATTTACTGGAAAGAGCCCATTGAAATACAGAAACGAAATGAAAAATCTGGTGGTCCAAACCGAGGGGCCCTAAATTCAACAAAGACCCCTTAAGGGTCTTTTTTTTTGAATCATTAAAAAATCCAAAAGCATTACATAATCATTAGAGAACTTAAAAATGATATGATTTCTCTGTCTGCCATCGAAAAATTGACACATTTTTCAATACAACTTTCACATTGTGATAATCGATCGAGCAGTTTTAATTACCCAAAAACTTTATGAAAACACAGATAGGTATAAAAAAAGAAATGAGATCTGAAACAGATCTCATTCTAACAAGTTAACCAAATATATAATAAGCATTAATGATGTGTCCTTCACTAATACATTACAAATGTACGTCCATTACTAAACTGAAAAAACAACACTATTTACAAAAAACTATACTCAATTGATTAAGATTGAGTTACGAAAACGTTTTAGGTTAATTTTCAACAGATTTAAGGTAATTTATACTTTTGCTATTTGATATTCAAAATAAAAGGTAATCGCATTTGTATTCCTTCCTGATTTTTCAAAGTATTCAAAATTGACATTAAATGAAAACCTTCCTCTCCAATAGATTCTATTAGGATATCTTCTTTTGAAGAAACTAAAGGAATTCCACCAATGGTTTTTTCTAAATCCCTGTCGTAATCCGGATAACTTCTAACGCTATAGTCAGAAATTTCAGCAAGTTTTGCAGTGTATGCAATAGCATCTTCTATAGTTCCCAGTTCATCAACCAAGCCTACTTCAACGGCATCTTTCCCAGACCAGACCCTTCCCTGGGCAATTTCATCCACATTTTCCATATCCATATTTCTTCCTTCACTAACACGCTTTAAAAATGTAGTATAGGTTTCTTCAACTCCCTGTCTTACTACTCCTCTAAATTCATCTGACATGGGTTCAAAGGCACTGTAATAAGGACTGGCATTAGTACGAACCTGCTCCGCATTTATTCCAAATCTAGAACTAACATCTTCTAAATTTAAAACGGTTCCAAACACGCCAATAGAGCCCGTAATTGTTGTTGATTCCGCAAAAATATGATTTGCATTACACGCCAGATAATACCCTCCGGAAGTTGCATAATCACCCATAGAAACTACCAAAGGTTTTTCTTTTTTAGTCAATTCCAATTCTCGCCATATGAGCTCAGAAGCCAAAGCACTGCCTCCCGGCGAATTCACACGTAAAACAATTCCTTTAATAGTATTATCCTTTCTCGCCTTACGCAACGATTTTATCATTAGTTCTTGTCCTATTATATTCTCATCGCCTTCGCCATACATGATTTCTCCCTGAGCATAAATCACTGCTATTCTATCTTTGCTTGTTGACAAAACGCGTCCCTTTCCTGAATTGATATAATCTTTTACACTCACATACCTCAAACGCTCCTTGCCTACAACGGTTTTAACAGCATCTCGATACTCATCAATATATAAGGCCCGATCTACCAAACCAGTTTCAACGGATCCCTCGGCATTTCTACCTCCTAAATTATCAGCAATAGTATTCAACTCATCCGTTTCCAAATTTCTGTCTGCACCCATTTCATCCACCATAGCATCCCATAAGCTTTGCAAAAAAGTTAGTGTTTGCTCTCGGTTGTCCTCGCTCATCTCATTTTCTAAAAAAGGTTCCACAGCGCTTTTGTATTTTCCGTGTCGCACGACTTCAAATTTCACCCCAGTTTTGTCCTGAAAATCCTTCAAAAACAACACTTCAGTGGCAAGACCTTTGAAATCGACACTCCCAACCGGATTCACATAAACAGAATCTGCTACTGAGCTTAGATAGTAAGCAGACTGAGAATAGACATCTGCATAGGCCAAAACAAACTTATCTTCTTCCTTAAATTCAGCGAGCTTTTTTCGAATGGTTTGAAGTTGTGAAAGTCCGCCTCCATAATTAGACAATTCAATACTTATCCCTTGAACATTCGAATCATACTTTGCATTTTCTATAGCATTCAAGACCTCATTCAAACCCATTTTACTTTCATTAATGCCCAGAATAATATCCAAAGGTTTATCACTCTTTGGAGCATAATCTTTCAATTTAGCATCCATTTTTAACTGCAATACGGTATTTGGTTTTATTGTAACAACCTCTTCCGTATTCAAGTTGCCTACAATGAATAAAAAAAGTAGAAAAAGGATCGTAAAAGCGGCCAAACCACCCAATATTGAAGCGAAAAAATTTCTAAGGAATTTCATATCTGTAGATTATAAAAAAAAGGGATAAATGTTTATAAATTCAATAACAAAGATAGATTTTTAAATAATACTTTTCTTTTCTTTGTAGTCCCTTATGAAAATCGTTCGAGACATATATTTATCCTTAGGAACAAACCAGGGGAATAAGCTGGAAAACTTGCAAAAAGCATTAAACCTTTTAGTAGATTCTGGCGGTCTGATTTCGAAAATTTCTAAGGTTTTCCAAACAAAATCCTGGGGATACGAATCAGACGATTTTTATAATATTTGTGTCAAGTATACCTCGAGTATGAATCCGGACGACTTACTACTGGCCATTCGTAATATTGAAAAGGAAGTCGGACGAAAAGCAAAAACAACAGATAGTTACGAAGATCGAATCATCGATATTGATGTATTATTATTTGATAGAGAAATTATCTTTTCAAAGGAATTGACGGTTCCTCATAAACATATGCTGGAACGTAATTTTGTATTAGTGCCGTTAGCAGAAATTGCACCGCAACTGAAACATCCCATTACCAAGTCAAGTATTGAGGACTGTTTGAAAAATTGCCCTGACACTTCTGAAATCAATGCAATCAAAGCGACGTTAAAACAACCATTATCTATTTCTGAAAAGTACAATTATATTGCTATCGAAGGTAATATTGGTGCTGGAAAGACAACTTTGACAAAAATGATGGCAAACGACTACAATGCTAAACTCGTATTGGAACGATTTGCCGACAACCCGTTTTTACCCAAATTCTACGACGATAATGAACGTTTCGCCTTTCCTTTGGAAATGAGTTTTTTGGCAGACCGTTACCAACAGTTATCTGATGACCTCGCACAATTCGATTTATTCAAGAACTTTATTGTATCCGACTACTATATTTTCAAGTCTCTCATATTTGCTCAGGTCACTCTGCACAAGGAAGAATACTTGTTATACCGTCGTGTATTTGATATCATGTATAAAGAAATCACCAAACCAGATTTGTATATTTACTTGTATCAAAATACTGATAGATTGCTAGAAAATATCAAGAAAAGAGGGCGTTCGTACGAACAGAATATAGAGGCCAACTATCTGGAGAAAATCCATCAAGGTTATTCAACATTCATCAAAACGGAAGAACGACTAAACACATTGGTTATCGATGTTTCTGATAAAGACTTTGTGAATAACCCTGAAGATTATAAAGAAATTGTAAGATTGATAAAAAAAGGTGTGTAACACCAAATTTATTCAAATAAACTAAGAATTAACTACTTTTTCAACTCAAGCTTTTCCGCAAAATAATCACAGAAATCGCGCATTGTTGCACTCATTTTATTGTCGTTTGTGGCACGCTCAAAAGAATCGGCCATTGACAATAAAGTCTGGTGGTAAAATTGCTTCATTTCATCCATCGGCATGTCTTTCGTCCAAAGGTCCATCCTTAAAGTATCTTTACTTTCACTGTCCCATACCGAAATCATCAAGGCTTTTGTTTCTTCATCATTAATTCCTCCATCCTGTGCTGACCAGTTCATTTCTTCTGGTACTTTATTCTCGTCTAAACCTATTTTAAATTCAATTTTAGAAGTGTGTTTTACTGCCATTATCGTTTTGGTTTGTATTTTGAATTTTCGAATATTTCAGCTTCATTTTTTCTCAAAAGCTCGTGCAAAGGTACATTATTATTTTGCATATAAGACCTAACAATTTGCCAACCAATCCAGGCGCCTATTTTCCCTGGTGATTCCTTATCGATGTCGAGGTAAAATTTTGAAAACGGTGCATTCTTCACGAAGCGATTTCGCAAGTCCGGATCATTTTGATACAACAATTTCTTTTCGATAAAATACTTCCATATTTCCTCTTCATTTGCTTCAGCCCATTCCAATTCTTCTTCAGAATAACCTATAATTAAATGGTCTCCTTTCCATGAATTAAATAACTCCAGCAAGTACAACTGTTTCCCTTCCTGAACAATGATATCAATGAATTGTCGCTTGTTTTGTTTTCTGAAGACACTTCCCGAAATAGCTTCAGCAAAATCAACAGTCAGCCGTTCTTTTTTAAAATTCTGTGCTAAATATTCTGGAAAATCATGGTATACATCGTCTTTCCCTCCCAAATACATATCTATAGCAAACAATAAAAGCGAATCGGCAAAAATGACTTTACTTTCATAATCAACTTTTGTGATGAGTGATAGTACCTTTGGCTCCTTGAAATTCGGATAGTAATACTTTATATTTTGAAATAGTTGCTCAATTTCAGCTTTTTCAGGTTCAAAATTTGGAAACACACTATCAACTTTCCCCAGTAAATACAGTTCATCCGTATCCAGAATCTTCTCAAGCCAAATGCTATCAGGTGTCTGAACAGGGAACAAATAAGGATAGGCCTGTTTAAGTGCTGGAAGACTCTCCACATCAGCCTGATAAAACTTTTGATCGAAGCGATCTATCTCAACAGACACCTCAATATTTGTAGTATTTACAACTTTTTTCGCGGACTCTTCACAACTAATTAAAGCCGATAAAAAAAGAATCAGGATCAGTACTTTCCTCATTAAATTTCTATATTTACGTTTCTGTTTTAAGAACGCTAAAAATAGTAAAAAAGTTTACTCATGAAGACTGAAAAAGTTAAAGATTATATTGTTGACTGGTTAAAAGATTATGCTACAAAAGCAGGTGTTAAGGGATTTGTAGTTGGTGTATCGGGAGGAATTGATTCTGCAGTAACATCTGCGCTTTGTGCTGAAACCGGCTTTCCTACCTTATGTGTAGAAATGCCTATTCATCAAGGAATAAATCAGGTGAATCGTGCAAATGAACATATCGACAGGTTAAAAAGCACGTTTAATAATGTTCAATCTGAGCGCGTTGACTTAACATCCACTTTTGAAGAATTCAAATCAACGATTCCTGTGACTGACAATCAGACTACTGTTGACATGTCACTTGCCAATACCAGAGCTCGACTTAGAATGACCAGTTTGTATTATTTAGCCGGACTATATGGTTATTTAGTTGCCGGAACCGGAAATAAGGTCGAAGACTTCGGAGTTGGATTTTATACTAAATACGGAGATGGCGGTGTCGATTTAAGTCCAATAGCCGATTTGATGAAATCGGAAGTATACCAACTTGCTGCAGTTTTAGATGTCCCTGAATCCATTCAGAAAGCACAACCTACAGATGGTTTATTTGGCGATAGCAGAACAGACGAAGACCAGATTGGAGCATCATACGACGAGTTAGAATGGGCTATGAATGCAGCTGATGCTGGAAAGTCGGCAGCTGACTTTGCAGGAAGAGAAAAGGAGGTATTCGAAATATATGTGCAAAGGAATAAAGCCAACAAACACAAAATGGTGCCAATTCCTGTATGTGATATTCCAAAAGAATTATTGAAATAAGATTCACTACTGTTAACATCTGTTAATTTTCAATTCAAAACTCTCATAATTAGTATTTTTATTCGGTATGAAAAAACTAATCATCATTCTGTGTGCCTTTCTATTAGTGAATTGCAAAGCTGAGAAGAAGGAGGCTATTCAGCAAAAAGCAACGATTTCTAAAGTAAAAGTACCGGAAATCAAAGTGCTTGATTTTAACCAGTTTGAAAATTATATCTATCAGAATTCCGACAAAACTTATGTTGTAAATTTTTGGGCAACCTGGTGCAAACCATGTGTAGATGAACTTCCGGCTTTTGAAAAACTTAATACTAGATATCAAGATAAAAATGTGGAAGTCCTTTTAGTTAGCCTTGATTTTTCGAATCAACTTGAAACAAAAGTCATTCCCTTTATTCAAAAAAACAAAATTCAATCTGAGGTCATGATCCTTGATGATTCTGATCAAAATACATGGATTCCAAAGGTAAGTGAAACATGGTCTGGAGCTATTCCGGCTACACTCATTTACAACTCCAATTCGAGAGAATTTTACGAGCAGTCGTTCACCTATGAAGAATTAGAAACAGCACTTAACAAATCTATCAATACATTAAAATGAAACATCTAAAACTTTTATTCGGACTATGTCTAGCTGTAATTATTTCAGCATTTACTCTAAATAACACAAGTGGACCTGGCTTAGATATCGGAGATTCAGCTCCTGACTTCAACCTAAAAGATGTAAATGGCAACATGGTTTCCATGGCCAGTTATGAAAATGCTAAAGGGTTCATCGTCATCTTTACCTGTAATACCTGTCCGTACTCCATTGCCTACGAAGACAGAATTATTGCACTGGACAAAAAGTACAAGGGCAAAGGATACCCTGTAATTGCCGTAAACCCGAACGACCCAGCTGCACAACCAGGCGACAGCTTTGCATTGATGCAAGAAAGAGCTAAAGAAAAAGGATTTACATTTCCTTATTTATTGGATGTGGGACAAGAAGTATATCCTAAATATGGAGCTACGAGAACGCCACATGTTTTCTTATTAAACAAAGAAGCAGGCGATTTAAAAGTGAAGTATATTGGAGCAATCGATAATAATTCGAAAGACGCTTCAAAAGTAACTGAGAAATTCACTGAAAATGCTGTTGATGCTTTATTGGCAGGGAAGACAGTCGAAAAGACAAGTACAAGAGCCATTGGATGCTCTATCAAAGTTGTAAAATAAGTAACTGATACATAATTCTTCAAAACGAGCCTTACGCTCGTTTTTTTTTGATACGATAGTACAATAATCTGTTAAAATTTATTTCGGACAAGCCTTAACTTTACACGTATCAAACAAGAACTAAAGCTACCAATGTCCTTCGAAAGAATACTTTACCTTTTTGGTTTATTACTGCTTACAGTGAACTGCAATCAGGAGAAACCATATGTTGAGCATTATACAAACCTTGAAAAATATGCGAACATCCTTGATTACAAAGGAACTCCTGTAGAGAAATTCGACAAAAACATGCTGATGTATTCCGATCAGGGAGCTTGGTTTGCTTACAGCTTACCTACAACAAACGATATTGGGTTTTCTGGACCTTTTTTAATGACCCAGGAAAATGGGGTTTGGTTAGCAAAACAACTATCAAATTTAACATTAAAGGTAAATGGAAAAGAAACTCCATTTCTGCTTTCTGAAACAAAAAGTTACCACAGCCATCTGGAATCAACTTACACTTCAGAAGCAATTACAGCAAAACTACAATTGGTATTTCAATCGGGGCATTCAGCAAGGATTCATTACACTATTGAAAATACCTCGTCAAAAAAATTAGCCTTAGAACTCAGATGGCAAAACAGTCCGATCCTCACCAACGGCATCTCATTCAAAAAAGGGGTGCAAACCATCGAAATGCATTCCGAAAAATCTCCTGCAATTGGTTATTTAAAATTTGGAAAGGACTCAAAGATTGGTCTCACTGAAACTGGCTATGCTGCAACTCATAGGTTGGAATTAAAAGGAAATTCTCAAGGTTCTTTGGATATTTCTCAGACCTTCATCTTTCCTGAATATGGTTTGAAGGATGAGTGGAACGCGTTGGAATCGACTATTTTCTCAGATATTTTGGAAGGTCGAAAAATGGAGAAAGAACGTGAATTACACAGTCTAACTTCAAAAATCTCAAAACAATTTGATTCGCTGCCATACAAAAAAGTGTTAGCTAAAGCGCATTTGACTTTGCAAAACAACTGGAGAATTCCTGCAGGTGAAATCAACTTTGAAGGACTTTTCCCCAGCTACCACTACAAATGGTTTAACGGGTTCTGGTCATGGGATTCGTGGAAACATGCAGTCGGACTTTCAAAATACAACATCGAATTGGCAAAAAATCAAATCCGGCTGATGTTCGAATTTCAGGAAGAAGATGGTTTTGTAGCCGATTGTGTTTATCGTGATACTTCTATTGAAGCGCATAATTACAGAGACACCAAGCCTCCCTTATCGGCATGGGCTGTTTTTGAAGTATTTGAAGCCTCAAAAGACACTGCCTTTGTTCAAGAATTATATCCGAAACTGAAAAAATATCACGAATTCTGGTATACAAAAAGAGATCACGATCAGGATGGCCTGTGTGAATATGGCTCGACAGATGGTTCACTTGTCGCAGCCAAATGGGAAAGCGGCATGGATAATGCCATTCGATTCGACACAACTAAAATCTTAAAAAACGAAGAAGGAGCTTATTCAATGGATCAGGAAAGTGTTGATTTGAATGCTTATTTGTATGCGGAAAAACATTTTCTGACTTCTTTGGCGGAAGTCCTTTCCAGAGAAGAGGACCGAATTAAATATACGAATGAAGCTGAGAGTTTAAGGGAAGCTCTGACTTCTAAATTTTTTAGTCAATCGGATGGCTGGTTTTACGACATAGCTATTGATGGCTCTAACTATGTATTGGGTGCGGGAAGTGAAGGTTGGACTCCCCTGTGGGCCAATGCCGCAACAGCCAAGCAAGCTGCAGCTATCAAATCGAAAATGATGGATGTGAATTCATTTTACACGAAAGTCCCATTCCAAACCATGAGTGCCGACCATCCAAAATTCAATCCGATGAAAGGTTATTGGCGTGGACCAAACTGGCTGGACCAGTCTTATTTCGGAGTGAAGTCGTTACTGAATTACGGTTATAAAGATGACGCCTACCAAGCTGCTAAAAAAATAGTTCATGGTGCTGAAGGTGTTATGGAACCTGGACTACCCATACGAGAAAATTACCACCCATTAACGGGTGAAGGATTGTATGCAAAGAATTTTAGCTGGAGTGCAGCTCATTTAATTATGTTATTAACTGAAGAATACTGATGTCGAATTCGATTACCATAACAATAGCGAAAGAAATCTGTACTTCGCTTTATAATATCCAGGGTGAAATTACCCAGCTTCCAGGTGAACTGGATGCTAATTTCAGGGTGAAAAAAGACCAAAATAACACCTATATCTTAAAAATTTCACAACCTGATATTGACGAAACTGAATACCAGTTCCAGCAAGATGTTTTGAAACATTTGGCAACGAATTCGGAAATCGAAAGCCCGGTGATTGTAAAGACTCTCGGACAAAAATATGAAGGAACTTTTGTTGATTCTGAAGGTCGAAAAAGGAACGTCCGATTGTTGACATTTCTAAAAGGCCGCATTTGGAATGCTGTCAATCCAAAAACTCCATCACTAAGAAAAGATCTTGGAACGTCAAATGGAATTTTGACCAATGCTTTAAAGGATTTTAATCACAAGGGAGCCCAACGAAAGAACTTCGACTGGGATATTGCTCAAGGGCTCTGGACCAAAAACCATTTGGAACTTTTCAATTCTCATGAACAGGAAATCCTGATACAATTTCAAAGTGGATTTGAATCGCAATTGAATTCCTACAAAAATCTTCGGAAAAGCATTGTTCATAACGATGTAAACGACAACAATATTATTGTCACATCCGATTTAATAAATCCAAGAGTCAAGGCCATCATCGATTTTGGAGATACCACTTTCACGCAGGTAATAAACGATGTTGCTATTACTATTTCCTATGCTGCTATGGATTGCAACGATCCGTTGCAAGCTGCAAATGAGGTCTTAAAAGGCTACCATTCCAAATTCAATATTCAGGGAGTAGAATTAGAACATTTGTATCACTGCATTGGAATGCGTCTTGTAATTTCAGTGACTAAATCGGCTATCAACAAAAGAAATGATCCTGATAACGAGTACCTGCTCATTAGTGAACAACCTGCATGGGATTTACTAAAAAAATGGGTGCAAATTTCACCTCAATTCGCGCTGTATAGTTTTAGAGCAGCCTGTAATTATACTCCTCATCCTAATGAAAAAAAATTCGAAGAATGGATAGAAAATGAACATTTTTCTATCAATGAAATATTCCCAACAATAGCATACAAAGAAGTTACTAAGCTGGATTTGAGCGTTGGAAGTTCCTGGATTGGTCATGAGCGTGAATTTAATAACCTGGACTTTTTTCAGTATAAAATCAATGAATTTCAAAAGGAACATACCAATCACTTTATAGCGGGAGGATATTTGGAGTCAAGACCAATTTACACCTCAACCGCATATGACAAATTAGGGAATTTTGGACCTGAAAGCAGAACTGTTCATCTGGGAATCGATTTCTGGCTTCCGGAATATACACCTGTCCACAGCCTTTTTGATGGAGAGGTTGTTACCGCAATTGATAATGCGGGGAACAAAGAATATGGCGGACTCATTATCCTAAAACACAGAGAGGCAGATTTCGAATTTTTCAGTCTGTATGGCCACCTTAATGTAACCTCAGCCCTTAAACATAAAATAGGAGACAATCTTAAAAAGGGGGAACAAATTGGACTGCTCGGCAACATGAAGGAAAATGGTAACTGGGCACCACATCTGCACTTTCAAATCATGCATTCTCTGCTCGACTATGTAGACGATTTTCCAGGTGTTTGCTATTTCAACCAATTAGAAATCTGGAAAAGTTTGTGCCCTGATCCAAACCTTTTTTTTAAAACCGAAGGACTAAAACCTGGTGCCACATTCGACAAAAATGCGATTCATGACTATCGCATGCAACACCTTGGAAAAAGTTTAAGTCTGCAGTACAAACAACCGTTACATATAGTACGTGGAGCTGGAGCTTTTCTTGTAGATTACTCAGGAAGAAAATATTTAGATACCGTGAATAATGTAGCGCATGTAGGACATGAAAATTATGCAGTAGTTAAAAAGGCGCAGCAGCAAATAGCAGTGCTCAATACGAATACGCGTTATCTGCATGAAGCAATTACGAACCTCACCGAAAATTTATTGGAAACACTTCCATCTCAATTGAAGGTAGTGCATTATGTGAATTCAGGGAGTGAGGCTAACGAACTAGCGCTCAGAATGGCAAAAGCGCATACAAAAAGTGATGAAGTTATTGTGTCTGAAGTCGGATACCACGGAAACACGAATAAATGCGTTGAGATAAGTTCGTACAAATTCGACGGTAAAGGAGGTACTGGTGCAGCTGAACATGTGCATGTTGTTCCTATGCCCGATGCCTTCAGAGGAAAATATAGAGGTGACCATACTTCGGAAAACTATTTAGGCGAATTGCAACAGATTCTAAACCATATCAAAAAGCAAGAAAAGCAAGTGGGAGCGCTGATTTTTGAGCCGATAATTAGTTGCGGCGGACAAGTAGAATTGCCTGACGGATTTTTGGCAGGGGCTTATACATTGATTCGAGAAGCTGGTGGGATTTGTATTTCTGATGAAGTACAAACTGGTTGCGGACGCATGGGTAAAACTTTCTGGGGGTTTCAACTACACGATGTGATTCCAGATATTATGACCATAGGAAAACCATTTGGAAACGGGCATCCGGTTGCTGCAGTAGTATGTACTCAGGAAATCGCAGAAAGCTTCGCAAACGGCATGGAATATTTTAACACGTTTGGAGGAAACCCAGTTTCGTGCACCATTGCTAATGAAGTCCTGAATACTATAAAAAAAGACCGCCTTCAGGAAAATGCTCATGAAGTCGGTTCATTTTTAAAAGGTGAATTACATAGACTTCAATTGAATTATCCAATCATCGGAGATGTTCGCGGACAAGGGTTATTCCTCGGAATTGAATTCGTTGATACAAACATGAATCCACTTCCCGAAAAAGTGAGTTATTTGGTGAATCGCATGAAGGACTTCGGAATTTTAATGAGTTCTGACGGACCTGATGAGAACGTCCTAAAAATCAAACCTCCGATTGTGTTTTCAAAAGAAAACGCACATCAACTATTAATCACATTAGAAATGGTCCTTCAGGAGGACTTTATGCAACACTTTTCATGATTCAAAAATTCTTTTTCATAATCGTACTAGCAACAATTATTTCCAGTTGTTCAAAAAATAATTTGCCTGAAGTTCCGAGGCAAGCCAACCATTTCAACCATGAAATTTTTAAAGAAAACAGATTGGATGGTCGCGCTGATTTTTTTGCGTTTGAAAATGAATTTCTGCGTGAAAAAGAAAATTCCAATCGATTTATGTCTTTGAACGGTTCCTGGAAATTCAAATGGGTTAAAAATCCTAATGAGCGTCCTACGACTTTCCAAAACTTCGACTTTGATGATTCTGACTGGGATGAAATGGCTGTCCCTGGCAACTGGGAAATCCACGGGTTTGGAAAACCAATCTACTTGGATGAACGCTATCCATTTTCATCAGAATGGCCTAATGTCCCTGAGGACTATAATCCGGTTGGTACCTATAGAAAGACCTTTACCATAGAAGAGTCATTCTTGCAACAAGACGTGATCTTACATTTTGCAGGTGCGAAATCTGCTTTGTATTTGTACATCAATGGAACATATGTTGGGTATTCACAGGGAAGTAAAACTCCGGCTGAGTTTAATGTAACTGAATATTTAAAACCGGGCGATAATTTGTTTGCAATACAACAACTCCGTTGGAGCGACGCCAGCTATATTGAGAGTCAGGATATGTTGCGACTCAGTGGCATTGAACGCGAGGTGTACCTGTATCAAAAACCAAAGGTGTCTTTGGAGGATTTCCATATAGAAACGAATTTGACCAACAACTACAAAGACGGTGTATTCAATGGGAAATTTTATTTAAAAAATCCATTTGATAAACGGGCGCAACGTATGTTATACATTAGGCTTTTTGATGATCATGAGCAATTATTTTCAAAAGAAATAAGCATCAACATCGGAGGGCATAAAACAAGTAAAATCGAATTCTCAGAAATCATTGAAAACGTGCAGAGCTGGTCGGCAGAACTACCAAAATTATACAAGCTGAACATAGGTTTTATAGACAGAAACAACTCTGAAAACAATCAAATCATCACAAAAAACATCGGTTTTAAATCTGTTGAAATCAAAAATAGTCAGGTTCTTATTAATGGTCAGCCTGTTTTGATCAAAGGCGTAAATCGACATGAAACTGATCCGCATACAGGTCATGTAATTTCCAGAGAACGCATGTTGCAAGATATTTTGTTAATGAAGCGCAATAATATCAATGCCGTTCGAAGCTCTCATTATCCGAATGATCCATACTGGCTAGATTTATGTGATGCCTATGGATTGTATGTGGTAGATGAAGCCAATATTGAAAGTCATCCATTGGCTTTGTCGAATGACACCCAGTTAGGAAATGAAGCCTCTTGGCTTCCTGCTCATATGGAACGTACTCAAAAGATGTTTTACAGAGATCGAAATCACGTTTCAATTTACTCATGGTCTTTAGGAAATGAAGCAGGAGAAGGAACTGTTTTCGAAGCGACTGCAAACTGGCTAAAGAAAAATGATTCAACCCGAATTGTGCAATATGAACCTGCCTCTTATAAAACGTATTCCGACTTATTTTGTCCGATGTACCCAAAACCAGAAACCCTGATTAAACACGGTCAATCGAATAGCGATAAACCTTCTATCATGATTGAATATGCCCATGCTATGGGGAATTCGGTTGGGAATTTACAAGACTACTGGAACATTATTGAAAAATACGATAACCTGCAAGGTGGTTATATCTGGGATTGGGTAGATCAGAGTTTAGAGTACATCAATGCAGATGGAAAACCCTATTTGGCATATGGACATGATTACCACCCTGACCTACCAACTGACGGGAATTTTTTAAACAATGGTTTAGTAGATCCATATAGAAATCCGCACCCACATTTATCTGAGGTAAAGAAGGTTTATGAACCAGTGCAGTTCAGTTTTAATGGACATAAATTAACGCTTCAGAACAAGAATTTCTTCAAGACAATCGATGATTGTACTATCGTTTGGGAAATTCTTACAGATGGTGAAATTACGCAACGTGAAACCATTGCACACTTCACAGTGGGGCCGCGACAAACCATAAATTTCAATTTACCTGAATGGAAATTAAATCCCAACTCAGAGGTAATATTACGCCCAAAGCTACTTCAAAAAACACCTACAACTGCGTTAGAAGCGAACCACGAAATCGCGTGGGATGAATTCATCCTTCAGAAAAGACTGCGAAAAGCAGAACAACCAATTAAAGGTGAAATCAAAATTTCAGAAACAGAACAGAGTCATCTTTTGAAATCGGAAGCAGCCTCTCTTGAAATTGATAAAACCACTGGAAATCTGATTTCATGGAAACTCGGAGATGAAATCATTACAAGTCAGCCATTAAAACCAAATTTTTGGAGAGCTCCAACTGACAACGACTTAGGAAATGGCATGGATCAGTGGGCAGATTTCTGGAAGTACTCTAGTGAACGTTACAATTCAGTTTTATCATTAGCTCCAATTTCTGAAAACGGAGTTGCCACTTTTGTAACGGACCATAGATACTCACAAAACGCCATGAGACTAACGGTTACCTATACATTCACATCAGATGGTGCTTTAGAAATTGACTATGATTTTAAA
Organism: Flavobacteriaceae bacterium; assembly: GCA_964227255.1. Classification (GTDB taxonomy): domain Bacteria; phylum Bacteroidota; class Bacteroidia; order Flavobacteriales; family Flavobacteriaceae; genus Lutibacter. Next base: position 61,231 of record CAXQVI010000003.1, read on the forward strand.
TGCAGCGATGAGAATTTACCAAAGATTCCAAAAATTGGAATGAAACTACTCCTGCCTTCAAAATTTGATAAAGCAAGTTGGTATGGAAAAGGACCTGAAGAGAGTTACTGGGATCGGAAAACAGGTCAGAAGACCGGTATTTATAAAAAAGCTGTCAAAGAAATGTTCCACAGGTATTCGCGACCGCAAGAAACTGGGAATAGAACCGATATTCGATGGTTTGAAGTACATTCTAACAACATTTCTTTAAAGATGGAATCTGCACAATTGTTGAATTCCAGTATGTGGCCATTTGAGCAAAGGGCTATTGATTTCAACAAGGATAAAGATGGATCGCGTTCGGCGTCCGGATTGGTTCCTGTGACCAAAAAACACGGCGCTGAAATTGCGATTGGCGAACTCTACCAATGGAATATTGACTTTTTACAAATGGGTGTAGGAGGTGATACTTCCTGGGGTAGATTGGTCCACGACACATATATGATTAATCCAAAGGACTATCATTATCAGTTTAAATTAACCCCAAGAAAAAATTAGATTTTAAAGGTAACTACCGGTAATTTTGCATGATTGGCAAGGTCTTCACCAATACTTCCATTGAACAAATGCATCAATCCTCTTCGCCCATGCGTATTCAGTACAATAAGGTCGGCGTCGATTAATTTTGAGAAATTAAGAATCCCTTTTTCAACAGAAACATCGTTGTAAATATTCAAAGAATAATCACCCAAATCGTATCCATTAATAAACTCCCGAATGGCGTCACTTGACTTCTTGGTAGTTTCAAAATTGTGAATTGTATTGATCTTCAACAGGTGGATTTTCGCCTGAAATACCTTTGTAAAATTCAAAATAGATTGGAATGTTACTTTGTTTTTGAGATTGAAGTTTGAAGCAAAAACAATATTCTCAACCTTGAAGTTTTCAATTTCTTTTTTAACAACCAACACTGGAATTCCACTATTTCGAACGACTTTCTCAGTATTTGATCCTACCAACATTTCTTCTAGTCCAGAAGTCCCTTTTGAACCCATAACAATAAGGTCCACATCCTTCTCCTTACTTTCAGAAATAATCCCATCAAAAGCTTTATGAAAATGTACAGATTCCTCAATTTCCAGCCCTTCAAAAAAAGGTTGCCTGCTAAAATTGGCAAATTTTTGACGTGCTCTATCTAAAAACAGCAAAGCGGATGGTGTGTTATTCGAGGTTCCAAAACTAGCTGGATCAACTACTCCTGTCGGCAATTCCAGCATATGAAGTAATACTAATTTTGCATCAACTTCTCGAGCAATGGTTGCTGCTACTTTTGCAGCGTATGTTGCTTGATCCGAAAAATCAATAGGAACTAAAATACTTTTCATAAATGGGTAATTTTTTAGCGTTGGTTTTGATAAAGTTAGTAATTATAAATTAAAATCATTCAATTTTCAGAAATTAAAAAAAAGGTAGTATATTTGCACCAAATTACAAGATAATAGTTGAGATGGAGGGGACGGAAAGTCCCCTCTTTTTATAAGATGATGGATAAGGAAAAAGTAAAAAATCTCGTAAACGAGGCCCTACTTGAAAATTCAGAATTATTTCTAATCGACCTGTCCTTTTTACCAGACAACAAAATCTATGTTGAAGTAGACGGTGATAAAGGTGTTTCTTTGAAAGAATGCATTAGAATAAGTAGAGCGGTCGAGCATAATTTGGACAGAGAAGAGGAAGATTTCTCATTGGAAGTTACCTCTCCAGACGTTGCAAAACCTTTAAAAGTTCAGCGTCAATATGCAAAAAATATTGGTCGGATTTTACATGTTAAAACTAGTGATAACACCAATTACGAAGGGACTTTAAAAGACGTTAATAAAGAATTTATTGTTTTAGAATGGAAGGCGCGTGAACCGAAACCAGTAGGTAAAGGTAAAGTTACAATTGTAAAAACAGCTGAACTTTCATTCGAAGACATTGTTGAAGCAAAAGTGAAAATAATATTTTAACAGAAGGTGCATGGAAAATATAGCATTAATTGAATCATTTTCAGAGTTTAAAGGAGATAAAAACATAGACAGGGTTACATTAATGGCTATTCTGGAAGAAGTTTTTAGAGCTGCTTTAAAAAGAAAGTTTGGATCTGATGAAAACTTCGATATTATCATCAACCCAGACAAAGGTGATTTAGAAATTTGGAGAAACCGAGTTGTAGTTGCCGATGGAATGGCAGAAGATGACAACGAGGAAATCGAACTTTCTGAGGCTCGTAAAATTGAGCCTGATTTTGAAATTGGAGAAGATGTATCTGAGGAGGTAAAACTAATCGACCTGGGAAGAAGGGCGATTTTGGCATTAAGACAAAATTTGATTTCTAAAATTCACGAGCACGATAGTACGAACGTATTTAAGCAATTTAAAGACTTAGAAGGAGACTTATACTCTGCCGAAGTTCACCACATTCGTCACAATGCCGTGATTCTATTAGATGATGAAGGTAACGAGATTGTATTGCCAAAAAGTGAGCAAATTAGAAGTGACTACTTCAGAAAAGGTGATGCTGTGAGAGGAATTATTAAAACAGTTGAATTACGTGGTAACAAACCGGTAATTATCTTATCGAGAACTTCACCTGCTTTCTTGGAAAAGCTATTTGAACAAGAAATTCCTGAAGTATTCGATGGATTAATTACTATTGAAGGTGTTGCACGTATCCCTGGAGATAAAGCAAAAGTTGCTGTAGATTCTTATGACGACAGAATTGATCCTGTTGGAGCATGTGTTGGTATGAAAGGTTCAAGAATTCACGGTATTGTTCGTGAATTAGGAAACGAAAATATCGACGTTATCAATTACACAAAAAACACACAGTTATTTATTGCTCGTGCCTTGAGTCCTGCGAAAGTTACAAATATGGTTATCCATGAGGAAGAAGGAAGAGAAGACGGTAAAAAAGGTCGCGTAGATGTATTCTTACAGCCTGAAGAAGTATCAAAAGCCATTGGTAGAAACGGAGTGAATATCCGTTTAGCTTCTCAGTTAACTGGATTCGACTTAGATGTGCAACGTGAAGGATTAGAAAGCGAAGATGATGTTGAATTGACTGAATTCTCTGATGAAATCGAAGAATGGGTAATTCAAGAATTTAAAAATATTGGTTTGGATACTGCGCGTAGCGTACTTGAAAAAGAAGTAACTGAACTAATTAAAAGAACCGATTTAGAGGAAGAAACCATTATTGAGGTTCAAAAAATATTACGTGAAGAATTTGAAGACTAATCTTTAAATTCGCAAAATAATTGGCTAAATTAAAAAACATTCATGGCTGAGATTAAAAAATTGAGACTAAACAAAGTATTACGAGAACTAAACATTTCTTTAGATAGAGCTGTTGAACACTTGGCATCCAAAGGCTTCGAAATCGAAGCAAGGCCAACAACAAAAATATCTAATGAGGAGTACAACGTATTACTTGATGGTTTCCAAACAGACAAAAGTAAAAAAGCTGCCTCTAAAGAAGTTGGTGAAGAGAAGCGTAAAGAGAAAGAAGCTATGCGTCTAGCTCTTGAAGAAAAACAACGCCAGGAAGAAGAAGCCAAAAAAGAAGTAGTAAAAGCACGTGCCGAAAAGGTTGAAGTTAAGACAGTAGGTAAAATTGATATTGAACCTCAAGAGAAAACTGAAGAACCTGTTGCTGAAGCTCCTGTAGTGGAGGAAAAACCTGAACCTGCAAAGCCAACTGTTGCAGCTGAGGAAAAGCAAGAAGCACCTATTGAAGAAGCTCCTAAAGAAGAAGCCCCTAAGGCCGAAAAGTCAGCTCCGAAAAAGGAAGAAGCTCCGAAAAAAGAGGTTAAACCTGTTAAAGTTCCTAAAGCTGAGAAAAAGGAAGCGCCAGCCAAACCTAAACCAGCTACTCCAAAAGCTGTGAAAAAGGAAGCGCCAGCTAAACCAATAGAAAAAGCTCCTGAAGAAGAAGCTAAAGAGGAAACTCCGGCAGAGCCTAAAACAATTGAAACAAAATATAAGAAACTTAGTGGTCCTAACTTCACCGGACAAAAAATTGACTTAAAACAATTCGAACGTCCGAAGAAGAAAAAACCAGAAGCTAAAGAAACTCCTAAAAAAGAAGGTGACTCTGCGGAAAAGAAAAAACGCCGCAGAATTAAAAAACCAGCTGGAGGAAATCAACAAGGAGGTCAAACCCGTCAGGCTGGAAACCAACGTGGTGGTAACCGTGGAGGACAAAAAGGAAACTTCAGACACAGAAATCCTGTAGTTCAAAAAGAAGAACCAACAGATGCTGAAGTTCAAAAGCAAGTTAGAGAGACCCTTGAAAAACTTCAAGGAAAATCTAAGAAAGGTAAAGGAGCTAAGTATAGAAGAGACAAGCGTGATCAGCACAGACAACAAACTGTTGCCGATTTGGAAAAACAAGCTGCAGAAGAAAAAGTATTGAAAGTAACGGAATTCGTTACGGTAAGTGAAATTGCTACCATGATGAGCCTTCCTGTAACTGATGTAATCTCTGCATGTATGTCACTTGGTATGATGGTAACAATGAATCAGCGTTTAGATGCTGAAACATTAACTATAGTTGCTGAAGAGTTCGGATTTACGGTAAACTTCATCGGCGCAGAGGTTGAAGAATCGATTGTTGAAGAAGAAGATCAAGCGGAAGATTTAGAATCAAGAGCTCCAATTATTACGGTAATGGGTCACGTTGATCACGGTAAGACATCCTTATTAGATTACATCCGTGAAGAAAACGTAATCGCAGGAGAATCTGGAGGAATTACACAGCATATTGGTGCTTATGGTGTTGAATTGAAAAACGGACAAAAAATCGCCTTCTTAGATACACCAGGTCACGAAGCCTTCACGGCGATGCGTGCTCGTGGTGCTCAGGTTACCGATTTAGTAATTATCGTAGTTGCCGCTGATGATGATGTGATGCCTCAAACAAAAGAAGCTATTTCTCATGCGCAAGCAGCTGGAGTACCAATTGTATTTGCAATTAACAAGATTGATAAACCACACGCAAATCCAGATAAGATTAAGGAGCAGTTAGCTGCAATGAACTTATTAGTTGAAGATTGGGGTGGAAAAATTCAATCACAAGATATTTCTGCAAAAACAGGCCAAGGTATTAATGAATTGTTAGAAAAAGTGTTGCTTGAAGCTGAATTATTAGACTTGAAAGCAAACCCTAACAAACGTGCTATTGGTACTGTAGTAGAAGCCTTATTAGACAAAGGTCGTGGATATGTGTCTACAATCTTAGTACAAGAAGGAACATTGACTATCGGAGATTATATCCTTGCTGGTAAGCACAGTGGTAAAATCAAAGCGATGTTTGATGAGCGTGGAAAAAACATGAAAGAAGCAGGCCCTTCTTCTCCAGTTTCTATTTTAGGATTGGACGGAGCGCCTCAAGCTGGTGATAAATTCCACGTATTTGAAGACGAAAAAGAAGCAAAACAAATCGCTGCAAAACGTTCTCAATTGCAACGTGAGCAGTCTGTTAGAACGCAACGTCATATTACACTTGATGAGATTGGAAGACGTATTGCTTTAGGTGAATTTAAAGAATTGAACATTATTCTGAAAGGTGATGTGGATGGTTCTGTTGAAGCCTTAACTGATTCGTTCCAAAAATTATCAACAGATGAAATTCAAGTGAATATCATCCACAAAGGAGTTGGAGCAATTACTGAATCTGATGTATTGTTAGCTTCTGCTTCTGAAGCAATTATCGTTGGATTTAACGTACGTCCTTCAGGAAATGCAAGAACATTAGCAGATAACGAAGAAATCGATATTAGAACTTACTCCATTATCTACGACGCTATTAACGACTTACGTGATGCCATGGAAGGAATGCTTTCTGCTGAGATCAAGGAAGAAGTTACTGGTAATGTTGAAATTAGAGAAGTTTATAAAATTTCTAAAATTGGTAATATTGCAGGATGTATGGTTATCAGTGGTAAGATTTTCAGAAACTCTAAGATTAGAGTATTACGTGACAACGTAGTAATTTTCGACGGAGAGTTGACTTCCCTGAAACGTTTCAAAGATGATGTTAAAGAGGTCGCAAAAGGTTACGATTGTGGTCTTCAACTTAAAAACTACAACAACATCGAAGTTGGTGACGTTTTAGAAGCTTACCAAGAAGTTGAAGTTAAGAAGAAATTGAAATAACACAATTTTATATAAAAAAAAGGCAGCCAAATGGCTGCCTTTTTTAGTCAATTTTTTAGTTACTGGCCTTTATTGGCCAATTGTCCACAAGCTGCATCAATATCCTTTCCTCTGCTTCTACGGACATTCACAACGATGCCGTGCATCTCAAGATTCGAAATATAGTTATTAATTGCATTCTGACTTGCTTGCTGGTATTCACCGTCATCAATTGGGTTGTACTCAATCAAATTTACCTTACATGGAATGTGTTTACAGAATTTGATAAGCGCATTAATGGACTCCTTATCATCATTAATCCCATCCCAAACCACATATTCATAAGTCACTCTGCTTTCTGTTTTAGCATACCAGTATTTTAATGCATCCCGCAAATCATCTAAAGGAAATGTCTCGTTAAAAGGCATAATCTTCGTTCGAATTTCATCAATTGCAGAATGCAATGATACAGCCAGATTGAACTTTACCTCATCATCTGCCATTTTCTTAATCATCTTGGGAATACCTGAAGTCGAAACAGTAATACGTCGTGGCGACATCGCTAATCCTTCTGATGAAGTAATCATATCAATCGCTTTGATTACATTGTTGTAGTTCATCAATGGTTCTCCCATTCCCATGAATACAATATTCGAAAGTTTGTGATTGTAGTATAATAAACTTTCCTTATTAATCGCCGCAACCTGATCGTAGATTTCATCAGGATTCAGATTACGCATACGTTTCAATCGCGCTGTGGCACAGAAATTACAATTCAAACTACATCCTACCTGACTTGAAACACAAGCTGTGGTTCGCGATTCAGTAGGGATTAGTACCGATTCTACTATGAGTCCGTCATGAAGGCGCACAGCATTTTTCACTGTCCCGTCCGAACTTCGCTGCATAGAATCCACTTTGATATGATTGATTACAAAATGCTCCTCGAGCATCGCTCGAGTGCTTTTGGAGATATTGGTCATATCTTCAAAAGAGTGCGCCCCTTTTGACCATAACCATTCATAAACCTGATTTCCGCGAAAGCTCTTATCTCCATGCTCCACAAAAAAATCTCTTAATTGCTCTTTCGTCAATGCACGTATGTCTTTCTTCTTTTGCATATTTTTCAAGTTTATATAAGTATCCCCGCTTTACCTTCAGTGAATCTGAAGATTTCGCGGGGATGACAAAGTTATATTTTAAGTTTTATTCTTAGATAACTAACATGGCGTCTCCATAGGAATAGAAATTGTATCCTTCTTTTACTGCCTCATCGTAAGCTTCCATTAAGAAGTCATATCCAGCAAAAGCAGCCACCATCATCATCAACGTAGATTTAGGAGTATGGAAATTTGTAATCATACAATTTGCAATACTAAATTCATAGGGAGGAAAGATAAATTTGTTGGTCCATCCGTTAAACGGATTCAAATGCTGGTCTGAAGAAACTGAACTTTCCATACCTCTCATAACTGTTGTACCAACAGCACAAACTTTTCTTTTCTTATTGATTGCATTGTTCACAATATTTGCAGTTTGCGTAGTAATTTCACACTGCTCTGAATCCATTTTATGTTTCGATAAATCTTCAACCTCAACAGCGCTAAATGTTCCCAAACCAACATGTAATGTCAATTCAGCAAAATCCACTCCTTTAATTTCTAGTCGCTTCATTAGGTGCTTCGAGAAGTGCAATCCTGCAGTTGGCGCAGCCACAGCTCCTTCATGTTTTGCATAAATTGTCTGATAACGCTCTTCATCTGAAGGTTCAACACCTCTTTTAATATATTTAGGAAGTGGAGTTTCTCCAAGCTCTTCCAATTTCTTTCTGAATTCTTCGTATGAACCATCGTACAAGAAACGTAAAGTTCTTCCACGAGAGGTTGTATTATCAATAACCTCTGCTACTAAACTTTCATCTTCTCCAAAAAATAATTTATTTCCAATACGGATTTTTCTAGCCGGATCTACCAACACATCCCAAAGTCTGCTTTCAGAATTTAATTCTCTCAACAAAAAAACTTCAATTCTAGCTCCGGTTTTTTCTTTTTCACCGTACATACGAGCAGGAAATACTTTTGTATTGTTTAATACCATCAAATCTCCTTCATCAAAATAATCAATGATATCTTTGAACATTTTGTGCTCAATAGTTTTTTCCTTTCTATTCAACACCATTAAACGAGATTCATCTCTGTTTTCTGCTGGATGTTCTGCCAATAATTCGTTAGGTAAATCAAACTTAAAATGTGATAATTTCATGTAGTATTTTTATAGAATGTGTGCAAATATACAACATACGCATAGGCGTTGTCAAGTGTTTCTAACTAAAAGTTTCTATTCAAGAAACTTAGCGTGTTAATTCGTAAAAATCGTGCCAAAATGTAGGATAGGATTTAGAAACTACATCCGGCTCGCAAATTTCCAATTCCGTTCGCAATGCTAATGGTGCAAAGGCCATAGCCATTCGGTGGTCATCATAGGTTTCAACAGCTACTCCGTGCTCCAAATCTGAAATCGGATTTAACTTTAAAGTCTCCTCTGTAATCTCTACATTTCCTCCAAACTTCTCGATTTCATTTTTAAGCGCAACCAATCGGTCCGTTTCTTTAATCTTCAGCGTATGCAATCCTGTCAAATAACAAGGGATATTTAACCCTAAGCATGTTACAGCAATCGTTTGTGCAATATCAGGTGCTCCCACAAGATTCAATCCATCAAGAGCTTCCACATTAATATTACCCGTATTTTTTAGAGTCAACGTGCTTCCTTTAATAGATGATGCAACCCCAAGATTTTTATAAATATCTTTTAAAACAGCATCTCCTTGCAAACTGTCAGATTTGTATGAAGTCAGTTCAATTTCAGATCTTGGACTCAAAGCAGCATAACTGAAATAGTACGACGCCGAACTCCAATCCGATTCCACTACCAGTGTCTTTGCTTCCACTTTTTCCTTCGGAAATACTTGAATTACACCTCCCTCCCAAGTCGCTTCAACTCCAATTTCGGCAAGAAGCTTCAAAGTCATTTTGATATAAGGTATAGAAGTTACCTTCCCAACAAAATGCAATTTCAATCCTCGTGGCAAACTCGCTCCAATTAACAGCAAAGCTGATATGTACTGGCTACTAACATTTCCATCAATTTCAACGCGGCTCTTTTCCAGTTGTCGTCCTTGAATCCTTAAGGGCGGATATCCTTCTTTTTCTACATATGAAATATCTGCTCCAAGACTTCTCAGCGCATCAACCAAAATTTTGATGGGTCTGTTTCGCATGCGGTCCGAACCAGTTAAAATGGTAGATCTTCCTTCTTTTGCTGCAAAATACGCTGTTAAAAATCGCATTGCAGTTCCTGCATGACCAATATTTACAAGTTCTTCTGAGCTTGAGAGTGCTTTTTGCATCACTTTTGAATCGTCTGAATTTGATACATTTTCAATGTTCAATTCAGGATAAAACTGTTGTAAAATCAACAAGCGATTCGACTCACTTTTTGAACCTGTAATTTCAATCTTCGCCTTTAACCTTTTGCTTACTTTACCAATATTAAGGTTCGTCATTTGATTAATTTTTTTAGATTAGCAATATTCAACTCAAAAACCAACTTTATACAATGAAAAAAGTCTTATTTTTTCTTGGATGCTTTTTTTTGTTAACAGCACACAAAGTTAACGCACAAAAGGAAGTATCCAAATTTGAAGAAAAATATTACGATGCCATCGAATGGAGAAATATTGGTCCATTCCGTGGAGGAAGATCCGCAGCAGTGACGGGTGTTCCGAACAAAGCAAACCTATTTTATTTCGGTGCTACTGGTGGTGGTGTATGGAAAACTACAGATGCAGGTAACACCTGGTCGAATATTTCCGATAGTTATTTTGGAGGTTCAGTCGGAGCTGTAGCTGTGAGTGAAAGTGATCCAAATGTAATCTATGTAGGTAACGGAGAAAAAACTGTCCGAGGAAATGTTTCTTCAGGAGATGGAATGTGGAAATCTGTCAATGGTGGAAAATCATGGACGCACATCGGACTAAAAAATTCGAGACATATTCCTCGCGTTCGTATTCACCCTGACAATTCCGATATTGTTTATGCTGCTGTTATGGGCGATTTGTACAAATCATCCGAAGAACGTGGTGTTTATAAGTCAACCGACGGAGGAACAACCTGGAAAAAGGTTCTTTTTGCAAATAAAGACGCAGGAGCCATTGATTTAATCATAGATCCAGGAAACCCAAGAATTTTATACGCTTCTACTTGGAATATTAGAAGAACACCTTACAGTCTTTCAAGTGGTGGTGACGGCTCCGCAATCTGGAAAAGTACTGATAGTGGTGAAACCTGGAAAAATATTTCTTCAAACTCGGGGCTTCCAAAAGGAACTTGGGGAATTTCTGGTTTAGCAGTTTCTCCTGTTAATCCTGATATGGTCTATGCGATTATTGAAAACGATAAAGGTGGTGTATTCAAATCAATGGACGGTGGAAAAACCTGGAGACTGATGAACAGTGAGCGTAAATTACGTCAGAGAGCCTGGTACTACACACGTATTTATGCCGATACTCAAGATGAAAATATTGTGTACGTTTTAAATGTACAATACCACAAATCTACGGATGGAGGAAAGACGTACAAGTCTAAATCAGCTCCTCATGGAGATCACCATGATTTATGGATTGCTCCGGAAGACAACCAACGTATGGTGATTGGAGATGACGGTGGTGCTCAGGTAAGTTTTGATGCCGGTGAAAACTGGACGACTTATATGAACCAACCAACTTCTCAATTCTACCGAGTGACAACCGACAACCATTTCCCATACAGAATTTATGGTGCGCAACAAGATAACTCAACTGTTAGAATTGCTCACAGAACTAGTGGATGGTCTATTGGTGAAAGTGACTGGGAAAGTACTGCAGGAGGAGAATCTGCTCATCTTGCGGTCGATCCAAAAAATAACGATATTGTCTACGGTGGAAGTTATGGCGGCTTATTAACCCGTGTAAACCACAAAACCGGAGAAAGAAGAGCTATCAATGTTTGGCCAGATGACCCAATGGGAGCTGGAGCAGAATCGATGAAATACAGATTCCAATGGAACTACCCTATTTTCTTTTCTCCACACAACGATAAGAAAATGTACACAACCTCAAATCATGTGCATGTGACTTACAACGAAGGACAATCGTTTGAAGTTATTAGTCCGGACTTGACAAGAAATGACCCAAGCACTCTTGGTGTTTCAGGTGGACCAATTACCAAAGACAATACAGGTGTAGAATACTACGGAACTATTTTCGCAGCAGTGGAATCCCCATTTGAAAAAGATTTAATTTGGACAGGATCAGACGACGGATTGGTTCATATTACTCGAGATGGAGGCAAAAACTGGGAGAATATAACTCCGAAAAAAATGCCTGAATGGATGATGATTAATTGCATTGAAGTTGATCCGTTTACAGCTGGTGGTGCTTATATCGTTGGAACCAAATATAAAACTGGTGACTACAGACCTTATATTTACAAAACTGAAGACTATGGAAAATCTTGGGAACTTCTTGTAAATGGAATCGGCACTGAAGATTTCACCAGAGCATTAAGAGCTGACCCTAAAAGAAAAGGTTTATTATATGCTGGTACTGAAAGAGGTATGTACGTTTCTTTTGATGATGGTAAAAACTGGAGGCCATTTCAGTTAAACTTACCAATTGTTCCTATTACTGATTTAGCAATCAAAAATGACAATTTGATTGCAGCAACACAAGGACGTTCTTTTTGGATTATAGACGACTTAACTCCTTTACATCAATTAAACAGTGAACTGACTTCAAAAGAGGCTTTCTTATATCAGCCAATGGATAGTTATAGAATGGGTGGAAGCAACAGAAAGTCGAGAACTGCCGGACAAAACAGAGCTGGCGGAGTTATGGTGAACTACTATGTAGATAACTACGATGAAAAGGATACAATAAGCTTGGCATTTTTCGACGCTCAAGGAAAACATATCAGAACCTACAGCACAAAACCAGATGCTGAGCAAAAAGAAGGTACATTAAGTACTAAAATAGGAAGTAACACCTTCAACTGGAATATGAAATATCCAGATGCAGAACGAGTTAAAGGCATGATTCTTTGGTGGGCTTCATTATCTGGCCCAACAGCCTTACCTGGTAATTACACCGTAAAACTTTCGAAAAATGGCTCTGAAGTTTCAGAAGAGCAGTTTGAATTGTTGAAAGACCCAAGGTCCACAGCAAGTCCGGAGGACCTGCAAGCACAATTTGATTTCATTCTTGATATTCAAGAAAAAATTACTGAAACGCATAAGGCCTTGAAAAATATAACAAAGATTAGAAGTCAGATTAAGACTGTTAAAGGCGCTATTTCAGATAAAGAAAAGTACAAAGACATTATTGAACTGGCCGACAAAATTGTGAAGGACCTAACTATTTACGAAAATGTTTTATACCAAACCAAGAGTAAGAGTTCTCAGGATCCGTTGAACTTCCCAATTAAGCTAAATAACAAATTAGCGCATTTAAACTCATTGAGCAGCATAGGAGATTTCAGACCAACTGACCAGTCGGTCGCATTTAAGAATGAAGTAACTGCTAAAATCGATGCTGAATTGGCCAAGATTTATGAGGTATTCGATAAAGATTTAAAGAAACTCGATAGACTAGTAAAACAAAGCGATATTCGTTTAATAAGTGTCGACTAAAAAAAAAGAAGAGGCTTCCGGGCCTCTTCTTTTTTTTATCTACTTATCATTTTTAATAGGTTCTATTTCTTTATGAATTTGTAATAACCTGCCATAAAGAGCCCATAAAATAAAGAAAGTGAAAATTGAACTTTCAAGAACTTTCCAATATGCTCTTCGCCAAAATTAGCGTCTATCATTCCTTCTATACTTCCTGCTTGGAAAATTCCTATGGCTAGTTTAAAAATGGTAAAAAGCACAAGAAAGACTAGAAAAAAACGGACAAATAGTCTAATAAATGATTCTTGCTTGTAATCCATTACTTCAATTTTTCATTATTGTGATGACGGTCGTGGTCACGCTTGGTTTTTAAATCCAATTTTTTGTCGAAGGCTTCCTGAAGATTCACTCCAGTTTGATTTGCTAAACATAAAACCACAAACAGTACATCAGCTAACTCTTCTCCTAAGTCTTTGTTTTTATCAGACTCTTTTTCACTTTGCTCTCCGTATCTGCGAGCGATAATACGAGCTACCTCTCCAACCTCTTCTGTTAATTGAGCCATGTTTGTCAACTCATTAAAATAGCGGACTCCGTGATTTTTTATCCAGGAATCAACTTCCAACTGTGCGTTTTTTATATCCATTTTCAATGATTTTTATCGGTATCAAAGATACGTATCTTATACTTTCAAAAAACTTATTTAGGTAAGTAGTTTAGGAATGCACCCCGATCTATTTCAACAGCTCCTAAACTTGCCAAATGATCATTATAAACCTGACAATCGATAATCTGATATCCCTCTTCTTCCAGTTTTTTCACTAGTGAAATCAAAGCAACTTTTGATGCATTGCTCACCTTGCTAAACATACTTTCACCACAAAACACTGTTCCTAAATCAATGCCGTACAATCCTCCAACCAATTCATCCCCTAACCAAACCTCAACAGATTTTGCTTTACCTGTTTTGTGAAGCTCAATATAGGACTTCTCCATTTCATTTGTAATCCATGTCTCCCCAAAATCTCCAGGACGGAAAATACTTTTACAATTGCGAATTACTTCTTCAAAATTGGTATTGAACGTCACCTTAAAATTTCCATCCCGAAATACCCTTCGCATACTTTTTGACACCTTTAAGTCTTCTGGGAATAGTACCATTCTAGGGTCTGGACTATACCAGATAATCGGTTCACCTTCGTTGTACCAAGGAAATATTCCACGCTTGTATGCGCTCATTAATCTGTTGACCGACAAATCTCCTCCAAAAGCCAATACTCCATAAGCATCAGCTTCTGAAACTGGTGGGAAATCGTCATTTTCAAACAGAAATTTCATTGTTTTTGACTTTTATTTAGATTTCGTACTATTCGAAATATTCCCAAAAATAATCATAAAAAAAGAGAAAAACTTTCGTTTTTCTCTTTCAAATATGCTTCAGTTTCTAATTAGAAAGGTAAATCGTTTGGATCTTCTGCATCCGCACTTTCGATAGCTTCAAAAGTTTGTGCTGGTGGAGTTGCTCCAGCCGGTACAGCACCATCTTCAATTCTCCATCCTTGGATTGAGTTGAAATATACTGCTTCTCCTTGTGGATTGATCCACTCTCTTCCTCTAAGATTAATAGAAATCTTAACATCTTGTCCAACCTGATAGCTATCTAATAAATCACATTTATCTTGAACAAATTCGATCAATAGCATTTGAGGATATTGCTCATCCGTTGTAATTACTAATTCTCTTTTTCTGAAACCACTTGCTCCGAAAGTTTTAGTTTCATCAATTTTTTTAATTTTTCCAGTTACTTCCATTATTTCTATTTATTTCATTAAGAGCACTTTCCAAGCGCTTTGCACATCTTTTTCTTCCAAAAAGGCTTTGGCAAATGTATGTTTTTTTATCGAATCAAGCCCCATAAATTCCGGATGTTGTCGACTAAACTTATCAACATCCATAGTACTCGGAAGACTTTCAACATTGCCTAACATGCCTAAGTTATTCCCTGTCAGTACGTCGCTATTTCTTACATCCAAAGGCAATGCATCTACTCCAATTCCTAAAGTGCTTAAAGGCTTTGGGATTTCGAAAAATCCATCTTTTGCTCGTGAATAATAACTTCCTCCGGCTCTGGCTACGAGGTCTAATTTCTCCTGATTCAAACTTTGGTCTTCATTTAAATACTCAGATCGGATATGCATTTTAACTACTTCACAAATCACCAAATTTCCAGCACCACCTTCATTTCCAAGATGCACAATATCATTCACCTTACATTCCAACTGCACTGGAGATTCCTTCACTCTGTAGGGTTTTATCAATTCCGAAGGTTCCATCGTGAATCCTGCTTTCTCAAACTCATTTACACCCTCTGGATATTCAGTACTTGCTAATGACATTTGATGCACCATATCGTAATTCACAATATTCACTACCACTTCTTTTGTAGCCAATACATTTTCCAATGTATGTTTTGTGGTATTGTTTCGCACACGCCTTGCCGGAGAAAAAATCAATATCGGCGGATTTGCACTGAATACATTAAAAAAACTAAAAGGTGAAAGATTCGGGTTTCCTTGCGCATCAATGGTGCTTGCAAAAGCAATTGGTCGGGGCGCAACCGCGGTGAGCAAATAGCTATGTAATTTAGCCACAGGTACTTCTTTTGGATCAATAGTTAACATAGGTTCGTTTTAGACAAATGTAAAAATATTGAATCTTAAAATAATATCAATTTATATTTTAAGTTATAGTTTGATAAAGTTTATATTTGAATAATGCCTTCGTATAAAAACAGTCAAATTATTCGGTATACAGTTATAGCAACCTCTTTTATAATTGTCGCTTTAATACTGTGGAACACTTACGATTTCTTCAAGAAATTTAAGACTGAAGAACGCGCTAAAATGGAAATTCTCGCCGGAGCTTTCGAGCGATTCAGTATTAATGATTTAAATGCCGATTTTTCTTTAGAAGACAAAATTATTGGAAATAACAATAACATTCCAATGATCATAACCGACGAAAAGGACAGCATTACCATTTGGGCAAATTTAGATGATGAAAAGGTACATGAACGCAGTTATTTAGAAAAGCAATTGCGTATAATGAAGTCGCAAAACGAACCTATTAAAGTTAGTCATATTAGAAGTAACGGAGCTCAAATGATTTATTATCGTGACTCCGATTTACTGACAAAATTGAAATATTATCCTATAGCGTTAATTCTTATTTTATTTTTATTCGCCAGTGTCATTTATCTGTTTTTTAAGTCGAACACCATCGCAGATCAAAATAAATTATGGACAGGAATGGCAAAAGAAACTGCCCACCAGATTGGAACGCCTCTCTCCTCTTTAATGGGATGGATTGAAATTTTGCGATTGGAAGGCACGAATCCAGATACAGTAAATGAAATAAGTAAAGACGTAGACCGACTCAGTGTTATTGCTGAACGTTTTTCAAAAATTGGCTCTGTTCCAAACCTGACAAAAAATAATATCGTAGCGGTTACTAAGAAATCATTCTTATATCTAGAATCACGTAGTTCGAAACAGGTCAAATTTCAATTCAAATCTCAAAAACCTGAATTATTAGTCATGTTAAACGAGCAATTATATGGCTGGGTAATTGAAAATCTTGTAAAAAACGCCATTGATGCCATGGAGGGAAAAGGTGAAATCACCTTAGCAATCGCCGAAAAAAATCAGCTGGTTTATGTAACGGCGACAGACACTGGAAAAGGAATTCCTTCCAATTTACAGCACAAAATATTCTCTCCTGGGTTTACAACTAAATCACGAGGATGGGGCCTTGGATTATCACTGGCAAAACGCATTATCAACGATTACCACGAAGGTAAGATTTCGGTATTAGAATCGACTCCTGGAAAAGGAACCTCTATTCAAATCAAATTAAAAAAACTAGAATTATAAATTCTCAGCTATGGAGTTCGCTATTGTTTCAAACTCTTCTGAACTCAATTTCACTTTCTTTTGAAACTGAATATCTTCCATAGCATTTAAAGGAATCAAATGTACATGAACATGCGGCACTTCCAAACCAATTACAGTCATTCCAATTCGGTCACAAGGCAACACTTTTTTCATGGCTACTGCAATCTGACGCGAAAACTTCATGAGTTCCATATACGTTTCTTCCTCTAAATCAAAAATTCGATTGACTTCCTTTTTAGGAACTACGAGTGTATGACCAGTTGCATTTGGATTAATATCTAAAAATGCATAAAAATCGTTGTTTTCTGCAACCTTATAACTTGGAATTTCTCCATTGATAATTTTTGTAAATATACTTGCCATACTTTTAAAATTTATGTTTCAAAAATAAAAAACCCCTTTCAATTTAAAAACTAAAAGGGGCCTCTAAACTATTTTTATCTGTTTAACTGCGGGAAATTTCCAGTACCTCAAACTTCATAATTCCATTCGGGACTTGAATTTCAGCAACATCTCCAACTTGTTTTCCTAACAAACCTTTCCCAATTGGTGAATTTACGGCCAATTTTCCTTCTTTTATATTTGTTTCGGAATCTGCGACTAAAGTATAGGTGAATTCCATATTATTGGTTAAATTCTTTAACTTCACCGTAGAGTAAATCAATATTTTTGAAGTATCGAGTTGCGATTCATCGATAATTCTCGCTGTTGAAACTACCTCTTTCAATTTAGCAATTTTAAGTTCAAGCATCGATTGCTCCTCTTTTGCAGCATGATATTCAGCATTTTCACTTAAATCACCCTTATCTCTGGCTTCTGCAATTTCATTACTCACCCTTGGACGCTCAACACGTTCCAGCTGCTCTAACTCATCTTTTAATTTCTTTAATCCTTCTTTTGTATAATATGATACCTTGCTCATAACCTTGATTTTTATAAAGACAAAAAATCTCATCACTGATACCAGCATGAGATTCTTAACAAATGTACAAAATATTTGTAAATTGCGCCAAAACTCAAACACTACACATTCAATTATGAGAATATTTTATTTTGTATTAGCCCTTTTTTGTTTTTCTGCCTGCAGCGACGATGATGTTGAAACTTTATTACCAGATGTTCCGGTAGATGTAACAATTAATTTAAACCTTCCACAGTACATTGATTTGCAAACACCGACTGGCTGGGCTTACACCACAGGAGGCGTTAAAGGCATTGTTATTCAAAATCAGGGAGTAGGAGCTCCGCCATATAAAGCATTTGATAGAGCCTGTCCGAATAACGACTGCACCGGTCCTATGGAATTCGACGGAAGTTTAAAAATGACCTGTCCGTGTGATAATATTCCTTACAGTATTATTGATGGAGCGCCGCAAACCCCAAATGGAAGATATTTTGCAAGGGAATATAAGGTAACCTTGGTTGATGAAAGTACGATTCATATAACTAATTTTTAGTAGTTCAATTTAACTGAGATTACTATTTTTGTCGAAACTTAAAACACAGTGAAAAACTATTTCTCTTCTTCTTTTAGATTAGGGGTTCTTGGTGGGGGTCAATTAGGAAAGATGCTACTCGCCGAGACTCAAAAATTCGACATTTTTACATGTATTTTAGATGCCTCTACTGAAGCGCCCTGCGCACAGATATGCAATGAATTTCATCAAGGAAGCTTAATGGATTTCGATACTGTGTACAACTTTGGAAAAAAGGTTGATTTACTAACTATCGAAATTGAGCACGTAAATATTGAAGCTCTAAAAAAATTAGAGGATGAAGGATTAGAAATTTATCCTCAGCCCACTGTTTTAGAAACAATTCAGCATAAAGGAAAACAGAAGGATTTCTTTAATGAAAACAATATTCCAACAAGTCCTTATAAAAGGTTTGAAACTTTAGACTTGTTGAAATCGGAGCTTCCAGAATTACCATTTGTATGGAAGTCGGCACAATTCGGATACGATGGAACAGGAGTTAAAATTGTAAGAACAGAATCAGATATTGAAGAATTACAAGATACTCCAAGTATTACAGAAGATTTAATTCCTTTCAAAAATGAGTTGGCAGTTATTGTCGCACGTAACAAAAAAGGGGAGGTCAAAACATATCCACCAGTAGAAATGGAATTTCACCCTGAAGCCAATCAGGTTGAATATGTTATTTGTCCGGCGCGAATTTCAGAGAAAGTCGCAGCTAAAGCAACCAAAGTTGCAATGCAAGTTGCCAATTCATTTGAGCATATTGGTCTTTTAGCTGTTGAGATGTTTCAGACTGAAGACGATGAGATATTAGTCAATGAAGTGGCACCACGAACTCACAACAGCGGACATTACAGCATCGAAGCATCCTATACTTCCCAATTTGAACAACATTTGAGAAGTATTTTAAACATGCCTTTAGGAAACACTGACAGTAAAGTTGCCGGAATAATGGTAAATTTAGTCGGAAGTGAAGGATATAGCGGCCCTGTGATTTATGAAAATATGGAGCAAGTTTTGGCAATGGACGGGGTAACACCTCATATCTATGGTAAAAAGGAAACACGACCATTTAGAAAAATGGGGCATATCACGATTGTAAATGACGATTTAGCTGAAGCAAGAGCGCAAGCCGGTATTGTAAAGAATTTAATAACTGTAAAGAGTAAAACCAAGAACTATGAGTAAAGTTGGAGTTATCATGGGTAGCATTTCAGATCTACCAATTATGCAGCAGGCAATTGATATTTTGAAAGAATTTAAAATTGAAACTGAAGTTGATATCGTTTCTGCGCATCGCACCCCGGAAAAATTATTCGACTATGCATCAAATGCTCATAAAAAAGGCATCAATGTTATTATTGCTGGAGCCGGAGGAGCTGCGCATTTACCTGGAATGGTAGCTTCTATGAGTCCGCTTCCAGTAATTGGAGTTCCTGTGAAATCAAGAAACTCTATCGATGGCTGGGATTCTGTACTTTCCATCTTACAAATGCCAGGAGGAGTTCCTGTAGCGACTGTCGCGTTAGATGGAGCTCTTAATGCAGGAATTCTTGCAGCACAAATTATTGGAGCTTCAGATACTACTGTGCTCAACAGAATTAGTGACTACAAATCCAATTTAAAAAATAAGGTTATTAAGGCCTCTGACGAATTAAAGTCTAAATAAACAAGTTACTTTCTAACCTAATTCGTTTTCCTTTACTGTTTTTATAAGTGAAGTTTGGTGTAATTGTATTAATTCTCGCTCTTCTTTTTGAAAAAGATCTTTTCACCTTTTCCAAGTTCTTTTCATAAAGTTTCATAACTGCTCAATTTAGAGTGTTTAATTATAACGAAGAACAACCTATAATATTTTGTGAAATCTCATTAAATCTGATTTTTTTTCGGGATTTAGAATATCTTTGTCTTTCACATTTTGAAGCTATTTATGAAGAATCCATTATTAGAAAAATTTGACCTCCCTTTTGAGGCCGCACCTTTTAATTCTATTGAGGCGAGCCACTTTAAGCCTGCTTTTAAAGAAGCCATTTCTGAGGCAAAAAAAGAGATTGATAAAATTTGTTCAAATGAAGAAAAACCAACCTTTGAAAACACCTTGGAGGCGCTCTCTTTTAGCGGTGCCAAATTAGATCGAATTTCAAGTATTTTCTTCAATTTGAATTCTGCTGAAACAAACGAAGAAATCCAAAAAATTGCTCAGGAAGTTTCTCCATGGTTATCTGAATTCTCAAATGATGTTACCTTAAACAAGGAACTATTTAGCCGAGTTCAAGAGATTTATGACAATCGTGAAGATGTGAAGTTGAGCACCGAGCAACTCACCTTACTTACTAAAAATTACAAGAATTTTGTCAGAAATGGAGCTTTATTAGAGGATGACGCTAAATCTAAATTACGAGAAATTGACGCTGAATCTTCTAAGCTAAAACTTAAGTTTGGTGAGAATGTTCTGGCAGAAACAAATAATTACCAACTTCATTTAACAAATGAAGAAGATTTAAGTGGTCTTCCTGAAGGAGCTATGGAAGCCGCAAAAATGCTGGCTCAGGATAAAGGACTGGAAGGCTGGTTAATTACGTTGGATTACCCAAGTTATGTTCCCTTCATGACATATGCTGATAATCGAGAACTAAGAAAAGAAATGGCGTTAGCATTTGGATCAAAGTCATTTAAGAATAATGATTACAACAATGAATCAGCGATTTTAAAACTCGTGAATCTACGTCACGAACGCGCCAAATTATTAGGTTATAAGTCGCACTCCCATTTTGTTCTTGAAGAACGTATGGCTGAAAAACCAGAAAATGTGATTGCATTTTTAAGTGATCTCCTTGAAAAATCAAAACCTGCAGCACTCAAAGAATTCGAAGATTTAAAAAAATTAGCGTCAGAAGACGGCATCGAAGCAATACAAAAATGGGATAGCGGGTACTATTCGGAGAAACTTAAGAAAGCACGGTTCAACCTGGATCAGGAAGCTTTGAAACCTTATTTCAAACTCGAGAATGTCATAGATGGGGTATTTTCGATTTCTAACAAATTATTTGATTTGAATTTTGAAGAAATTGAAACCATCGATACTTATCACAAAGATGTTAAAACGTATAAGGTAACAGACAACCAAGGAAATTACATTTCTTTATTATATGCGGATTTCTTTCCGAGACCCGGAAAAAGAAACGGAGCTTGGATGACTTCTTTTAAAAATCAGTGGATAACGAATGGTGAAAATTCAAGACCACATATTTCTATTGTTTGTAATTTCACAAAACCAACCAATACCAAACCTTCCTTACTAACATTCAATGAGGTTACCACTTTATTCCATGAGTTCGGACATGCTTTGCACGGAATGCTGGCAAACACCACATATCCAAGTTTATCGGGTACTAGCGTTTATTGGGATTTTGTTGAATTACCAAGTCAGCTATTAGAAAATTGGTGTTATGAAGAAAAAGCTTTAAAATTGTTTGCAACGCACTATGAAACAGGAGAGTTAATTCCCATGGACTTAATTAAAAAAATCAAAAAATCTTCCAACTTTCTTGAAGGCTTACAAACGGTCCGACAATTAAGTTTCGGTTTATTGGATATGAGTTGGCATAATGATGCTGTGGATAAAATAAAAGATGTAAAGCAACATGAAACTATCGCTTTTGAGTCGACCAAAATATATCCCGATGTTGAAGAGAATTGTATGAGTACAGCTTTTTCACATATTTTCCAAGGAGGGTACTCTTCTGGTTATTATTCTTATAAATGGGCTGAAGTTTTAGACGCTGATGCATTTTCTTATTTCAAAGAAAAAGGAATTTTCAATAAAGAAGTAGCTTCTGCATTTAAGAATAATATTTTATCAAAAGGAGGAACTGAAAATCCGATGGATCTCTATTTAAAGTTCCGCGGAAAAAAACCTACAAATGAAGCCCTGCTCAAACGGTCAGGACTCATTTAGACACTAAGAGCTCTTCGGAGCTCTTTTTTTGTGTCCAAATTCGCACAATCTGCTCTAAATTCCAGATAATCAGCGATATTCAAGAAATAAAATGTTCAATATTTTATATAAAATGCACAGAAAATCGAATAAAATGCATTGATTTATTTGTAAATTTTTCAAAGAAACCAATAAATTGCACGATTTATCACATAAATGACTGATTATTACGTATAAAGTGCATTTTATTAAAAAATATTTATATCTTTGATGTAAGAAAATGAAAGAGTCTTGAAGACGTTCCCACATTTTCAAACGTGAAATGAAATATAAAAGAAAAAATAATCAGCCCCACAATGACTTCTTTTGAATAAGAAGAAAACAATCAAGTTTGGCTAACAGACTTGATTGTTTTAAAAGTTTTTAATGTAAAAGTCAAGATAACCCCAAACCTCTAGGCAATTTGAATTAATTAACCCTAAAACCCCTAAAAGATGAAACCCCGATTCATTACATTATTTTCAGCAATTGCTTTTGGATTATTATCAATTTCCTGTTCATCTGAAGAGGATATTACCTCAATTGCACCCGTAGGAACAGAAATTGTAGAGAAACCGGCTAATTTATCTAGTATGGAACTAGAAATTTTAGATTTGGTAAATCAACACAGATCTGATATAGGTCTTTCTAGACTAACACAGCTGAGTATTGTTTCAAATGTTGCAGATACACATACTACATACATGATTGAAAATGACCAGGTGAGTCATGACAACTTCAATCAAAGAGTTGCTCTTTTAACATCAAATGCTAGCGCTAAGAATGTAGGTGAAAATGTAGCTTATGGATTCAACTCCGCAAAAGGAGTAGTAGATGGATGGCTAAATAGCGAGGCACACCGAGCGATTATAGAAAATCCAGATTATTCTCATTTTGGTATAGCAATCGAAAAGAATACTTCAGGTAGAAATTATTTTACTCAAATTTTTATTGAAAAATAGTAACCCCAAAAAACTCTGAATACCATGGAAAATACAGCTAAAAATATTACGCAAAAATACACTCCTCAAATGTCTGTTTTAAAGGGAAAACTACGCACTAAAAAAAGTGTTAATAACAAGATTGCCATTAACACTTTAGCCCCTAATTTTAATTTTATAAACAACAGAGGGGAAACAATATTTTATAGTGCGTTAAAGATATAAAAAAAATAAGCAGTCACAGAAAATAGCTTGAGAAAATTGTCGTCCCCACAACGGTAGTATAATCAAGGGATATTCTCTAATGACTGCCTTTCTTTTTATTCCATTTTTAAGATATAGAACTCTGTTCTACGATTCATTTGATGCTCTTCTTCAGAACATTTCACGCCATTTGAACATTTATTTACTAATTCTGTCTCTCCCTTTCCTTCATATGAAGTTATTCTAGAAGGATCAATTCCTTGTCCGATAATGTAATCATAAGTAGATTTTGCTCTTCGATTAGATAATGCAATATTATAATCATCATCTGCTCTACTATCTGTATGAGATTCCATTCTAATAATCATACTTGGGTACTTATTCATAATTCCAACTACAACATCTAGTACTTCAGCTGCGTCTGGTCTGATGAACGACTTATCCAAGTCGAAATAAATCGGATCTAGGTTTTCTATTTTTAGTGGTATTAATCTAACGTCAAGATTCACAATTAATTCTGTTTGCTTACCTAAGTTTCTTGAATTAAAATCTTTTGCGACATCATAATATTTTTCTTTGCTTCCTTTAAGTACGAAGTCAACATCTCTAGGTATTAAATGTTCATAGGACCCGTCAGCTGCGGTTGTAAAGTATGCAATTTCTTCGCCGTTTGCTCTGGTTAACGCAACACGCGCACCTTCCACAGGGTCTTGAGTTACAGCATCAAAGATTTGACCTTTCATCATTAACGGAGGAATTCTATTGAACTTATAGATATCATCTCCTCCAACTCCACCTTTTCTATTCGATGAAATATACCCTTCAAAACCATCTTCTTTTAAGAAATAAGCAAAATCATCTTTTTTACTGTTGATTGGTTCTCCAAGGTTAATGGTATTTACAATATTGTCGTTTTCATCTTTAACAGTTACAAAAACGTCCATTAATCCAAGTCCGACATGTCCGTCACTTGAGAAATACAAAGTTCCGCTATCGTGAATAAACGGAAAGGATTCATTTCCTTCAGTATTCACTATTGGTCCCATATTTCTAACATTTGACAGAGCACCACTTTCGCTTACATCAGCAACATAAATATCTGTTCCTCCTATACCTCCTGGCATGTCGGAAGCAAAATATAGATGCATTCCATCGGCACTTAATGAAGGGTGATAAACAATATAATTCGGATTATTCAGACTTGTAGGTTGTACATTATCCCATACACCATTTACTAGCTCTGCTGTATAGATTCCAATATGCATTACCCCTCTGGAGTCTTTTACTTTTTGTCCTTCATCTAAGTTATTTCTAGAAAAATAGATTCGGTCACCTGCTTTATTAAAGGTGATAGGACCATCGTGATGAATGGTGTTAATCTTTCCTGAAATTTTATTTGTATGATCTGCATTTTGCTTTTCATTATCCACAACATACACATCTAGCATAGGTTGTTCATCCCAAGCATACAATCTTTTAGTTGAAACTCCTTCATCTCTAGCAGAAACAAAAACAATTTGTCCGTTTTTCTCCACTGCTGAAAAATCGTTATACTTAGAATTCATATTTGTTTTTTCAATGGTATTCTTTTCAGAAGAATTGAAAATCGCCGAAGCTAAATCATCATTTTTAAAAAACTCCTTAACCCTTGAATCTGTTTCGTTTCCTGAATCTTTGTATTTACGCATCCATACTTTTGATTCTTTATAATCTCCAGTGGCACGTAATGCCTGAGCGTAGTACAAATAGTATTCAGAAGGTACATTTGGTTGTTCCACAACCCGCTTGTAAATCGGAAGTGCTTTTTCAGGTTTTCGCAACATTACATATGAATCCGCTAATTTTCTAAGAGCATAATTTTCATTAAAGCTTGTATCTATGAATTTTTCATAGGTGTCAATTGCCTTAACAAACGAAAAACTATTAAATTGTCTTTCTGCTCTTTTTTGTTTTCCTGTTTGACCAAATGATGCTGAACCAATCATAATCAAAGCCAACAATGTGATATATCTGTTTTTCATAATTTGCATCATATTTGATTAAAAATATCTAGGAGATTTTAAATTCGATTTCAAGAACTTAAATTCATACATTAACAATAGTTCATGTGAACCAGAGGTGTAAGGTCTAATTTCACCTGTTGGAATTTCATAGGTGTAACCAACTCTGAATTGTTTCGATACCTGAAAGTCTACTAACGCTCCAAATGCGCCTTGATCTCCATTAAATCGATACGAAGCTCCCAACCAGAATTTTTCATTAAACAAAGCATTCAATGTTAGGTCATTTGAAATTGGAGCTCCTTGTGTATATTTAAATAAGAACGACGGTTTCAACTTTACACTTTCACTCACATCGAAAACCATTCCTCCATGAAGATAGTAGTGCACAGTTTCTAAAGCCTTATACTCAGAATCATTATTTCTATCGTGGTTAATTATTTTAGGAATTGCTAAACCAACATACCATCTATAGGTACTAAATAGAACTCCAGCTCCAAAGTTCGCATTCCAGCGATCTAAACGCTCATCAAAATAAGGATCTTGAGCTACTTCCGTATCGTTATATAGCTCATCTGCTAAATCGTAATACGTCATTCCGGCTTTCAATCCAAAACTGATATCTAATTCATCACTACCTTTAATTGTATAAGAAAAATCTCCGTATACATAAGTGAAGTTTTCAAATCCAGCCTTGTCGTTGATTAAGGAAAGTCCTAATCCAATTTTTTCATTTCTCAATGGTGAGTGAGCTGATAGGGTTTGCGTTTGCGGACCACCATCAAAACCTGCCCATTGATTTCTACTCAATGCAACAATACTAAAAGCATCTCTAGAACCTGCATAAGCGGGGTTAATACTTATGGTATTATACATGTATTGGGTAAACTGTGGTAATTGCTGTGCATTACTGAATTCGATTCCTAACACACAAAATACTATGATTATTATAATACGTTTCATGCTTTCCATTTTATTGTGTTCCTAAATAAATATATCCTGTTCGCGTATCAAAGAGTGATTTATTGCTCGAATCGAAAATATGAACAATATAATAATACGTCCCTTTCGGTAGTTGTGCATTCGATGACATAGTCATACCTGAATTATCGTGGTATCCATCCCATGTATTCTGATAATTATCTCTTTGGTATACTGATTTACCCCATCTATTGAAAATCTGAACATTTACAAAATAACATTCAGGTGTTTCAAATTTCACCTCAAATAGATCATTGTATCCATCTTTGTTCGCTGTTACCACTTTTGAAATTTCAAAGTCATCACTACATGGTAATACAACACAATCATCATTTACATTGATAAAGAGCTGTAATACTCTACCAAAGGTTCCTGGCTCTGTATATTCAAGGATGTAATCTCCAAGATTTACTATAGAAGGATCAAATTCATTTAAGACTAATCCGTTACTATTTGTTACATCTGCCCAAGTTCCTCCTTCTGCAAAATCCTGCAAGAACTCAATCAGCTGCAATCTGGCATCAATACTACATACATCAATACTTGCTCCCTGAACTACAACTGGCGTATTGTCTAACTCTACAACAAAAGTTGCAAAGGCACTACATCCTGTTTCTGGATCTGTAACAACCACTGTATATTCGCCAGCTTCAGTCACGTTTATAGAAGATGTTGTTTCTCCAGTGTTCCATAAATATTCCAGGTTACTTCCACCAGTTGATGAACTTGCATCTAAATTCGCAACTTGATTGTTGTAATCAATAACAGAATCACCAGTAATATTCGCTGTAACCGGAGCTCTGTCTTCAAGAACTGTAATTACTTCTTCTACACTTGTTCCTTCAACAGGATCCGTAACTGTAACTGTATATGTTCCTGAATCTGTTACAACAATACTTGAAGTGGTTGCTCCTGTATTCCATAAGAATTCAATTTCTCCACTTGCGGTTGTTGAACCACTTGCATCTAATACAATACTTTCAACATTACAAGTAAGAAGATCATTTCCTACAACTACAACAGTCGGATCGGTTGGGTCAGGTTCTAATTCTTCTGAAACTGTAATTTCAGTTGTATCTGAACAACCATTTTCAGCAGTCACCGTTACCGTATAATTACCTGGTTCAGTCACTTCAATGGATGCAGAAGTTTCACCTGTGCTCCATAAATAAGTCAAGTTTGTTCCAGCTGACGTACCAGCGTCTAATGTAATAGTTCCTCCTATTGGCAACAAGTCTGCACTTGCAACTATAATAGCTTCTGGTTGCGCAATATCTTGAGTAACCTCTACCATTTCAACAGCAGTACAACCATTTGCACCATCTGTAATTGTTACTGAATAAGATCCTGGGTCTGTAACCTCAATACTTGCTGTTGTAGCTCCAGTACTCCATTCATATGTTAGTGTTCCTTGTCCAGATGACTGAGATGCATCCAATACAACTGTTTCATTAGCACAAGTCAACTCTTCATTTCCAGTGATTACTGCATCTGGAGCTGTTACATCTTGTTCAATCATAATTTGACCTTCAGCAGAACATCCAGTTTCACTATCAATAACAATTACACTATATGTTCCAGATTCAGATACTTCAATAGATGAAGTTGTTGCTCCATTACTCCACAAGAAAGCTGCTTCACCCTGAACACCTGCATTTGCAGTAAGTGTTGAAGTTAAAACTGTACAAGTTAATGTCATCACATTCGCAGTAACATCCACTGTTGGATCTTGTTTATTTTCTTGAACTTCTACTATTTCTTCTGTTGAGCATCCATTACCAGAGTCGGTAACAACAACGCTGTAATTACCTGCTTCTGTAACTTCAATTGAAGGTGTGGTTTCACCTGTACTCCATAAGTATGAAGCTTCTCCCTGAACAACTGATGTTGAAGCGTCTAATACCACTGATTCATTTTCACAAGTCAGTACTTCATTTCCTGTAACAACCACATCTGGTGCTGTAATATCTTGCTCGATAACTATCGTATCATATCCATAACAACCATTCTCAGAGTCATGAACTACTACCAGATATTCTCCTGGTTCAGTAATTTCAACCACCATATCATTTCCTCCGAAGTCCCAGAATAAAGTTGGGTTTCCTTGAACCTGCTCAACAACTGCAGTCAACGTAACACTTGTTTGCTCACAAGTCAATAAAGTATCACTTGCTAATATTGTCACAACTGGCTTTAAAGTATTTTGAGTAACAACTACATCATCACTTGAAGAACAATTTGTATTTGTATTTGTAGCAGTTAATGTATATGTACCAGCCATATCCACTAACGGCATTAACGTATCGCCACCAGCTACAATATTTCCATCTTGTGTTGTCCATTGGTAAATGAAATTTTCACCTCCCTGAACTGAACCTACTAGCTGAGGTTGTTCAACATCACACGTAATTACTCTGTCTGGACCTGCATCTACAATTGGGTTTGCATTTATAGTCAACGTAACTGGTGTTCTGCTATCACTACTACATCCATTTCCTTCACTAACGCTTTCCGCATAATAAGTTACAGTACCAACTACATATAACGAAGGATCTTGAACTTCATCATTTCCATTAACACTTCCGTACCAAACAAGATTAGAACCTTGTGGCACAGCCGCTGTTGCAGTCAAGCCATCGTACTCGTTCTGAGTATCTACACAAATCTCTTGGTCTCCTCCACTAATAGGTGAAGATGGAGGAGTGATATCTTGAGTGATTACTACATCGGCTGTATCTGTACATCCGTTATCGGCATCTGTTACAGTTACTGTATATGTTCCTGGTGCATCCACTGTTGGTGTCGCTGTTGCGCCTCCTGATACAATGTTTCCATCTAAAGTAGCCCATGAATAACTCA
>CAXQVI010000004.1:0-24675 GCA_964227255.1 Flavobacteriaceae bacterium
TATGAGTTTTATAGATGATCATATTTACGCTTCATGGTCAGAAGGTGGGTATTATCATTCTGAAGACCTGGGACAGACATGGAAATTTTCAAAAATAACGAATGTTAATGATGGAGGAATATTGGATTTTATATCATTTCAATCGCGTTTATATGCTGCAGTTCATGCACTTGGAGAAGAAAAAAGTGGATTGTATGAATCAATTGATAATGGGAAGACGTGGATAAAAAAAGTCATTCCTAGTTTCGGAAAGAACGGTCCTTTGGATTTGGAAGTAATTGGAGATAATTTTTTAGTGAGTTCAAGAGGAGGGGTATTTGTTAGTTTTGATGAATTAAATTCTTGGGAGTTCAAACCTTTCGACAACTTGGGGGCAACTGTTTTCTCTTTTGATATTGAGCAAAACACAGTATACGCAAATACGAGTTTAGGAACTTATTTTTACTCAATTGACAACGGAGTCAATTGGGTGAAAGTCAAAAACACCCAAACAGACGATTCGATTAGTTTTATAAAAAACATAGAAGGCTTTTTGCATATGGGTACCTCTAAAGGAACCTATGTTTCCTCTGATAATGGAATTACTTGGACATTTAAAAAAACTAATGCAATAGATATTGAAATTAATTCTATTAAAGAGTTTTCAGGTAACTTATATAGTGTTTCCTCATTGGGGATTTTAAAATCAATTGATGATGGTAATAGTTGGCATGACATAACTAATGGCATCTCTACAATCAATTACGATATTACGGATTCTGGAAAAAATTTGGTATTGGCCAATTATGAAGGCATTTTTATTTCTGAAAATGAAGGAGAAAACTGGTCCAAAAAAATGGATTTAGGCCCTAATGAACCTGCCTCGACGATCGACAGTGATGAAAGTATTGTGGCTACTGCAGTAACCGGTAAAGGTGTTTATACATCTTTTAACAATGGAGAGACCTGGACATTAATGAAGAACGAAGGACTTCCAATGAATACATCCTTTACAAAGATATTTGTTCATGGAAATTCGATTGTACTTGGGACTCATACTCCGGAAGTGTATTTATCTGAAGATTCAGGAAATACTTGGAAAAATATTTCCTTTAATGAACCTAAACTAATTAATTCATTTAAGCTAATTGATGGTATTTTATACGTTTCAACATTTCAAGGTATTATGACTTCATCAAATTTGGGAAAATCTTGGGAGCAGTTCGATTCTTATAATTATGCCACATATGATGTTGATATTGAGGGTGGTAATATATATATTGGAACCGATCAAGGGGTTTTCGTTGCAGATTTAAATGACCGTGTATTTTATCCATTTTGTGAGGGCTTAGGAAAAATAGTATCAACTCAAATACATATAAAATCTGGAATTATATTCGCTGGAACTTGGAGAAAAAGTATTTGGAAAAGAGGTGTGACTGAATCCGTTCCTCCTTCAGAAGATAAAAGTACTTTGGGTATTGAAACAATTGAACTATGTCCTCAACAAGGAACGATCAATCTATTTGAAAAATTTGGATATTTGAAAACCTCCAAAGGAATATGGTATCCTGAATTATCAGCTAATAATGGAGATTTTAATCCGGAGGTAGATGAAGGGGGACAGTATATTTTTAAATTTGAAGATGAGATTTGTGGTTGTGAAAACTATCTGAGGTTTGAGGTTAAAGTGACAGATGCCAGTGCTGGAGAAGATACTGAATTATTTATTTGCACTTCTGAACCTCATATTGATTTATTAAATAAATTATCTGGAAATCCGAGTTCAAATGGTGTATGGAATCCATCTTTTAAAAGTGGTACTAATGTGTTTAATCCTGCGGAAGATATAGCTGGAGTTTATACCTATACAGTGCAAAGCTCAGATTGTGGAACCAGCAGTTCAACTGTCAAAATAAATTTGATAGAAACCCCTGATGCAGGTTTTGGGAATTCATTAGAAATTTGCGCCAACGCAAGCCCTATTAATTTATTCGACAGCTTGAATGGTATTCCTGATGCAGGGGGTAATTGGAATCCTGCACTGAAAAGCGGACAGCATATTTTTAATCCAGCGGAAGATAACTCTGGATCATATACCTATACCGTTGGTAATGGAAGTTGCGAAAAGAGTGCTACCATTAATATTCACGTGTTGGAAACTCCTTCGGCAGGAGGAGATGGAAAAGCTATAGTTTGCAATACTATAAATAATATTGATTTGACAGATTATCTACAAGGCAGTCCTATGAAAGGAGGCTCATGGTTTCCAGAACTTAAAAGCGGAACCAATATGTTTGATCCAAAACAAGATACTGCAGGGATGTATACTTATACGGTGACAACTCCATGTGGAATAGAATCGGCAAATGTTAGTGTTGATATAATTGAAACTTTTAAGAATACTGATATTAATATATCCACAAGACAATTATCGGGAAGAAATGAGATTGAGGTAATACTGGATCCAAGCGTAGACTATGAATTTTCTTTAGATAATATAAACTTTCAGAAATCTTCAGTATTCAAAGATCTGATTGGAGGCATATATCAGATTTATGGAAGGGAAATAGGAGGCTGTGGCGTTTTTTTTAGACAGGTTCCATTAATCGATTATCCTCGATTTTTCACACCTAATAATGATGGATTTAACGACAAATGGCAATTACTTGGTGTTGATAATATTCCCAACTATAAAATTTATATATTCGATAGATTTGGAAAAATACTAGCAATTTTAAATGAGAAAAAAACCTATTGGGATGGCACGTTTAATGGTCAGATTTTAGCTTCGACAGATTATTGGTTCAAGGCAGATCTCGGAGATGGAATGTTGTTTCAAGGACACTTTTCTTTGATTAGATAAATGAAACTCTTAAAGACTTCGTCATTTATGTTAACTTCGCTTTTTAAGTCAAACATGATTAATCATACTTAAGGTGAACACATTCGACATAATACACCAATCGAGAAACCACTTTGTAAAAAGCAATGAATTATTTTTAAAATCAATGATCGGTTATACCGATTTGGTTCCTCTATGGATTGCAGATATGGATTTTAAGGTAGCTGATGCTATTACTGAAGAGATTCACAAAGTGGCTGATAGAGGAGTGTATTCCTATGAATATACGCATAAAGATGTGGTACATGCAATTGCTAAATGGAATGCTGATCGGCACCAATTGAAGCTACAACCAGCGAGATTTATTCAGGTGACTACTGGAGTGTTGACTGCCTTATCAGTTATTATTCAGGAACTCATAAATGAAGGAGACCCAGTTGTAATTCAGACTCCAGTTTACCATCAATTCGAAAAAGTCATTAAATCTGCAAACAGGAAAGTTATTGTAAACCCTTTGCACTTAGAAAATGGAGAATACTCCATGGATTTTGAGGGTTTGGAGGTAGTTTTTAAGAAACACAAACCGAAAACCATGATTTTTTGCAATCCACATAATCCTGTCGGACGTGTTTGGAATCGCGAAGAAATACAACAATTATTAACTATAGCCAGCAAATACGATGTTATTATTTTAAGTGATGAGATACATTCAGATATTGTTTATAAAGGTTCAAAATTTAATAGTATCACATCTTTCGATGAAGGGCAAAAACACATCGCAATTTTAGGTTCTCCAGCAAAGACTTTTGGGATGCACAGTATCGCGAATGGATTTTTTTACACTGAAAATCAGGCAATATTCGAGAAGCTAAAAACCAGAATCAGTGGTATGTATTTAGATCATGGAAATTCAATCTCTGGTTATGCTACCATTGCAGCCTATACAAAAGGAGGGGAGTGGGTTTCTGAACTTTTAACCTATTTAAGTGAAACAAATGCGTGGATAGAAGAATTTATTGAAAGAGAATTACCTCAGGTACAGCTTATTAAGCCAGAAGGGACTTATCAAATATGGATGGACTTTAGTGGATTAGGATTCTCAAATGACGCATTAAAAAAACGCGTATTTGAAAACGCGAAGGTTGGTTTGGCTCCTGGAGAATGGTTTGGTGAAGGGCATGAACAGTTTATGCGAATGAATATAGCTTCTCCTAGATCAGTAATTAAGAATGCATTTAAAAATTTGAAGGCAGCTTTGAAATAACGAGTATGCAGGTTAGCTGAATAAACTGCTTACCCTACTTTTGTAGGTTTGTCCGATTGGTATTTTGATAGTATTTATAATTATTCTATTGCCTTCAATGAATTTTATTTTTTCGACTTGAACAATGAATGATTTATGGATTCTTAAAAATTTGTTTGAATCTAAGATACTCTCGAAATGAGATATTTTTTCATGGCAAAGAATCATTTCATTTTGAATAAACAGTTTGGTGTAATTACCATAAGCTTCAATGTATATCAAGTCCTTTAAAATTATTTGATGTTGCTTTTTATCTCCTTTTATGAAAATTCTTTCAACAGAATTATTAGCAGAATCATTTTGAATAACCACTTTTGAAATATTCTCTTTAACTGATAATTTATTGACAGCCTTAACTAGCCTGTCGAAACTAAATGGTTTTAAAAGATAATCAACGACATTTAATTCATACCCCTCCAAGGCATGTTCCTTGTAGGCGGTAGTAATGATTGTTTTTGGAGGTTTTGAAAGTGTTTTTATAAAATCTAGCCCTGTTAATTTCGGCATATTAATATCCAGAAACATAAAATCGACTGAGTGCTCATTTAAATATTTCATAGCTTCCATTGCACTGTAGCAATTTGCTTGCAGTGAAATATGAGGAATCATACTACAAAATTCCTCTATGATTTCATGTGCTAAGGGCTCGTCGTCTATAATGATATATTTAAGCATCAAATGGAATTTTTAATCGTACGTTATATATATTAGAGTCTTTAACTTGTTCTGTCAAGGTATAATTTTTTCTGTAAAGTAAATCCAATCGATGCTTTAGATTTGACAATCCTATTCCTTTACTTTCAGAAGTTTCATTCGGATCAAAATTGTTTTCTAAAATAAATTCCAGTTGATCTTCAATAGTATTTAAATTTATAGTTATAAAAGCATTTTCTGATAGGCTATCAACACCATGTTTAAAAGCGTTCTCAACTAAAATGATGAAAAGTAATGGGGCGACTTTGATGTTGTCATCCACATTCTGATTAAAACTAATTTGGACAAATTTTTTATATCTGATGGAATGTAAATCGATATAATTTGAGATGTACTGAATTTCGTCTTTTAAAGGGACCAAGTCTTTTTTTCCTTCATAAATGGTGTACCTCATCATGTCTGAAAGCTTTAAAATGACTTCTGGTGCCTTCTCTGAATGTTTTATGGTCAAAGCATAAAGATTGTTCAAAGTATTAAAAAAGAAATGCGGATTAATCTGAGCTTGCAGCATGGCTAATTCTGCTTTCGCCTTTTCCGATTTTAAATTTTGCAACCATTTCCATTGTTCATAGAACCAAAGTACAAACAAAACTGGAATAGGGAGAAAAAATAGAAAAAACGGGAATTCCTTCTTAATTTCTAAATAAGCATCTAAACCGCCCGAAAACAATCTTAGGTAAGTGAAATATGCAAAAAGCGGCACATATATTAATACAATAAGTTTCCAGTATTTACGTATAAATTTTGGAACTATAAGGTAGACAAATCCTATCCAGAAAGATGATATTAATGCTAAGGTAATTGGATTGTCCGGTGTTTGCATTTTATTGTCTATGATTATTGTAACTACAAAAACTGCTACAAGACCTAATACAATTAATACGGAATCTCGTTTTTTCTTTATGTTTTCAAAATAATAAATAGGCAAACCTATAATGAAACCCCAAATAATAGTGTAGATAACTATTTCATAGGTCTTTTCTTCTGGTATAATAAGTAAGTCTAAATAGCCTAATAGATTGAAAATCGGAATAATTATAATGAACCCAAAGATAAAGGCCTTGTATTTTTTTAGAAACTGAATCATAACTCAAAAGTAAGTATGATTACCGGGGTTGACAAAATATTTGATACACGCTATAATTTTTGATACAAACAAGCTCTTTTTTTGTATGAACTCCGTTTCAAACTTGTTTTTGTTTTGTAGGACTTTAGAGCAGCTATGTATGTCATATTTATTAGTTGGGCCATTGGTTTGCATCTATGTTTGCTTCATCGAATTCAAAAAATAAGCAGACATGAATACTTTACAAATTAAAAATCTATCAAAAACCTATTCAAACGGTGTTAATGCTTTGAACGGGATTAATGTAGAAATCTCTAATGGGATGTTTGGATTGTTAGGAGCTAACGGAGCTGGTAAATCAACCTTGATGCGCTCAATTGCATCTCTCCAAAAACCTACTGAAGGAGAAATTACATTTAATGAAATTGATATTATCTCCAATCCACAATATATCCGTGAAAACCTAGGGTACTTACCTCAGGAATTCGGCGTTTATCCCAAGATTTCTGCAGAAAAATTATTAAGTCATCTTGCGGTTTTAAAAGGTGTAATTGATCATAAAGAACGCAAAAAGCAGGTAACAGCCCTGTTGCAACAAGTCAATTTATACCAGCATAGAAAAAAATCAGTATATACATTTTCAGGAGGGATGCGACAAAGGTTTGGTATTGCACAGGCTTTATTGGGAAATCCTCAGGTAATAATTGTTGATGAACCAACTGCAGGATTAGATCCTGAAGAGAGCAATCGCTTTCTGAATCTGTTGAGTGAAATAGGAGAAAATGTAATTGTTATTCTGTCAACTCACATCGTTGAAGACGTCCGAAATTTATGTCCTAAGATGGCCATATTGTCAGATGGACGAATCATTTCACAGGGAAGTCCAAAGGAATTAGTGGCTTCAATTGAAGGGAAAATATGGACCAAAATCATCACGAAGAAGGATTTAGAAGCCTACAAGAAGGCATTTAATGTTATTTCAACAAAATTAGTAGCTGGGGAAACTCAGATAAGAGTTTTATCAGATTATAAGCCACAAGAGGGATTTGAGAAAATCATTCCAAATCTAGAGGATTATTACTTTACAACTCTTTTCAAACAAACATTTCAAAAAGCATAAGCCATGTTTAAAAATTTATTACAATTCGAAGTTTTTTATCAGCGTAAACAACGTGCCTTTCCACTTTTTGTGCTGTTTTTTTTTGCATTAGGAATGTTTATTGGACAACAAGGATTTGCTCCTAAAGGAGTTGATTTCAACTCCATTTATCAAGTCTATTTTCACACGAGTATTTTTAGTTTGGGAAGCGTATTTGTCATTATGTTTTTTGCTATTAGTTCTATGTTAAGAGATAAGTCGTATCAAATGGACGGACTGGTATTTAGTTCTTCTATAAAAAAAAGTCACTACTTCTATAGTAAGTTCTTAGGAACATTTTTCTTTAGTGTTCTTTCGTTTACTCCCTTTTTAATAGGATATGCTATTGGAAATTCATTTCCTGGTTTAGATTTTGAGCGTGTGGGTGAATTTCAGCTATTGACTTATGTTCAACCATGGTTTTATATTGTGTTACCAAATATTTTTATATGTACTACAATTTTATTTTCAGTCAGTGCGCTTACTAAAAGTAGCCTGGCTACGTACGTTGGTGCTGTATTTGTTTACATGCTGTATTTTGTTAGCTCGATCTATTTGAATTCACCTATCATTGCTCAGTCAGTTCCGGCTTCACCAGAAAATATGGTAATGGCTGCCATTGCAGACCCTTTTGGAATAGCAGCCTTTATCGAGCAAACTCAATATTGGACCGCTTTTCAAAAAAACAATCAGTTGGTTTCATTTTCAGGACTGTTTTTGAAAAATAGAATTATTTGGGTTGTCGCTTCTTTGATCTTATTACTGGTTGCATTTGGGTGCTTTTCATTTAGTGCATCGACTAAAAAAGTTAAGAAACAAAAAACACTAAATAAAACAAATACTCCCTTAATAGCCTACAAGTCGAATACTCCTGTTCACAACCTAAAAGGTCAATTGAAGGCGTTTATTTCCTTATTAAAATTAGAACTGCAAGGTGTTTTTAAAAGTCTACCATTTATAGCGATAATGCTTATTTGGGTATTTATTGTTTCTTCTCAATTATACGCTCGAATTATTAGAGGAGAAGATTATGGCGTGAGTGTCTATCCATTTACGAATAAATTAATCGAATTAATTGTTAATCCATTGACGTTTTTCAGTCTTATCCTTATTCTATTCTACAGTGCAGAAATTGTATGGAAAGAAAGAAGTCTTAATTTCAATTTAATTGTTGATGCTATTCCAATAAAAAATTGGGTTTTCTTTCTTTCAAAGTTCACTGCATTGCTTGCATTGCCTTTTATTTTGATAGTCTCAGGAATAGTTACTTGTATAGCATTCCAAGTTGGGTCAGGATATACAAATTTGGAATTTCCTGTGTATGCTTCAATGTTTTACTATTATGGTTTACCACTTGCAGTTTATTGTATGATTGCATTTTTTGTCAATAATCTTGTGAAAAATAAGTTTGTAGGTATGGGGTTATTTGGTCTGATTGTATTGTCTTCGATAAAATCAGATGTCTTAGGGCTTGAACATCCCTTAACAAGTCTTGGTTTTATGCCTCGCGTTTCATATTCAAATGTAAGAGGGTTTTACGATGGTCCACATTTATTCCATCATTTAGCGATATACTGGATGGCTTTTG
The DNA here is from genome assembly GCA_964227255.1 of Flavobacteriaceae bacterium. GTDB lineage: Bacteria > Bacteroidota > Bacteroidia > Flavobacteriales > Flavobacteriaceae > Lutibacter. Next base: position 8,634 of record CAXQVI010000004.1, read on the forward strand.
GGTTGCTATTGACTGCCATTTCATTCAAAATGTGGAATAGAGGATTGGTATCCGATTTCAAAGAGAAGATTCAACATCTAAAAAACAACACTAAGTCAAACCAAATTGTATTCTCAATTTTAATCATGGTATTCTTTGGGGCCGCTGGAATAGTTTTTTATAACACTAATATAGTATCAGAATATACCACGATTAAGGACCAGCTCGATTTTAGAGAAACCTATGAACGAAATTACAAATCATACGAAAATTTGGAACGACCATTCCCGGTATCAAGAAAGACGAAGGTTGATTTCTATCCAAAACAAGGGGTATATTCGGTTGAGGCTGATTTCATGTTAAAAAATAAAAGCGAACACCCACTTTCTGAAATATTTATTACGGAAAGAATCCCTTTAACTCATGTAGGTATAGAAGGAGGAAAGCTAATTGAACGCAATTCAGATATGGGTATTTACCTTTTTCAATTTGAGAATGCTATCAAGCCAAACGATTCTGTACAGTTGAATTTTAAATTAAAGCAAGAATTGAAAGGATATGACGAAGATTATGCGATCGTTGAGAACGGAAGCTATTTAATGCATCGAAGCTTTGAGCCAATTTTAGGCTATACTACAAGTTATGAAATTAAAAACAACCTTGAACGTGAAAAACGAGGTTTAGCTCGCCGTGTGGAAGAGGTTGCAACTGAAGGACATGTTATTTTAGAAGAAGTCAAAAATGAAAAACAAATATTTGAAACGATTGTTTCCACGGATAACAATCAAATTGCATTAAGTTCGGGAAGTTTACTTAAGCATTGGTCCGAAAATAACAGAAACTACTACCACTATAAAACTGATGGGAAGGTATTACCTTCTTTTGCATATTTTTCAGGAGATTATGCAACTAGGACCATTTCTCATAATGGGATTTCCATAGAACAATATTATGATCAAAACCACGGATTCAACATAGAAAATATTGAACAAAGTGTTGTTCATACATTAGATTACTGTGAAGAAAACTTTGGAAAGTTTCCTTTTGACCATGTCCGAATTGCAGAAGTGCCTTCGCATTGGAATTTTGGAGGGTTCGCACATCCAGGAATGATATGCATGGTAGAGGATAATTTGTATTTGTCGGATGTGAGCGATGAAAACACATTTGATTTAGTTGCAAAAAGAACTATTCATGAAATCGCTCATCAGTGGTGGGGACATACCTTATCACCAAAACCAATTGCAGGAGGGTCATTATTTGTAGAGGGATTGGCGAAGTACACAGAAGCAGTAATCATGGAAAGGTTGTATGGGAAAAGAGCCATTTACACCCTTAGTGAAAATGCTAGAAGTAGGTATTTCACTTATAGAGCCTTTGATGGGAACCTTGAGCCACCCGTATACTTGATAGAAGGTCAGGATTATATTTCATACGGTAAGGCCATGACAGTATTGATGGCACTAAGAGATTTAATCGGAGAAGATAAAATCAATCATGTACTTAAATCAATTACAGATAAGCACAGGAATTCAAAAAACCTGGAAGTTACAACGATAGATCTACTTAATGAACTATATGCGATTTCATCGACTGAGAAGCATGAACTTATAAATGATTGGTTTAAGAAGGTCATTCGATACGATTTAAAAATTGAAGATGCACACATTTCTAAAAAGAACAATGAAGGTCTGTTTGAAGTGAGCATTGATCTGGATACAAAAAGGTTCTTAACAAACCATGATGGTAGTGAATCGGAAATTGGTATTAATGAACCGATAAAAATAGGATTGTTTGGAAAGCACCCAAAAGAATACGGTGTAAATGAATTCCCAATCCACTTGTCAGATTATATATTCAACAAAGAACAAACCCAACTAATTATTAAAGTGAAGGAAAAGCCATCTTTTGTTGCAATAGATGCTTATGGGACACGTTCTGATGAGAATTTTACGGATAATATTTTTAGAATTAAATAAAAAAACTCATTAAGTTGGGTCAACTTAATCAAATTATAAAGTAAGACATCTATGAGAAAATCAATTATTATCGATTATTTGTAATTAAATAATTATTGAGAAAGTTATTTCAGAAATAGAACAACAGTTAATAGGTGTAATTTCAGGTTTTTAGTATTCAGTATTTTACATTACATTGTAATTGAATTTAATAGATTCTATTCTTTAAATCTATAATAATCTTATGCTAACTAGAAGAAATTACACTATTAAGGAGATGTTCCGTTGGACACGGCGGCACACTTTTATTTTCATCGTGCTATCCACTATTCCTGTATTGCTTTATACCCAATTGCATTGGTATTGGCTGCACCTACCATGGTTACCAATTGGATTGGTAGGTACCGCACTTGCCTTTATCATTTCATTTAAAAACAATGCTTCTTATGGACGCTTATGGGAAGCTCGTAAGATTTGGGGAGGGATTGTCAATGCGAGTCGTTCTTTTGCCATCATGGTAAACGATTTTATCAATAATGAACATGCCAACTTGGGATACACAGAAAAAGAACTCTTTAAAATCAGAAAGGAATTAATCATGCGACATGTTGCGTGGATGACGTCGTTGCGACATGCTTTAAGAGCGCATAAGCCTTGGGAAATTTCAAGAAAGAATAAATCGGATCAGGAATATATGAAGCTTATAAATGTACATGAACTAAAATATTCTTTGGAAGAGGAGCTCGAAGGATATGTTTCCGAAGATGACAAAAAATATATTTTAAGTAAAAACAATAAACAAACAGCCTGCATAAACTTGCAATCTAAGCAACTTCGAAAGTTAAAGGAAAGCGGACATATTTGGGAATTCTCCTTTTTAGAAATGGAACAATTGATGGTCGAATTATTTACACTTCAAGGGAAAGCTGAACGCATCAAAAACTTCCCGTATCCCAGGCAGTTCGCGACTTTAAACCGTTTCTTTATCTGGATATTTGTAATTTTAATGCCTTATGGTATGATGCATGAATTTGATAAAATCGGAGAAGAGATTATTGAGCATGTTTCAGTCGGAGGATATCAACTTTTTGTTCAATTGATTGGCGAGCACTTTGTGTGGTTTACCATTCCATTTAGCGTTATTATTTCATGGGTATTTCATACCATGGAGCGCATTGGAGAAGTTTCTGAAAATCCTTTTGAAGGGATTGCGAATGATGTACCAATAACTACCATGGCTCGTGGGATTGAAATTGATATCCGACAAATGATAGAGGATAACGAAGACGAAATTCCAGGACCAATTGAAAGTCAGTATGGAATACAGATGTAGTATTAAAAACATCTGAATAAAAACACTATTTTCGCTTCAAACTAATTAAAATTGGATTCATTAACCCAGATTGTTCTTGGAGCTGCAGTAGGAGAGGCCGTTTTAGGAAAGAAAGTCGGAAATAAAGCCTTGCTTTATGGTGCTATTGCCGGAACTATACCTGATTTAGATGTCTTAGTAGGTGCTTTTACTGATACAATTACGGCTATTGAATGGCACCGTGGATTTAGTCATTCTTTTTTGTTTTGTATTTTGCTATCGCCCATCTTGGGTTGGTTGGTAAATAAAATAGAACGCAAATCGAATTTGGGCTGGAAACCCTGGGCTAAACTTTTCTTTCTAGGACTTTTTACGCATCCGTTACTCGACGGATTTACCACTTGGGGAACCCAATTATTTTGGCCATTTGATATGCGAGTTGCTCTGAATTCAATTTTTGTTATTGATCCGTTGTACACTTTACCATTCTTGATTTGTACAGTAATGGTACTATTTTACAATAGAGATTCAGAAAAAAGAAGAAGAATAAATAGATTCGGACTCACGATATCGACTTGTTATCTGATTTCGACTGCTGCCATTAAATCTATGGCTGAAAATCAGTTGAAACAAGCCCTGAAGGAACAGAATATCGAATATTCGGATATGATCTCTCGTCCGTCTCCAATGAATACAGTGCTATGGAATGCGAATATTGATACTGAAGATGCATATTTAATAGCCGATTATTCGTTCTTTGATAATAAACCGATTCAATTTAAATCTTATCCGAAACAAAGAACAATTTCAAAAGAGCTAGAAAAGTTTCCAAATGTGCAACGTATGATTAAAATTAGTCAGGGTTGGTATATTCTGGAGCAAAAAGGAGGTAAGTGGTATTTTAATGATCTGCGATTTGGTTTAATTCCCAGAAGAGATGGTTCTACTTATTTCACATTTTCCTATGAACTTGAAGAAGTAGATGGAAAAATAACAGCAACCGATGTTCCTAAAACAGGGACAGATGGAAAATTCCTGCTGGAAAGTCTTTGGAGAAGAATTCAAGGGAATTAGTTTGTTGGTGATTCTGTAATTAGAAAAAATCAATTAATCTAACGTTTATCCTTTCATGTAATCGTTTATGTACTTTCTCTTTTGATATTTGAAAGCAATGTGTTTCTTTGTATAAGAATGAAAATCAACTCGGAAACATTGCAAAGTATCAATAAGAAAACGCTGTATTGGGTCTGCCAGATCATTGGTTGGGGGACAGTTTCCACTTATTGGGCCTATACAGTTTATACCAGAGATAATTATACGGTCGGTCAAACATTCTTAAACTATGTTTTAGATGTAGGAATAGGAATATTCCTGACGCATATGTATAGAAACTTTGCCCTAAAAGCTGGGTGGAATGAATTACCCATCCAAAAATTATTGCTTCGTCTTATTCCAAGCGTCTTAATTCTTGCTGTTTTATATGTAGTGATCTGTAATATTAAATGGTATTTTTTCTGGACCAATATAAAAGATGATGCTGTTAATTTAATTGATTCTATCTTCTATTGGAATCCAATATTAATTACAGGACTCAGGCTGATGTCGATTTGGATACTTGCTTACCACTTGTATCATTACTATCAAAAAGAAGTGGTAACAGCCCGTGAAAACGCTGAATTGTCATTATTAATCAAACAAACACAACTCGATAATTTGTCGGCTCAACTAAATCCACATTTCTTATTTAACTCGTTAAATTCCATAAAATCATTGGTCGAAGAGGATCCTAAAACTGCCAGAAGAGCCATCGATTTATTGTCCGATTTATTGCGTTCTTCATTGTATGAAAAGGATAAGGACTTGATTACTATTAAAGAAGAACTTGCTTTAGTAAATGATTATGTCGAATTAGAAAAGCTGCGATTTGAAGAACGTCTGGAAATAGAAATTGAATTGGAAAAAGAGCTTGAAAATAAGAAAATTCCAACTTTAAGTATTCAATTATTAGTTGAAAATGCCATTAAACATGGAATTGACAAGCTTATTGATGGTGGTTTAATAAGTGTTCATATTTATCAGAAAGACAACAAGATTTATATAAAAGTTCAGAATCCGGGTAAAATAGAAACTGGAAATTCTGAGGGTGTCGGATTAAAGAATTTAAAAGACCGTTTAAAAATTCAATACAAAGACAAAGCTTCATTTAGCTTGAAGGAAATAGAAAGCAATAAAGTCGAAGGGACGATACTAATACCAAACGAAGCAGATGAAAATATTTAAAACCGTAATAATTGATGATGAGCGTTTGGCCAGGGAAGAAGTGAAACGGGCATTAAAGAACCATCCGGAATTTCGCATAGTCGGGGAAGCAAATAATGTGGATTCCGCTATTGAAATTATTGAGCAGGAGGAACCTGATGTGCTGTTTTTAGACATTCATATGCCTCAAAAGACTGGGTTCGATTTGTTAGAGGAATTGACTTCTGTTCCCGAAGTGGTTTTTACAACAGCCTATGACCAATACGCCGTTAAAGCTTTTGAATTAAATGCTTTAGATTATTTGGTTAAACCTTTGCGTGAAGAGCGTTTTGAAAAAACCATTGCAAAAGTAAAACAGGAATTGCTCAAAAAAGCTGAAGTAACATCTGAAGTGCTTCCTATGCATAGAAAGATTTTTATAAAAGATGGAGAAAACTGTCATTTTATTCCCCTTTCAGAAATTCACTTTATAGAATCTCTCGAGAATTACGCACGTCTTTATTTTGGCGATCAAAAAGCAATGATAAAGCGCTCGCTCAATTTACTGGAGAAGAAGCTCGATCCGACTGTCTTTTTCAGAGTAAACAGAAGTCAGATTATCAATGTTCACTATATCAAAGAAATTCATCCTCATTTCAATAACCGACTTCATATAGAACTAACTATCGGACAAAAGGTCGAAGTTTCAAGCCGTCAATCGGTGAAGTTTAAAAATTGGAATAGTTTATAAAATCATTTGTTTAAATTTTCAACCTGTAGGTTGATTATTTAATGGGTTGGCAGTGTTTAAAACACTGCTTTTTTTTGTTTAAAAAAGTATTCATTTAATAAAATTACAATCACTTATAAACGAAAAATTACGCTTATGTACTTTCTGTTTTTCATCTTTAAAAAGTGTCATTTCTTTGCTTCATAGTAATTTATGAAGACTAAAAACTTATTAATACTTTACATTATGAATCATTTAAAAACAACCTTATTGATCTCAAAACTTTTATACGCAATTGTAATTGGATTATTCCTTTCATGCGGAGATTTGACAACCTATAAAACAGAACAACCAAAATTATCTGATTACACCATTGGAGAATCATGGGTATGGAAATACAAAGGAGTTTCTGATCAAGGAGAAGTACGATCAAATGGAGAAGATGCCCGCGAAATTGTTAATTTCAAAGGAGGATTAGGAATAACCGTTGGAAATGATACCATCCCTGTTTCTGAACTAGTAAAGCCAGAAGAAAGTGAAACACCACGATTTAAATGGCCTTTAGAAGTAGGTAAAAAATGGAAATACGAAACAGAATTTACGAGTGCTGTGGGAATTAAAGGAAAATGGAGTCAGGGTGCTGAAGTAATATCTTATGAAGAAGTGACTGTGGAAGCAGGTACATTTATGGCTTATACTATTGAATATAAAGGGGCAATTACCAATTCAAATGGACTGAATGCAAAGACAGATGATGTATGGGTTTATGCTCCTAAAGTCAAGAACTTCATTAAAATGACCCAGGTTCAGGAAGGATTTTCTTATACTGAAGAGTTAATCAAATATTCAAATCCAAATGAAAAGTAATAACGCATACTTTCAATTTTAAACAATAAACAATGAAAAAATCATTTTTGATCCTAGTTATTATTGCAAGTAGTATTACTTCTTTTGCTCAAGAAATAGCATTTGAAAAATTAGCCCTGACAGATTCAGTTGCAATTGCAAGTCATATGAAGCAATTGACATTGGCAAGTGACACTCAAAATATGTCCGATATGGACCTGTTTAAATTCCAATTGGTTGGTGAGAACTTTGAAGAAGCCCTTGTAACTATTGAGAAAAGAATAAAAGAAACACCAAAGGAGGAAAGTCTGTATTTAGATATGTACTTGCACTATGTGAAGGCTAAACTTTCCAAAAACTTTGAAGAGTCCTTTAAGAGTTCTTACGAGAAGTACTTAAAAGAATCAGATGATTTCCATGTGATTAATTTGGATAAAACGTTAATTCTAAGAGATGCAACCGACTATTATAGCTCTGATTTTGATCAATTTTATAATAGTATTTCAACGGAAGAAATATCAGAAGAAACAACTCAAAACTTAGTAAGGAAGTATTTTTTAAAGACAGTATTCGCTTCGAGCAGACCTATTGTTTTTGAAGAAATCAAAAAAGATCACGAACGCAGATATATTGTCAATGATAGTATTGTAATTCCAACTAAAGATGGAGCAGAAATTCCGATGATTTTGGTTCAACGAAGAGGAAGTTCAAATACCCAAAAAGCGGCTATACTAATTGCTTCCATTTATGCTGGAGCCAATGAATCCGGGGCTATGTTGGCAGCTTCTAAAGGTTATCACGGAGTCATTACCAATACCAGAGGGAAGAGGAAGAGTAGAGGCCAGGTAAGGCCTTTGGAGTACGAGCAAAGTGATGTATACGAAGCAATTGACTGGATTAGCAAACAGTCATGGTCTAACCAAAAAGTTGGAATGTTCGGTGGAAGTTATACTGGTTTTACGCAATGGGCTTCCATGAAACACAAAGTGCATCCGGCATTAAAAACGATTGTCCCAATGGTATCTATTGCACCGGGAATTGATTATCCAATGGAAAACAATGTATTGCATAACTATTCATATTCATGGTATTATTATGTGACGAATAACAAGTTTCTTGATTTTGAAGCAGCTTGGGATTACAATCGCTGGAATAACCTAAAAAATACCTGGTACCAAACTGGCGTTGCTTTTAATAAGCTGGACAGTCTAGACGGACAAGTAAATGAATTATGGAACAGTTATATGGCGCACCCAAGCTACGATGACTACTGGAAAAATATGATGCCATATAAGCAAGAGTTTGCTAAAATCGACATTCCGGTTTTAACGATAACGGGTTATTACGACGACTCGCAAAGAGGAGCCATGTGGTATTTCGACGAGCATAATAAATATGTAAACAACGCAAATCATTACTTATTAATTGGCCCTTACGACCACTGGACAGCCCAAAATAAGCCAGAAGAGAGTCTGCGTAATTACAAATTAGATAAATCAGCGCTTATCAATATTTCAGGCGACCTTTTATATCAGTGGTTTGATCATATTTTAAAAGGAGAGAAGAAGCCAGATATTTTAAAGGATAAGGTGAATTTTCAGGTAATGGATACAGATACATGGATGCATAAACCTAGTTTAAGCGCTATGACAAACGATACTTTAAGTTTTCATTTAAGCGCTGACAAAACAGGAGACTTCTATGAACTTAAAAAGGAGAAGAACGAATCAGAAATAAGTTTGTCGGTCGATTTTAAAGATCGTTCTACAATGACGAACATGGAGTATTATCCATGGCCATTAGAGCGTGACAATATTAATTTAGAAGATGGACTCATTTTTGAATCGGATGAACTTCAAGAAGATGTCATTATGAACGGATCATTTTTTGGAAATCTGGAGTTTTCCATCAACAAAAAAGATGTAGATTTCTCTGTCATCGCTTATCAGTTAACTCCTGAGGGAAAATATTTTCATTTGAGTTATTATATAGGAAGAGCGAGTTATGCGAAAGACAGAGAACAAAGAAATCTATTGAAACCAAATGAAAAAACACAAATTTCATTTTCAAATTCAAAAATAATAAGCAAGAAAATTGAAAAGGGGAGTCGTCTTGTATTTGTCCTAAATGTCAATAAAAACTTTAACGCTCAGATTAACTATGGAACTGGAGGGGATGTAAATACCGAGAGTATTAAAGATGCTGAAATTCCTCTTAAAATTACATTTACTGGAAATAGCAGTATTTCTTTGCCTGTTTGGTGCGATTTTAAGAAATAATTAAAACGATAACATACTGATTTGTATATCAGTTTTCGTCAGGAAGATGCTTATGGAAGTATCACACCAGACGGTAAGTATTTTATTTTTCACAGAATGACACTTGGAGAAACATTTGAAGAGAATTATGCTGAAATCTTTTGGGTTGATTCTAAAGCTGTTTTGAATTTGAAGAATAAATAAAGCACAACCATTTATCTTTTAAAGGCAAGTACTAACGTATCTCATAATACAGGAGAGGATTACTGGCCTTTAATTTTTTATTGAAACAATTTATTCAGATTTAACTTATAAGTTTTTCCGACTGGAATTACATAGTCGTTAATAAAAATGCGATTTCCTTCTATTTCGTTGATATATTTCTTAGCAATTATAAAGGATTTGTGAACCTGAATAAATTCATTTTGAGGAAGTAGATTGATGATATCAGATATCTTTTCTCTCACCAGAATTTCATTGTCTTTTGAAACAATTTTAATATAATTCCCTGTCGCTTCAATGTATAAAACCTCACTTGTTATTACTTGAACGATTTTTTTGTTTGATCGCAAGAATAAACTTTCTTCTTCTTTTTTAATATTGGGTGTTTTCGGTGTTTCTTTTTTAATTTCAACCTTGTTAATAGCCCTAATAAAACGTTCAAAACTAAAAGGTTTTAATAAATAGTCTACTATATTAAGCTCATAGCCCTCAAGAGCATGTTCTTGATAAGCTGTAGTTACAATAACTTTTGGAGCTTTAGGTAATGCCTTCAGAAATTCAAATCCTTTCAGCTTCGGCATATTTAGATCCAAGAAAATGAGGTCAACTGAATTGTTTCGCAAACATTCCATGGCTTCAATCGCATCGTAGCAATCCTGCACAAAACTTAAGTTAGGTAATGCGTCACAATATCCTTTTATGATATCGTGAGCAATAGGTTCATCGTCTACAATTATATACTTAATCATAAGTTAATTTGAAGTTTAGATGTGTAAATATTGTTGTCACTTTTTTGCGTCAGTTTGTGTTTCTTTGGATAGACTAACTCCAGTCTTCTTTTTAGGTTTGTCAAACCAATTCCTCCGATACTTTTTTCATTTTCATCGAAATTATTCTCAACATTTAATAGCAATTCCTTTTGATCGGTTTTGATAGCGATATTAATAAATGCATGATCTCTTAAAACTTCTACACCATGTTTAAAGGCATTTTCTACCAAGATAATAAAAAGAAGGGGCATAAGTTTCAATTGTTGATCCTGAACATCGACATCAAAGTTTATGTCAATGTTTTTATGATACCGCATTTTATGAAGCTCGATATAATTAATGATGAATTCAATCTCTTCCTCTAAGGTTACAAATTCTTTTTGACCGTCATAAATACTATAACGCATCATATCAGAAAGTTTTAAGATAAGCTGTTTGGCCTTTTCACTGTCTTTATCAACCAATCCATATAAATTGTTCAGCATGTTAAAAAAGAAATGTGGATTTATTTGAGATTGTAAATGCATCAACTCAGTTTTAGTCTTTTCATTTTTTAAGTTAATAATGGCTTTAATGTTTACAAAAACCCAATGAAAAATTGTTATGCAAACTATGATAAAGTATAATAAAAGGAACTCTATAAATCCCTCAATTTTACCAAAAACATCATTAAATAAAACTATAACTATCCCAATTACAGCCAATACTATTCTAAGCATTCGGATGGAAAACAGCTTCTTTCGTGTTGGAAAATTCAATTTCATAGGTCAATATTAATCAAATTAAGTGCAGTCCACAAATAAGTTGACAAACGAATGAAATGTTTATATAAACTTATCAAAACAAGGGATGAACATCCTTTAACGTTCCATGGAATAGGAATGTCACATGAGGCCTGACTTACATCCCATAAGCTTTTTATATCAGTAGTTTCAAAATAGGTTTGCCGTATCAATTTTAAAACGAATAGAATGAAACTCATTATTGACGATTTAAGTAAAACTTATGATAACGGGGTGAAGGCGTTGCAAAACGTTTCGCTCGAAATTCCGAAAGGAATGTTTGGTTTGCTTGGTCCGAACGGAGCTGGAAAATCCACTTTAATGCGGACTATTGTAACCCTTCAAGAAGCTGACCAAGGCAGAATAATGCTAAATGATTTGAACGTGAAAACGCATAAGCATGAGGTAAGAAAACTTCTGGGTTATTTGCCACAACAATTCGGAGTATACCCTAAGATGTCGGCTGAAGCTTTATTGAATCATTTGGCGGTTTTAAAAGGTATCACAAATAAAATCGAGCGAAAAGAGATTGTACATGCCTTATTGCACAGAACCAATTTGTATGAAGTGAGAAAACAAAACCTGGGAGGCTATTCTGGAGGAATGAAGCAACGCTTTGGCATTGCTCAGGCTCTATTGAATAGTCCGAAATTGTTAATTGTGGATGAACCAACTGCTGGATTAGATCCTAAAGAGCGCAATCGTTTTTACAATCTTCTTAGTGAAATTGCTGAGAATACCATAGTTATTTTATCAACTCATATAGTGGACGATATCAAAGAACTATGCACTAATATGGCAATTATCAATAAAGGGAAAGTTGTTTTAAAAGGAAATCCACTGAAGCTCATTGATGAATTGAATGGAAAGATATTTCAAAAGACAATTGACAGGTCAGAGTTGGAATCCTATAAGAAGCATTATGCAGTTATTAATGACAAACTATTCCTTGGAAAGCCAGTAATCCAAATTTTTAGCGATACAATCCCAAATAACGGTTTTGAAGCTGTCGAATCCAGTCTGGAAGATGTGTATTTCTCTCAAATTAACCTATAAACCAAATTACTATGTGGTACGAAATATTCAAATTTGAACTGGCATATAGAATGAGACGAGCAGAAACGTATGTGTTCTTCCTGTTTCTGTTGTTGTTTTCAATTGTCGGAGTTGATTTTATCTTTCAAGGAGCTGAACTTGGATTAATGAAAAAAAATGCACCTGTAATCATCGCCAAAACGATGGGAGCCCTTACGGGAATATTCATGCTAATGGTGTCTATGATTATGGGAGTTCCTGTATTACGTGATTTTCAATACGACACCGAATCTTTGTTGTTTGTAAATCCAATTACCAAACGAGATTATTTATTAGGTAGGTTTTTAGGATCTTTTACCGTTTTGTTATTCATCTTTGGAGGTTTACTATTTGGAATGATGTTAGGATCACAAATGTCCTGGCATAAAGAAGAAGAAATGTTGTTTTTTAATGCCTTGGTCTATTTTCAGTCCTTCGCAATAATTGTGTTACCTACTTTATTCTTTGGGGCTTGCGTCTTTTTTGTGACAGGAATGTTAAGTAAAAAGATGTTGATTGTATATACTCAAGGCATCGTTGTATTTGTAATATTCTTACTCACTAAAGCAATCTCAAATGAATATTTACAAGGAATATTAGATCCGTTCTCACTTACAACTATTACACAGTTTGTAAAAGATTGGGAGGTGTCAGAATTAAATATTACAGGGATTTCTTTGAGCGGAATCATTTTGCACAACAAATTACTTTGGGTTGCTATAGGACTTGCTGTATCGTTTTTTGGTTATAAAATGTTCTCATTTAGTGCGCTCGCTAAAAAGCCTAAAAAAGTAATGAATAAGCCCAAAACGACTGCAAAGAATGGATCTTATGCAATTATTTCCATTCCAAAGGCAACAATTGGTTTTAGATTTAAAGAACAGTGCATTCAGTTGTATGAACTCTCTAAATTCTATGCAAAAGCACTATTAAAAGAAACGTCCTTCTGGGCCATTGTGATCTGCGGTATGATTATCATTCTTATTAACTCGGTGAATTTAGGAACTGTATACGGTGTAGACAGTTATCCCGCAACACATTTTATTATCGCAGAGCTTCAAGAAATGTCGCTTTATTTCTTCATAATTATTCTGTTGTTCTATTCCGGGGAACTTATTTGGAAAGAGCGTAATAGTAAACAGTTTTTATTAAATGACGTCACACCAATTTCGAACCTGATAACTTTATCGAGTAAGTTCATAGCCCTTAATGTTATCTATGTAGTATTGATGTTGAGCTTGATTCTGGCTGGAATACTTTTTCAGATTAGCAAAGGCTATTATAATTTTGAATTAAACAGCTATTTCTCGGGATTTTTTATAGAAATATTTCCATTTTTAATGCTTTACACCTTTATAGCATTTCTCTTCCAGGTAGTTAGTAATAACAAGTTCATTGGAATCTTATTAACTCTGGCATTTTTCATTTTCAATATCGCTTCTGAATTTTTAGGGTTTAATCATAATCTCTATAAATTCGGAGGGAAACCACTTGGGACATACTCCGACATGAATAGTTATGGGCATTTTCTGAAACCATATTTATGGGTGAAGGCTTATTGGATTGTATTTGGAATACTACTTCTAATATTTAGTGCGCTTATCATGAACAGAGGAACACATAAGAATTTATGGAAACGACTCAGAGGAATTAAACATGATATTTCAAAACCAATTTTTTATTTTGGAATTTCTGTAATGACTGTATTTACGATGATTGGCTGCTATATCTTTTACAATACGAATGTGCTAAATACTTATTGGACAAATTCACAAGAACAAAACTTTAGAACTAAATATGAAGAGACACTAAAATCTTTTGAATATAGCCCTCAACCAAAAATAACAGATGTTGATGTAGCTGTTGAACTGTATCCTGAAACCAGAAGCTATTCAATTTCGGGAAGCTATTTCTTGAAGAACACAACAGATAGCGCCATTGGAGAAATCCATATTCAAAAGCGCATTGCTTCACATTTAACTCTTAAAAACGTTGCTTTTGAAGGGGGAGCAGTTCCTGACTCAACTTACAGTGAATTCGACTACATCATCTACAATTTATCAAAACCTTTAGAACCAAACAAGTCTATAAAAATGGACTTTGAACAAACTTATAATCCAAAAGGATTTGAAAATGATAATTCAGACACTGAGCTTGTTTCTAATGGTACTTTTTTCAATAACAATGTGTTTCCAACCCTCGGTTATAATAACAATTATGAATTAAATGATGCTGATTTACGCCTGGAAATGGGATTAAAACCGAGACAAAGTAAAAGTGAAATTAATGATTTAAAAGAGTTAATAAATGCACGTTCTGGCGGCGATTCTGACGGAATCAATTTGAATATTGTTATTGGCACGAATGAGTATCAAACTGCTATTACTTCAGGGAGATTAGTTAAAAAATGGACTCAAGGTAAACGCAATTATTTTCATTATAAATCAGATCAACCAATCATAAATTTTTATTCAATTGTTTCTGCGGAATATGAGGTGGAATCGGATCATTGGAAAGGGGCCAGCTCATCTTCAAATACGGTAAGTTTGGAAATTTTTTATCATGAAAACCACGGGTACAATATTGACAGAATGTTTGAAGGTATGAAGGCCTCTTTAACCTATTTCAGTAAAAATTTCAGTCCGTATCAGTATGATCATTTACGGATCATGGAGACACCCCGATATTCAGATTTTGCCCAGTCGTTACCGGGGACTATTACATTTTCGGAGGCATTAGGATTTGTATTGGATATCGACGATGCGACGGATGTTGATATGGCTTTTTATATCACTGCTCATGAGGTAGCACATCAATGGTTTGGAATGCAAGTAGAAGCTGCTAATGTACAGGGACGTAATTTTATTTTGGAAACTTTATCGCAGTACGCGGCAATCATGGTTTTAAAGCAACAATTCTCTCAGGAAAAAGTGGATCAATTCTTAGAATTACAACAGGAAATCTATGATAGAGAACGAAAAAAAGCAATTTCAGAACCATCACTTGCCTTGGTGGAAAATCAAGATTTTGTGTACTACAATAAAGGAGCTATTGCCATGTATAAATTACAGGAATTAATAGGAGAGGAGCGAGTTAACAAGGCCTTAAAACGATTTATTGATGATTGGAGGAGTCATACCGGGCATATAAAATCAACCACAAATAACTATGTGACATCTAATGAATTATTGGAGTATTTAAGAGCTGAAACTCCTGAAGACAAGAAAGCTATTATTTATGACTTGTTTGAAAAAAATGAACCAATCGAACTCAGCAAGGAAATAAAATAACTGTGTACTAGTAATTTTGTAAAGTGGAAATCTTTTAATGAAGGTTTCCACTTTACATTATGTTAAATACAAGAGTATGCATAAGTGGATGTGACATGTGAATCGCTTCGGGTGAATTTCGAAAAAAATTGTGGTGAAGAGCGATAATTGAAAAAATTATCTTTCAAAAATATCTAAAATGCTAAGCGCTGAGATTCGCATATTTCAAATTTTCTGGGCGATGGTACAGAATATGCGATTTGTGAGAATATCATTAATGAGTCACTTCGAGTGGTTTTCGCAGAAAATTGTATCGAGAAGTGATTAGGATAAGATAAGAATGAACTTTTATAGATCATGCAGAGGATGATAACAGAAACAACTTTTGCATAATGTCATACGATATAAAACATTAGCATGTGGTTATATCTGACATTATATAAAATACTGCGTATATGTTGTTTTCCTAATTATTGCACTATAATTTATATTATGTTAAATAGGATGTTTTGATAGTAATATAGCAGGAATCAATTCCTATTCTTCTTCCTGCTCTTATAGAAAGGTGTATTTTTGACACATGAATAAATCCCGTCGTTCTCAT
>CAXQVI010000005.1:0-47406 GCA_964227255.1 Flavobacteriaceae bacterium
AGGCTTTATATGTTTGTGTAATGAGACTAATTAGGGATCATGAGCGAAGCGAATAATCCCGTGGAAGTTGTTTTCAAAAGTGAAAGGGGATTAAAAAAGACTACAAGCGATAGCTTGTGAGGCTTTAGATGTTTGCTCCACCAGAATATGTTGGGATGCTGATTGAGATGAGTAATCCTTTCATTTAAAAAAACCACCCCAAATGACGTGGCTTTTTTATTTTATCAACTCAATTTCGAAGCAAGAGCGACACTAGTTGTTATTAAATGAGTCCTACTCTAAAACGAATAATTCAATCCAAACATCCAGTATGTTTGTAACTCGTTGTCAATCGAATCGAATGTAGCGTTTTCATCACTATCTAAAGCGAAGTTCAGTGCTTCTTGCTTGTTTTTGCGCAGACCGAAATCAAATCCAACTCCAATACCCTTCCAAAGCGTATAGCCAAAAGTATTAATCCAGGTCCAGTTTGAGTAGTTCGAATCTTCATAGCTCACGAAACTTGTAAAATTCGTTTTTAAATTCAAGGCTCCAAATTTTCTGGTATAGTCAGCTACAATTTTCGCTCCTAAAGAAGATTCAAAATTTGATTCCCCTTTACTAAAAACAAAATTGTAGTTCAAAGGGTGAATTACGATGATCATATCTGTTACAGGAGTCCATGTACCTCCGACTCCAAGGTCCAGATAACCCGGGTCATTAAAGTTGCTAAGCAGGGTAGATCTGTATTCAGCTAGTGTTGAAATAGCAAAAGATTTACCAATATTTCTCCCATATAAAGATGTGATACTAAAGATGTCATTCGCTTCTTCATAGTCAGAATTATCTGTTGGGTCATCTTTATCATCAAATTTCACCCAGGCTAGATTCATATTCATCGAATTTCTCCAGAAAAATTTCTCCTGCGTTAAGTTCGCAAATGCATTGAGTGTGAATCCTATGTTACCTGCAGAAGAATTTGGGGTCCCTTTAGAAAACCAATTGTCGAATCCAGAAATGTTCACACCTATAGTTCCAAAAGCACCAGTTTTCCATCCAGGAAGAGCATCAATCTGATTTTGCAATGCATCAACTTCAGCTTGCAGGGTTGCAATAGAATCTTTTTTAGGTTTTTGAAGTGCTTTTAATTCTTCAGCTGTTTGGGCATGGATACGTGTTGTTCCAAATACTAAAATCAAAATAACAACTAGATTTCTCATATATTCTTTTATTTAAGGTGAAACATCTTATAATCATCAAGTTAGGGTTTGTGTTTTTTTTTTGCAACATTTTTTTTAATTCAGATTTAAGGCACTAGTCAAAAAAAAGCCATTTGAACGGATTCAAATGGCTTTTTATTTTTGAGGTTAAATGATCTACTTCCAAAGTAAGGCATACAATACTGCAAGAATAATCATAATGATAAAAGCTCCGATGTTGTAGGTCGGACTCGTATTGAACAATCCTTTTTTGATTGAAATACCTTTTTCGTCGTCTTTTCCTTTGTTGTCAGCTAAACTTACGAGCACAATTGCGAGGGCAGTTAAGATACATGTATAACCCATTTGGTCCATCCATGGCATGGTTGTCATTTTAAACAATAATGCAATTGGAATTGAAACTAAGGCTCCAATAATAGCTCCTTTGTTACTTGTTTTTTTCCAGAATAAACCTAACATAAATACCGCTAAGATACCAGGAGAAACGAGTCCTGTATATTCTTGAATGAACTGGAATGCCTGATCGATTCCTCCTAAAAGAGGGGCCATTATACTTGCAATTATTAAAGCAACGGTAGCAGACAAACGTCCCATGTTCACTGTTTGCTTATCGCTTGCATTTTTATTGATATACTCCTTGTAGATATCCATAGTGAAGATTGTTGAAGTTGAATTCAACATGGATGCTAAAGAAGAAACAATAGCAGCTGCTAAAGCAGCAAATGCCACACCTTTAAGTCCAGTTGGTAAGAATTGCAATAACCAAGGATATGCTTTGTCCGCTTGTTGCAATGAAGGTAAATTGTTTTGTCCTGCATCACCTAAGCTTGCTAAAATTTCAGGGTCGTTCACCATTACATAAGCAGCAATACCTGGCACTACAACAATTACAGGAATGATTAATTTCAAGAAAGCCGCCATCAAGATCCCTTTTTGAGATTCTCTTAGGGATTTAGCGGCTAAAGTCCTTTGGATAATGTATTGATTGAATCCCCAGTAATAGAGATTTGCAACCCAAAGTCCTCCAACCAATACTCCAATACCAGGAAGGTTTTGGTATTCAGGATTCGATTTGTCGAGTATCATAGCAAAACGATCTGGGGCAGCATCGTATACCGTTTTCAGACCAGCCATTACACCTTCTCCTCCAGAAACTGTGTCTAACGCCAAGTAGGTTGTAAACAACCCTCCAAGCACTAAGAAAATCACCTGAATTACATCGGTCCAAGCTACGGCTGAAAGTCCTCCGTACAATGAATATGCAGCGGCAAATAATGCCAGTCCAATAACACCATATATCATTGGGATTCCCATGATGGTTTCAAGAGCAAGTGCTCCTAAGTACAATACAGATGCTAAGTTTACAAATACATACAAGGCAATCCAGAAAACTGCTAAGATGGTTTTTAAGTTATTAGAGTATCGTTTTTCTACGAACTCAGGAATGGTATACAATCCTTTTTCAATAAAAATTGGTAAGAAATACTTTCCTACTATGATTAAGGTGATAGCAGCCATCCATTCATAAGATGCAATGGCAAGACCAAGGGCGAACCCAGATCCTGACATTCCAATAAATTGTTCGGCAGAGATATTGGCTGCAATAAGTGAAGCACCAATAGCCCACCAGGGAAGTGATTTACTTGCCAAGAAATAATCCTCAGCATTTTTTTCAACTCCTTTTTTGTCTCTTGATACATATAGACCTACTCCTAAAATCAGTACCGCATAGGAAATGAAAATCAGGTAGTCTAAAAATTCAAAATTCGTCGTCATGGTTGATTTGTTGTTAGTTTATTATAAAATGTTGGTTCCTTCTCGAGGTAAAGCTTCAAAGTAGGTTAGTTTGATTTGAAACTTGTCGTAATAAGCTTTTTCAGCAGCAGCTGTAAATTCAGCTATGGCATCTGGATGAATGATATTCAAAGTACATCCACCGAATCCACCACCCATCATGCGTGCTCCTAGCACTTGCGGATAGTCTTTTGAAAATTCTACCAAGAAATCCAGTTCAGGACAACTTACTTCGTAATCTTTCGATAACCCTTCATGAGTTTCATACATGAAGTTTCCTAGTGCTTTTAGGTTATTTCCTTTAAGAGCTTCAACAGCTCCCATAACACGTTCTTTTTCATTAATGACATATGAACAGCGTCTGTAAACAACTTCAGAAAGAGAGTCTTTAAATTCAGAAAGCATAGCGAGAGAAACATCTCTTAACGAAGTCACCTCTGGATATTTTTTTTGAATTTCAGCTACACCGGCTTCACACTGTGCTCTTCTGGTATTGTATTCACCTGAAGCAAGGTTATGAGAAACGTTGGTATTTAAAAGTAAAAGTTTGTAAGGCGCAATATGAATAGGAACATACTCATATTCAAGTGAAGCACAATCCAATAAAATCACGTGATCTTTTTTACTCATTACTGACGCAAACTGATCCATGATTCCACATTTTGTTCCTACATAATTGTGTTCTGCACGTTGTCCTATTTCTACAATCTGAAGCTTTGTTAATCCTAAGTTGTATAAATCGTTCAAACCATATGCCAATCCACATTCCAATGCTGCGGAAGAGCTAATTCCCGAACCTACGGGAATATCACTACTCAACGAGCAATCGAATCCACCTAATTTATCTGTCAGTTGCTGGATTTCATAAATGACACCCAGAATGTAATTCGCCCATTGCTTTTCACCTGGCTTAACATCGTTTAAGCTGAATGAAAAACTGGTGTCGAAATTGATACTTCTTACGGTACAATTGTCTGGATTGTCGTGCTTTTTGAATTTGAAAATGATTTCTTTATCGATTGCAGTTGGCAATACAAATCCGTTGTTATAATCTGTATGCTCTCCAATGATATTGATTCTTCCCGGTGAAGAAACTACTAAGTCGTAATTTGTTTCCATAGGTTTATAAGTCTTTTAATTGTTTAGCAGCAAATTCTGCTGTTACATCTCTTTGTGGCATTGCGAACATTTCGTAGCCTACCATGAATTTTTTTACAGTTGCAGAACGCAATAATGGCGGATAGAAGCTCATATGCCAGTGCCATTCTTTATACTCAATTCCATCAGTTGGTGCCTGATGAATTCCCGCTGAATATGGAAATGAAGTATCAAAAAGTTTGTCGTATTTCTGAGTTAATGTTTTTAATTGGTCGGCAAATGCTTCTTTTTCCTCTTGAGACATTTCGTTGATATGCGCCATTTTTTTCTTAGGAACTATCATGGCTTCATAAGGCCATACTGCCCAAAAAGGCACTAAAGTAATAAAATGTTTGTTTTCAGAAATGATTCTTTCCTGCGCTTCAATTTCTTGATTTAAATAGCTTCCCAATAAGCTGTTTCCTTCTTTGTTGTAGAAAGCTCTTTGCGTTTTTGTTTTTTTCTCAATTTCTGTAGGAATCGAGTGTTGTGCCCAGATTTGTCCGTGAGGGTGTGGGTTGCTACACCCCATAATACTTCCTTTGTTTTCAAAAATCTGTACGTAGTTGATATTTGATATTGCTCCTAATTCTTTGTATTCATTTTGCCAAGTACTGATAACTCTTGTGATTTCTTCGGTTGTTAAATCAGGTAGTGTTTTTGAATGATCGGGGGAGAAGCAGATTACCTTGCAGATTCCATTTTCACTTTCTGCTTTTAGTAATCCTTTGTTATAGTCAAATTTTGGAGTGTCCTTTAAAAGTGCTCCGAAGTCGTTTGTAAAAACATTGGTCCCCGTGTAGTCAGGATTCTCTTCACCGTTAATTCTGGAGTTGGTCGGACATAAAAAGCATTCTGGATCGTATGAGATTTGGTCCTTCTTTTCATTGCTTTCTTTCTTTCCTTGCCAAGGTCTTTTGGTTCTGTGAGGGCTTACCAACACCCATTCTTCCGTAAGAATATTGAATCTTCTATGTGGATGATCCTCTAAAACTGCGTTCATTTTTCTAGTTTATGTTTCTAACTTGCTTTTCCCATTCCCAAGAGGAATGTGTCATTTTATCTAAATTTAATTCTGCTTCCCAGTTAAGGGCCTCATTTGCTTTTTCAGCATTGGCATACATGGCAGGAACATCACCATTTCTTCTCGGTGCGAAACTGTATTTTAATGAAAGGTTATTTGTTTTTTCAAAGGAGTTAATTACCTCTAAAACTGAATATCCAATTCCCGTTCCCAAATTGAAAATTTCAAATTTAGACTCTGAATTTCCTGCGACCAATCGTTTTAAGGCCGCCACATGGGCTTTTGCCAAATCAACAACGTGGATATAATCTCTGATCGCGGTACCGTCTTCTGTTGCGTAATCGTTTCCAAAGACTTTTAATTCTCTGCGAATTCCAGCTGCAGTCTGAGTAATGAAAGGCATCAGGTTATTGGGAATTCCGTTTGGAAGTTCCCCAATTAATTTTGAATTATGGGCTCCAATCGGATTGAAATATCGCAATGAAATAGCGTTGATGCTGTTTGTCGATTTAGTAACGTCCTCAATGATTTCTTCTCCTACTTTCTTTGAATTTCCATAAGGAGACATGCCTCTTTGAGTAGGAGTGTCCTCTGTTAATGGCAATGATTTTGGCAATCCGTAAACAGTTGCTGAAGATGAAAAAATGAGATTTGGAATCTCAAATTCTTTCATGTAGTTCAGTGTGTTTAACAGAATGTTTAAGTTGTTGGTATAGTATTCTATTGGCTTTTGTACGCTTTCTCCAACAGCTTTTAAAGCTGCAAAATTGATGACTGCCGCAGCTTTTTTATGTGCTTTGTAAAAGGCTTTGCTCGCAACGGCATCTGCTAAATCTACTTGAACAAATTCGGGTTTTGTACCTGTGATTTCTGTAATGTTATCCAACACAGATATTCCTGAATTACACAGGTTGTCGGCTATTACAACTTCAAAATTATTCTCAATCAGTTCAACTACAGTATGAGATCCTATATATCCCGTTCCCCCTGTAACAATAATTTTTTGCTTCATGCTTCTTTGAAATCTTAGCAATTTTTAGTTGGCTTTGGCAGCTTGATATTCTTTTTGAATCTTACCGTAATTAGGTTCAATTCCTTTTTTCATTTTGGAGATAATGTCGGGGCGCTCTTCGTAAATCCAATTCATAATTTCAACAGATTTTGGAGGCGGACAGTTTTCCCAGATAATAGGGTCAATTCCGTAATCGTGATTTTCGGCATTCCATGCATCGTAATAACCTTTCATTTGAGCTAGTACTTTGGCATAAGCCGGATCGCTTATTAAGTTTTTAGTTTCAAATGGGTCATTAATAATATCGTATAGCTCTTCTGATTCTTTTTGAGCAAAGAACTTTGCTTGTAATTCGTTTAACTCGTTATTTTCATTCATATCACGCATAATATGAACTGCAGGTCTGTAAAATTCGAGATATGCCTGCTGAGCATCATGTGGTTGTTCCGTGATATTATTTTTGATATATCTAAACTCGTGTGTTGTAATCGCTCTTGATTGTTCTAATACTTCATCCCATAAATCTCTTGCCGAATAAATGTAATCCCTTGGGTTTTCATCTTCTTCAATAATGGAACGAGCCGTCATATATTCCGGAAGTTCAATTCCTGCAGCAGATAAAATGGTAGCGGCTACGTCAACTGAAGCAACCAGTCTTTCATCTTTTTTACCACCTGTAAGTCCGGCAGGCCAGTTAACAATTAAGGGTAAGTGCAGTCCTGGCTCATACAAATATCCTTTTCCTCTTACATTACATCTTCCATTGTCACCTATGAAAATTACAATAGTATTGTCTCGCATGCCTTTTTCTTCCAACTCAGCTAAAAGCATTCCAACCTCATTGTCCATATACTCCATCTGATCTAAATATTTAGCCCAGTCATTTCTAATTTCTGGAGTGTCTGCATAATATGCGGGGAGCACTACTTTATCCGGATTTACACGATGCTCAGAACTATTGCTCACAGAATTCCACCATCCACCTCTGTGGGTGGTATGAAGCGTTACCTGAGCAAAAAATGGTTGGTCTTCAACCTGTATTTTTCCGACTTTATCGAACAAACCGAAATTCGTCTCTCCGTCCCAAGGTCCGATCGCACGATGTTTAAAGTTGACATCAATCTTTTTACCTGTGGCACGAACATGCTCATTCCCAAGAATACAAGTGTAGCCAGCATCACGCAAGTATGATGTAATTGGTTTGAATGGTGCTGCTAATGGAATGTCTCTGTTTGAACGATGGTGTTGTGCGTTAATAATATTTTGGTGAACTCCAACCATCATGTTTGAACGACTTGGAGAGCAAATGGAATTATTACCATAAGCATTCATAAACTGAATTCCTGAATCTGCTAAACTGTTCAAGTGAGGAGTTTTTACTGCTTCCATACCGTAACATTCTAAATCGGTGCTAATATCTTCAGCAAGAATGAATAATATATTAGGTTGTTTTTTTTCTTCTTGCGCAGTTTTGTTCTGTGAGCATGAACTTAAAACACCAGCGAAAAGCAACAGTAAGGTGATTGTATGTATTTTAGGTTTCATTTATATCTGAAAAATAGATTTATTAAAATAATAATCGAGTTTTGGAAGGTAAAGATACCCAATACAAATGCTTAGTCTTCTTTCCTAATTAGCTATGTCCTATCAAAAATTAACATGAATTTTTGCAGTTAATTTTTGGACTAAAAGAGATAGTAATTAGCAATTTATTAGGGCTTTTAATTCTAATCTTTGTAGAACTTAGAGAGATTTAAATAGTTTGAACAAATGAATATTAAAACAAATGCAGTTTTGCATATTTTAAAAATGAAATACATTTTAATCCTGTTGTTAGGGGCGGTGCCTCTATATGGAGTAGCTCAAAATAATTCAATTTCTCTTAATGGAGAATGGGAGCTAATTTTTGACGATTTAAATGAAGGAGTTGCTAGTGAATGGTATTTGGATGCGAATTTTGAAAAGCAAAATGCGAGAAAAATAAGCGTTCCAAGTTGTTGGGAGTCTTTTGAAAAAGATTATGAAGGCGTTGGAATTTACCGTAAGAAATTTTCGATTCCAGCTGACTGGAATGAGAAAATTATAAACTTGAATTTTGAAGCTGTAAACTATAAATCGGAAATCTGGATTAATGATCAGGTAGTAGGATTTAATGAAGGTGGATATACACCTTTCAGTTTTAGAATCGACAAATTAGTCAAGCCAGGAGAAGAAAACACCTTGATCGTTCGCGTTGTAAGCCCTATTATATTAACCGATAAGTATATTGATGGTATTGGGCGACAAGAGGTGCCAATGTGGCGAGGGGCAATTACTGGTGGTATTTGGCAGTCTGTTTCTGTGGAGGCAACCGGAACTGTTGCTTTGAGTGACGTGTTTATTGAACCAAAATTGGATACAAACACAGCAACGTTTAATCTTGAAATTCAAAATACAGAAACTGCTATTCAGAATTCAGAAGTGCTTGTAAAAGTTGTTGATAAACAAGGGAAAGAGGTAGCTTCAGAAGTAAAAACATTGAAAATGTTCCCTGGAAATAACCAATTGCAGTTCGACGTTCACTTGAAGGATGCAAAATACTGGTCACCAAAAAATCCTTATTTGTACAAAGCGTTAGTTCAAGTAAAAAAGAAAGGCATATTATCGGATGAATGGACGCATAAGTTCGGAATGCGGGAATTTACGGTTATCAATAATGAATTCTATTTAAACGGTGAACCTTTATATTTAAAAGCGACGTTTTTTGAAGGATTGTATCCTGTAGGATTGGCCTATCCGGATTCGAAAGAAATGGCTATTAAAGAAATTCAATTGGCAAAAGATGCCGGTTTTAATATGATTCGACCATGGCGTAAACCAGCGCCTCAAATGTGGTTGGATCTTTGTGATGAAATGGGAGTACTAACTGTTGGAAGTTTGGTTGTGGAATGTATGCACAGGCCAATTTCAACACCACGTTTGCCTTTTGTAGTTGAAAATGAATTACGGAAAACCATCGCTGCAAATAGAAACAGAACCTGTATTGTGCAGTGGGAGTTGTTCAACGAGATCAACCGACCAATCTTATCACAAATGCTAAACTCTATGTCCGTTTTAGCGCGTGAACTAGACCCTACAAGAATGATTCTGGATGAGTCAGGTGGTTGGGGAGAAGGGGCAAATATCTACTTGCCTTTTGAACGTACACCCATGAAATTTAACGATATTCACCACTACAGTGGATCGCAAATTGATGAAGCGGAGTTTAATGGATATTTGGCAACTGCAAGAACTAAAGAGGATAAAAAAGAATTAGGACTTCAAGGAATGAAATCTTATGGGAAAAATGTAGTCCCGGGAATGATGACCTATATTTCTGAAATAGGATATGGAAGTACACCCGATTTAGAAGCGAATATCAAAGAATTTGAAGCAAAAGGAAACCCAATTGTGGCTCCTTCGGTATATCATAAAGCATTAAATGAAAGCTATAAAAAAGCCTTGGCGAAAGTTGGATATGATAAAATTTATCCGAATGTAACCGACTTCTATGTAGAACAACAAAAAATGCATGGAATTGCCAATAAGCGCATGCTGGAAGCGACTCGTTTGAATACTATAGTTAAAGGGTATTGTGTGCATGCCTTGGTTGGCGGTGATTGGGTTATAGGGGCAGGTTTACTAGACCTGTGGAGAAACCCAAAAACCTTGGTCTATGACATGACTAAAGAAGCGAATCAGGAACAAATAGTTCCAATTCGGATTTTGCCGAGAAATGTGTATGCTGACAAAGGCGCACAACTAGAAATTCACGGTGTGAGTGAATTGCGAGAAGAGAAAGTTTCAGTCCATCTTAAAATTACTTCGGAAAATGGAGATGTGGTTTATTCAGACCATTTCAAACAGCAATTTAAAACTGGAATTTCTCAGTTATATCAAACAGAATTAATAACTAAGAATTTAAAAGGAAATTACAAAGTATTGGTCGAAGTAACCGATTCGGAAGGTGCAATTATTACGACAAACACTCAAGATTTTGATGTCTTCCAAAAGAGTCAACTGCCAAAACCTACTGCAAAAATTGCGGTACTGGATTTCGACAATACTTTAACAGCTTACTTAAGTACTAAAAACATCGATTTTGTTCCTTTCTCTGAGGATTTGGATAAGGATGTGGTTGTTCTTGTAGGAAAGGCAAAGAAAAAAGATAAGCTTTATAAAGAAGCTATAGAAAAGACAAGAACCTTCGCACGGGAAGGTGGTTATGTTGTATACTTTGAAGTTCTTGGGAAAAGAGTTCCTGGCTTTGAACGTGAGTTACAAGAAGTGGAAGCAGATGTGTTACCTCTTGGAGCCGAAATGCAGCAAAAATGGGCCACTCGTGGAGGTTGGGCCGCTAAATCGCATGTGATTTCTAAACACCCTGTTTTTGATGGATTACCAACGGAGATGATTATGCATGGGGTATATGAAAATGTGCATCCGGATGTTTCTATTTCGAAGATCAAAGGAGATTATATCGCAGGATTGATTGGTTACGACCATTTCCCAAATAATGAAATCATGCGTCGCCATTATAATGGCCCTGGGGAAGTATGGTGGGCAGCAGATGTATTGGAAACTGAGTTTGGAAAAGGAAAAATGTTACTTTCAACATTGCGAATTATAGAATTTTTAGAAAAAGATCCTGTCGCAGAAAAATTACTGTACAACATCATTAATTATACTTCTAAATGAAAGTGAAAAAGAAGGTTTGTATAAAATGGAGAATGATTGTACTTGCTGCGATCAGTTTTCATTTTTTTGGTTTTTCTCAGGAAATATCTTTTCTGGAGAATGAAATAAAAGGATTTTGGGTGCAACATTCGTTTGATACAGATTTGTATAAAGATTGGAAGGCACAATGGATTTGGATGCCCGAAAGTGAATTGTCCGACTTAATGCTTGCTCGCAAGACATTCGAATTAACCGAAGTTCCAAAGCGCTCAGAATTTAAAATTACAGCATCTTCTAAATATCAATTGTTTGTCAATGGAACATATGTATTGCAAGGGCCAGCAAGAAGTGCTGCTCATCATCAGTCGTTTGATGTTTTGGATATTTCATCCTTATTAAAAAAAGGAACAAATGTAATTGCCGTAAAAGTCCATTTTCAAAAAGGAACCAAATCGCACGAATTAGAGGGCAGAGCAGGATTGTTAGTGCAGTTGAAAATCCCGGGTAATGATTTGGTTAGTACCGATGCCTCCTGGAAAGTAAAGGGAGATGCGTCGTGGGATAATGCCTCGCCTCAACTGAATAGATTTCAACTAGTGGTAGCCGATAATGTTGATTTATCGAAGCGCATTTCAAATTTCCAGGCAATCGATTTTAACGATAACTCATGGAATTCAGCAAAGCCTTTATTAAGGAATTCAGGATGGCCAGCTCAAAAGAAAGGTGAAAAGGCAACAGCTTTAACAACTCCTTGGATTAATCTGGTGCCGCGAGATATTCCATATTTAAAAGAAAAAAACGTAATTGTTAAAAATAGTATTCAAGCTTATGATGTCAGTGCAGAGCAATTTAACACTTACCAGTTTCCTTTAGTTGAAACTGAAGGTTCAACGTATTTCAAAAGACATATCACTGGAACTATAACCATTCCACCTGCACAAGAAGACAAAGTGCATTTCATTTTATACGATTTTGGAAGGGTGATTAATGGAATGCCAAAATTGCGCATTGAAGGGCCAAAAGGTACTCAGGTTCATGTCTTATCGGCTCCGTTTATAGTCGATGAAACATTCACCCAGCAAATTGTTGCTTCTGATTACCACGACAAATTAAAATTATCAGGCAATATGGATTCCTGGCAGGCAATGTATTTTAAAGCGACGCGGTATATGGCCGTTGCCATATCAGGGAATACATCTGAAGTCAAATTGCATGCAGCCGGGATTCATGAAATAGCATATCCATTCGAACAACAAGGGACAATTTCAACCCCAGAGATTCCATGGGCTGAGGATTTTTGGAACGCTTCAAAAAAGACGATTGAAGTGTGCACTACTGATGCGTTTACAGATAACTACCGTGAGCGTCGGCAATATGCGCAGACTGGTTATTATGCCGCTATGGGTAATTACTTCATTTTTGGAGATTATGAACTTCAAAAACGTTACCTAATTCAGGTCGCTCAAGAACAAATGGCAAGTGGAATCATGCCCGCCTATGCTCCTTTGACTGGAGATGATTATATGGTGATTCTGGATTCGAATTGCTTGTGGTTGCGAAGTCTGTATAATTATTATCTCTATTCTGGAGATACGGCGACAGTTGATTATCTAATGCCTTATGCTGACCGATTGATGAGGCTGCTGAATTCATTTACCAATGATAAAGGACTGCTTGAGAGTCCTCCGTATGCCTACTGGTTAGATCATACGTTGAATGATAGAAGAGGGGCTAACTTGTGTTTAAATGGACATTTTCTTGGTGCGTTGGAAGATTATTCCCAACTGAAAAAATGGTTGGGAGACGATACAGTTGCTCAAAATTATTCAGAAAAGTCAATTCAGGTTAGAAATGCATTAAAAGCTTTTTGGGATGAAGAAAAAGGATTTTTTGCAGATGCCTTGGTTGAAGGTGAACGCTCGAAGCAGTTTAGTGAACATGCAAATGCCATGGCTCTTGCTTCCGGAGTGGCAACTCCTGAACAAGCAGAGAATGTCGCAGAGAAATTACTCAAAAAAGATAAGTTCAATTATATCAAACGCGAAGACGGAACAACCATGGTGAGTCCGGCAATGTCATATTTCCTTCATGAAGGATTGGCCAAGTACGGTTATGAAAAGGAGTCTTTGGAATTATTCAATGCTCGTTTTAGTAAAATGCTGGATGAAAACACCAATCAAACCTTATGGGAAGAATGGTGGAGAGATGGAACTGGACGGACTGGGAAATTTCAAAAACGAACCAGAAGTGATGCACAAACAGAAAGTGTATTTCCACCTATGTTATTTGTGAATCATGTGCTTGGAGTAAAGGTTTCTGAACCTGGTATGAAAGAGCTAATTGTATCAAAACCGGGATTCGAATTGAACAATAGTACGGGTGATGTTCCTACTCCAAATGGTGTTTTAGAAATTGATTGGAATATATCAAAAGGTCAATTGATTTTGGAGATACCAAATGGTACAAAAGTGAAACTAGAACTGGATAGTTTTCCATCAAAAAAACTTTCAGTTAACGGAAATATAGTGAACTCAGAAGAGCCGTTTCTTGAATTAAACAAAGGGGAATTTGTTATTAAATTCAATTAATTTTTAAAAAATGAAAACACTCCATAAACGTGTGCCGCCATTCTTACTTTTTCTTAACCTGCTTCTTTTTTTTGGGAGCGAATTGAAGGCAAAAACAACTGAAATACCATTTGTTTCCGGCAAAGAATATTTTGTCAGTGCTGAGGGAAACGACTCTCATGAGGGTTCTAAAGAAAGGCCTTTTAAATCATTGGCTAAAATTTCCGAAGTAAAACTCAAGCCTGGAGATAAGGTGTTTTTTAAAAGAGGAGACCGATTTGACGGACATTTTGTAGTAAACGGGTCAGGTTCTCGAAAGAAACCAATTCTTATTTCATCTTTCGGTGAAGGAACCAAGCCAATTTTAACTGGTGAAGTCGGTGCAAAAAATGGAGGGGACTACCAGGAAGCCATTCTTATTAAAAACAACGACAATATCATCCTTGAAGGGATTGAAGTTCAGAATAACAGATTGACTTCAAGAGCAGGAGTCAGGGATCAGGACGCCTATGGAATATATGTGTTAAACAATGGTAATAGAACACTTGAGAATTTCATTTTTCGAGATGTCACTGTCAAAAATGTCTATGCACCCTTACCTGTCTTAAAGGAGAAAGGGGAAAAAGCATTTAACAATCTGGAAGTCGCCGGAATCCGATTCTTTTCAACCAGAAATACCAAAAATTCAATTAAGAATATTAGAAATGCGATTATTGAGAACTGTCATTTATCAAATGTACAGCGACTCGGAATTCATATAAAACATGGAGGCGGATCAAATGGTGTAGGAACAGAGAAAATCAATGCGAACGTCGATTTTATTGTCAGAAATAACGAGTTTCACAATACTGGTGGAACGTGCGTATTGCCAATTAGAACGTATAATTGTTTAATTGAAAACAATCTGTTTAACCGTCCAGGGGATAACTCTGATCCTAGAATGGCCAACAGGGGAAGTGCCGTTTGGACCTGGCGGTGTGTCAATACTGTAATTCAGTATAACCAATGTCTACATATACGAGGCTACCTCGATTCTCATGGAGTGCACATTGATCATGAAAACAAGAACACCTTTGTGCAGTATAATTATATGGAAGACTGTGAAGGCGGTTTTGTGGAAATACTAGGAGGAAATACAAATTCAGTCTATCGTTTCAACGTGAGTGTAAATGATGGATGGAGAGAAAATCCGAACTGGAAGACCAGTAATCATACCTTATGGATTAATGAAGTTGTACCTCAGGGCAAACATCGCAGCGATGGAAATTACATCTACAATAATACGGTCGTCATGAATCGACCCTATGCAACTTCTATAGATATGGACCATAAGAATACCTATATTTTTAACAATATTTTCTATGCGGTTGAGGGAGCAAATATTGGCCAAAAGCAAGTAGTGATTAAGAACAACGAATCTGAATTTGTAATGAAGAACAATCTCTATTTTGGAAGTATAGCTAAGAAGTTTAAAGATTTCGATACACATCAGGTGCTTGGCAATCCGAAGTTTAACTCGGAAAACTCAGGGGATAAATTCGGATATCAATTATTAAAAGGGAGTCCGGCAATTGATGCAGGAATCACAATTCTTGGCCCGCCAATCCCAGGAGCAGGAAAAGGTATTTTTAAAGATGTAACAGCATATCCGAAGGTAGATTTCTATGGGAACCCGGTCGATTTTTCTAAGGGTATTCCGAATATCGGAGCATGTAATGCGAAAGAAGGTGAATTAAAAACCAAATAAAATGAACTTCAAGTTGTGCATTTTAATCTTCTTTTTTAGTGCTCCAATGTTGTTGTCTTCTCAGAATAGTGAGCCTGTTGAAACAGTTCTAATTGAGCCTGAGCCACAGGGGTCTGAACATTTTGTTCCGGATAATTACGTGCTGACTTTTAGTGATGATTTTTCATTTTTTAATTCGGATAACTGGTCTAAAGGGCTCACGCATGATACCAATCCTGATGTGAAAATGATCTGGAACAAAACCAGTGGAGGCAAGTATTTGTTGAACGATAATTACGCGGGGTATTTATTGGATAAGAATGTGTATGCAAAAAATGGAGCACTTCATTTAGATAATGTAAAAGAAGAAATTCAAGGGGTTGACCCAGCAAGAACATTTGACTATTCAACTGGTTGGATAAACTCACTTCAAAAAGTGAATTTCAACGGAACAGAACGAGCGGTGTATTTGGAAGTGAAAGCAAAGTTCCCAAAAGGACCAAAAGTCTGGCCGGCAATTTGGCTGGTAGATGATTCCGAGAATCGTGGTTGGCCACCAGAGATCGATATCTGGGAGTATTTTGGCAGGTTTTTCAACACCAAACATACCGACCAGATGTACATGCGTTATATCTATGGAAAATGGAATGATAAGCATGATCACAGTGTGCCGATAAATGAATTTCACGATACCTATAATGCAGCTGAAACATGGCATGTATACGGCTATCAGTGGACAAATAATGAAATGAAATGGTTTATCGACGGGAAATTAATTCATTCTAAATCCAGAGGGGTTGAAGTTCCAAGTGCTGATTGGCCTAATGTGCCAATGTGTTTGGTCATAAACAATGGTTTACTGACAGTAGTTGATGAAGGAGCTACTTCATTTCCAAATTCCCTGGTGTTGGATTATCTTAAAATTTATCATAAAACAAAATAATTCCTCAATTTCTACCTGATTCCTATGAGAAAATTCCACTTTTTATTCGCGGTAATTCTATTCAGTCTCAATGCTATAACCGCACAAGTGGTTTTGCCCAAGCTGATTAGCGATGCGATGGTTTTACAAAGAGAAACAGAACTCAAAATTTGGGGTTGGGCTGAACCAGGAGAAAAAGTGCAAATTAATTTTCTAGAGTCAGTTTACACTACTACCACCAAAGAAGATGGAAAATGGCAAGTTTTAATTCCAGCCCAACAGGCTGGAGGTCCTTATAAAATGACTATCACCGGAAAAAATAGTATTGAGCTGAAAGATATTCTGATTGGTGAAGTTTGGGTTTGCTCCGGACAATCCAATATGGCCTATCTCCTGAAAAAATCTGCAAAGCTTTATCAAAAAGACATCGATAATTCAGACAATCCATATATTAGGCAATTCACGGTACCAAAAACCTATAACTTCAAAGGAAAGCAAGATAAAATTTCCAATGGGCAATGGAAGCAAGCAAACGAAAAAACAGTTGGTGATTTTTCGGCAGTGGCCTATTTTTTTGGAAGAGAATTGTATGAAGCGTATAAAATTCCAATCGGACTCATTGATTCCAGTGTAGGAGGAACACCTGCTGAGGCATGGATTTCTTCTGAAGGATTAAAAGAGTACGCTCATTATTCAAAGGAGATTGAAAAGTTGAGATCAGATTCCTATGTGGATTCCCTCTTAGCAAATAATGAGAAAATACAAATGAATTGGAATCACAAAGCTTTTCAACAGGATTTGGCTAATGCCGAAGGTGATTTGCATTGGAAACAAGCTAATTATGACGATAGCTCCTGGGAATCCCATAAAGTCCCTGGAAGTTGGGTGCCTGAATTAGGTTATAAGCAAGGAATTGTTTGGTATAGAAAGCAAATCGATCTAAAAGCTTTTAAGGAAAATTCAAAAGTTAATTTAAGGCTAGGACGTATTTCTGACGCTGATTCCGTTTTTGTAAATGGAAAATTCGTGGGTGCAACAACAAATAAATTCGAAGAAAGAAATTATTGGTTTGATGCAAATCTTTTAAAAGAAGGTGAAAATACTATTGCTGTGAAGGTAATGTCTTATCGATTTAATGGCGGATTTATAAAAAGTACACCAATGGTGCTGAAGGTTGAAAGTCAGATGGTTGATTTGGCAACTGAATGGAACTTTAAATTAGGAATCCAAATGAAACAATTACAGCGTCCTCTTCAATTAACAAGAAATCCTGGAGGTTTGTTCAATGCTATGATTGCACCAATACTTAATTACAAAGTAAGAGGTGTTATTTGGTATCAGGGAGAAGGTAATACCATGAAGTCTGTTGAATATAGAACACTTTTTCCAGCCTTAATTAAAGACTGGAGGAATCAATTTAAGAATCCTGATTTGCCATTTTTGTTTGTGCAGCTTGCAAATTTTCAGAAACCAGTGCATAAGCCAGGACCAAGTTCCTGGGCTATGTTAAGAGAGGCTCAGCTTCAGACTCTGAAATTATCTTACACAGGAATGGCAGTCGCAATTGATATTGGTGAAGCCAATGATATTCATCCAAAGAATAAAAAAGATGTTGGTATTCGTCTGGCTTTGAATGCGCAAAAAATAGCTTATGGAAATTCAAAAATTATTTCAGCAGGGCCTGTTTATAAATCGATGAAGATTGAAGGAAATAAAATTATTTTGTCCTTCGATACGCAGGGAGCAGATCTCAAAGTTCGTAGAGGAGAGCTTCTACAAGAATTCGCAATCGCAGGTGAAAATAAAAAGTTTGAATGGGCAAAAGCTCATATTGTTGGTAGTACTATTGTTGTTTATTCAGAAAATATCTTAAAGCCAATTGCGGTGAGATATGCCTGGAGTCACAACCCGTCAAAAGCAAATTTAATCAATCATTTAGGACTTCCTGCAACGCCTTTTAGAACAGATAGTTGGTAGTGAAAGGTCTTTTTTTTCTATGATGCTTATCACCTTTATCAAAAAATACCACTTATTGATAAAAAGTTGGAGTTAATGGGTAATTTTTAGAAACTTTTAGGCAGGTGCTATATCTAACTTTGTTTGCAAGGATAAAATCATATCCAAGTTGACAAAAGTGATGAAATATCTATTAAAAACGTTCCTTCCTGTATTTGCCCTGATTTTGGGATTGCAGTCTGTGATGATCGCTCAAGAGTCCAAGCCTAATGTATTGTTCATTATGTGCGACGACTTGAATGATTATCAAGGAGTTTTCGGTGGACATCCACAAGCAATTACACCAAATATTGATCGCTTGGCAGCATCGGGTGTTCAGTTTGTAAATGCGCAATCCAATATTCCTGTTTGTCAGCCTTCAAGGAATAGTTTGTTTACAGGAGTTTATCCACACGATTCGAAAGATTTTGGATGGACGCCAATGAAAAAACAACCTGTTTTAAAAAACAATAAAACCATCATGAAACTTTTCCAGGAGAATGGATACAAAATTCTTGGAACTGGAAAGTTAACGCATGGTAAGCCTTCAAAAGTATGGGATGCATGGGGAATGCAACACAATCATAATTATGGTCCATTTTACTTCGATGGTGAAAACAGAATAGCACATTCAGAAGTTCCTGCTCCGTTTAACGGAATTGGACCTGTAGATGGTTCATTTGGAAGATTGTCCACTGCTAAAGTAGATTCCATTTCTGGATGGGTTTACGGATGGGATAAGAAGCCAATGCGTTATGTTAATGATGATGACAGAGATTTAATGCAAGATGAATTGCATGCAAGGTGGGCTGTTAAACAAATAAAAGCCATGGAAGCATCAGAGGAAAAACAACCTTTCTTTTTAGGAGTTGGTTTCGTGCGTCCTCATACTCCACTTCATGCACCAGATAAGTACTTCGATATGTATCCGCTTGACGAGCTGGAATTAGCTCCGTGGTTGGCAGATGATACAAACGATATTCATTGGTTGGAAAATTTCGATGCTAACAAAAAAGGAGCGAAGTATTACAGAATGTTATTAGAGTCGTTTGACGGAGATCGCGAACTGGCAATGAAAACTTTTCTGCAGGCATATTTGGCTTGTGTCACGTTTGTTGATGAGCAAATCGGGCTCGTGTTAGACGCTCTTGAAAATAGTGAGTTTAATGCCAATACCATTGTTGTTTTAACAAGTGATCACGGATGGCAAATGGGTGAAAAGGATTACCTGTTTAAAAATTCACCATGGGAAGAAAGTGCTAGAATTCCATTGGTAATTCGAGCCCCAAAGACACAGACAGGAGAAGTTGAACAACCAGTTTCTCTTATAGATGTTTATCCTACGTTAGTTGACCTATGCAATCTGCAAGGTTCAAACAAATTGAATGAAACTGGAGCTGATCTTGGTGGATTTAGTCTGAAGACATTTTTAGAGAATCCCAATTCAAAGGAATGGGAAGGACCAAAAGGTGCTTTAACCATTGTTGGAAACTATGGAAACCAAATTCCACTGGGAAAACAGAATTTTTCGTACAGAACAAAAGAGTGGCGTTATATTAGATATTCAAACGGAAAAGAAGAGTTGTATAATCATTTGGATGACCCAAATGAATGGACAAACATTGCAAGCCTAAAGAAATATAAAAAAGTAAAGAAACAATTGATTTCTGAAATGAATGAAATCGTTGGTTTAAAGTAGAAAGAATGAATCAATCCCTAAAGATATTGTTTGTGTTATGTAGTTTTTTGAGTGTTGAAAACATTTCAGCTCAAAAAGCAACTGCTAAACCTAACCTTATCGTTATTATGACCGACGATATGGGCTATGCCGATGTCGGATTTAACGGTTGTAAAGATATTCCTACTCCAAATATTGATCGCATTGCAAATGATGGTGTAAAATTCACAAACGGATATACTTCATATGCGGTTTGCGGTCCTAGCAGAGCTGGGTTTATTACAGGTAGATACGGGCAGCGTTTTGGCTTTGAGAGAAATCCGCAATACAGAACGGAAGATCCTAATATGGGATTGCCAAAAACTGAAAAGACCATTGCAGAGCATCTCCAAACTGTTGGGTATACTTCTGGAATTATTGGGAAATGGCATCTAGGAGCCCACGAATCGAACCATCCGTTGAACAGAGGATTTGACGAGTTTTTCGGACACCTGGGTGGCGGGCATTCTTACTTCCCTGAAAATTTAGTGATTCAAGATAGTTACTTCACAGGAGATGAAGTTGTTATCGAAAATCCTAACGGAAACGGAAAATTAAAATTAGCTGCAGAGCAAGCAAGTTATAAGACTTGGATAATGAGAAATCATACTCCAGTGAAAACGGAAAATTATTTGACTGATGAATTTTCAGATGAAGCGGTTAAATTTATAAAGAGAAATCAAGACGAACCATTCTTTTTGTATATAGCATATAACGCACCGCACTCACCTTTGGAAGCTTCTGAAAAGTATCTAAAACGTTTTCATAAAATGGAGAAATCCAAACGAAAGACCTATGCTGCGATGGTAAGTGCCGTAGACGATGGTGTTGGTAAAGTTTTGAATACGTTGGAAACTTTGGATTTAGATAAAAACACCATTGTTGTTTTCCTTTCAGATAATGGAGGGCCTGAGACTAAAAATGGATCTAATAACGGTGTATTGAGAGAAGGGAAAGGATCACTTTATGAAGGTGGATACAGAGTTCCTTTTGCTATGCAATGGAAAGGAGTCATCAAAAAAGATGTATATGATTTTCCTGTTTCTTCACTTGATATTTTAGGAACTATTTCAGCTTTGGCTGAGGTCGATATAGATGATAAATATCCTTTGGATGGAGTGAATTTACTGCCATATTTGAATAAGCAAAAGCAAGGTACACCACATCAGAATATTTTTATTAGAAAATTCGATGCAAAGTCATATACAGTAAGGGATGGAGACTTTAAGCTTGTTGTAAAAAACGACGGAAAGGTCAAGGAATTATACAATCTTAAGAGTGATATAAGCGAAAAAAGAAACATAGCTTTAAATAATCAGAAAAAAGTACGTCAGCTCTATGAAATTTTAATTGAGTGGGACGCAGAATTAATGGATCCCGCATTTTTAGGATTAGTTCATACAAAAGCATGGATGGAAAGAGCCGCAAAGAATAAGAAGAAAAAAAAGAAACCTAACAATCAAACTATCAAATATTAACAAAAACCAGTATTCAGGGAAATCAAATTCCTTGATAATTATTTAACCACAGACAAATGAAAAATAACAACTTAATTAGATCTCTGTATCTCATAGCAGTTTTTCTTGCATTCCTGACTCCAGGGTGTGAAGA
This sequence comes from Flavobacteriaceae bacterium, assembly GCA_964227255.1. Taxonomy (GTDB): domain Bacteria; phylum Bacteroidota; class Bacteroidia; order Flavobacteriales; family Flavobacteriaceae; genus Lutibacter. The sequence goes on from CAXQVI010000005.1 coordinate 21,400, forward strand.
AGACTCGTCTTTTGGAGAAGATTTAGAAAAAGCGATTGTGCCAACGAATATGGCATATCCTGAAATTTTGAATGCACGTGAATTCAGTCGAATTGAAAGTGCGGCACCTCACATTAATTCTAACAATACTCCGATCTATTTTACAATTGAAAGCGTAAAAAGAGGGACTGAAATATTAGGAGAAGAGTACTTAAACAGCCTAACAATTTTAAACCCAGAAGGAATTGAAGTAGAGCACGAAGGATCTGGTCAGACAGTAAAAGTATCTGATATTTCTAAGGCAGGTACAATTATTCTTGAGGAAGGAAATCCATTTGCAAATGGAGATTATTATTTCTCAGTAAAAGCTACTGTTGCTATGAATTCAAAACTTACTTCTACTGTATTTGAAGATGTTTGGCATTTGCAAATCGGACCAGCACTGGTTGAAGGACTAGCTTATTGTCCAAGTAAACTGAACATTGTTAATGGTTCAGGTACGACTTCAAATCCTGCTGATACTTTTGGTGGAAACCCAGATTTTAGATTTGAATTAGGAAGCGAAACAGATAAAATAGTTATTGATCCTGCTACAGGTGAGATTTCTGCAAATCCTTCTTATTCAGCATCAGAAATAGAATACGTTACTCCTATAATCAATATCGTAAGTAATTTAAGTGAAGAGGTTGTAAGCTTTGAAAATGCATTCACGGTAGTGCTTTCACCTTCTGAAGTGATACTTGAAAAAGAAGTTGATTACTTTTTATACCCTAAACTAAAACCTACAAACAAGAAAATTTTATCTGCAGGTGGAGCAAATTACAGCAGACATATTGTTTCAGGTACATTTGCTGGTTGGGTAAAAGACAATAACCTTTATAGAGAGGCTGCAGGTGGACGTCAATTGAAATTCCAAGAGGTATTAGACGAGAGAGCTGAAGCAGGTGTAGCAGGAGTAAAAGGTTTACAAGTGAACTACTGGGGGCCATTAACGAAACCATTCGAAACATGGGCGGTAATTTCACCAGTGAATTTAACTTCTTATGCAGGTTGTTATGATACAAAACTAGTATTCTGGGTGCAGCAATCATTTTCTGCAGAAATTTTAGATCTTTTTGCTGGAGAGGAAACTCCTGTTGGATTTGAGGTTCAAATAACAGATAATTTCACTGGAGATGTGACCACAACAGATTGGACGTCTATCAATGACATACTTACATGTAAAATTGGAGCTGGAGATACCGGAGATTTTGTTGGAACACCATATCCGCTATCAGGAACTTTAGATCCAACTAAAGATGCTACTGGAAAATGGGTGAAATGTGAAATAGATCTTGCAGACTATGGTCACATTTCAAACTTCACACTTGGATTTAGAACTAAAACTAACTACGAAGAAGACCTGCCTTTCAACCTAAGGGGAGATTTGATTATTTCAGATGTCTATTACGTAGCAAAAGAAAAATAACCGAACTATGATGAAAAAAACATATATATTACTAATCGCCCTACTGGTTTCTGCTGCTGGTTTTGCTCAACAAACTATTACTGGGGTGGTTACGGATGAAGCAAATATTCCATTGCCTGGAGCAAGTATTGTTATCAAAAATACTTCAAAAGGGGCTATAACAGACTTTGATGGGATTTATTCAATCGAAGCTAATCAAGGAGATGTACTTACATTTTCTATGATTGGTATGGTAACTCAAAATATCAAAGTTGGAAATCAAACAACGATTAATGTTGTATTAAAAACAGACGTGGCTCAACTTGACGAAGTAGTTGTAGTGGGGTATGGTTCTGTAGCAAAGAAAGATTTAACAGGTTCTGTAGGAACGGTTAAGGTGAAAGAATTAGAATCGGCAGTAGTTGCTAATTTCGACGAAGCTTTAACTGGACGTATCGCCGGGGTTAATGTAACTTCAAGTGAAGGTACTCCTGGGGAGGCTTTGAAGATTGTTGTACGTGGGGGTAACTCTATTACCAATTCAAATGATCCTTTATATGTAGTAAACGGTTTACCTTTAGAGGATTTTGACCCTGCTACTATCAGTACTTCAGATATCGAATCGTTCCAGGTATTAAAAGATGCATCTGCTACAGCAATCTACGGTTCTCGTGGTGCAAATGGTGTAGTAGTAATCACAACAAAATCTGGTAGAGGAAATACGAAAACGACTGTGTCTTTAGATGTATCGACTTCTATTCAAGAAATTACGAAGACCTTGGATGTATTAAGTCCTTACCAATTTGTGAAGCATTTACAAACTCAGGCAATTGCTCGTGATGGTTACCAATTCTTACCTGAAGCATCTTCAGATTCATATTTAAGTGGATTCATAAAAAAATGGGTGGATCCTGAATTGTACAGAGATGTAGAAGGAACTGACTGGCAAAATGAAGCCTTCCAAACGGCGCCAATGACGCAAGCAAACTTATCTATTAGAGGTGGTTCACCAAAAACAAATATTGCTTTCTCCGCTGGTTTTGTGGATCAGGAAGGGGTATTAGTTACGACAGGTTTTAAGCGTTGGAATAACAACTTTACAATCAGACACGAAATCAGTGATAAGGTTTCTATCTGGGGAGCAATGAACTATACAAAAGCGAACAGATTAGGTCCTAGAATGCGTAATGGTAGAGGAAACCAAATGTTAAGAAACATTATCCTTTACAGACCTGTGGATCCATTAGTGCCACAAGATGGAGAGGAAGAAGGTGGATTGATCCCTGGTGTGAACGACCAAGATTATGCAAATTTATTCAACCCTGTAAAAGATTTAAAAAATACAGATCGTGAAGATAAATCGCATAACATTCGTGTGAACTCAACGCTGACTTGGAAAATTACAGACTTCCTTACTTTCAAATCTACCAACGGTTTCAACACAACTATCGGTGATGAAGGTATTTTCTATGGGGCAGAAACACAGCAAGGAGCGCGTTCAGAGAATGGAATTAATGGACAAATTAATGGTTATGAAAGAGCTACTTATTCTACTTCAAATACCTTATCGTGGAATAAAAAAATAGATCGTAACAGATATAATATGTTAGTTGGAGCTGAATTTGTTGAAAATACATTCAAGACTTCAAGACTATGGAACAAGAACTTGCCAACTGATGAATTCGGATTGTCTAACTTAGACATCGCGACACAACCAACTATTGCAATGACAGACGAGTCTAGAAACAGGTTAATGTCTTTCTTCGCAAGAGCAAATGTAAACATCAATCAGAAGTACTTATTAACAGCTACATTCAGAGCCGATGGTTCTTCTAAGTTCCAAGGAGGAAACAGATGGGGTTATTTCCCTTCTTTCTCTGGAGCATGGCAAATCGGTAACGAAGATTTCATGTCTAGTGCTGAATGGGTGAACAGTTTAAAATTAAGAGCTGGATGGGGTCTAACTGGTAACAACAGAATCGGAAACTATGCCGCTATCAACCAATTTGGAATAGGAATCTGGAATGGGTATGCATTCGGAGGAGATGAAACCTACCAACCAGGTGGAGTTCAGTCTAACTTTGCGGTGCCTGACTTAAGATGGGAGACTACAGGACAAACAAACTTGGGGGTTGATTTCTCTATGTTCGGTTCTAGGTTCTCAGGGACATTAGATTACTATTACAAAAAAACGGATGACCTACTATTGGCAGCTGACATGTCGCCAAGTACTGGATTCCCGCGCGTTATTCAGAATGTTGGAGCTGTATCTAACCAAGGGTTTGAATTGACATTATCAGGATTTGTAGTTGATAACCAAAACTTTTCTTGGCAATCAAGTATCAATATTTCGACAAACAAAAACGAAATCTTAAGCCTAAACCAAGGACAAGAATTTATCAAATCTGACCCTCAAATCGACTGGGGTAATGAGCACTACTATATTTCTTCATTAGGACAACCAGTAGGTATGATGTACGGATTAGAGTTCGATGGATTATACCAAGTGGAAGATTTTATTTATGATCCTACCGTAAATCCAAATTCTCCATACATTTTGAAAGATGGAATTCCTAGCTACCCTCCGGCAGTAGGACCTGGTCATGCAAAATATGTAGACCAAAATGGTGATGGATTAATTGATCAAGATGACCGTGTTGTAATTGGTGATCCATATCCAAAGCATTTTGGAGGTTTCAATAACAACTTCAAATACAAAGACTTTGACTTAGGAGTTTTATTACAATGGTCGTACGACTTTGATATATTCAATGCGAACAGAGCGTTATGGTCTTATCCAACGCACAATTCACACTTTAGTAGGTTGGCAAATGTTGCAAACGCTTGGACACCTTGGAATACAGATACTGATGTAATTTCACATTACTCTAACGGTTATGCTCCTTATCCAAGACCTGGATTTAAGGGAGACAACAGATATATTGAGGACGGAAGTTACTTAAGATTGAAAACCGTAAGTGTTGGATACAATATTCCAATGGGAGCGAACTCTGGGTTTACAAATTTGAGAGTTGCTTTAAACGGACAAAATCTTTACACATGGACAGATTATTCTGGATTTGACCCGGAAGTATCTGTAGGTGGAAACCCGTTAATGCAAAACTTAGACTTTTCTGCATATCCTAAGAGTAGAACATATAGTTTAACTGTTTCAGCTAAATTTTAAAAATTATGATTACAAAGAAAATAAAATCAATAGTTACTAAAGGTATCCTCGCATTTGGAATGTTAGGTATCGTAGTAGGTTGTTCTGATGCTTTAGACTTGCAGCCGGAAACAACATGGCCTACAGATAATTTTTATAAAAACGAAGACGAAATTAATATTGCCTTCGCAGGGATCTATGCAAACGCAAAAGTTTTAGATCGTATGTTGCCAATGGATGCAGGTACAGATGAAAGCTACGCGTTCAAAGGATGGGTAGAAGATAACCCAGAAAACGTGTATACACACGATGAAACTTCAAGAAATGTATACGACGTATGGAGAATACTTTATATAGGGATAAACAATTGTAATAACATGATCATGCACATGAAGCCTGACAACTTCTCTGAAGAAGATTACAATAAGTATCTTGGAGAAGCGCGCTTTATGAGAGGATTTTTCTACTATCATTTAACGACTTGGTGGAATGAGGTTCCAATTAGATTAATTCCTACAGAAGACCAAAATTCAAATCATGTTGCAGCGTCTAGTACGGAAGAGGTCTATATGCAAATTATTGAAGATTTAACCTTTGCTGCTGAGCATTTACCATCTGCATTTGACGGTGGTTATGTTATTGGTCATGCAAATAGTATGGCAGCACATGCTTTAATTGCTAAAACATATTTAAAAGCTGGAGGATACCCTTTACAAGCTTCTGAATTAAATGGTAAAAACCCATTTGAGGCGGCTAAAGAGCATTGTCAGGTAGTAATTGATGCAGGTCATACTTTAAATTCTAGCTACCGCGATTTGTTCTTAGGTTATATTCAGAATAACTACGACTTGAATGAAACATTGTTCGAAATTGTATTTGCTAACGGACAAGATTTAGGTGTTAGTATTGCAGGGAAATTAGGGTATAACAACGGATTGTTATACAAGCCAAATCCAAGACAGGGAACACCTTATGCAGATCCAATTATTCAACCTTCGCCTATGTTAGAATTAACGTATGAGGAAGGAGATTTAAGAGAGAACTGGAATGTTCCAGGAATATCTGGAGTTAAGAACAATAACAACCCTAATGGAAAGGTAAATGAATTGCCCGGACCATTAGCTTGGGGATACTGTATTGGTAAATTTAGAAGATGGGAGCCAATATATCCAGACTCTATTGCTTTGAGTAATGCGTCTGAAACTCCTATCATTGTTTTAGAAAGTCCATTACCATTGTCTTCAACAAGCACTGGAATTAACTTGCCAGTATTAAGATTTTCAGATGTATTGTTAATGTTTGCTGAAGCTACAAACGAATTGGAAGGACCATCTGCAGAAGCAATTGCTGCAATCGACCAAGTGAGAATGAGAGCAGGATTGGCAGATTTAGGAACTGCGAAACCTGATGCTATCGCTGGTAAAGATGCCTTTTTCCAAGAAATCGTAGATGAGCGTTTAAGAGAATTGTGTTTTGAAGGTCAACGTAAAGCTGACTTAGTTCGTTGGAATATGTTAGAAGAGAAGTTAGCAGAATTTGAGACATCTGTAATTTTCGATCCTGGATATCTTCCAAACCAACACGGTTATAAATTAAGATCATCTACAAACTTTGATGTATCTAGACATATGTCATTGCCTTATCCACAACAAGAAGTTTTGATCAATAATTTATTAGATCAAAAACCGGAGTGGTAGAAATATGAAGTAAATTAAATTAGTTAATAGATTATGACCAGGTTTGTGTTCCGTTACGTACAGAATGACAGGCTTGGTCTTTCTTATTAAAGAAAAATATAGAATGAAAAAAATATTTTTAGTTGTAGCGCTCTTATTTATGGGGGTGAATGCCATGGCTCAACAGAATAAATGGCATGAAAGCAGATTTGAAAGAGCCGAGTTATTTGCAGAAATGGCTGCTGAAGAGTTCAAATTGAATGAAATTCAAAAAGCAGAACTTTATGAAAAGAAATTAGCTCATTTTGAAGCACAATTTGACGCTAATAAGAAATTTAAAAAAGGAGAAATTAACGAGAAGCAAAAGAAGGCTGTCAATAATGAATTTAGTGCTTATTTCAATAAATTGACGGGTAAGACCTATCAAGAGTTGAAGCCATTTTATAATAAGTATGGCAAAGCAATTAAGAAGAAAAGCTAATTTGCATTGAAATTTATTAGAGCTCATTCGAGCTCTTTTTTGATGGGAATTATTAAGATTTATACACCATGAAAGGAATTTTATCACTACTTTTTTTAATGTGTAGTTTGCTGAGTTTTGCCACTTCTGTTGATCCCAATCAAAAGGTTGTCTATAAAACCATTGATGGAATCGAATTGCAATTGCATATATTCTATCCAGAAAATCACCAAAAATCGGATAATGCACCAGCTATTGTCCTGTTTCATGGAGGAGGATGGAATGGCGGTGGAGCCAGTCAGTTTTACAATCAGTGCGCTTATTTTGCTTCTAGAGGAATGGTGTCCATAAGTGTTGATTACAGAGTTAAAAAACAACATGGAACTACTCCTAAGGAATGTGTTAAAGATGGGAAATCAGCCATGCGTTTTGTTAAAAAGAATGCTTCCCAATTTGGAATAGATCCTGAACGTATTGTTGCTGGAGGTGGCTCGGCTGGTGGACATATTGCTGCTGCTACTGCAACTTTGAGCAAATTTAATGAAGATGGGGAAGATACTTCTGTAAGTTGTGTGCCCAAAGCCTTAGTTTTATTTAATCCAGTAGCAGATAATAGTGAAGAAGGCTATGGCCACAATCGCGTAAAAGAGTATTGGAAATCTTTTTCCCCGGCACATAACCTTTCAGAAAACACCCCACCAACTATTATTATGTTGGGAACCAAAGACACGGCTTTTAAGCCTCATTTGGCGGAAAAGTTCAAAAATAATATGAGCTCCCTCGGAAATCGTTGTGATCTCATTTTATACAAAGATCAAGTGCATGCATTTTTTAATGTGGGATTCAGAGAAATGCACATTCAAACCATGAAAGATGCAGATGTCTTTTTGACTTCGTTGGGATACTTGAAAGGAGAGCCAACGACTGAGGAATTCAAAACTAAATTATTCCCAAAGGAAACTAAACAAATGAAATTACACTAGAAAATAAGACTAAGACGAAAAAAATAAAAACCGTTATCTTATTTGACCTATTCAACCCTTCTAATTCCTAAATAGACCTGCCGCTTTCGCGAGTTGTAAGTTATTTTTGATTCATAATAATAAAAAATATGAAAATCACATATCGCAACACTGTCGTATTTATTTTGAGCTTGATTGCTTTTATAGATAATGCCGCTGCACAGAATAATTCAAAACAGCCAAATATTATCATCATTCATACCGATGAGCATAACCTTCGAACTATTGGAGCTTTTAGAGATACCATGTCCAAGGAACAAGCTGAAATGTGGGGTAAAGGAAATATTGTTGAAACTCCAAACATAGATCGTCTGGCTGATGAGGGTGCTATTTGCACCAGCTTTTATGCAACATCACCTGTTTGTACGCCTTCAAGAGCATCTATGGTGAGCGGAATGTACCCTGTTTCAACAGGGTCGTATAAAAATGATGTACCTCTAAACGATGGCTTGGTAACTTTTGCCAGTGTGTTGGGTGAACATGGATACGCAACTTCCTATGTTGGTAAATGGCATTTGGACGGAGAAGGAAAGCCAGGTTTTGCACCTGAAAGAAAATTCGGTTTCGATGATAACAGGTATATGTTCAATCGCGGTCACTGGAAAATTTTGGGCGACAGTGAAGAAGGACCATTTGTAGATCAAAAATTAAACAAAAATGGAGGTGCTGAATGGAAAGAGGATAAAGCAAATGAAGACAATTTTACAACGGACTTTTTAGTAGATAGATCCCTAGAAATTCTGGAAAGAGATAAAAGCAAACCATTCTGTTTAATGATTTCAATTCCTGATCCACATGGTCCGGATCAGGTACGTTCTCCATACAATACCATGTATACGCATATGAATTTTGAAGCACCAGCTTCATCCAACCTTAAACCGGGACAAATTCCTGGATGGCTGAATCTAAAAGGGGATAAAAACAAAATCAAGCCGAAGAACTACCAGAAAAACATGGCGAATTACTTCGGAATGGTTAAGAATATAGACGATAATGTTGGGCGTATTCTTAATTTCTTGGAGAAAAATGATTTGGTTGATAATACCATTGTAATCTTTACTTCAGATCACGGAGATCAGCTTGGGGAACACGGAAAACTAAATAAAGGATTGCCATACGAGATGTCGGCTAGAGTGGCATTTTTATTGCGCTATCCGAATAAAGTCAAAAAAGGTAAACACATAGAAAAGGCAATTAATATGGCCGATTTTGGACCAACTATTTTAGGAATGGCCGGAGTAGATGTTGCTCCTTATAACTTTGACGGTGAAGATCAGACTGCAGATTTCTTTAGTTCTAAAAAGAAAGTTGTTGATGGCAGATATGTGTATATCACCAATGCCTTCGGAAGATGGGTGGCTCTTGTAAATAACAACTACAAACTGGTGCTTTCACCATCAGATACTCCTTGGCTTTTCGACTTGAAAAAAGACCCGAACGAATTAGAAAATTGTTACAACAAACCGGAATATGCAAAGATTGCAAAAGAAATGACCGATGAATTGTACAGGCAAATGGATCAGTTCAAAGAACCGATGAATAAAAGCAACATTAAATAATCAAACGGGGAGACAAGAATGAAAACGGTTGTGAAAAGAATTTTAATGGTCCTTTTGTTGTTGCTAATTAGTTTAACAACAGTCTTTGCGCAAGAAAAACCAAATGTGTTGTTTATAGCGTTTGACGACTTAAGACCTCAGATTGGTGCGTATGGAGAACCGGAACCAATTACTCCTAACATCGATAAATTAGCTGATGAAGCTACCAGATTTGACAAAGCTTATGTGAGTTATCCTTTGTGTTCTCCTTCAAGAGCAGCGATGTTAACTGGTGTTCGATTTGATAATCAAGTATGGGTTGATGGAAAACGAGTTTGGACCTTCTCTAAGATGATTGGTGTTCAAGACACCTGGCCAAAAGTACTTAGAGCAAATGGATACTGGACCGCCACACGTGGAAAAATTTATCATGGTAACGTCCCAAATAATGATGTGAATGCATGGTATATTCCTGGGAAAGCAAAGCAGAAACATAGTGATGGTGGACCAGAGGTTGAATCTAGAATCGTTGAAATTGGAGGTCGGCAAGATACTATTGATGAATACTACAAAACGGATAAAGGTCCGGCAGCTTTAATGTACGCAGCCGTTGATGGGCCGGATGAACTGTTAAACGACGGTAAAACTGCCAGAGACGTAGTTGACTTCATAAAAAATAAACGTGACAAGTCTAAACCTTTTGCTATTTCATGTGGTTTTGCACGTCCGCATATGCCATGGGTAGCACCAAAGAAATACTTCGATATGTATCCTGAAGATGCCGGAACCTTAGCCTTTATTCCCGAAGGAGAAAAAAGAGATATCTCAAAGGACGTCTACAAAGGACGCGCATTTGACCTTGGCTGGAATGAAGGGGTAGATGATGCAACTGCTAAGAAGTTAATTCGTGGCTATATGGCAAGTACCACCTACGCAGATGCCCAAATGGGGAAAGTCATTCAAGCGTTAAAAGACGAGGGACTTTATGAGAATACAATCATCATTGTTTGGGGAGACCACGGTTATCATTTGACGGACCACGGGAAATGGCGAAAAAACACAGGATATCATGTGTCATTACGAAGTCCGTTGTTCATAAAAATACCTCACAACAACAAAGCTCAGGTTGTTGATGAAATAGTTCAAAATATAGATATTTATCCGACTCTTTTAGATCTGTTAGATATCGAAATTCCAGAAAATGTTGCCTTACATGGAACCAGTTTGGTGCCTCTTTTAGAAAATGAAAAAGTGGACTGGGAGAACGTAGCCTATACCTGTGCCGTTGGAAATTATGGTTTGATTACTGATCGTTATCGTTTTACAAAACTTCAAGATGGAGGTTATCATTTATTTGATTTGAAAATTGACCCTCATGAATGGGAAAATCTGGCTGATAAAAAGCAATACCAAGCGCTAATTAAAGAATTCGAAGCCAAGTTAGAAACAGTTGTCTGGAACAAACCAGAGTAGCTGAATTGGTTAATTTTTAAAAATTTTAGGGCAATTACTGTGCATCGATTCCAGTGGCCTAATGTTAACTTAGCATATTACCCAAAGATTTTAAATATTGGAAAATAAAATGATCAGAAAACAGATACTTTCATTTGTGCTGCTATGTGCAATTTCAGTTACAAGTGTTGCTCAAAATAAACAGCCAAATATCCTGTTCATCGCGATTGATGATATGAACGACTGGACCGGATTTTTAGGAGGACACCCTGAAGCCATCACACCAAACATGGATAAGATTGCTGAAGCAGGAGTGAACTTTACAAATGCACATATTTCTGCACCTGGATGTTCACCTAGCAGAAATTCATTGTTATATGGAATTGAGCCACATAATTCAGGGCTATATCCTTTTTACGACCATGAGATTCACCAGACCTTGATGGAGCAATACACTTCTTTGCCTCGTTTGTTGAAAGAAAACGGATATCTGACCTATGGTGCCGGAAAAATTCATCACGGAAATTTACAGGATCCAAGGGAGTGGAACGACTATTACGACAATAAGAAAAATCATAAGAAATTCAGAGCTGGAGAAGGATACATCAAGGGAAATAATGGGAAATATTCATTCAGACCGACGATAAATCCTGACGAAGAACATGTAGATCATCAGGTAGCGAACTACGGAATTCAAAAATTGCAGGAGAAGCACGATAAGCCGTTTTTCCTGGCAGTAGGAATTGTGAAACCTCACTTGCCATTTGATGCCCCAGCGAGATTCTTCGATCAACTACCGGACGATATCCAATTGGAGAACTTTAAGGAAGATGATGAAAATGACATTCCGAAAGTTGGAAAAAGCCTGATGAAAAAAGGAGAGTACAATCACTACAAAAGCAAAAATGTTTGGGGCGATGTGCGTAAAGCGTATTTAGCTTCAATTTCATGGGCCGATTATAATATTGGACGCGTATTGGAAGCTTTAGAGAATAGTGATTACGCAGACAATACAATTGTGATAATCTGGTCTGATCACGGATTCCACTTAGGCGAGAAAAAAACATTCAAGAAGTTTACACTTTGGGAAGAGGCAACAAGAGTTCCATTTATCATGTTAGATACAAGAATTCAAAATCAACCTAAAGGAAGAACCTACGACGAACCGGTTTCTACGATTAATTTATACAAAACAATGGCTGCGTATGCGAATGTAAAAGTTCCTGAATATGCAGATGGAGAAAGCTTAGTGCGTGTTATGGAAGATCAATCGACGAGGCTTAAGAATCCTGTAATTACTTCATGGGGACGTGGAAATTACGCGGTGAGAACCAAAGATTTCAGATACATCAGATATTTTGATGGAGGAGAAGAACTATACGATCACACAAACGATCCTAATGAATGGAGCAATCTTGCCAATGCATCTGAATTACAGGAGTTGAAAAACGAACTAAAATCCTATTTACCAAAGAACGAAAAGCCGATGGTGACTGAGCATGTAAATGTTTGGAGTATTGAAGGAGCCGACAAAGCAAAGTACAGAGGCAAGCCAGTGAAACAAGAGAAGAAATCAAAGAAGGCAAAACAAAACTAAGATGAACTTAAAAATTGCCAGTACCATTTGCACGTTGTTTGTGATATTTTCAATCAATGCCAAGACGTTTTATGTTAATTCTGAAACAGGAAGTGATAAAAATACTGGGACATCACAGGCCCGAGCTTGGAAAACACTCTGGAAGGTAAATCAGCAGACATTCAAACCTGGAGATAGAATTTTATTTGCGGCCGGGACTTCCTATGAGGGGACACTCGCTCCAAAAGGGTCTGGAAAAGATGGAAAAGTGATTCAAATTGATCGCTATGGTAAAGGAGCTAATCCTGCCATTCATGGAAATGGGTATAAAGAATATACGTTGTTGCTTTACAATGTGGAATATTGGGAAGTCCGAAATCTTGAAATTACAAACACCGGGAAAGAAAGAAAAGCTAGTAGACGCGGCGTGATTGTCAGAGCTGAAAATTTTGGGGATTGTCATCATATCATTTTAGAAGGTCTGGAAATTCACCATGTGAATGGAGTTTTCGAAAAGAGAAAAGGCGGCGGATCTGGAATTCTATGGCAAAATATGGGTGAAAAGGTAAAGACACGCTTTATCGATTTACACATTCTAAATAATTATATCCATCATTGCGATCGCAATGCCATGAATTCAAGAGGATATGCAAAAAGAACAGAATGGCATCCGAGTTTAGGTGTTGTAATTCGCGGAAACTTGATTGAAAATGTGCCTGGGGATGGAATTGTTCCTATTGGATGTGATGGAGCTATTATCGAATTTAATGTTATTAGAAATGGTATAGATGCTATGCCTGTTGGTGATGCTGCAGCAGGAATTTGGCCTTGGAGTTCCGATAATACATTGATTCAGTTTAATGAAGTCAGTGATCATAGAGCGAAATGGGACGGACAAAGTTACGATGCCGATTTTAACTGTATTGGAAGTACGTTTCAATACAATTATAGTTTCGATAATTGGGGTGGATTCATGCTAATTTGTAACAATGGTGATAAATTGGGACAGCCCTTGAACATTGGAACTAAGAACACGGAGATTAAATATAATTTGAGTGTTAATGATGGTTTGAGACCTTATAAAGCGCATAACAAACGTTTCTTTTCACCAATTTTTCATATAACTGGGCCAGTAGAGCAAACAACTCTTCATCATAATATTGTAATTGTTCCTGAAAAGGAAGTCAAAGCAATTGAAAATACATTGATTGAATTTGGAAATTGGGGTAAAAAATTCCCTGTCAATACTGTTTTTGAAAATAATTTAGTTCGAAGTGAAAGTGGTTCTGCAATTTTGAAAGCGAATAAAGCAAAGTTCCAAATCGGTGCGAATGATATGAGTTCCGATTTCGATTATTCAAATAGAAATCCTTTGGAGATTCTGGATAGGCTGAAATCAAATCAGCTGTTTCAACAAGATAAAGAATTTACACTACTCTACAATTTTATTTCATTTCGTCAGCAATATCCTGACCCTCGATTTAATACTGAAAAGTTTAATAAATAAGGCATGCAAAGACTCCTTGCTTTTATCGGATGTTTGTTGATTTCACTATCGGGCTATGCCTTAAACTTTGAAACTGCGACAACCGAAAGCCATACCTATTACCTGAGTAATGATGGCGATGATACAAACGATGGACGTTCAGAATCCTCACCGTGGAGAACTATCGGAAAAATCAACGAAGCGCTTGCCAATGATACTAATGGAGGATGGATTGCACCGGGAGATAAAGTCTTGTTTAGAAGAGGAGATACCTTTTATGGGAATTTGTACGTGAATCGTTCTGGAAATGAAGAAGCACCCATAGAATTGTCTAGTTATGGTGATGAAAATGACGATTTCCCAATTATTTCCGGTTCCGGTGGAACTATAACTGGAGGGGACTATTTTCAAGCCATTTCAATGGTAAATAGCAGTCATGTGTTAGTGACAAAAATCTGGGTCAAAAACGATCGTAAAGATGGCAGTCGCTATACCTATGGTGAATACCAAAGTTTTGGAATCAAAGTAATTGCCAATAAATGGGGAGGTATTGTTAGAAATATTACGTTCAGAGAAGTAAAAGTCTCAGATGTATTTGGAATTACCATACCACCACCAAGTGAATTTAATGCGCTTAACGCAACGGGAATTCGTTTTGAAGGGGAAGCGTTTGAAGCGGATAAAGCTGTAGCTATTGAAGATGTACTGATAGAAGATTGTTATTTCACCCATCTTGGAAAAGCAGGTGTTTGGGCTGTTCACAAAGGCTCAAAGAACCCTGATGACGATAGTTTTAACAAAAATCAAAATTTCATTATTCGGAACAATCACTTTTTTAAAACTGGTGGTTCTGGAGTGATTCTTTCCAAAACAAATAATGCACTGGTTGAAAACAACGATTTCGATCACACAGGTCACAGTGAAGACGCAGAGCCTAGATTAGCAGGTAGAGGTTCGGGAATGTGGGTGTGGAGTTGTAGTAATATACTTGCACAATTCAACCGTTCGTATAGCGTGCGAGGTCCCAATGATTCTCATGGAATGCACATCGATTTTGGTAATAAGAATATTTTTTATCAATACAATTACAGTGAAGATAGTGCAGGAGGTTTCGTTGAAATATTAGGCGATAATATCAATTCGGTGTACCGATTCAATGTAAGTGTCAATGATGGTGTTAGAGATCATCATGGTCGAACATTATGGGTTTCTGATTTTGCTGGAACTGGAAAAAAAATAGCTTCTGATAAAAATTATATCTATAATAACACCATATACTTGGACAATGGATTAACGCCTGACCTTACATTTGTAGGTAAGAATATTTACGTTTACAATAATATTTTTCAAGTGGTAAATGGGAAGATGGGGGAAGAGTTGAAGATTCAAATTGATGTAGGAAGTGATTTATATATTTCAAATAACTTATATGATGGAGCTATAAATAACGACTTCACGACCTTAGATACAAACCCTTATTTTGGAAATCCACTTTTTGAAAACCCAGGAGTTTTAGATCGTGAAGCCTATAAAATTAAAGAAGGAAGTCCGACTATTGATAATGGATTGAGTTTCCCTGAACCTTCATTCCCAAATGCTGGTATAGGGATTTTTAAAGATATTCCAATGACGCTCAATGAAGATGCCTTTGGAGAAGCAGTGGCTATAAATGCAGTGCCAAATATTGGGGCTAGTAATGTTTTTAATTCAAATAAAATAGATACGGATAGTGATGGTGTTTATGATGAATTTGATGCTTGTCCAAATACGCCTTTAGGTTTTCAAGTGAATTCTAATGGTTGTACAGCGTTGTCATCTGCTAATTTTACAATTGTAACAAATAGTGAAACATGTCCAGATCAGAACAATGGAACCCTAAAAATTACCGCTGCGACCGAGCATAATTATACGATTGCTTTCAACGGAAAGGATCATACATTTTCCGACGTGATAGAAATTACAAGTTTGACACCCGGATTCTATGAGTTTTGTATTGGAATAGTTGAAGATGAAAATTTTGAACAGTGTTTTTCAATTGAAATCAAACAAAGTGATGCCATTCAAGCGAAGTTGAGTCAGACTTCAAACAAAACAACAGTTGAAATTATAGCTGGTACAGCACCATATACAGTTTTAAAAAATGGAACTGAATTCTTAAAAACATCCAATAGGTATTTTGAAATCGATACCAAATACAATGATATTATTCAAATAAAATCCAGTGCGGTTTGTGAAGGTGTATTTACGGAACGAATTTCAGGGTTTTTCACTCTTACTTCAAATCCTGTAAAGGATAACCTCTTCTTAAAATTTAACAATTCCGTTCAACAAGGAGGATTTACAGTACACGATATGGTTGGGAAATCAGTTTATGTCAATACCTTTCAAGCATTGAATGGAACTGCTGAAATTGAACTCCCAAAGCGAATAAAAAACGGGATGTACTTCCTGCGGGTGCATCAAGGACAACAGACTCAAACTTCAAAGTTTATATTAGTCCGCTAAATCATTTCTGAAAAGCGATACAGTACATATTTTTTGAGCCTTTTTTAGGATAACAAATGATTACTACTTGTTTTTATCTAAGCTGATTTTGGGTGCAAATTACACTAATTTGTAGTCTAGATTTGACCTTTAAATAAAAGAGAATAAAAATTATGAATATCCTGAAAAATAGCTTGCTGTGTGTTATTGTATTATTAATAAGCACTTCAGTTTTTGCAACAGATTACTATGTAAATGCGAAAAATGGAAATGATAAAAACAACGGAAAATCTCCTGCAACAGCGTGGAAATCCTTAAAAAAGATCACAGGAACCAATTTCAAAGCGGGGGATCATATTTTTTTGGCTTCGGGTCAAGAGTTTTTTGGAACTATTGAATTGAAACAACAATTCGGGAAAAAATCAAATCCAATTGTTATTACTTCTTATAAAGTTGATGGGGCAAATACAAAGCCGGTGATCAATGCAAAAGGATATATGAATGGTATTAAAATGACCAATTGTAGTTTTATAAAAATTGATGGTTTAACAATTATGGCCGACGGTGGAAAACATCCAAAAAAAGGAATGCGTTGTGGTATTTTGTATGCAAGTGAAGGTGGCGGTAATTTCGAAGATATTACCATTCAAAATTGTGTAGTAAAAGATGTCTTTTTTGAAGATCCTGGATTCCAAAGAGGAGAAAAAGAAGTTAAAACAGCCAATGGTACACAGAGCTATGGCTGGGGAATTCGTTTTATAGTAAAGAAAAAAGCTCGGTTAAACCATGTACTAGTTGAAAACAACCATGTTGAAAATGTAGCTCATACTGGAATTAAAATCAACGGTCAAATAGATGATTTAAAAGTTTACAAGAACAAAGTATACAAAACCGGAGGACCGGGAATGCAGTTTAGCCATATTACAAAAGCTCATATCAAAGGAAATAACATCAACTATTCAGGTTCAAACGACGATTCTAGAAAATGGGGACGTGGATCTGGAATGTGGACCTGGGGATGCGATACGTTTTTAATTGAATACAACCAATTCAGAAATGCAAACGGACCAGCCGATTCTGCCGGATGTCATATTGACTTTAACTGCAAGAACATAATTGTTCAATACAATATCAGTGAGAATAACGCAGGAGGATTCGCAGAAATCTTAGGAAATAACTGGAATTGTTCATACAGATACAATGTGAGTATCAACGACGGACATCGTGTGAAGAAAAAGGGAGTAGCTTTTCAGGAAGGGAAAATATACTGGTTAAGCGGATTTGTTGGAAAAGACCGAGAAAGAAATGGACCTTATAACTCATATTTTTATAACAATACCATCTATACAAAAAGTGACCTAACGGCGAAAATGGCGGTTGCCAAAGTAGCAGAAGGTGCTTTATTAGCAAATAATATTTTCTACATCGAAGGGGAAAGTAAAGCGGTTTTAGGAGACCAATACAAACCTCAAGATGCAGGAGAGGCAGAGATTCCAAATGTAATTTTCAAAAACAACTTATTTCTTAAAGCTTCTAATTGGCCTAAAGAAGTGTTGATCCATGATGAAGCACCTGTTTTTGGAGACCCTCAGTTTGTGAATAAAGGTGGATTAAATATAGAAGATTATGTCCCAACAAATCATGTTTTAGTAAAAGACAAAGGAATTGAAATTCCATTTATTCCTGGAGATGATAAAGGGCTATTCCCTGGTTTAAAAGTTGAAAAAGATATTTTAGGAAACCCAATTAAAGGCTTGCCAGATATGGGTGCTATTGAAATAAAATAATAGAGAAATTAAGAAATGAAACATTTAAAATTAATTTTTACAGCCTTGCTTTTTGTACAGGTGGTGGCGTTCGGACAAGAAGTGAAGCCGAATATTGTTGTGATTTATGTTGATGATTTGGGATATGGAGACGTCAGTAGTTATGGCGCTACGGCTGTCCATACACCTAACGTAGATAAGTTAGCTTCCGAGGGAGTGAAATTTACTGATGCACATTGCTCCGCAGCGACATGTACTCCGTCACGTTATTCGTTGTTGACAGGAAGATATGCCTTTAGAAAAAATGCAGCTGTACTTCCGGGAGATGCGCCATTATTGATCAGCACTGAACGTGAAACCTTGCCGAAAATGTTACAAAAGAATGGTTATAAAACAGCTGTCGTTGGAAAGTGGCATTTAGGTTTAGGAGATGGAAATGTAGATTGGAATGGTAAAGTGAGCCCGGGGCCTTTAGAAATAGGATTTGATTATAGCTATTTGATTCCTTCAACAGGAGATCGAGTACCTTCTGTAATGTTGGAAAACCATCATGTAGTTGGACTGGACCAGGAAGATCCAATTGAAATCAACTACAAAAAGAAAGTAGGAACAGACCCAACTGGAAATGAAAATCCGGAATTGGAGCGTTACGCATCAGATGATTTCCATGGAAAAACCATTGTAAACGGTGTAGCAAGAATTGGATATATGAGTGGAGGTAATTCAGCACGATTCAGAGATGAAACAGTGCCATACCAAATGCTGAACAAAGCACGATTGTTCATTGATAAAAATCAAAATAAGCCATTTTTTCTGTACTTCTCATTCCATGATATTCACGTACCTCGATTACCAGATACGCCATTTCAGGGAGCTACAGGTATGGGAGTTCGTGGAGATGCCATTGTACAAATGGATTATATCACAGGTCAATTGGTTAATCACCTTGAAAAAAGAGGCTTAAAGGAAAATACCATCATTGTTTTCTCAAGTGATAACGGACCAGTTTTAGATGATGGATACGCGGATCAGGCGGTTGAGTTGTTGGGAGATCACAAGCCAGGAGGGCCATTCCGAGGAAATAAATACAGTGCCTATGAAGCGGGAACACGTGTCCCGACAATTATTACTTGGCCAGGAACAATCGCCCCTAAAGAAAGCGATGCTTTATTAACGCAAACCGATTTATATGCTTCTTTTGCGGAGTTAATCGGGTATGAATTAGGAGCAAATGAAGCACCAGATAGTTATGCTATGTGGGATGCTTTTGCAGGTGTTTCAGAGAAAGGAAGAGACTTCATGTTGGAAGAATCTGTGACGCTTTCATTACGTCATAAAAACTATAAATATATCCATCCAACGAAGAAAAGAGCAGGATGGATTAAGAAAGAAAAGAATATTGAATCGGGGACTTCTTTGCAACCTCAGTTATACGACTTGTCGGAAGACATTGGAGAAACAACCAACATTGCAGACAAACACCAAAAATTGATTAAAAAGTTTAAAACTGAGATTGAACGCATTCAAAATAATGAAGTAACAAGAAAAAAATAGACTATGAATCGTATTGTTTTAGTTGTCGTAATGTTCATCACTCAAAGTATTTTTAGTCAATCTGATCTTTTGACTGAACGCATCAACATTCTAAAAAAATACGATCAGGATCACTTACATAGAATTGCATTACCATTGGGAGGAATCGGAACAGGTACAGTTTCTCTCGGTGGATCTGGTGAATTGCGAGATTGGGAAGTCATGAATGTGCCCGCCAAAGGCTATAGCACCGTAACCACAGGCAACGATGCTCCTTTTTTTGCAATTTATACCAAAAAAAAAGGACAAGTATCTAGAACCAAAGCGCTTTTAGGACCTATTAACCCGGCCGATTATCAACATTACGAAGGAAGATCTGTGAATCATCACGGATTTCCTCGTTTTAGAGAGGCTTCTTTTGAAGCTACCTATCCTTTCGGAATTGTAAGTCTCTCAGATAAAACAATGCCTGTGTCTGTTAAAGTTGTTGGATACAATCCTTTTATTCCGGCGGATGCCGATGCTTCAGGAATTCCAATGGCAATTTTAACCTATGAAGTAACAAATACAAGTAATGAGGATATTGATGTTTCTATCTCAGGAAGTCTTCGAAACTTTATCGGACAAGATGGAAGTAAATTCAAAAACGACTGGAAAGGAGATTATATTCCAATTGGAGCAAAAGACAACAAAAACAAATTCCGAAGTTCAGATGCTGTAAATGGTATTTACATGTATTCAGATGGCGTAGATAAGGACGATGCCGCCTGGGGTACATTTGCTATTTCTACTCCAAATAGAAAAGATGGAACGATTAGCTATAGAACAAGCAGTTCGAAAAACGATTGGTACAATGCAACGTTGAATTTCTGGGATGATTTTAGTGAAGACGGATTGTTGGTAGAAAAAGAGCAACCTGCAGATATTGATCCAATGGCATCTTTAGCAGTTCTAAAAACACTGAAAGCAGGAGAAACAAAGACTTTTGAATTTTATCTGACCTGGCATTTCCCAAACCGGTATGCATGGTCTTCAGAAAAACTCCAAAATTATTATACTACAATCTATTCAGATGCATGGAATGTCTTAGAAAAAGAGGTAACTCGATTGCCTGAACTGACAGAAAAGACATTGACCTTTACTAATAATTTTGTAAAAAGCAGCTATCCGGAACAAGTAAAAGAAGCGGCACTATTTAATTTGAGTACCCTGCGTTCACAAACCGTTTTCAGAACGGCTGATGGTAAAATGTTTGGTTGGGAAGGAGTCATGGACAGAAAAGGCTCTTGTTTTGGTTCTTGTACACATGTTTGGAACTATGAACAGGCAACTCCGTTTTTGTTCAATGATCTGGCACGTACCATGCGTGAAGTGGAATTCAATTATGCATCGAACACTGCTGGATTTATGGGATTCAGAACACAGCTGCCTTTGGAGTTTCTAGGTTCTGGAAATGAGTTGGCTGCGGCAGACGGACAAATGGGAACCATCATGAAGTTCTACCGTGAATGGCAACTATCGGGTGATGATGCATTTTTAAAAACATATTGGGACCGCGTGAAGTCGGTTTTATCCTTTGCATGGATCGAAAACGGATGGGATGCCGATGTGGATGGTGTTATGGAAGGTGTGCAGCACAATACCATGGATGTTGAATATTATGGTCCAAATCCACAAATGCAACTTTGGTATTTAGGAGCATTAAAAGCGGCTGAAAAAATGGCAATTCATACGAACGACAGAGCATTTGCAAAAAAATGCAAAAGGTTATTTGAGTATGGATCTCAATGGACAGATAAACATTTATTCAATGGGGATTACTATGTGCAAAAATTGCAGATACCTGAATCCAAAGAAACCATCGCAAAAGGCTTGGTGGGTAAACACCGATTGGAGGGACTCGATTTGAACAATCCATATTACCAATTACAAACAGGGTGTTTGGTAGATCAATTGGTAGGTCAGTACATGTCACATGTATTAGGTTTAGGCTATTTAGTAAAAGAAGAGAACGTAAAAGCGGCGCTTCAAAGCATTCAGAAATACAATTACAGAGATGGATTGTATGAGCATTTCAACAACATGCGTTCCTATGCTATGGGAGATGAAAAAGCCTTACTAATGGCAAGTTGGCCAAATGGAGGAAGACCTACAATACCTTTCCCATATTGGTCGGAAGTAATGACTGGTTTTGAATATACTGCAGCTATTGGAATGTTGTATGAAGGAATGGAAGAAGAAGGATTGCAAAACATTCAAAATATTAGAGCTCGTTACGATGGCTTAAAACGCAATCCATTTGATGAAGCGGAATGCGGACATCATTATGCCCGTGCAATGGCTTCATGGGCAAGTATTATTGCAGAAAGTGGATTCTTGTATTCAGGAGTCGAAAAAACAATCAAGTTTACTGATAAAACAGGGACCTATTTTTGGTCGAATGGCTCGAGTTGGGGAATGTGTGAAATAGTAAAGGAAGAAAAAATGTATACTATAGAGTTTGAAGTACTACATGGAGAAATTTCATTGAAATCATTTCAATTAGGAGCTGAAAAATCGCATAAGTTTAAAGGAGTACATACGTTCAAGTCGGGTGAAAAAGTAACATTTAACTATTAAGAAAAGATGAAAAAAATAGTTTTAAGTCTCATCGTATTCCTTTTTGCGAGCTTCGGCTCTAAAGCACAAGTGCAAGTGGCAGATATATTTTCTGATAATATGGTGTTACAACGAAATATGGATGTGAATATCTGGGGAACAGCAGCCCCTGGTGAGCAACTCGTTTTGAATTTCAATGGACAAAATCAAAAAACAAAAGCGAACAAGCAAGGAAAGTGGTCTGTGGTCTTAAACCCTATGAAAGCAGGTGGTCCGTTTGATTTGACCATCAATGGTGCTAAAAAACTTGTTTTAAAAAATATACTTATTGGGGATGTTTGGGTGTGTTCAGGTCAGTCGAATATGGAAATGAGAGTTTCAGAGACTTACAATGCTGAAGAAGAAATTAGTAAAGGAAACTATCCTGAAATTAGATTTTTTACGGTTCCTAGAAACGTGAGTAATGTGCCTGTTGAAAAAATGCCAAATACTTCATGGAAAGTGTGCACGCCTGAAACAGTGAAGAATTTCTCAGCTGTTGGTTTTTATTTCGCACGGGATTTACAAGCTGAAATTGATGTGCCAATTGGATTGATCAACGCTTCCTGGGGGGGGACACATGTGGAAACATGGACTTCTAAGGAGTTTATGTCGAAAGTGCCAAAATACGAATCGATAGGTGAACGTATTGATAAGTACAATAGAGAAGAAATCGCACTTCAAAAAAAGAAAGAACTCATGAATAAACTTGGAGTGCTTCCTGAAGAAGAAATTGGTTTGAAACATGCGTGGATGTCACCTGAAACAGATTACACTTCATGGAAAATGATACAACTACCAAATATGTGGGAACATGTTGGATATAACGAATTAAACGGAGTTGTTTGGTTTACTCGTGAATTCGAGATAACTGCCAAAGATTTGGATAATGATGCTACATTATTTCTAGGAAAAATAGACGATTCAGATATTACTTGGATAAACGGTCAACAAGTAGGAAGTATGGACATGTCCTGGAATATTGAACGTGAATATAGCATTCCGAAAGCGCTTTTAAAACCTGGAATTAATACTGTAACTGTTCGTGTAGATGATACTGGAGGCGGAGGAGGATTCAGTGCTGACCCAAACAATTTTAAAATACAGACAGGTCTTGTAGACATTCCACTTGCTGGAGCATGGAAGTTTCAAATCGATAAGATATATGAGACATTTAATGCGACACCTAATGACGTTCCAAGTTTGCTGTATAACGGGATGATCCATCCAATAATTCCTTATGGAATAAAAGGAGCACTTTGGTATCAAGGGGAATCAAATACACCTCGTTCAAAAGAATATGAAATTACCTTTCCAAATATGATAACGAACTGGAGAGCAAATTGGAAACAAGGAGATTTTCCGTTCTTATTTGTACAACTCGCCAATTTCAAAGAACCTTATAACGAGCCTCAAGAAGATGATTGGGCAGAATTGCGCGAAACACAGACCAAAACCCTGAGTTTGAAAAATACAGGAATGGCTGTAAGTATTGATATCGGGGATGCAAAAGATATTCATCCAAAGAACAAGCAAGACGTTGGTAATCGGTTAATGATTGCAAGTCTTAAAGTAGCCTATGGAAAAGAAGTCGTGCATTCTGGACCAATTTATAAATCCATGGAAATCGATGGAAACAAGGCTGTCGTATGTTTCGATCATATTGGATCCGGCTTGCTGGTGAAAAATAAGTTCGGACATATCAATGAATTTGAAATTGCAGGAGCCGATAAAAAATTTTATAAGGCGAAAGCAATTGTTGTTGGAGATAAAGTATTGGTTTGGTCAGATGCAGTGAATAAACCAATTGCAGTACGTTTTGGATGGTCTTCAAATCCAGACGGATTTAATCTGTACAACAAAGAAGGATTACCAGCTTCACCCTTTAGAACGGATGATTGGAAAGGTATTACCGATGGAAAATCTTTTGAAGATTGGTCGTATTAAAAAAACAACTCCTATGAGAATGAATCGATATAAATCCAACAAACTGAAAAATACCTTACTGCTCTTTTTTGCATTGACTATGATTTCCTGTGAAAAGAAAGTCTTGGCACAAGAAGAAGAGGAGGTTAAAGTTCCAGAATATGACGGTTCCTTAGTTATAGGAGAACCTACAGGTGAAACAATTTCATCCTTATTGACAGGTGTCAATGCGGTGTATGCTCATGAAGACATGAATACTTGGCTTGATGGGAAAAAACTAAATAATTTGAAAGAAACAGGGATTAGTGCAATGCGTTATCCCGGTGGACATGTAGTAAGTTATTGGGATTGGGAATTTCCGTATCATGAAACATACCAAGAATTTTGGAATCCTTCCTATGAAGCATCTTTCGACGATGCGAAACGAAATGAGTTAATGACAAAGCATCAAGATAGAATGTTACTTGATGATTATTTTAATATCTGTCAGAATGGAAATATTGAACCCGTTATAGGAATTAATATGTTTCAAGGATGGAAATATGACCGTACTGAAGAAGCGATTCAAAAGGCTGTGACATTGGTTGAACATGCGCTTGAACAAGATCCAACCGTAAAATATTTTTTTCTTGATAATGAGGCAGGGCATCAACCGACAAAAAACAATCATATTCCAATAGACGATTATATCGAATTAATTCCTGCGTATAGTCAAGCTATTAAAGCAGTGCATCCAGGAGCAAAACTGATTCCAAATATTATGAATTGGAATACAGTAAAAAGAATGATTCAAGAAACCGGTCAGCATTGGGATGTGTATGATCAACACTGGTATTATAGTTCGGGAAAATGGTCCTATTTTAATTTGAATCATTGGAGAGATGAAGTCGAGAATAAGCAACAAGCAGACAGGGTAAAGCAATTCAATTCGTGGAAAAATCAATTTGGAATGCATCATCTTGAGATGAGCTATTTGGAGTGGAACGGACCACCACCTGATTTAACGGAAGATAGTTTTCCAAAGAGTTTGTCGAATACCATGCTCGGGTTGATTCAAGCTGATCAATTGATGTTTTTTGCAAAGAATGGAATTCATATGGCAATTGCTTGGCCAATGACCTGGCAAACGTCTAGTCAGGATGTAGATGTAAATGCATACAACAGAAATCTTTTGGATAGAGACGATAGTAATTGGTTGTCACCTTCTGCTACTATTTTTAAGGCATTTTCATATGTGCAAAACGGAAAAATCTTAAACAATAATAATGATGCAGCTAAAGGATTACGGGTGTTAACAGTAGAAAGAGATCAAGGGAAAGGCTATGCAGTGTTGGTAATTAATAAATCAAATGCACCTCAGACTCTTGAAATAACAGTTCCTGGCGGCATTAAAACTTTTATTGTTGGAAAACACTTTACTGAAGGAACTGCACCTAAAGATGTCAACATTGAAACAATTACACCAGAACTAATTGAAGGGAAGCTTTATCAAAAAATACAAGGCACCTCTTTTATGTATGTGTTGGTTGAATAGTACTCAATAATTAAGAAATAGATGAGGTTTAATTTTAAGGACATAAGTATACTTTTTATGCTACAGCTAACGCTGTTGTCTTGTGTTGAAAAAGAGGCAGAGTCAAAGCAGCCGAATTTCATCATTTTTTTGACGGATGATCAAGGGTATAACGACTTGGGGTCTTATGGTTCTCCAACGATTAAAACGCCTCATTTAGATCAAATGGCCAAGGGAGGTATAAGGTTTACTGACTTTTATGCCCAACCGCTTTGTGGTCCTTCGAGGGCAGCATTGCTAACTGCTAGTTATCCGATTCGTATAGCTGAACCAAATAATTCAAAAG
>CAXQVI010000006.1:0-4638 GCA_964227255.1 Flavobacteriaceae bacterium
TAAAGCAGACTCCAGCAAGTGTTAAAGGATATAACTATCACTATAACAAAGAGTCTAAAATATTAGAAGTCAAAGTACCATACCTAACAAAATCAACCAAATCTATTTATATCAAATTTTAAAAAAAATGAAAAATTATTTTCTATTAATAGTAATAACTTTTTTTATGGCTAGTTGCAAAATGACGAACAAGAAAGAAATGACCGCTGAGCAAAAAACCGATGTAGAAACACCGTTTGTATGGGAGAATGCAAACTTGTATTTTCTATTAACAGATCGATTTAATAATGGAAACGTTGAAAATGATGATCAATACAACAGAGCAAAGGATGCTGCTGTTTTGAGAGGTTTCGAAGGAGGGGACATTATCGGAATTACACAAAAGATTAAAGAAGGCTATTTTAATAAGCTTGGAGTAAATGCTATTTGGTTTACACCTATAGTTGAACAAATTCATGGAAATGTTGACGAAGGAACAGGTCTTTCGTACGGTTACCACGGATATTGGGCAAAAGACTGGACTGCTTTAGACGAGAACTTCGGAACTAAAGAGGATCTAAGAGAATTGGTTGAAACAGCTCATGCAAATGGAATTCGTATTGTTTTAGACGGTGTAATCAATCACCGCGGGCCAGTTACAGATAAAGATCCGTTATGGCCGGAAGACTGGGTACGTGTTGGTCCACAATGTGAGTATTCTGATTATGATTCTACTGTTTCTTGTACTCTAGTTGCAAATTTACCTGATATTTTAACTGACAGTGAAGAAGATGTAAAGCTTCCTCCGCAATTAATAGCAAAGTGGAAAGAGGAAGGGCGTTATGAAGAGGAAATCGCTTCTTTGAATGCATTTTTTGAAAGAACGGGATATCCAAGAGCCCCTAAATACTATATCATCAAATGGCTAACGGATTACATTACTGAGTTCGGTGTTGATGGGTACAGAGCTGACACAGTAAAACACACAGAAGAAGATGTTTGGAAAGTCTTTAAGAGAGAGTGTGATTACGCCTTTGCCGAATACAAAAAGAACAATCCTGACAAAGTTTTAGACGACAATGATTTCTACTTGGTAGGTGAGGTTTATAATTATGGAATTTCAGGAGGAAAATTTTTCGATTACGGTGATAAGAAGGTAAACTATTTTGATAATATGTTTACATCTCAAATCAACTTCGAGTTCAAATGGGATTGTAAAGGGACTTATGAGGAGATTTTCTCTAAGTACTCAACAATTCTTAATAACGAATTAGCAGATTATAGTGTGCTAAATTATGTGACTTCTCACGATGATGGTTCGCCATTTGACGTAAAACGTGAAAAGTCTTATAATGCTGCTACAAAGTTAATGCTAAGCCCCGGAGCAGCACAAATATATTATGGTGATGAAAGTGCACGTCCTTTAATTGTTGAAGGAGCGAATGGAGATGCAAATCTAAGATCATTCATGAACTGGGATGATATTAAAAACAACCCAGAAACTCAAGAGCTGTTGACACATTGGCAAAAATTAGGAAAATTCAGACAAAGACACCCTTCAATAGGAGCAGGAGTTCACAAAATGCTGAATGAGGCACCATATGTATTCCAAAGAACATATACTAATGGAGATTATAGTGATGCTGTAATTATTGGTCTGGATATGCCAGAGGGAACAAAAAATATGAATGTTGCTTCCATTTTTAAAGCTGGAGACATCTTAAACGAAGCCTATACAAATACAGAAGTAGTGGTCAACGATAACGGTTGGGCAAACTTTGAAACTGAGAATACAGTTGTTTTGTTAGAGCTGAAAAAATAAAAAGGATGTTAAAGAAATTTCTTTTAGTACTAGTCGCCTTCGGAACATTTTCTTGTTCGTCGAACAATGATGCGGAAGTCGTTTCGCCAGATAAAAAAGTGCAAGTTTCATTTTTTTTAAATGAAAATGGAACACCACAATATCAAGTTAGATTCAATAATGAAGAGGTTATTAAAACTTCAAAAATGGGATTCACATTTCAAAATATTCCAAGCTTTGACGGGAATTTCGAATTGGTGAATTCTGAAGTGACTTCTTTTAATGAAACATGGCAAATGCCATGGGGAGAGCAAATTGATGTGGTGAATAACTACAATCAATTGTTTGTTCAGTTAAAAGAAAAATCGGAATTGGGAAGAACTTTGAATGTTATATTTAGAGTGTACAATGACGGAATTGGATTCCGCTACGAAATTCCAGAGCAGGAAAACATTTCAGAAGTGTTAATTTCAGAAGAAAATACCGAGTTCAATTTGACTGGAGATCACAAAGTTTGGTGGATTCCAGGTGATTGGGATATCTATGAACACTTGTACACTGAATCGAAATTTTCTGAAATAGACGCTTTGTCTAAGGCTGGTCACTCTGATTTAGCTCAGACTTCAATTCCTGTAAATGCAGTGAACACACCTGTGACTATGAGAGCTGCAAATGGAGTTCACTTGAGCTTCCACGAGGCTGCTTTGGTTGACTATTCAGGTATGACTTTAGCTGTGGATACTGAGAATATGACTATGACGAGTAACCTTGTTGGTTCAAACAATACTTCGTACAAAGTAAAAAGAACAGCACCATTTAAAACACCTTGGAGAACGATTCAAATCAGCAAGAAAGCAACAGAGCTAATCGAATCGAAATTGATAGTCAATCTCAATGAGCCAAATAAATTGGATGATATTTCCTGGTTCAAACCAATGAAATATTCAGGAATCTGGTGGGAAATGCATTTAGGGAAGTCTTCATGGGATTTAGCCTCGGGTAGGCATGGGGCAACTACTGAAAGTGCTAAAGCATTCATCGATTTTTCTGCGGAAAATAATATTGGAGGAGTTTTAGTTGAAGGATGGAATACAGGTTGGGAACACTGGATTGGTTTTGAAGATCGTGAAGGGGTATTCGATTTTGTAACTCCTTACAGCGATTACAATTTGGAAGAAGTGGTAGCTTATGGAAAGTCGAAAGATGTTGAAATTATCATGCACCATGAAACTTCTGCAGCGACTGAAACTTATACAAAACAACAGGACACTGCCTTTGCTTTAATGCAAAGTTTAGGAATTCATTCTGTGAAAACGGGATACGTTGGTAAGATTCTCCCGAAAGGAGAATTCCACCACGGACAATACATGGTGAATCATTATAACAACACGGTTGAAAAAGCCGCGAAATACCAGGTTGCAATCAATGCTCATGAGCCAATCAAAGGAACTGGATTAAGAAGAACTTATCCGAATACTATTTCGAGAGAAGGATTGCGCGGACAAGAATTTAACGCGTGGTCGAGCGATGGTGGGAATCCACCAGCGCACTTACCAACGGTAGCCTTTACCAGAATGTTATCTGGACCAATTGACTATACTCCAGGTATTTTCAATATCAAATATAATGAGTATAAGACTGATAATCAGGTAAATACAACAATCGCTCAGCAATTAGCCTTGTATGTGGTGATTTACAGTCCCATTCAAATGGCGGCGGATTTAATCGAACACTATGAAGGAAACCCAGCATTACATTTCATCAAAGATGTTGAGGTAGACTGGGAACAAACGGAAGTTCTTAACGGAGAGGTTGGTGATTTTGTTACAATCGCTCGTAAAGGAAAAGGAACTGGAAACTGGTTTGTTGGTGCTATCACAGATGAGACCGCAAGAGACATCGAAATTGACTTTAGTTTCTTGGATGAAGGTCAGGAATACGATGTTATTGTTTATAAAGATGGAGCGAACGCACACTGGGATGACAACCCAACCGATTTAACTATTGAAAAAAGAGCTATCAATTCAACTTCAAAAGAAACATTCCATTTAGCAGAAGGAGGAGGAGTAGCAATTAGCATCATAAAAAAATAAAATCATGAAATTTAAATACATGACGTTGATTCTTGCCGTATTTTTGGCCGCTGGATGTAATCAACAAAAAGAAGAGAAAACTGTGGAGATGGATACGAAAGTGGAAAAGAAAAAGAACGTTTACCAAGTGTTTACCAGATTATTTGGTAATACGAATACTACAAACAAGCCTTGGGGAACTATCGAGGAAAATGGAGTAGGGAAGTTCAGCGACTTTTCAGACAAAGCTTTAAAAGAAATTAAAGATCTTGGAATTACACATATTTGGTACACAGGTGTACCTCACCACGATGTAATTCGCGATTATACTGCGTATGGAATTTCAAATGATGATCCTGATGTTGTAAAAGGACGTGCAGGTTCTCCATACGCTGTAAAAGATTATTACAATGTAAACCCAGATTTAGCTGATAATGTAGAAAACAGATTGGCTGAATTCGAATCTTTGATTGAAAGAACGCACAATGCTGGATTGAAATTATTAATCGATATCGTTCCAAACCATGTTGCTCGTAACTACCAGAGTTTGACAAACCCAGAAGGAACTGAAGACTTCGGAGCATCTGATGATAAAACGGTGCAGTACCATGTAGATAATAACTTCTATTACAATCCAGGAGAAGCATTTATTGTTCCTGCATTTGATAACGATTACAAGCCATTAGGAGGCGATGCACATCCGTTATCTGATGGGAAATTTGATGAGAATCCTGCTAAATGGACTGGAAACGGTTCTAGATTGTCTCAGCCAAATATGCACGATTG
>CAXQVI010000007.1:0-10764 GCA_964227255.1 Flavobacteriaceae bacterium
CCAAACTCAAAGGAAATTGGTTTGCTGAAGATGGGTCCGTCGTAGCAAAATGTATGAAATTCTCCGTTCTCACCACAAGGATCTACATTTTCTGGAAGATCCTTTAAAAAGCTCTGGTCAAGTTCTCTTCCAAGAAAAGATTCATCTAAAAGTTCTCCGTTCAGACAAACAACCACAGCTTTAAAACCTAAATCGATGAATTCATGCATGAGCTCTGAGGTATCTCTTTTCCATAGGGGAAAATGACAAGTGATTCCTTCCAGTTGCTTTTCCCTGTAAGCTCTTAAATCCTCCAAAAAGATATCCCCAAAAGCACAATCTGTATAACCATCAGTTTTGAGTTCATTGACTGTATTTCCCATCAATTCATGGTACTCTTTCATAGAAGGCTGTTCTGGAAGTTTAATGGTTTTTAGAGGTAACCCGATAGCTTCAGCCTGCGCTTCTAGTAATTCACGTTTTAGACCATGCATAGAGATGCGATTGTGATGTGCATTGACAGAAGTCAAAAATAGATCAATGTTTAAATACCCTTGTTTTTGCAAGTGATATAAGGCAAGAGAAGCATCTTTACCCGTACTCCAGTTGAAGTAGGTTTTAGGTCCGTTTATTGTCATATTCAAATGTAGGAAATTGACCTCTTAAAACTAAAAATCGCACGAATTATATCCGCGCGATTCTATTATATATGTTTTATGAATTACTCTTCAGGAGAAACATATTTGTAAACGAGTCCTGCAATAATAGCCCCCACAATTGGCGCTACCCAAAACAACCATAATTGCCCTGTTGCCCAATCTCCAACAAATAGAGCCTGACTTGTACTTCGGGCAGGATTAACTGATGTATTGGTTACGGGAATACTGATGAGGTGAATTAATGTTAATCCTAATCCAATGGCAATTCCAGCAAATCCTTTTGGAGCTTTTGAATGTGTTGCTCCAAGGATAATGATTAAAAACATAAAAGTCATTACAATTTCAGTTACTAAGGCTGAAGTCATTCCATATCCACCCGGAGAATGCTCTCCAAAGCCGTTTGCTGCAAATCCGCCTAATTCAAAACCTGGCTTTCCTGATGCAATCATGTATAGAATCCCGGCACCCGCAATACCTCCAAGAACTTGAGCAATGATATAGGGAGCAAGATCTTTTTTGTCGAAACGACCACCCATCCATAATCCGATAGAAACGGCCGGATTCAGATGACAACCGGAAATATGTCCAATTGCATATGCCATGGTTAATACAGTTAAACCGAATGCAATAGATACTCCTACAAATCCGATTCCTAATTCAGGAAAGGCAGCAGCCAAAACCGCGCTACCACAACCTCCCAGAACTAACCACATAGTTCCGATAAATTCTGCAACTAATTTTTTCATGATATTAAATTTTGTTGATTGATATTTCAATTTACTAAATATAAGTCGCTGAGAATTAAATTGTTATTAAGTTTTGATAAATCGGGGGCAGATTCCAAATCATTTAGTCTTCATTAATAGAACAAGTTAATTTTTTTTAATGCTGTAACATAGAGCGTTTTATGGAGTCATTAACATATAAAACTAACATAAATGAAAAACTACGCGAAACGACTTATCATCATTACATTATTTATCCCTTCGGTAATGCTAGCCCAAATTGAATCTGTTTTTAATGCTGTTGAAATGGAATCGTCTGTTTTAAAGGTGTCAGAAAAATTAAAAGGAATTGCAGGTACTACACAATTAATTTCGACGGATAAACCAAGCTTTCCACTAGCTGAAAATAAAGAAGATCATTTGATTTGTTCAGAGGTTCAAACTGAAAATGGGGTACTGGATAAAGTAGTGTTCACATTTGCAGACGACAAGCTCAAATACATACTGTCTAGAGGAAATATTAATGAAGTTTTTGCCGAATCTCGTAAGGATACAGCCATGGTATATATGGATTATGAGGTGTATTTTAAGGATAAATTATTTCTGAATAAAAAGAAGGATTTAGCTTGGATAGTTTCAGATGAGGCCATGCATCCAAATCTTTTTTCCTGGAAAAATCCTGCTATAGATATGGACAATAGTTTCTCAAAAAAGGAGCTGTCAAATGAGGTCCCAGCTTTTTTGAAAATGGGAGTTTCCTTAGAGGAAATGAAACCCTTAATAGAAAAAAACAGTGATTTCATAGTGCAGGAACAATTAGATGGAAGCGATCCCAATGCTCAAATTCAGATTAATGGTTTTGGTGTAGATTGTTTAGGGTTTCCTCGAAAGATTGAAGCGAGATTTGGAGACAATAAGCTAAATGTGGTGTGGATTTTAACCGGAAAGGGAGAAGAAAATAGAATTAGAAAATTACTAGTTGCTCAGTATGGAGAACCTATTTATGTCAATGAGGATTGGGAAATTTTCAATAATTGGCAGGTTGGATTAAGAAAAGATAAACCGGAAGTCTTGTTGATGGAGCAACAAATAGGATTGCAATACAAGAAGAGCTTTTTTAAGCAATAGAAATTTCTCACACGGATTTCAAATCCGCGCGAACTTAAATAGATGTATTCGAATGAAAGTCTTTATAAATATTCTGATAACTAGAATTGTTGGCGCGGAATTGCATTCCGTGACAATTACAAGCAGTAATGAAGTTGTGAAGTAAAATTAAAATTGAATACTGTGTCTCTGCATCAATTCACTCTTAGTAGCCTCAATCTTTTTCAAAAAAGCCTGATGCGCTTCGGCTTGTGGATTAAATGGTCGATGGGCTAATCCCTTTTGAACAAAATCCACTTTTTTCATGATAGGTTCACAGGAAGTGTCGATCCAGGTATCTTGAAATTTTTCCCAGATGTAATCTATAGCCATTTGATTAGGATGTACTAAATCTTCGGCGTAAAAACGATAGTCCCTCAAGTCATCATGTACAATTTCATAAGAAGGGAAATACCACACATTTTCAACTTGATCTTTTATTGAATGTACTGCTGAAATCAAGTGTGACTTGCTTCTTATGTTCTCCACAAAGCCATCTTTTAAATGTCGTATTGGACTCACTGTAAGCACAATTTGAGCCTTCGGATTTACAGCCTTGATTTGCGAAATACAGCTTTTAAGCATTGATTCAATTTGAGGAATAGAAAGCAACTCTTTGTTGAATGCTTTCTGTGGCACTTTATGGCAGTTCCCAACAATTTTTTCAGTCGATTTAGCGCGGTAAACCCATGCCGTTCCTAAAGTGATGAAAAGGTGTGAAGCTGTTTTTATTTGTTTAGCAGTTCCAGAAACAGCATTGTTCAGGTTCTCGATTAAAGTCTCTTTGTTGCTGTCACTCAGTACAGAATGGCTATCGTAGCAATGCCATCTTTCGTTGAGTTCAAAGACATCTTTTTCAGTATAATTGTAGCCCTCTAATGATTTTGAAATGACGCTTTCAATAGCAGCCGGATTGTATAAAATTCCAAAGGGATTACTAGCCGAATTGAATTTAAAATAATCGACTTTACTGAAGATGTTTTCAGAAAAACAAGAACCTAAAAAAAACAATCCAGCGTCATAAGTAATTTTATGTTTCGCTGGATTGATTTGTATTTCGGTTCTAAATTTCATTAGGATATATAGTCTTTAGCTTTTTCCAAGGCTTCATCAATACCTGCTGGATTTTTACCTCCTGCAGTTGCAAAGAATGGTTGTCCGCCGCCACCACCTTGGATCAGTTTTCCAAGTTCACGAACTACTTGTCCGGCGTTCAATTGCTTTTCAGCAACCAAGTTTTTAGAGATAAAGCAAGTCAGTAAAGCTTTTCCTTTGTCTTCCGCACCGATTAATATGAACAAGTTTTCTTTTTGTCCACCTAAATCGTGCACTAAATCTTTGATACTCGCGGCATCTAAATCCAATTTAGTAGCCAGGAAATTGACGCCGTTTATGACCTCTATTTCATTCAAGATGTTTCCTTTTGCAGCATCAGCTTTTTCTTTTTGAAGTTGCTCCACCTGCTTGCGTAATTTTGCGTTTTGGTCAATTAAGTCCATCACTGCTTTTTGAGGATTCTTTTTGTTTTTAAGAATCTCAGTCAGTGCAAAATAGGTCTTGTTATTTTCAGTAAAGTAATCTCTGGTAGCATCACCAGTAATTGCTTCAATACGTCTTATTCCAGCTGCGATGGCGCTTTCAGAAGAAATTTTAAAATGCCAGATATCTGCCGTGTTGTGTACATGTGTTCCACCACATAATTCAATCGACTTACCGAATTTGATTGCTCTTACATCATCACCGTATTTTTCGCCAAATAGAGCCATAGCACCCTGATCCAAAGCTTCCTGCATTGGGATGCTTCTGAATTCCTGTAATTCCAGTTTGTTCTGAATACGCTGGTTTACGAAGTCTTCTACCTGTGTCAATTCATCAACTGTCATTTTCGAGAAATGAGAGAAGTCGAAACGCAAGTATTTTGAGTGTACTGCCGAACCTTTTTGTTCAACATGCTCACCTAAAACTTCACGCAAAGCCTGGTGTAATAAGTGTGTTGCAGAGTGGTTACAAGCTGTTCTGAAACGCTGCTTGTCGTCCACAATAATCTTCATAGGGGCTGAAATATCCTTAGGAAGGTTTTTAGCAAAATGAATAATTAGATTGTTCTCACGTTTTGTGTTAAGAATATAAATTACGTTTCCATTTTCAATTTCAATATACCCCTTGTCACCAACCTGTCCACCACCTTCCGGATAGAAGGGCGTTTGGTTGAACACCAGCTGGTACATTTCCCCTTCTTTTTTTGAAGTTACCTTTCTGTAACGTGTAAGGCTTGCAGTGGTCTCCAAAGTATCATAACCGATAAAGTTTTCTTCAGTCTGATCACTCAAGATTACCCAATCGTCTGTTTCTACTAAAGAAGCAGCTCTTGAACGTGTTTTTTGCTTTTCTAATTCTTCCTGGAATTCATCCGAATTTAGCGTCATTCCTTTTTCAGAAAGGATAAGCGCAGTTAAATCGATTGGGAAACCATAGGTATCAAATAATTCGAAAGCTTTAGTTCCTGAAACTTCTTTTCCTTCAGTCTGTTCTATAATTCGATCTAACAATAACAATCCTTGGTCTAAAGTTCTCAAGAATGATTGTTCTTCCTCTCTTACAACATTCATGATCAACTGCTTTTGAGCAAGAATTTCAGGGAATGTTTCACCCATTTGCTTCCCTAACGTCGAAATCAGCTTGTTGATGAAAGGTTCTTTTTTGTTTAAGAATGTGAACGCATAACGGATAGCTCTACGTAAGATTCTACGAATCACATAACCAGCTCCGGTGTTCGAAGGTAATTGTCCGTCGGCAATAGCAAACGCAACTGCTCTCACGTGGTCAGCAATTACACGGATTGCAATATCTACCTCTTCATTTTCACCGTATTCACATTCAGTGATGGTTTCAATTTCGCGAATCAGTGGTGTAAATACATCCGTATCGTAGTTTGACTGTACCCCCTGGAGTACCATGCACAAACGTTCAAATCCCATTCCGGTATCTACATGTTGTGCTGGTAATTTTTCTAGTGAACCATCGGCCTTTCTGTTGAATTCCATGAATACTAGATTCCAGATTTCAATTACCTGAGGGTGGTCCATATTCACCAATGACTTACCGTCTACTTTGGCTTTTTCTTCTTCTGAACGGATATCCACATGGATTTCAGAACAAGGTCCGCAGGGTCCCTGAGCTCCCATTTCCCAGAAGTTGTCTTTTTTATTTCCGTTTAAGATGCGGTCGTCAGAAATGAATTCTTTCCAGTAATCGTATGCATCCTGGTCAAATCCAAGTCCGTCTTCTTTAGCACCTTCAAAAACGGTTACATACAAGCTGTCTTTATCTATTTTATAGACCTCAGTGAGTAATTCCCACGCCCATGCAATGGCATCTTTTTTGAAATAATCTCCGAAACTCCAGTTCCCCAGCATTTCGAACATGGTATGGTGATATGTATCTTTTCCTACTTCCTCTAAATCGTTGTGCTTTCCAGAAACACGCAAGCATTTCTGAGTATCAGTAACACGTTTGTCAGTGGCTTCTTTTTGCCCTAAAAAATATTCTTTGAAAGGTACCATTCCGGCATTGGTGAACATCAGTGTTGGATCGTTCTTTAAAACCATTGGTGCTGATGGTACGACATTATGATTTTTTGATGCAAAAAAGTCTAAAAAAAGCTTTCTAACTTGTTGTGATTTCATGTTGTTAATTATATCCTAAAAACTGTATAGCTCAAGTGCTTTGTAAAACATTTCTTAATTTTGTGCATGAATGCAACAATAGAGCTTTCTTTCAAGGCGTTATATTGAGTGCAAAAATAAGATAATTTATATACATGGCGAAAGTAAAATACTATTACGATTCTGACACTTTATCTTACCAAAAAATTGAGCGTAGAAAGCGCGATAAATTTAAGAATGGACTCCTTGTGGTGTTAGCTGCAGGGCTTTTTATGGTATTGGGATTTGTGGTGTTGACACCACTTTTTGAAACTCCGAAGGAGAAGGAAATGAAGCGCGAGCTGGAGTTTGTAAAGCTGAATGAGGAATTGCACGCTAAAAAGATTGATCAGTTGAGCAGTATTTTGGAAGAAATTCAAGAACGCGATAATAATATTTACCGTTTGTATTTTGAAGTAAATCCAATTCCTAAGGAACAGCGCAAAGCTGGATTTGGAGGTGTGAACCGTTATAAAGCGCTTGAAGGATTTGACAATTCAGAAATGGTAAAGGATGTGACTGAGAAAATGGACATTCTTTCAAAACAACTTTACATACAGTCAAAGTCGTTGGATGAGATTGTAGAATTGGCTGAAGATAAAGAAATGTTACTAGCAGCAATACCTGCAATTCAACCAGTTGAAAACGAACATTTAACGCGGATGGCTTCGGGATACGGATGGCGTTCAGATCCTTTTACAAAGGCGCGTAAAATGCACTATGGTATGGATTTCACGGCACCAAGAGGAACCCCGGTATATGCAAGTGGAGATGGAGTTGTAACACGGGTTGATCAGGGAGCAGCTGGATATGGAAAACACATAAGAATTGATCATGGATATGGATATGTGTCCTTGTACGCGCATTTAAGCAATTACAATGTAAGAAGAAGGCAAAAAGTAAAGCGAGGAGATATTATCGGATTTGTTGGAAATACCGGTCGTTCTCAGGCACCGCATTTGCACTATGAAATTCACAAAAATGGCAGAAAAATCAATCCGATAAATTTCTATTATGGAAACTTATCTCCTGAAGAATTTGCTGCCATGCAAAAAGCTGCTCAAATTGAAGGGCAATCCCTTGACTAATGTATATAGATCTACCTGAAAAAAATTACTACAAAATCGGTGAAGTAGCAAAAGCTTTTAAAGTAAATTCTTCCTTGATTCGCTTTTGGGAAAAGGAATTTGACATCCTTCAACCTCGGAAAAACAGAAAAGGTGATCGTATGTTTTCCAAAGAGGATATCAATAATCTGAAACAAATCTATCACTTGGTTAAAGAAAAAGGTTTTACCTTAGAAGGGGCAAAGATTAAATTGAGACAAGAAGCGAAAAAGATCAAGGAAAATCAAAGCATCATTGATAAGTTAGAGCATATTAAGCAAGAATTACTCAAAATTAAAGAAGGATTGAACTAGGTGTAACATTTCTGCCTTCTTTACTACGTATATATCGACATTATTAATTTTAAAATTTAAACACATGAAAAAGTGGTTAATTCCTTTAGTAATACTAGGAATATTAGCGTTTTGGATATTTAGCTCTGCTAAAGGATTTTATAACAACGGAATTGAATTAGAAGAAAATGCAAAAACTGCATGGTCTAATGTAGAAAGTGCTTATCAAAGAAGAGCGGACTTAATTCCTAACCTGGTAAATACAGTTAAGGGATATGCAGATTTTGAAAAAGAAACATTAACTGCAGTAATTGAAGCGCGTGCTTCCGCAACAAAAACGGTGATTGATCCCACAAATTTAACACCAGAGAACGTAGCGCAATTCCAACAAGCGCAACAAGGTATTTCAGGAGCCTTATCAAGATTATTGGTGGCAGTTGAACGTTACCCTGATCTGAAAGCAAATCAGAATTTCTTGGAATTACAGAGCCAGTTGGAAGGGACGGAAAACAGAATCAATGTTGAGCGTAACAGATTCAACGAGTCGGTTAGTGTATTCAACAAACACATTAGAAAATTCCCAAACAATATCTGGAATGGTTTCATTGGAAACTTTGATGAAATGGGTCGTTTTGAAGCGGCTGAGGGTAGTGATGTGGCGCCAACGGTGAACTTCGACTAGTGGTGAAAAAAGAAAAATTCATAAATCAGGAAGAAGAGCAACGTCTAATTGCAGCGATTCAAAAGGCTGAAGATCACACGTCAGGTGAGATACGCGTACATATTGAAAGTCAATGCGAAGGCAATGCTTTGGAACGTGCATATGAGGTGTTCCATTATTTAAAAATGGATACAACCGATTTGAGAAATGGTGTATTGTTTTACATTGCTCTGGATTCTCATAAGTTTGCCATTTATGGAGATAAAGGAATCAATGAAAAAGTGGGACACCACTTCTGGGAAGAGGAGGTGAAATTAGTTGTTGACCATTTTAAAAAAGAAGATTATATCACCGGAATGGAACTGGCAGTTCACGAAGTAGGACAGAAATTAAAAGTTTTCTTTCCATACGATGAGGATGATGTAAATGAACTACCGGACGAAATATCGATAGGATAGCTATGATGAAGAAACTAACATTCATTTGGGGTTTGATGGTCCTTTTAGGAGGATTGCAACTAGCAAATGCACAATTTGAAATTCCACCTAAACCAAAGAGTTCTGAGCAGACAAGCATGTACGACTTTGCCGATATGTTGTCACCTCAGGAAGAGAAAAGTTTAGAGCAAAAACTGATTCGTTATTCGGATTCTACTTCAACTCAAATGGTAATTATTACTATTGAATCTTTGAAGGGTGAAGAACCTAAGTTGCTTGCGGCAGAATGGGGACATAAATGGGGAATCGGACAAGCAAATGAGGATAATGGAATTGTGATTCTATTGTCTAAAGGAGATCGGAAAATTGCCATCCAGAATGGATATGGGATAGAGTATTTATTGACAGATGCCTTGACCAAACGAATCATTGAAAGAGACATTATCCCTTATTTCAAGCAAGGTGATTTTTACGGCGGGTTAAACCGTGGAACTGACGCGGTCTTTGAAGTACTCACAGGAACCTATAAAAATGCGAACCCGAGACAAAATAACTCAGGAAGCAGTAATGGAGGTTTTCCAATTTGGTTAATCATTGTAATTATCATCATTTTGATGTCCTTGGCCAATAAAGGAGGTGGTCGTGGAGGCCGAAGAAGAAGAGGTATTGACCCATTGGATGTCCTGATTTTTGGAAGCGCTGGTAGAAGAACAGGAGGATTCGGAGGCTTCGGAGGAGGTTCTGGCGGATTCGGTGGTGGCTTTGGCGGAGGCTTCGGAGGCGGAGGCTTCGGTGGAGGTGGAGCCAGTGGAAGTTGGTAAACCGATTAAAATATTCAAGAGTCTAACGAAAGTTGGGCTCTTTTTTGTTCTCGATACACCGCCCTTCGTTCGGAACTCGAACAGATAAAAAGAAACGTCATTACGATGAGGTCATAACCTAAGAAGAAACCGTAAGGTTCAGCGGAGCTAAATCTTTTGAATCGAACTTTAAAGTCAAAAGATTGCCGCGCTCTCACTATTCGCTCGCAATGACGTTGAAAATTTAGTATTTTCACTCCATGAAGCAACTAAACCAGCTAGCGCGGATTTGCAATCCGTGCTTTTATCTAAACGACATTCATAATCAAACAACGAAATCAATCTTTCTTTTTTGTTTGTTTTCAATCGTACTATTTTCCTGCAAAGTTGATGTGAAAACAGAAGTGATTCAGCCTAAAGAAAAACCTGATACACCTTATGTTTATGTATTAGGAACTGCGCAAGATGCGGGTTATCCTCAAGCGAATTGTGAAAAGGAATGTTGTCAACGGGTTTATGAAAATCCGGAGTTGGAGATTTATACTTCATCAATTGCTGTTGTCGATCCAATTAGCAAAGAACAATGGATTTTTGATGCTACTCCAAACTTCAGAGAGCAGCTAAAATTGCTCAATAATCAAACGGGTTTAGACGGAGCTTTACCGACAGGTGTTTTTCTCACGCATGCGCATATTGGACATTATACCGGACTCATGCATTTGGGCAGAGAAGTGATTGGAGCCAAAGAAGTGCCGGTGTTTGCTATGCCTAAAATGAAATCCTTTTTGGAAACCAATGGGCCTTGGTCACAGTTGGTAACTTTAAACAATATTGACTTGAAATCTATGGAGGCTGATAAAGTCGTTCAGTTAAATGAGCGGGTTTCAATAACACCATTTTTAGTACCGCATCGCGATGAATATTCTGAAACAGTTGGATACAAAATTGAGATACCGAACAAGAGTTTTGTTTTCATTCCAGATATTAACAAATGGCAGGTTTGGGATCGTTCCATAGCGAAACTTATTAAAGAGGTTGATTACGCTTTGTTAGACGCTACATTTTATGCCGATGGTGAAATTCCTGGCAGGGCCATGAGTGAGATTCCACATCCATTTGTACAGGAAAGCATGGAGTTGTTTGCAGATTTATCTGCAGAGGATAAATCCAAGGTGTATTTCATTCATATGAATCATACGAATCCGATGTTAATTGAGGGTAGCCCTGCGCAGAAGGAGGTGCAGGAGAAAGGGT
>CAXQVI010000008.1:0-34246 GCA_964227255.1 Flavobacteriaceae bacterium
ATTATGTTTTTAAAAACTTGCTTCAAAAGGGATTATCATTAAACTATCAGATAGAACAACATGAAAAAGGAAAGCTCGAAGTATACATTGAAGAAAACTTGACTACAATAGAAGAATCTCAATTGAAAAAAGAATTTGAAAAATACTTCTCCAAAGAAGTCGATTATACAATTCATCAAAAAAGTACTCTAAAAAGAGAAAAAGGTAAATTAAAAAGCTTTATTTCGTCCTTGAGCCATGAGTGATTTAGTTTCAGTCATAATACCTAATTACAACGGAGAACGTTTCATAGAGCGTTGTATCCAAAGTGTGATTTCTCAGTCTTACGAGAATTGGGAAATGATTCTTATTGATGATTGCTCAACTGATACTTCAAAAGATTTTATCCAGAAATTTACGATAGATTCAGATAAGATTACAACTATTTTTTTAAAAGAAAACTATGGTCCGGCAGTCGCTCGTAACAAGGGAATTGAATTGGCAAAAGGCAGATACATCGCGTTTTTAGATAGTGATGACTTCTGGCTTCCTAATAAATTAGAGACTCAGATTGAATGTATGATAAAGTACAAGTATGCTTTGTCATTTTCATCATATTACAGTATCGATGAGTCCGAAAATAACAAGAAATTAGTCAAAGCGCATTGTGAAATATCCTATTCAAAATTGTTAACAACCAATTATATCGGTTGTCTGACTGCAATGTATGATGTTGGAAAGTTAGGGAAGCAATATTTCCCTTTGATTAAAAAACGTCAGGATTGGGCTCTATGGCTTAAAATAACTAAGGCCGGGACTGTCGCTCATGGGATTGAAGAACCATTGGCAGTTTATACAAGAAGAGACACCTCTGTATCCAGTAATAAATTTGGATTGTTGAAATATAATTGGAAAGTTTATCGCGACATAGAACAATTATCTTTGCTCAAGTCCTTATATTTGATATCGATATTAGTCGGTAATAAATTGTTGAGGTAATCATTTCATGGCCAAAAGTCGTTTTCATATTTCGGTATCTGAACGTAAGTTATTCCTTCGCGTTTTTGATGTGTTCTGGATATTCGTTGCCTTGTATTTTGCACATTTTTTTTACGAAGACTTTTTCTATTTTAATTTTAAATCTCCTCAAATATTAATTTGGAGTCTTACCTTAATCATTTACCTTAGTTTCTTCTCTGTGGTTTTTGAATTGTATGAGTTGAAAGTTGCAAGTGATGGTTTTCTTTCTTTTAGAAGTGTTCTGTTGGCAGTAGTTTTTACAAGTGTTTTCTATATTCTAACACCGGTATTCTCACCAGTTTTACCCGAAAATCGTATACAATTATTGATATTCTTTTTAATGCTATTAGTTGGTGTTGGATGGAATCGATTCATTTATATTCAATTTATTTACTCTCCGGTTTTTAGGAGAAATACCTTAGTCATCGGACATTCTTCAAAAGTTCAGGAAGTATTGGATTTTTACAACAGAAGTACAACAATGACTATCTCAGCCTATGTTTCTGAACGCAAAGTTGACGGGCTGGAAGTTCCATATCAATCGGTAGAAGATTGTAATATTCAAGACATGCTGTTGAATAGTTATATTACTGAAATTTTAATTTCTTCCAAAGGAATTGAAAAGAACGAAAAGTATATCAACGAGCAATTAATCAATCTATTCGAGGCAGGAATTTCGATTAAAAGTATAGATTCATTCCTGGAATCTAGGAATGAATGTGTTTCAGATGATGAATTACACCACGATTTCTTTAGTAATTTCAAATTGAGTTCCAGCCATGAGAATAACCTTTACTTGGCATTTAAAAGATTATTGGACATTCTGTTCTCCCTATTCGGGATTTGCGTCATGTTGTGTTTAATTCCAATTGTTTTTATTGGGAACCTAATAGGAAATTTTGGGCCAATGTTCTATGTTCAAAAGCGTGTTGGAATCAAGGGGAAAAAGTTCACCATTGTTAAATTCAGGACAATGGTTGCTTCAGCTGAAAAAGGAAAAGAGGTTTGGGCGACTAAAAATGACGTTCGTATTACTCGATTCGGACGATTGTTACGCAAAACAAG
The DNA here is from genome assembly GCA_964227255.1 of Flavobacteriaceae bacterium. Taxonomy (GTDB): domain Bacteria; phylum Bacteroidota; class Bacteroidia; order Flavobacteriales; family Flavobacteriaceae; genus Lutibacter. The sequence goes on from CAXQVI010000008.1 coordinate 2,065, forward strand.
AATCGATGAAGTACCTCAGTTTTTAAATGTTTTTTTTGGTTCTATGAGTTTCATTGGTCCTCGTCCGGAACGTCCAGGATTCGTTAAGGAACTTTCAGAAAAAATACCTTTTTACAGCATTAGACATGTCGTAAAACCTGGATTAACAGGCTGGGCTCAGGTGAAACATCCTTATGCGAATTCTGTTGATGATCAGCATAAAAAGTTGTTGTTCGACTTGTACTACATAAAAAAAAGAAATCTTTTACTAGACTTCAAGATTGTGCTTAAGACAATAAGTACAATAATTTTCATGAGAGGGACCTAATCTTTTAGGGAATAGGAAGTTGGAAAAGGGGAATGGGTTTTTTACCATTTTCCGATGACTGTCCGCCGTTTTTCGCAAATTGATTCATTGTTTTTCACAAATCACAAATCACCCTGTACTAGTCACCTGTCACCAGTCACTGTTCACTCCCAGTCTTCAACTTTATCAAATAAAAATACCTAACAGTTAAAGCGGCCAGTAAAGGAATAATTCCTGGATTAAAAACTTGATGACCGGATACCCAAATAACAATTGTTCCAAAAATAGCACTGATTAAAAAAAGTAAATATTTTGAAAGCCATGCCGGCAATTCATTTTTCATCATGTAAAAAGCCACAACAAAATTCAAAGGAAACGCCCATAAGAAATTAAAGTTTTCATAAGTGGCAGTGTGATCTGTCGCGAACCATAATAACAATACAACAATTCCTATAGCTCCAGTACATGTAAATAGCAGTACATCAATAATTTTGTATCGCTTGTTTTTAACACTACCTCGGTAGGTGAAAAACAATACCATTATGCTAAATAATGATAAGACTAAATAAGGTGAAAATAGGGTAGTTTCCTTTTTGATATTCGCATTTGTCTTTAGTAAGTCTAAAGTTTTTAATGTCAGAGGACTGGAATTTAAGTTTGCAGTAGCGATACCCTCAAACATATAATCTGGAAGGAATTTAAAGTCTTGCGTTGGAACGGGAACATCAATCACAGCTCCTAACGCCAAATCGATTCCAAATTTACCCCAGTTATTGTTTCCTGTATAATCTTCAATTAATTCTCTGTGTGTTTTTGATACTATGATGTGATCATTGCTAAACACAACGGTCTCGCCAAGAGCTTTTCTTAAAACAACCTCAATTTTTGTCGAACAGTTATCATAAAAAAAGTCGTATTGATAAGATCTATTCTGAGGTTTTGCATTATTTTCTAGATAGTTGAAAACGGCCTGCTTTTGATCGTTATTTAATTCCAATACCTGTGACTTAACCCATCGGTTTTCATAATTGTAATACGACAAGAAATGATTTGTTTTAGAAACAGAAAGCAGGTAAGTCAATTTTCCTTTCGCAAAATTCAAATAAAAATTAGGAGCATTAAAGTCGAAAGTTCCGTAATTGTAAACGCGATCCAGTCTAAATTCCGGGTCATAAACTCTGATGGCACTATGTCCAAAAGCAGTATATAAAACATTCCCTGGGCCGCAAGTCAGAACACTTATTCGTGCTTTATCTGATAATTGAAATTTTGTTTGTGCATTTATTTCGTTCGTGTTTAACAAAAATAAACCAACAAAGAGAAGTAATAGTTTTATGCTAGCTGAATTCATGGAGCCTGGTTTTCTAAGACAACGAAAATACTAAAATGCACCGACATTAAGTCCAAGATTTTATAAAGTCAGCAATACGACGTTCACTCCAATTGTTCAATGATTTCCACATCGGACTATTAAAACCGACATGACCGCCATATTTTGGAGTCTCCAGATACAACGAGTTATGGTTTTGCGCAATTTCAAACGGATAACAACTTTCTGATAAAAAGGTATCGTCTAATGCGCTCAATACTAAAGTAGGTATAGAAATATCCTTTAAAAATTGTTTACTACTGGATTGTTGCCAATAATCAAACGCATCTTTAAAACCAAATAAGGGAGCTGTTAATGAGTTGTCCAAATCGATGAAGTTTTTTGATCTTCGAATTTCATCTGCATCTAATATACTATCCGGATATTTCTCAGCTTTTTCGACTCCTTTTTCAATTAAGCTCCTTAGGAATCGTAAAATATATAATTTGTTTTGCGGAGCTTGTAAAGCATGAGAAGACCCCTCCAAATCGCATGGTACAGAAACTCCAATAGCACATTTGACCTGTGGAAAACGCAATGCTTGCTCTCCTAAATATTTCAACGTAATATTTCCACCCATGCTATAGCCGAGTAAAACAATTTTTTGATAGTCGTAATTTGTCGTGAGATAAGTTAAAATAGTATCTAAATCATCTGTCTTTCCACTGTTGTAGGCATATATTTTCCGATTGTCTTCGCCACTACATCCTCTAAAATTAACGGCTGCGACATCAAAATTTTGTTGATTTAAATAATTTGTAACCGATATGATATAATTCGATTGAGAACTTCCTTCCAAACCATGCATGGCTACAACCAAGGTATCACTTCCAGTTAACGAAAAATCCAAATCCATAAAATCGTCATCAGGGGTTGTAATTCTTTCTCGTGCATAGTTGATTTCACCTCTAAAAAAAAGTGTTTTATGAATCGTATTGATATGCGTATTCGTAAACGGGAAGCTGGGATTATAGGTTGATGTAATTAGAGGCATTGCATAGAATTAATATTTAAAATTAAATAATTTTTTGCTAAAACATTTTATTAAATTAGCTGAAACGAAAATTTCATGTCGATTAAAAAATACATCCCAAACCTCCTGACTTTATTGAATCTTTTATCCGGTGTTATCGGAGTAATTTTTGCTGTGAAAGGTGAATTGACCTATGCAGCATACTTTGTATTTTTGGGGATCTTCTTTGATTTTTTTGATGGATTTGCAGCCAGAGCCTTTAAAGTTTCTGGTGAACTTGGAAAACAGCTCGATTCATTAGCAGATGTAGTAACAAGTGGAGTGGTGCCAGGTGTTGTGATGTATCAATTGATTTTACTCTCTGAACACACGAACAATTGGTCTTTGTCAAAGTTTTTTAAGAAAGACTCGTTCTGGGATTATGTTACGACGGAAAATGCGATAGCACTGATTGGTTTATTCATTGCCCTTGCAGCGGCATATCGTTTGGCTAAGTTTAATATAGATGAGCGTCAGACGTCCTCTTTTATTGGGTTGCCGACTCCTGCCGCAGCCTTGGTGGTCCTTTCATTACCATTAATTATGGATTACGGACAGCCAGAATTTGTAATCGCATTAATTGATAATACCTATGTTTTAATAGCGCTGACATTGATTCTATGTTATGCAATGAATGCTGAGATTCCTCTATTCTCCTTAAAATTTAAAAACTATTCCTGGGCCGATAATAAGGTGAAGTTCATTTTTATAGGACTGACAATAGTACTGGTATTATTGCTGAAATTTGCTGCAATCCCAGTGGTGATATTGTTGTATGTCTTAATGTCCTTGATTTCGAATAGGAAGCAGGGAATAGGAAGTGGGGAATAGATTTTTACGCTACTTTTTGGGATAGAGCTCCTGTCATCCTCAGCTCGACTGGGGGTTTCTATTATTTTTGTTAGCAATCTTTAATGATAAGACTTCTAATGGAATTATGCGCATTATTTAGTGAGGTTAACTCATTAAACATTTATCTTCTTCACATTACGATTCATCGCAATGACGTACTTAGATTTTTTGTTTGATGGATTGATATGAGGATTAGCATACCCTTTCAAGTCTCTTTCACCACGTTCCGAGTTTCTCTAGATTTAGAACTTCTTCGTTCGTAACTCAAAGTCTTTTCCTAAATAAACACGACGTACCGTTTCGTCTTCAGCAAGTTCTTGTGGAGTTCCATGTTTCAAAATTCCACCTTCAAACATCAAATATGTTCGGTCGGTAATCGCAAGTGTTTCTTGGACGTTGTGATCTGTAATTAAGATGCCAATATTACGGTCTTTTAAATGCGACACAATACTTTGTATGTCTTCAACAGCAATAGGGTCAACTCCCGCAAAAGGTTCATCTAACAAGATGAATTTTGGGTCAGAGGCCAGAGCGCGAGCGATTTCTGTGCGTCTTCTCTCTCCTCCCGATAATAAATCTCCGCGGTTTTTCCGAACGTGACCTAGACTAAATTCTTCAATTAGAGATTCTAATTTTTCCTTTTGCTGTTCTTTTGTTAGATCAGTAAATTGAAGCACTGACATGATATTATCCTCAACGGATAATTTTCTAAATACAGATGCTTCCTGAGCCAAATATCCCACTCCATTGGAGGCACGTTTGTGCATTGGGAACTTTGTGATTGCCATGTCGTCTAAATAGATTTCACCATCAGTAGGTTTAATCATTCCAACAATCATGTAAAAAGATGTTGTTTTTCCAGCTCCATTCGGACCTAATAATCCAACGATTTCACCTTGTTCCACTTCTACAGAAATACCTTTCACCACATAGCGGCTCCCATATTTCTTTTTGATATTCTCAGCTCTTAATTTCACCGTTGTTGTTTTATTTAGATTTTACTTCCTCTAAAGTTTCCCAATATTCGTATGCTCTTCTTAAATGAGGAATCATAATTGTCCCACCAATAAGAGTTGCAACCGACAAAGTTTCCATCATTTCTTCTTTGGTAATTCCTTCTTCGTAGCACGTTTCTAAGTGGTATTTTACACAATCATCACATCTCAATACTGCGGAAGCTACCAAACCTAACAATTCTTTTGTTTTAACATCAAGGTGGCCTGGTTTAAAAGTGTTGGTATCTAAATTAAAAATTCTTTTGATAACCTTATTATCCTCTGATAATATTTTGTCGTTCATTTTAGAACGATAGGCGTTAAATTTTTCGACTTCGTTACTCATACTTCTGAAGTTTTTTCTGTTCGTTTTTCACTACAATTCTAGAAATAATAATACTTGCTTCATAAAGTATCATTATTGGAATAGCCACAATAATCTGACTAATAATGTCCGGTGGTGTAATAATGGCTGCTAAAATCAACACGACTACTAATGAATGTTTTCTGTACTTCTTTAAGAACTCAGGAGTCACAAGCCCCATTTTCGACAGGAAGTACATAATGATTGGCAATTCAAAAATCAGCCCTGATGCCAATACAGATGACCTAACAAGACTAATATAAGATCCCAGCTTTATATTTCGTTCAACCAAATCACTTACCGAATAATTTCCTAAGAAATTTACAGACAGTGGAGTTACTACATAATAACCAAATAATACTCCAATAAAGAACAAGAAAGATGAAATGATAATAAAACTTCTTGCTCCTTTACGCTCATTTTCATACAAGCCTGGACTTATAAACTTCCAGAATTCATAAATCACATAAGGGAATGCAATTACAAATCCCGCTGTAATAGATGTCCAGATGTGAACACTAAATTGTTCAGCCATCGCTAAACTCTGAAAAGTAAAAGGTAGTTCCTCTATACAAAGTCCGTCGGTTCCAAAAAACTGAGAAACAGTACAGAAAAACTTGTAGGTTGCAAAATCTGGATTTTTTGGTGCAAAAATGATGGTATTAAAGACAAAATCCTTCATTAAAAAGGCAATAAATCCAAATATGATTATTGCAGCAGTGCTACGAACTAAATGCCAACGCAGAATTTCTACGTGGTCCAGAAAGGACAATTCTTTTTCTTCGTTAATTTTTTCAGCCATTTTAAAGGATACCTTCTTTTAATAAATCATGCAGATGAACAACGCCTTGGTATTTACCATCTTTTTCTACTGGTAAAGACGTTATACTTTTTGTTTCCATCAATTCCAATGCAGTCGCAGCCATTGCATTAATGTCAATTGCAATGGGATTTGCAGTCATAATTTCTGCTGCTGTGATGTTTGCGATATCATCATTGTTTTTTAACATACGTCTCAAATCACCATCCGTAATAATTCCCAAAATTTTACCTCCTTCAGTTACGGCAGTAACACCAAGTCTTTTTTCAGAGATTTCAATAATCACATCTTTTAGAATAGTATTTTTTGAAACTTCTGGTTTTTCATTGTTTTCAATGAGGTCGCTTACTCTTAAATATAATTTTTTCCCTAAAGCTCCTCCCGGATGGTATTTTGCAAAATCTGAACTCTGGAAATTATTTTGTTCTAGCAGGCAAACAGCTAAGGCATCTCCAATAACTAATTGCGCTGTTGTACTAGTAGTAGGGGCAAGGTTATTCGGGCATACCTCTTTTTCTACATAAGCTTTCAATACAAAATCAGCATGCTTTCCTAGGTATGAATTTTCGTTTGCTGTGATGGCTACAATTGAATTTCCAAATTTTTTGATAAATGGAACCAGAACTTTAATTTCCGGGGTGTTTCCACTTTTTGAAATACAAATCACCACATCATTTTCTAAAATGATTCCCAGATCCCCGTGAATTGCGTCTGCAGCATGCATAAATACAGCGGGCGTTCCAGTAGAATTCAGAGTTGCAACGATTTTATCGGCTATTTTAGCACTTTTTCCAATCCCTGTGATAATCACTCTGCCCTTGGATTCAATAATAGTTTTTACCGCGTTTTCAAAGTCTGCTCCAAGGTAACTCACCAAATTGGCTATTTCTCTACTTTCTTCAAGAATAACAGATTGTGCAGTTTTTAGAATTGTTGATATATTTTTCAATGGAATAGTTTTATGTTCTTTAAAAAAGCCGTATATTTTATAACCTGCAAAATTAAAGTTTTTAAACAGAGTATGAAAGCAAAGATAGTGCATTTTTATCAGCATAAATTTGCAATTAGTGGGGTTTAACGTATTTTTGTTTGTTTGGCATTGTTTTTGACGCCGAACGAAAATCTAATGGAAGCAATGCAACTTGAAAATCAGAATGTTAACGTAAACGAAGCGCTTAAGAAATATTTTGGCTTCAATAATTTTAAAGGCTTACAGGAGGGTGTCGTAACAAGTATTTTAGACGGCAAAGATACTTTTGTAATTATGCCAACAGGAGGTGGTAAATCTTTATGTTACCAATTACCGGCTCTTATAAAAGATGGGACAGCAATTGTTGTTTCGCCTTTAATTGCTTTAATGAAGAATCAGGTAGATGCTATTCGAGGAATTTCTTCTGAAAATGGAATTGCTCATGTGCTAAATTCTTCATTGAATAAATCTGAAGTCGCAACTGTTATGAGTGACATTGATAAAGGTGTTACCAAGCTATTGTATGTTGCTCCAGAATCTTTAATAAAAGAGGAGTATGTTAAATTCCTGAAAGCGCAAAAAATTTCTTTTGTTGCAATTGATGAAGCACATTGTATCTCAGAATGGGGTCATGATTTTAGACCTGAATACAGAAATCTTAGAACTATTATCAGCCAGATAGATAATGTCCCAATTATCGCTCTAACGGCAACAGCTACTGAAAAGGTTCAAGAGGATATTATTAAAACATTAGGAATGAATGATGCGAATGTTTTTAAGGCATCCTTCAACCGTCCTAATTTGTTTTATGAGGTGCGTCCAAAAACTTCAACCGTAAATTCAGACATTATTCGTTTTATAAAGGGACACGCAGATAAATCAGGTATTATTTATTGTTTGAGCCGAAAAATGGTTGAGGAAATTGCTCAGTTATTACAAGTAAATGGTATTAAAGCAGTGCCATATCACGCAGGTCTGGATGCAAAAACCAGGGCGAACCATCAGGATATGTTCCTAATGGAGGAAACAGATATTGTTGTTGCTACGATTGCCTTCGGAATGGGTATTGATAAACCAGATGTGCGTTTTGTGATTCATTATGATATTCCAAAGAGTTTAGAAAGCTACTACCAGGAAACGGGTCGGGCTGGGCGTGATGGAGGAGAAGGAATCTGTTTAGCATATTACGCATATAAAGACATTGAAAAACTTGAAAAGTTTTTGGCAGGTAAACCAATCGCTGAACAGGAAGTCGGAAATGCTTTGCTGCAGGAGGTTGTTGGTTATGCTGAAACTTCTATGTCTCGCAGAAAATACTTATTGCATTATTTCGGAGAGGAGTTTGATGCATTGAATGGTGCTGGAGCCGACATGGATGATAATGTTAGAAATCCTAAACCTCAACATGAAGCTCAAGAAGATTTAGTGATGTTGCTGGAAGTGATTCAAAAAACACTTCAGAAATATAAATCGAAAGAGGTTGTGAATGCATTAACAGGAAAAGTAAATGCCTTGTTGAAATCACATAAGACAGATATGCAACCATTCTTTGGATGTGGTAAATCTCACACAGCTTCTTATTGGATGGCATTAATTCGTCAAAGTCTTGTGGCTGGATATATTCGTAAAGAAATTGAACAATATGGAGTTCTAAAGCTTACAGAACAGGGATTAGCATACATGGAAAATCCACATTCTTTTATGATGACTGAAGATCATAAATACGAGGAGGATGCTGGTATTTCTGTGGTTTCGAATGCAAAAAGTAAAAGTGCAGCTGCTGATGCGACTTTAGTAAAGTTATTGAAGGACTTGCAGCGGTCAGTGGCGAAGAAAAACGGGGTTCCTCCATATGCTGTTTTCCAGGAAGCATCTATAAATGACATGGCTTTAAAGTATCCAATAACAATGGATGAACTGAAAAATATTTTCGGTGTAGGTGAGGGAAAAGCTAGAAAATTCGGAAAGTCTTTCGTTGATTTGATTGCAAAATATGTTGAGGAAAACGATATCATTCGTCCGGATGATTTCATTGTAAAAAGCACAGGTACAAATTCAGGATTGAAATTGTATATCATTCAAAATACGGATAGAAAACTTCCTTTAGAGGATATAGCAAAGTCCAAAGGACTGGAGTTTCCAGAGTTGATTGAAGAAATGCAACGCATTGTTTACAGTGGAACTAAAATCAACATCGATTATTACTTGGATGAAATTCTTGATGAGGAGCAACAGGAAGAGATTTTAGACTATTTCATGGAGGCTGAAACAGATCGTATTCAGGATGCCTTAGATGAATTTGATGGAGATTACGACGACGAAGAATTGCGTTTAATGCGTATCAAATTTATTAGTACTGTAGCAAATTAGACTAGTAATGCTACTACCATTCCAAATAAAATAGCAGCGAATTTAAAGCGATTGAATTTGTGATCCTTCGAACTTTCGAAAAGAATAATTGTTGAAATATGTAAGAATATTCCAATAATGACTGCCGATATTTCTGCTTTATAAGTCACTAATAATGGAATATGTTCTCCTGCAAAACTTCCCAAAGGAGACATGAACGCAAAGATAATTAGGAAAATAATCGCATTTGTTTTAGAAAAATTCGACTTCACGAAAAAGGTTCCTAAAATAATTGCAATCGGAACTTTATGTACCACAACAGCCCATAACAAATGCTCATGGTCATGACTATGACCTAATGGAATTCCTTCCATAAAAGCATGTAAGCACAAACTGATAAACAAAGCCCAAGGGAAACTCATGTCTTCCTGGATGTGTATATGTCCGTGTTCAGCACCTTTTGAGAAATAATCTAAAACCAATTGTAACAGCAATCCGAAAAGGATATATATTTCAACATTTTCAGCACCAGAATGATATACTTCCGGCAAAAGATGAAGAATTGTAATGGATAATAAATACGCACCACTAAACGACAAGAGTAACTGAATTGATTTATTGCTGGGTTTAAATCCTAAAACTATTAGAACCCCTACTAAAACTGATAAAATTAGTGCGATGTATGTCATGAGTTATTCCAATACAAGAATTAATCTGTCAGAGGTTTGTTCATTAAAATCTTCTAACTGATAGTTTCCAAAAATATGCTTTATTTTAAAATCTACTTCTTCTAAGAAGGAATTAATTTTTTCAAAATCCAGATTCTTCACTTTTTCATAATACCTGTAATGTTCTCCTGCATCGTCGAAATTGATTTCTTTTACGATAAAACCATCTTTGACATAACGAGTGATTTCAAAATCGATTCCATCAATAGATTTAATCTCGGAAGGAACCAGCTCTTTAATTACTTTTTTACAATTCATAAAATCAATTACAGCTATTCCATTTTCTGAGAGTCCCTGCTTGAAATTTTTTAAAATTGCAATATCTTCAGCATCGTCCTCAAAAAATCCAAAACTTGTAAACATGTTTAAGATGGCATCAAATTTCGTTTCAAAAGGGAGTCGCATGTCGTGAACCTCAAATCGTAAACGGTCGTTTTCAAACTGTTTGGCGTAGGAAATGTTGTTTTCAGATAGATCTGCTCCCGTAACATTAAAACCTAAAGAATTCAAGTAAACTGCATGTCTGCCGCGTCCACATGCCAAGTCGAGAATAGCATCGGTTTGTTTAAAGTTTAGAAATTTACTCAAGTTTACCATAAACTCTTGCGCCTCTTTATAGTCTCTGTGTTTATAAAGGGTGTGATAGTAAGGTGTGTTAAACCAGGATTCGTACCAAGCTTTTTTTGTTCCCATAGGTTTCGTTAAAGCACAAAAGTAAAAATTTGTTTGGTTTTAAAAATCATTTTCTTTCAGGTCTTATTTATTGAGTACTTTTGTACAAAATTTGAATTCATGGCGAAAAACTATAAAATGACTGCGATTACGATGCAAGGATTGGAAGAAGTTCTGGAAACGGAATTGACAAACCTGGGTGCGCAGGATGTTGAAAAAGGTGTACGAAGTGTATCTTTTGTTGGGGATAAAGGATTTATGTACAAAGCAAACATCGCTTTGCGAACTGCCATTAGAATTTTAAAGCCAATCAAACGATTTAAAGTTTATGATGAAGAGGATTTGTATGAATTTTTGCAAAAAATTCGCTGGGAAGATTATATGTCGGTCGATTCCACTTTTGCAATAGGTTCTGTGGTTAATTCTCAATATTTTACGACAAATTCACATTATATCAGCTTAAAGTCAAAAGATGCAATTGCAGATTATTTCAGACATAAATACCACAAAAGGCCAGATGTTGATATCAAACATCCTGATTTAAAAATCCACGTACATATTAAAAATGATATGTGTACCGTTTCTTTGGATAGTTCAGGAGATTCTTTACATAAGAGGGGATACAGATCTGCGACAAACATTGCTCCAATAAATGAGGTTTTAGCAGCAGGTTTGATTCTTCTTTCGGGGTATAACGGAGATTGTAATTTTATCGATCCAATGTGTGGATCAGGGACTATTCTGATTGAAGCGGCTATGATTGCTAATAATATCCCTGCCAATATTAACCGAAAGGAATTTGGATTTGAGAACTGGGAAGATTTCGATGAAGATTTATTTTTTACGATTCAGGATTCCTTGATTAAGAAAATTAAAAATGCTCATTTCAAAATCATGGGATTTGATAAGGCTCCTTCAGCAATTAGAAAAGCGAAGGAGAATGTAAAAAACGCAAATCTGGAAGAATTCATCGGAGTGCATCATGTGAATTTCTTTAATTCTGTGAAGGAAGTATTTGGTCCGACCTATATTTTGTTCAATCCACCATATGGAGAGCGTTTGAATATTGATGTAAAAGAATTCTACAAAAAAATTGGAGATACTTTGAAACATGGATACCCAGGGTCTACAGTTTGGTTTATAACATCTGATTTTGAAGCCTTAAAGCATGTTGGATTAAAGACATCAAGAAGAATTGCCATAAAAAACGGGGATTTAGATTGTAAGTTTGTAAGATATGATATGTATGAGGGAAGTAGAAAAGCAAAAAAAGCGTTACCACAAGAGTAACGCCTTTTTGAAATTAGATTGGTTAAGATCTGGTAGTGACTTTTCTAGTTTTTGATATACTTCTAGAATTGTGCTCAGGTTTGGTTCTATGAGACTTTTGAGTTGCACTTTTTCTGGAATTATTTTTCGAAGCTTCTTTTGCCTTTGTATTTCGAGAATTCTGAACAGTGCTTTTTTGTGATCGATTTCTTGAAGTTTCCTGAGTTTTATGAGTTCTAGTTTTTTGTGCAGAACTTCTTCGTTCAGGGCTATCCTTTTTAAACATATCAGTGGCACTTCTTTTTACAGGCTCTTTGCGAACTGTTCTTTCTGAAGTTCTTTTGGTTTCCGAAGTTCTGGAAACATTTCCTTTTGAATTACTATTCACAACAGCTCTTCTATACTTTGAATCATCTCGTACAGGCTGCTCCCTAAATAAGTCATTTGCTTTGTCATTTCCACTGCTCCTGGCAACGCTATTATAGTCTGATCTTCTCTTTGGAACATCTTTGGTCGCCCTGCGATTGTATTTTGAGCTATGCTCTTTAGAATTGTGGGCATAATGTCTGTAATCTCTTTTCTTGTAATAATGGTTGTTCTTGTGATTTCTGTGGTACACATATCTGTTTGGGTGATAGTGTCTTCTATAAGGTTTATGACTCACAACAACATAATCGTATTGAGGATAATGAAAATAGCGGTGGTGTGTATGAACGTAGTGCCTGTTATACCTGTTTATATATCCTGAATAATGCGCATAACCCCCGTATCCATTATAATAAATGTGTAAGCCACCAACTCTAGAAACATAACCATTGTAATAATTGATGTTCACTGAACCAATACGTGAAACTCTGCCATAATAATCGTAATAGATTGGAATATTTTCAACCTGGATTATAGCCCCATACCTGTCGTATTGAACATATGGATTGTAATTGTAACCACTATTGAAACTCAATGAAACATGCGGTGAATTAAAATTGATATTTAATCCTGCAACACGGTCAATGTAGAAATCGAACGCTCCATTTTTATAAATGGCAAATGAAACATTGTTTTCAGTAAAACTAATTGGCTGATCATAATAATAGTAATAGTTGTTTTTCGAAAACGATTTCGACATCAAACCAAAAAAAACGAAAGATAATAGTAATAGTTTTTTCATAATGTTAAGTTTTAGGGTTACTAATTAGTTAAATAAAGAGTACTAAAGCAGTCCTTATATTTTAGATAAAACTCATTAAAACGAATTTTATCATCGATTGATTAGCTGATTTAATTGTTGTACTCCAAACAACATGCCAACTTTTATTTAGGGAATGTTGAATAGAGAATTGGGATTGGGGAAATGGGTTTGAGAACAGGTGACTAGTTGTTTATCCCAAAAGAGAGATTAATGGTTTTATTTTAGTGTTGCTTTACGGTAATCAGAAATCGGGAGTGGGCTATCTTTATGGTTAAAGTTATCTTCAAAGTGCAAAAATTGTTAACATTTTTATGCGATTCAAAATGGATAGCGCTCCCAAATAATTACATTTGTAGGAACGCTAAAATTGAGACCTATCCATTTCGTAGACGTCATACTGCCCATTCCAATTTCTAAAGCATTCACTTACAGTATCACTGGAGCCGAAGCGCAATTTTTAAAGAAAGGTATGCGCATAGCTGTTGAATTTGGAAAGTCGAAAATCTATACCGGTTTGGTGTATAAACTGCACACTACACCTCCGACGGCATATGATGCAAAAGAAATTTTTCAAATTTTAGATGAAACTGCAATTATAACTGATGTCCAACTGAAGCACTGGGAATGGATTTCAAACTACTACATGTGTTCCTTAGGAGAAGTCATGCGTGCAGCACTACCTTCAGCATTTTTATTAGAAAGTGAAACCATTATAGTTTTAAATGAGGTTTTAGAAGATGAATCTGATTTGTCAGATGATGAATTTCTAATTTATGAGGCTTTACAACATCATACCCAGCTTACCATTTTTCAAGTTGTTGATCTATTAGGAAAAAAGACCGTATTACCCATCATTAACAAATTAATTGATAAGAAGGTTGTTCATGTAAAAGAACTGATATACGAGCAATACAAACCGAAAATGGTCAAGTATATTCAGTTGAATCCAGTTTGGAATTCTGAAAATGCATTGCCGAGTTTACTTGAAGAACTTTCGAGAGCTCGGAAACAGCGTGAAGTGATTTTAACTTATTTTCAGTTGTTAAGCGAAAAAGCACCTATAAAGAAATCTGTTTTAAAGGATACGAGTGGAGTTTCTGATGCGGTCATTAAAACCCTTATTGACAAAGGGATATTCGATGAATATGAACTCCAAAAGGATCGTGTGAATTTTGATGAGGCGTCAACAAAAGTGAAATCATTATCTAATGTTCAGGAAAAAGCCTGCAATCAAATTAAGCGTTCATTTGAACAGCACTCGACAACTCTCTTGCATGGGGTTACCAGTAGTGGTAAGACTGAAATTTATGTGAAATTGATTCAGGAGCAATTACAAAAAGGAAAACAAGTACTTTATTTATTGCCAGAAATTGCCTTGACAAGCCAGATTATTGAACGACTTCAAAAGTATTTTGGTTCGTATTTGTCTGTTTTTCATTCCAAATATTCAGTCAATGAAAGGGTAGAAGTATGGAACAATACCTTGGCAGGAAAACAGAAAGCGCAATTGGTTTTAGGAGCGCGTTCTGCGATGTTATTGCCTTTTTCAAACTTAGGGCTCATAATTGTTGATGAAGAGCATGAAAGTTCTTATAAGCAATATGATCCGGCACCGAGATATCACGCAAGAGATGCGTCAATAGTTTTGGGACATATGCATGCTGCAAAGGTACTTTTAGGTTCGGCAACTCCAAGTGTTGAGACTTTTTATAATACGCAGCAAAATAAATATGGTTTGGTCTCATTGGACAGGCGATTTGGAGATGTTTTAATGCCTGAAATTGAATTGGTCGATATCAAAGAGAAGTATCGTAAAAAAAGAATGACGGGTCATTTTTCCGATCGGCTTTTGAATTTAATTCAAGAGGCTTTAGCGGAAAAAGAGCAGGTCATTTTGTTTCAAAATAGAAGAGGGTATTCCCCGGTTGTTGAATGTGAGACCTGTGGCGTTGCACCGCAATGTCCAATGTGCGATGTGAGTCTGACATACCATTCACACAGAAGCGAATTGCGTTGTCATTACTGTGGTTATCGTCAGGCAAAACCACATAACTGCGGAGCTTGTGGAAGTGAGAAGTTGAACACAAAAGGTTTTGGAACGGAGCAAATTGAACTCGAATTAAAAGAATTGTTTCCAGACCACAATATAGGTCGTATGGACCTGGATACAACTAGAGGAAAAAATGGCTATCAGAAGATTATTGGAAAATTTGCAGCGCAAGAAATAGACATTTTAGTCGGAACCCAAATGTTATCGAAAGGACTCGATTTTCAAAATGTGACGTTGGTAGGTGTTTTAAATGCCGATAACATGTTGAATTTTCCTGATTTTAGGGCACATGAAAGAAGTTTTCAGTTGTTGACTCAGGTGTCAGGTCGCGCTGGAAGAAACAAGAAAAGAGGACGCGTGGCGATTCAGACTTTCAATCCTTATCATCAGATTTTACAGCAGGTCAGTACCAATTCTTATACACAAATGTATAAGGAACAACTGGACGACCGCTGGCAGTTTCATTATCCGCCATTCTACAGACTTATTAAAATTACATTAAAACACAAGGATTATTTGCGTGTTGATCAGGGAGCCGATTGGCTTGGAAGATCTTTGGAAAGTATATTCAAAAAAAATATGTTAGGCCCAACAGTTCCAGCAGTTTCACGTATTCGAAACCAGTATATCAGAAATATTACGATTAAAATTCCGCAGAAACAATCATTAAAAGCTACCAAGGAACAAATTACGAATGTTCAAAACGCTTTTCAGGCAGTAAAAGAGTTTAGATCCATTCGACTCAATATCGACGTTGACAGCTATTAAATACGGGTATTTAGGCGACTTCATCTAAAATTTCATAAATCGTACAAATAAAGTATTAAACCAGTTGTAGATTGATGCAATTCGTTGTATATTTGCACGCTTAAAAGTAAAATTTAAATTAATAATTATGAATCATTACGAAACTGTTTTCATTTTGAATCCCGTTTTATCTGATACTCAGGTAAAGGAAACAGTAAAGAAGTTCGAAGACTACTTAGTTTCTAAAGGTGCCGAAATGATCTCTAAAGAGGACTGGGGGCTTAAAAAATTAGCTTACTCAATCCAACACAAGAAAAGTGGATTTTACCACTTATTTGAATACAAAGTTACAGGTGAGGCAATTGCTCCATTTGAACTAGAATTTAGAAGAGATGATAGCGTTATGCGTTATTTAACTGTAAAGTTAGATAAGCATGCTGCTGCTTGGGCTGTTAAAAGAAGAGAAAGAAACGCATCTAAAAAATAATTGATATGTCTATAGAACAACAAGCAAAAGGAGGAAAGCAAGGTGAGGTTCGTTACCTAACTCCGTTAGATATTGATACAAAACAGGTAAAAAAATATTGTCGTTTTAAGAAAAACGGAATCAAGTACATCGATTATAAAGATGCAGATTTCCTAATGTACTTAGTAAACGAGCAAGGTAAAATTTTACCAAGAAGACTTACAGGAACTTCTTTGAAATACCAAAGAAAAGTATCTGTTGCTATTAAAAGAGCACGTCACTTAGCTTTAATGCCATATGTTGGCGATATGTTAAAATAATACTGAAGATATCATGGAAATTATATTAAAAAAAGACATTGAAAACTTAGGTTTTGCTGATGATATCGTAACTGTAAAAAATGGTTACGGAAGAAACTATTTAATTCCTCAAGGATTAGCAGTATTAGCTACTTCTTCAGCTAAGAAAGTATTGGCTGAGAATTTAAAGCAACGTGCATTTAGAGAAGAGAAGTTAGTAAAGGATGCAACAACGATTGCAGATGCTATCAAAGAATTAGAAATTAAAATTACTGCTAAAACGGGAGATGGAACGAAATTATTCGGTTCTGTGAACAATGCAAATGTAGCTGAAGTTTTAGCTGCTGCTGGTCACGAAATTGATAAGAAGTACATCAGCGTTACAGGTGGAAATATCAAGAGATTAGGTAAGTACGATGCAACTGTGCGATTACACAGAACTGTTGTAGTAAGTTTACCTTTCGAAATTATTGCTGAAGCATAAAGAAATTAACAAAAGAACGTTAATAATTATAAAAGACTCACAGTTGTGAGTCTTTTTTTTTGTCATAATTTTGCGACAATTAAATAACTCAAATTTTTAACTGAAATTTTATGAAAAAACTAAAAAAGTGTCTATTAGCGCTTACTTTGTTAGTAGTATCAAGTGCTTTTGCACAGGTAACTACTTCAAAAATCCAAGGTATAGTTGTCGATGACACTCAAACTGGTTTGTTTGGGGCTAACGTAACGGCTACGCATACCCCATCAGGAACCGTATCAGGAACCATGACTCTTGAAAGTGGAAGATTTTCACTTCAAAACCTGAGAGTTGGTGGTCCATATACGATTACAATTAGTTACATTGGGTTCAGAACTGTTGAGTACACAGACGTGTACTTAAACTTAGGTGAAGCTTTCGATGTAGAAATTCAAATGGTTGGGGAAAGTACCCAATTAGAAGAAGTAGTTATAAGTGGTGGAAGAAGCACTACATTCAATAACGACAGAACTGGTTCTCAAACTAGTGTAGGGTCTAGAGAATTAACGAAATTACCTACAATTTCAAGATCTGCTGCTGACTTTACAAGACTAGACCCTACCGCTTCAGGAGGTTCTTTCGGTGGTAGAAATGATCAGTACAACAACTTTACGTTGGATGGATCTATTTTTAATAACCCATTCGGACTTGATGCTGCAACTCCAGGAGGTCAAACAGATTCACAACCAGTTTCATTGGATGCAATCGACCAGATTTCTGTTGCCTCTGCTCCTTATGATGTAACGCTTTCAGGATTTACAGGAGCTTCTGTAAATGCTGTAACCAAAAGTGGTACGAACGAAGTTAAGGGGACTGTTTATGGATTCTTCAGAAATGAGGACCTTACAGGTAGCAAAATTAAAGGAGAGAAAATTTTCGTTCCTAAATTAGAGCAATCTCAATACGGATTCAGTGTTGGAGCTCCAATTGTTAAGAACAAATTATTTGTTTTTGCAAATTTCGAACAAGAAAGAAGAACAGACTTAGGACAAGCTTGGTTGCCTAATAGGGGAACAGGTGCTATCAATGAATCACGTGTGTTGGAATCTGATCTATTGATGGTGCAGTCTGCATTAGACGGTATTGATTACGATACAGGTGCTTATGAAGGATTCACCCATGATGCTGGGTCGACTAAGGGAATTTTAAAGTTAGACTGGAACATCAACGAAAAGAATCGTTTGGCTTTAGTTTATAACTTTTTAGATGCTTCTAAAGACAAGCCTGCGCATCCAACTGCGATTAACAGACGTGGACCTGATTTCAATACGTTACAGTTCGAAAATTCAGGATATACTATCAACAATAAGATTCAATCTGTTTTATTAGAATTGAACTCACAGTTGTCTGATATTGCAACAAACAAATTACAAGTTGGATACACGCACTTTGACGATTCAAGAGATCCTTTCTCAAAGCCTGCTCCAGTGATTAATATTACAAAAGATGGTTCTCCATACATTATTGCTGGACACGAGCCATTCTCAATCCACAACAGATTAGACCAAAAAGTTTTCCAGATAACGGACAATTTAACAATCTCTAGTGGTGACCATAACTTTACATTTGGATTCTCATTCGAGAAGTTCATGTTTAAGAACTCATTCAACCTAAAAGGATATGGATTTGATGTATTCGGAAGTGTAGATATTAATGATTTCGACGCTGCAAACTATGCAGATGCATTGGCTGCTGCTAATGTTACTTTTAATACGAAGAATGGTTTAGAAGATGGAACTGACGGTGGTTGGAACTTAGCAGAAACGAATGTAGGTCAATTGGCATTCTACGCACAAGATGAGTGGAATGTTTCTGATAACTTCAAGTTGCAGTACGGAATCCGTTTCGATAAGCCACTATTCTTTAATACTTCGGATTTGGCTCAGAAATTTATCGATACTGAAAACTCTGAATGGTATGTACCAGGAATTGAGTATACGGATCCTGCAAATGGAGAGCAGTATGTATTTGATCACACCCAAATGCCGAGCAATGATATTTTATTCTCGCCAAGAGTTGGATTCAACTGGGATGTTAAAGGAGATAAGACTTTCCAAGTTCGCGGAGGAACAGGAATATTTACAGGTCGTTTACCATTCGTATGGATTGGAAACCAAGTAAGTGGGCCGGATGTATTCTTTTACCAGGTTGTTGATCCTGACTTTGAATTCCCACAAGTATGGAGAACTAGTTTAGGATTGGATTACAAACTTGAAAGTGGTGTAATCTTAACAGGTGATTTCTCCTACACAAAAGATATGAACGCGGTACACGTGCAAAACTGGGGACTTAAAACTCCAACTTCTACGTTACAAGGTCCTGATGGAAGACCAATTTATGGTCCAGGCGACAGAAATTATTGGGATGCTCCTTGGGGATTCCCAGAACCAGCGAATGCTTACGTGTTGACAAACTCAGATAAAGGACACGCTTTCAACGCTTCTTTCAAAGCTGAGAAAAATTTCGACAACGGATTGTACACGATGTTAGCATATAACTACTTGAATTCAAAAGACGTGAACTCAATTGAAGCTGAGATTACAGGGGATGCATTTGCATTTAACCCAGCTTTAGGAAATGTAAACGACGATGTTCTTGCGAATTCTAAATACGGTGATAAAAACAGAATTATCGGTGTTATTGCCAAGTCTTGGAACTATGGAGCTGACGACAAATGGGGTACTTCTATTTCGACGTTCTTTGAGTACGCTCAAGGTGGTAGATTCTCATATACATATGGAGGAGACATCAACGGAGATGGGTCAGGAGTAAACGATTTAATTTATATTCCAACTTCTTCTGAAATCTCACAAATGAATTTCTCAGGAGACCAAACAGCTCAAAGAGCTGCATTTGAAAGCTATATCGCTCAAGATGATTACTTGAACTCAAGAAGAGGACAATACGCTGAGCGTTATGGTGCAGTATCTCCGTGGAGAGGACGTTGGGATGTGAAAATCTTACAAGACCTAAGATTAGGTAATAATGACCAAATTCAATTCAGTATTGATATCTTAAACTTCGGTAACTTGATTAGTTCTGATTGGGGATTAGTACAACAACCAAATGCAGTACAGCCAATTGGTGTATCTGTGGATGGTACTGGAAACCCAACGTATTCATTTAGTCAAGAAGTACAAGAAACTTTCGGATATGATGCGAGTTTATTGTCTAGATGGCAAATGCAATTTGGATTACGTTATACGTTCTAAACCCAAATAAAAAGCATTAAAACGCATTTTATTTGATTGTTGCAACACATTAAAACGTGTGACAACAACAAAAAATACTATCTTTGAACCGCCCTTTTTAGGGCGGTTTTTATTTGTGTCAATTTGAAGAATTATGAAGTATAGACAACTTACAAAAGAACAGTTCGACGCCTTAAGTGATGAATTTGCCAAATTTTTAGCAACTCAGCAAATCGATGTGAAAGAATGGGAGATTATTAAAAAAGAAAAGCCTCAAATGGCAGCCGAGGAATTGAATATATTTAGTGATGTTGTATGGGAAGATGTGTTGACTAAGACGGAATACCTTGATCATATCTCTGAACGTCATATCAATGTATTCAGATGTACCTCAAGTGAGTTTGTTAGAATTTTTATCAAATTAAATGACACGTCAAAAAGTTTCTTAAATAAGGAAGATTACAACTGGTTTTTAGAAAATCATTTGGACGATTCCATTGAATATTTCAAGGCGTCAAAAACGTATTCAAAAGAACGCAATACTGAAATTTTTGAACTGATTGAAATGGGAGCTCAAATCTCAAAAGGAGCCCTGTTCTCCGCTATTTCGAAAGTAATTCAGTAACTAGCCTAGTCACACCAGTCCCTGCAGGTTCTGAGATTACGGAAATATTTTCAAAGGAACTTCCAGAAATTGAAGGGTTCGGATCTATAAAATAAATTGGAATTCCTCTTGGAATATAGTGTATTAAATTTGCCGCTGGATATACTTGCATGGAAGTCCCGATAATAATTAACACATCAGCCTTTTCTGTGATTGTAATCGCGTTGTGTAATTCCGGAACTTCTTCGCCAAACCATACAATATGAGGACGTAATTGATGTCCGTCGGATGCCTTATCCCCCAAATAGATAGGTTCCGTGGTTTCTGTAATGAGATGTTCGTTTCTTTCACTTCTAACCTTTCTTAATTCTCCATGCAAGTGTAACACATTAGAACTTCCTGCACGTTCATGCAAATCATCTACATTTTGAGTCACTATCTGAACATTGTATTCAATCTCAAGTTCGGCTAATGCGATATGACCTTTGTTGGGTTGCACTTCTTTTAATTGCGCTCTTCGCTGGTTGTAAAAATCGAGTACAAGTTCTTTATTTGAGTGCCATCCTTCTGGGGATGCGACTTCCATAACATCATATCCTTCCCAGAGTCCTCCAGCATCTCTGAAGGTCTTAATTCCGCTTTCAGCACTCATTCCAGCACCAGTTAAAACCACAATATTCTTCATACGTTAAATGTAAGAAAAAAGGAATTTTTATATTTGCTGAAACACGAAATTTCTATGGTCGATAAGGATTATATTCAATACTTAGAGCAATTTGTAACAGAGAAAAGAAGAAACTTATTTGAAAAGGTTTTGGAAGATAGAACACGTCATTTTACGGTTGCCATTGAGGATATTTACCAACCTCAAAATGCTGCCGCTGTAGTGCGTAGTTGTGAAGTTTTTGGAGTTCAGGATATACATGTTATTGAAAATAAATATAATTTTTACGCTTCTAATCAAGTCGCCAAAGGGGCCCAAAAATGGTTGACGTTTCATAATTTCAATGAGCGTGAAGCTCCGAACACCGCGCGTTGTATTGACAGGTTAAGAGAGAAAGGATATCAAATTATTGCCACCACCCCGCACAACGATTCAAAATTTTTATCGGATTTTGATATTACAAAAAAGTCTGCTTTTTTCTTTGGAGTAGAAAAGGAGGGACTTTCAGATGAAGTTTTAGAAAAGGCAGACGGTTCTTTAAAGATTCCGATGGTTGGATTTACAGAAAGTTTGAATATTTCAGTTGCGGCAGCCATAATTCTTCAGGAAGTAACGAGCAGAGCAAAAGCTTCAGGTATTCAATGGCAGTTAAGTAATAAGGAAAAGGTCGAATTATACCAGGATTGGCTTGAAAAATCTATTAAGAGCATCAAGCGAATAAAGGAACATTATTATAAGGAAATTGGGACTGGATCTAGGAAGTAGGACGTATTCAAAAATAAAATACTTGCGTTGGTATGAGTCAAGAAGCCTCATGAAATGCAGAAGAATTTTGAATTGAAGAGATTACTTCAGGCTTTCTTCCTCTGAAGCAACCTAAATTTTATTTTTTTATAATAGACTCAACAGTCGCAGTAGTTTCACAATTAGTAACCTTTAAGGTAACTGGACTTAACTGGTCTTTACCACTAATTGCATAAGTAAAACATCCGTCCTCAAGTTTTTCTTTAGTGCTAAAATCAACATTTCCATTTTTGAGAATGGAAGAAACATCAGCGGTATCCAACTGGTAAGCAGCCAAATTAGCGATGGCCTCTTTAGAATAAATGCGATCTTTTTTATTAATGTCTTTTAATACGCGGGCATTTGGAAGGTAATCGAACGACGCGTCTTTCTTTCCAAATATGAAAATTACTAGAATAATCCCTATGGTAAGTCCTACTAAGAAGTAAGGTAATCTCTGTTTAAATGTCATGTTACAAGAACAATAAGTTGATATCTCTATACGGAAGTCCGAACCAAGAAGCAACTGTTTTGTTGGTCAAAATTCCGTGGTAAAAATACATACCTTTTTGTAAACTTTGATTAAAACGAACTGAATTTTCAAAGCCACCGTTTTCTGCAATCTCTTCCAGATATGGAGTGAAAATATTACTCAAACTTACCGATGCAGTTCGGGCATATTTTGAAGGGATGTTCGGGACACAATAATGTACAACTCCGTTCTTTTTGAAGGTCGGTTTTTCGTGCGAAGTAATTTCAGAAGTTTCAAAACACCCACCACGATCAATACTCACATCAACAATCACGGATCCTTCCTTCATTTTGGAAACCATATTTTCTGTTACCACAACAGGAGCTCGTGATTTACCTCTTAATGCACCAATAGCAACATCACAACGCATAAGTGCCTTTTTAAGGGATTTTGGTTGAATGGTTGATGTGTATATTCGATGTCCTAAATGGCGTTGCAAACTTCTAAGTTTCGTAATAGAATTGTCAAATACTTTCACGTTAGCACCTAGACCTATGGCAGATTTAGCCGCGAATTCACCAACAGTCCCTGCTCCAAGAACAACAACTTCAGTAGGTGGTACACCGCTTATATTTCCAAGTAAAGTTCCATTTCCGTCAGAATCGCTTAATAACTTTGAAGCGATTAAGATAGAAGCGGTTCCTGCAATTTCACTCAAAGACTTGACAATTGGAAAAACACCGTCCGCATCTCTGATATAATCAAAAGCGATGGCCGTAATGCGATTTTTAGCAAGAATTTCAAAGTATTTTTTGGTCTGAGTCTTTAGTTGAAGTGCAGAAAATAAAATACTCTGCGGATTTATGTGTTCAATTTCATCAATTGAAGGTGGTTCAACTTTTAGGATGATTTTACAACCATAAGCCTCCTTCACATCATATGAAATTTTTGCACCAGCTTCAGAATAATCCTGGTCAGAATAGTTAGATCCTTCTCCCGCACCGGTTTCTATGACAAATTTGTGTCCTTGATTGGTAAGTGATGCAACAGCATCAGGAGTAAGGCAAACTCTTCTTTCCTGATGGTGTGTTTCCTTTGGAATTCCAATTAAAAGACTTCCTTTTTGTTTTGCAATTTCTAATGTTTCTTCTTGCGGAATTAATTCCTGCTGACTAAATGGTGAAGGAATCTTCTTGCTCATTAGTTCTCGAGTTGTATGGTTCTTAGTTGGTCTTGGTCGGTGCTAATAGTAATTTTAACACTTTCTAAAGGTAGTAAATTTTCTATTTTGTTAGGCCATTCAACCAAACACCATCTATCACTGTAGAAATATTCTTCAACTCCCATATCCAAAGCTTCCTCTTCATCATCAATTCTATAAAAATCAAAATGATACACGATGGCATTCTCAGTGGTGTGGTATTCATTTACCAAAGAGAAGGTAGGAGAGCTGACGTTGTCTTCCACCTTGAGTTGTTTGAAAATTTCTTTTATCAGTGTTGTTTTACCCACTCCCATTTCTCCGTAGAACAATAAAATTTTGTGTTTAGCATTTGAAATCACTTCCAATGCAACTTCAGAAAGCTGATCGAGCGTATAACTTTTTTTCATAAGATTTCTTTATTTAGGTGCAAATATAGCACATGGAATTATCATTTCCTCTAAAGAAATTCCACCATGTTGGTAGGTGTTTTTGTAATACTTGACAAAATGGTTGTAATTATTTGGATAGGCAAAAAAGTAATTTTCTTTAGCAAAAATGAACGAACTATTTAAGTGGATGGAAGGCAGTTCAAGGTTGTTCGGACTTTTTACGGCATATACTTCTTTTTCATCGTAGGTAAGACTTTTACCTGTTTTATAACGCAGGTTAGAACTTATATTTTTATCGCCAATAACTTTTGATGGAGTGGTTGAATTAATGGTGCCATGATCGGTAGTCAGAATCAATTTCATTCCCATTTTTTGGGCATTTTGTATGATTTCCAAAAGCGGAGAATTTTTAAACCAGCTTTCCGTGAGTGAGCGATACGCTTTATCGTCACCTGCCAATTCTTTTATAACTTCCATTTCAGTTTTTGCATGTGATAACATATCCACAAAATTATATACGACAACAGTAAGGTCGTTATCCTTGTGACTCATAAAATTATCTGACAGCTGCTTACCAGATTTCAGGCTTGTAATTTTAAAGTATTTCCATTTATAATTCTTTCGATTTCGCTTCAGGTTTTCATTTAAAAATTCTTCTTCATGTAAGTTTTTACCTCCCTCATCGGTATCATTTTTCCAAAGATTTGGAAGTTTTTTTTGCATTTGAAGTGGTGTAAGTCCAGAAAAGATGGCGTTTCTGGCATATTGTGTTGCTGTTGGCAGTATGCTGAAATATACCCGTTCTTCTTCTTTTTTGTAATACTTGTTGATGGTTTTTTCTAAAATTTTAAATTGATCATATCGCAGGTTGTCGATTACAACTACCAGAGTTCCTTTTGATTTTTCAACTTCAGGAAATACGATTTCCTTCATTAATTCATGAGAGAAAAGAGGTGCATCTTCATCCCCTTGAATCCAAGATTCGTAATTGTTTTTAATGAATTTAAAGAATAACGAGTTCGCTTCCTGCTTCTGGCTTTCAAGGATTTCCATCATTGCTGGTTCGTTAATACTTTCGAGTTCTAACTCCCAATACAATAGTTTCTGATAGATAGAGATCCAGTCTTCTTTGGTGTGAACGGACATCAAATCCATGGCAATCTGGCGAAATTCTTGCTGATAGTTACTCGTTGTTTTTTCAGTTATCAGTCTTGAATGGTCAAGATTTTTTTTCAGACTTAATAATATCTGATTCGGATTCACTGGTTTGATTAAATAATCAGCTATTTTATTTCCAATAGCTTCTTCCATGATGAATTCTTCTTCATTCTTCGTAATCATAATTACAGGAAGATTTGGATTAGACGATTTAATCGAAGTTAAGGTCTCTAAACCATTCAATCCAGGCATATTTTCATCCAGTAAAACAGCGTCGTACGAATTACTTAAACAAAGATCAATGGCGTCAGCTCCATTATTGCATTCACTCACATCATATCCTTTTTTTTCAAGGAAAATGATATGTGGTTTTAAAAGATCTATTTCGTCATCCACCCAAAGGATTTTCGTCTCGCCCATATTGTTATATTTGTATCGTATTCTAAATTAATTGTTTTGACTATAAAAAAGACAAACAAACTGAAAATATTAAACGACCCAATTTATGGATTTATTCTAATCCCTAATGAACTTATTTTCGATTTAATTGAACATCCTTATTTTCAGCGTTTGAGAAGGATTTCTCAAATGGGTTTGTCTCACCTTGTTTATCCAGGTGCTCATCATACGCGATTTCATCACGCCATTGGAAGTATGCATTTAATGCAGAAAGCAGTGCGCGTATTGCGATTTAAAGGAGTGGAAATTTCTGACGATGAAGCCAATGCCGTTTATATCGCTATTTTACTGCACGATATTGGTCATGGACCATTCTCACATGCTTTAGAACACAGTATAGTAACTGGTGTACACCATGAACAAATTAGTTTGAAATTCATGGAAGCTATGAATGAAGATTTTGACGGCAAATTGACTTTAGCCATCGAAATATTCAAAGGAAATTATCACAGGAATTTTCTATATCAGTTGATCTCGAGTCAGCTGGATATGGACCGACTTGATTATCTGAAACGTGATAGTTTTTATACTGGCGTTGCTGAAGGAAATGTGAATTCAGAGCGCTTGATTACGATGTTGAATGTGATAGATGATGAATTGGTTGTTGAGGAAAAAGGGATTTACTCTGTGGAAAAATTCATTAATGCTCGTAGATTGATGTATTGGCAAGTGTACTTGCATAAGACAGGAGTTGTAGCAGAGAAATTACTTGAAAAAGTACTTGAAAGAGCATATGAATTGTCAAAAGGAGGGATGCAATTACCTGCGAGCAAGGCATTTTCTTACTTTTTAAAAAATGATGTGAATGAAAAAGATTTTAATCGGGAAACTCTAGAAACATTTGCTAGATTGGATGATTATGATGTCTTATTAGCGATTAAAGAATGGATAGCCATTGATGACAAAGTGCTGTCTAGGTTGTCTGAAAGTTTAATCAATAGAAGATTGCCTCGTGTTGAATTGCGTAAAGAAGAGATATCTGATGAAGAATACGAAAAAGTAAAAAATAATATTCGGGATAGAATCGGTTTGACTGAAAATGAAGTAAATTATTTTGTCTATAGAGGTAACGTTATGAACCATGCTTATAATATGGAAAAAGACACTATTAAGATTATATATAAATCGGGTGAAGTAGTAGATATCGTCTCAGCTTCGGACCATTTAAATGTAGGAGCCTTGTCAAGACCTGTTTATAAGTACTATATCTGTTATCCTAAGAAATAGGTTAAACTGCAATTTTTTTTTACTTTTGTCAAAATGAAATTTACAGCAATTCAAATAGCTACAATACTTGAAGGAGAAGTTGTTGGTGATGAGAATATCGAAGTTGATAAACTTTCGAAAATTGAAGAAGGAGAAGCAGGTTCACTTACTTTTTTATCGAACCCAAAATATACCAATTACATATACAGTACAAGGGCATCAATTACAATTGTGAATGATTCTTTTGAGCCTGAACAAAGTATTGAGACAACTTTAATTAAAGTTGAAGACGCTTATAAGGCTTTTTCAAAATTATTGGAGTTTTACAATGAAGTGAGATCGAATCGTTCCGGTATTGAAGAACCTCATTATATGAGCGACTCCGTTCATTATGGTGATCATTTATATCTAGGAGCTTTCGCTTATATAGGAATTAACGTCAAAATTGGGAAAAATGTAAAGATATATCCACATGTGTATATTGGAGAGAATGTGGTTATTGGAGATAATACAACCATTTTTTCGGGTGCTAAGATTTATTCAGAAACAATCATTGGAAATAACTGTACGGTCCATTCTGGTGCAATTATAGGTGCTGATGGTTTTGGTTTCGCTCCGGATGAATCTGGAAAGTTTCAGGAAATTCCTCAGATTGGAAATGTAGTTATAGAAAACCATGTGAGTATTGGAGCAGGAACTTCAATTGATCGAGCAACTTTAGGTTCTACTTTAATAAAGGAAGGAGTGAAGCTGGATAATCAAATCCAAATTGGACATAATGTGGTTGTAGGCCGAAATACAGTGATTGCCGCACAGACGGGTATTGCAGGAAGCACTAAAATAGGAGCGAACTGTATGATTGGAGGACAATGTGGATTCGCCGGGCATATTACAGTAGGCGATAATGTCAAAATTCAGGGGCAAACGGGAATTATTGGCAATATAGAAGATAACGAAGTGTTGATGGGGACTCCAGCGATGAATTATACCAGCTATAACAAATCCTACGTATATTTTAAAAGATTACCGGATTTGGTAGCAAATATATCAAAACTAGAAAAAGAAATTCAAGCTATAAAAAATACAGAATGAGCAAAAAACAACAAACTATTCAAAAGGAAGTAACCTTATCAGGTGTGGGGTTACATACTGGAAATAAAGTTGTTATGACTTTTAAACCAGCCCCTGAAAATTCGGGATATACCTTTGTGAGAGTTGATCTTGAAGGTGAGCCTAAAATTATGGCGAGCGCGGAATATGTTGTAAACACACAAAGGGGAACAAACCTTGAAAAGAATGGCGTAAAAATTCAAACTTCGGAGCATGTTTTAGCAGCAGTTGTTGCTTCTGACATAGACAATATTATTATTGAATTGAATGCTCCAGAGCCTCCTATTATGGACGGTTCTTCAAAACATTTTATAGAAGCTTTGGAAGAAGCAGGGCTTGAAGAGCAGTCTGTGAACCGTCAGGAATATGTGGTAAAGGAAATCATCACTTATAAAGATGAAGAAAGCGGAAGTGAAATCATTTTAATGCCATCGGATGAGTATCAGATTACATCAATGGTTAATTTTGGAACCAAAGTTTTAGGATCTCAAAATGCTACGATGAACTCTTTGTCTGAATTCAAGGAGGAAATTGCTGATGCCAGAACTTTTAGTTTTTTGCATGAACTTGAAACATTATTAGATCATAACTTAATTAAGGGAGGAGATTTAAATAATGCTATTGTTTATGTTGATAAAGAGATTTCAGGAGGAACCATGGAGAAGCTTAAAAAGGCTTTTAATAAGGAATCTTTAACAGTAAAGCCAAATGGTATCCTTGATAACTTAACGTTGAGATGGCCGAACGAAGCAGCTCGCCATAAATTACTGGATGTTATTGGAGATTTAGCGTTGGTTGGAATGCGTATCAAAGGAAAGATTATTGCAAATAAGCCAGGTCATTTTGTAAATACGGTATTCGCCAAGAAACTTCAGAAGAAGATAAAAGCGGAACAAAGAAATTATGTCCCTCAATTTGATTTGAATGAAAAACCTTTAATGGACATTCACCAGATTATGGACATTTTACCTCATCGTCCACCGTTTTTGTTAATTGACAGGATTTTAGAATTGACGGATAACCATGTTGTCGGAATGAAAAATGTTACAATGAATGAATCGTTCTTTGTTGGACATTTCCCTGGAGCACCTGTAATGCCTGGAGTATTGCAAGTGGAAGCTATGGCGCAATGTGGTGGGATTTTAGTGTTGAGTACAGTTCCAGACCCTGAAAATTATTTGACATATTTCATGAAAATGGACAATGTTAAGTTCAAGCAAAAAGTATTACCAGGAGATACACTAATATTTAAAGCTGAGTTGGTTTCTCCAATTAGAAGAGGAATTTGCCATATGCAATCTTATGGATATGCCAATGGGAAATTAGTAGTGGAAGCAGAATTAATGGCGCAAATAGCGCGTAAAAAATAAAACATGAATCAACCTTTAGCATACATTCATCCCGGTGCAAAAATTGCAACTAATGTAGTTGTAGAACCTTTTACAACTATTCACAACAATGTGGAAATTGGTTCGGGAACATGGATTGGATCGAATGTAACAATTATGGAAGGGGCCAGAATTGGGAAAAACTGTAGAATTTTTCCTGGTTCAGTTATTTCAGCCATTCCACAAGATTTAAAATTCGACGGGGAAGATTCGTTGGCAGTTATCGGAGATGAAACTACAATTCGTGAGTGTGTAACAATAAACAGAGGAACAAAAGCTCTTGGTAAAACGGTTATAGGGAAAAATTGCTTGATCATGGCCACAACGCATATTGCTCATGATTGCGTAATAGGAAACAACTGTATTTTAGCAAATGGAACTGTAATTGCAGGACATGTAACGGTTGGTGATTATGCAATCTTAAGTGGATTGGTAGCTGTACATCAGTTTATTCATATTGGCTCTCATGCTATGGTCTCAGGAGGTTCATTGGTTAGAAAGGACGTTCCACCATTCACAAAGGCAGGTAAGGAACCATTATCATATGTTGGAATCAACTCTATTGGTTTAAGAAGAAGAGGATTCACAACAGAAAAAATTAGAGAGATACAGAATATTTACAGAATTCTTTATCAAAAATATTACAACAATTCTCAGGCACTTGAAATTATTGAAGCTGAAATGGAAGCGACAAGTGAAAGAGATCAAATTATTCTATTCATTAAGAATTCGCAGCGAGGAATTATGAAGGGATATACAGGAAATTAAAAAAGCATTATGGCAACAACATCAGACATTAGAAACGGGTTATGTATTAAATACAACAACGATATTTATAAAATTGTAGAATTCTTGCATGTGAAACCGGGTAAAGGTCCAGCTTTCGTAAGAACGAAACTTAAGAGTTTATCAAGTGGAAAGGTATTGGAAAATACGTTCCCTGCAGGTAGAAAAATTGATGATATTCGTGTAGAAACACAAAAATTTCAATTCTTGTATGCAGAAGGTGACGATTTTCATTTCATGAATACACAGGATTACAATCAAATCACACTTCAGAAGTCAACTTTGGATTCTCCAGATTTAATGAAAGAAGGAGAAGTTGTAACAATTATTATCAATACAGAAGACAGCATGCCGTTGTCAGTTGATATGCCTGCGAGTGTTATTTTAGAAATTACGCATACAGAACCAGGCGTAAAAGGAAACACAGCAACGAATGCTACGAAACCTGCGACAGTGGAAACAGGAGCGACAATTAATGTACCATTGTTCATTAATGAAGGGGATAAAGTAAAAGTAGATACAGCAAAAGGAGCCTATTTAGAAAGAGTTAAAGAATAGGTTATGAAGTTACCAAGAACGTATTCCTTAAAGGAAATCGCAGATTTATTAGCGGTAGAATTTGTAGGAGATGAAAACTTTGAAATTACAGGTTTCAATGAAATTCACGTAGTTGAAAAAGGAGATATAGTTTTTGTAGATCATCCAAAATATTACAACGTCGCTTTAAATTCAAAAGCCTCAATTGTTCTTATCAATAAAAATGTGCCATGCCCTGAAGGCAAGGCACTTTTAATTTCTGAAGATCCTTTTTCTTCTTTTAATAAACTGAGCAAAACCTTTAATCCATTTATAGCGGCCCAATCATCAATTTCTGAAACGGCTGTTATAGGACATGATACCGTTGTCCAGCCGAATGTTTTTATTGGAAACAATGTTCAAATAGGGAAGAAATGTATTATTCATCCAAATGTAACCATCTATGATAATTGTGTTATCGGAAATGAAGTAACCATTCATTCGGGATCAATTATCGGTGCAGATGCTTTTTACTATAAAAAAAGATCAACTGGATACGATAAGTTAATTTCATCAGGTAGTGTTGTTATTGAAGACAATGTAGATGTTGGGGCACTCTGTACAATAGATAGAGGTGTAACTGCAAATACAACTATTGGTAAAGGGACTAAATTGGACAATCAGGTGCAGATTGGTCATGATACCATCATTGGTGAACGTTGCCTGATTGCTGCACAATCCGGAATTGCTGGATGTGTAGTGATTGAAAAGAATGTAATCCTTTGGGGACAGGTTGGAACAAACAGCGGAATTCATATCGGAGAAGGTGCTATTGTTTTAGGTCAGACTGGTGTGACTAAATCTATTGAAGGAGGTAAGACTTACTTCGGAACACCTGTTGAAGAATCGCGCAAGAAACTCAAGGAATTAGCAGGTATTCGCCGGATTTTAGAAGAGCGAAAAAAATAATAAAATTGTTACATCAAATAGATTCAAAAAATTACATTTGTAACAATCAAAATTTAATCAAAAATATTTTACATGAGCGTTTTAGTCAATAAAGATTCAAACATTATAGTTCAAGGTTTCACAGGTGGTGAAGGAACTTTCCACGCATCTCAAATGATTGAGTACGGAACTAATGTAGTAGGTGGTGTGACTCCTGGAAAAGGTGGACAAACTCATTTGGATAAACCGGTGTTCAATACAGTGCAAGAAGCAGTTGAAAAAGTGGCTGCTGATACATCAATTATTTTTGTTCCACCAGCATTTGCTGCAGATGCTATTATGGAAGC
>CAXQVI010000009.1:0-2140 GCA_964227255.1 Flavobacteriaceae bacterium
TTCAATTGAGATTCTTCTATTGTAGTCAAGTTTTCTTCAATGTATACTTCGAGCTTTCCTTTTTCATGTTGTTCTATCTGATAGTTTAATGATAATCCCTTTTGAAGCAAGTTTTTAAAAACATAATAAAAATACAAACTCGGATACACAGATTCTTTTCCATGAATGAGTTCTCCTACCCGACCAGTAACCGATTTTAGAATCCTGTGTTGCATTCCGCAAGAACAAGTTTCATCTTCTGGTGCTAACTCAATATAGTCTCCTAATTTATAACGAATGACAGGAAAAGAAGTCATTTGCAAATTGGTGACTACAATTTCGTTTTCAATTTCTTCAACAATTACACCTTCCATATTGATATGCATATTCCCTTCCCGGCATTCGAATGCAATGATTCCACTTTCCGTCGCTCCATACTCACTTCGAATAGGCATTCCAAAAGCCTTCATCGCTTCCTCCTGATATGCAGCCCATATTTTTTCTGAAGTCCCCTTTACCAGCTTTAATTGCTCTGGTTTTGGAATGTTTTTTTTATTTCGATAACGTGCTAACTCATAAATCATACTGCTATACCCATGAATAAACTTAGAATTATCTATCTTTTTGGAAAAGGATTCCAAATCTTTGTCCTTTAAACTGAATAGTCTGAATCTGTTTTGCAGCCCATCCAAAAATTGCATTTTTAATTTTGCAAAAAACGAAAAATCGAATCCCCAGAAATACCCATTGACATCCCATGGTTGTATACCATACCAGGAATAACCTCTAAAAATAGCAGCCCTGTTGAAGGAATCTGCAGTTTCATTTCGGTAAAATTCCAGAGATTGACCTGTGCTCCCAGAGGTCTTAGCTTTGATAACCGATTGTTTCTTTTTAGACTGAATACTCGAAACATGTTCCAGCAAATCCTCTTTTTCCAAAATTGGAAATTGTTTTAAATCTTTTAATGATTTAAGAGGCAATAAATCTTTTTGGTCTTTATAAAATTCAGCATAAAATGGAGTATATTCAATGGCCTCCTGTAAAAGATGATTCAGCTGTTTTAACTGGTATTCTTCTAATTGTTGAACAGACCATTGTTCCGAATCTTTTAAAAAATTAAACCGTTTTGTCAGACTCGGATTCCGAAGTTTCGCTCCTATGTTGAATATCCATTTATGTACCATTCTGAAGCAATTTATTCCACAATTCTCCTACTCGCTTTACATCTGACTCCTCCGATTTTAATCGCGCAGTTCTAGCCAATTCTAATGCCTCATTCGGATGCTCAAATAAATCAAGTATCGCAGCTGCCATTGATTCATGATCATTCTCATCGACTAAGATACCATTCTTTCTGTTTTCAATCAGATGGGGCATTCCGCCTACATTGGTTGAAACCACAGGCAATCCTAAGGCCATTGCTTCCAACACACTCACAGGTGTATTATCATAATTTGTTGTATTTAAAAATACATTACAATCTTTTGATAATTCGATCCACTGTTCTTTAGTCAGATACCCGGTAAAATCAACAGCATTTGTCAAATTTAATTCTTCAACCAAATTCTTACAATCCTGCAAACTTCCATCCTTATCGGGTCCCACCATACTCAAGGTTGCATTTGGATAAACTTTACACACTTCTATCAGAACACGAATCGCCATTTGAGGATTGTATAATTCCTGTAATGCACGAACCCATAGTAGTTTTGGATTGTCAAATCTCCTTTCAACAAATTCATAATTTTGGATAGCAATCGGATTTGGAATTTGAATCACTCTATATCCATTGCTCTCAAATGTCTCAGCTAAATATCCGGATGGAGAAACAAGTGCAGTTGCGTTTTTTAATATTTGTTTTGACAGTTTTGGGCTGTACTTTAATCGCCTTGGTAAATCACCTCCATGCAAGATACAGACATATTTTAAACTTAATAATCTGGCCAACTGACTTCCAAAATAGGCATAATAGAAATTCCAGGTGCTATAGGTATCAATTAACAGGTAATCCGATTTTGAATGCTTTAAAACACCTAGTAACATTTCAAACAAACGAATCAATTCATTGGAAGAAGCTCCATAGGTTCTAACCTCATATCCTGCATTCTCAAGTACAGCGCATAAAGCTGATATCGTCGTTGGATTGCCCGTGGAAAGC
>CAXQVI010000010.1:0-131982 GCA_964227255.1 Flavobacteriaceae bacterium
AACTACTTCGACCCGGAATTGGTTTGGTTAAATGAACGATTTGTTCCATTTGTAATTACAGATATTTCTATCACACTCTACACCATTGGTTATTGGTTAGAGTTGAGAAAAGCAAAACAATAAAAAAGCCCGGACTGAAATCCGGACTTTTTTTTATAAAGCTTTTATTATTGTTTCCATTTTCTGCACCAGTAGTCCGACGTGCAGTCCGTCCACCAGAGCGTGATGCTGTTCAATAGAAAAAGAAATTTTAAACTTCCCTCCTTCTTCAACACGCTTTCCAAAAACAATCTTCGGAATTCCCTGCTCCTTTTCATCTCCTTTTCTGGCATGTTTAAAACCAGTGATTTCAACCCAGGGAATCGTTGTACAGTGCACCATTGCCAGCGGATTTAATTCCGTTTCATGCATTCGATGCTGATCGCAATTATCAATTGCCTTTTGTGCTGCATCTACAAATTCATTGAAATCATTCATAAACTGAAAATCGCAGAATGAAAATGAATTATTTTCATTTAACACAGTAGATCCCACATTTACCTTATCAAATGAAACAACTGCTCCTTTATGAAAACGCAAACGGTATTCTTCAATGGAATTAATCGCTTTAATCACAATGAAAATGCAACCTAAAGAAAAGGATTTTTGATGTTTCTTACAGTAATTACGCAGGTTGGTAACATCTATTTGAGTGGTGATATTGAAAAAAGGATCTTCATAATCCTTAAAAAATTCAAATTGATTTTCGCGGTACCAGCCTTTGGTATTAAATATTTTCATTAAAATCCTTCTGATTTTTGGTATACACGCGCCATTTTTCCAGACAATTCTCTATATCATCAGGGATGGCAGAATCAAATCGCATCATTTTTTTGGTTGTCGGATGCTCAAAACCTAAGGTCTTTGCATGCAGTGCTTGTCGTGGTAAGACTTTAAAACAATTATCCACAAACTGCTTGTATTTTGTAAAGGAAGTCCCTTTCAAAATAGCATCTCCCCCATAACGCGCATCGTTAAAAAGTGTATGACCGATATGTTTGAAATGCGCTCTAATTTGGTGCGTTCTCCCAGTTTCTAACTGACATTGTACTAGGGTTACATAACTGAATCGCTCTATAACTGTGAAGTGCGTAATTGCAGGTTTCCCGAATTCCCCATCTGGGAAAACACTCATCTGCAGCCTGTTTTTCAAGCTACGTCCGATATGACCTTCTATCGTCCCTTCATCATCTTCAACATTCCCCCAAACCAAGGCGTAATATATTCTTTCTGTGCTTTTATCGAAAAATTGCTTCGACAAATGTGCCATGGCAAATTCTGTTTTTGCAACGACGAGTAAACCGCTGGTGTCTTTATCAATTCGATGAACCAATCCAGGACGCTCGTTAGAGTTTGTTGGAAGATTTTCTATATGATGAATTAATCCATTGACCAAAGTCCCAGTGTAATTACCATGACCAGGATGGACTACCATTCCGGCAGTTTTATTCACAACCATTAATTGGTCATCTTCATAAACAATATCAATCGGAATATCTTCGGCAACCAACAAGTTTTCATGAGGTGGGTGTGCCAGTACTACACGAACTATATCCTTCCCTTTTACCTTATAATTTGATTTTACAGGAACTTCGTTAACAAGGACATTTCCTGCTTTGGCTGCTTGCTGAATTTTATTTCGTGTAGCATTTTCAATAAAATTCATTAAAAATTTATCTACTCGTAATGGTTCCTGACCATCATGTGCCACATATCTAAAGTGCTCGTAAAGCTCTTCCTGTTCAATTTCTTCCATACTCATATCTACTGCTCTCTATAACGTGAAGTACCATTACCATCTCCCAATCTCAATTTCAACAATGAGTTCTTTGGAATAGCATCTCCAGCTTTCAAATCGGTTGAACCATATCTAATTCCACGAACTACATCTTTAGCAATATCCGGAACATATAAATACGTCGTATCCACTCTAAATCCAACAGCCATTAATTGAGAAGTCACCTGTCGCTTCGTCTTTCCAAATAAATCCGGGATTTCCACATTCCTGTATCCAGACGGATTTAAGGTTAGATAAATCTTTCTTTTCTCTTTTACAAAATCCCCAGCCTCAGGGGTCTGATCTATAACTGATTTCTTCGGATAATTTGGATTAAAACTCGCTGAATCCAAAATAACATAGGTTAATTCCAACTCATCTAACGTAGTTTCAACCTCATCCAGCGACATTTTC
This sequence comes from Flavobacteriaceae bacterium, assembly GCA_964227255.1. Classification (GTDB taxonomy): domain Bacteria; phylum Bacteroidota; class Bacteroidia; order Flavobacteriales; family Flavobacteriaceae; genus Lutibacter. Next base: position 2,231 of record CAXQVI010000010.1, read on the forward strand.
GCTAGGTTAGGAACCTCAATTTTTTGACCGTGATTTGTAGTGATGTTCAACCACTTACCTACCACAAAGAAAAGCGCGATTGCAAAAACTCCTGCAATAGCTAGTTGAACTAAAAACTTCTTCGAAAAGATAAATTGAAATAGACTCATTTTTAGGGCTTAGATTTTTGCAAAGATAGGCTATAAATAACAACAAGCAAATTGAGAAAAGCAGCCATTTCTCAAATCCAAAACTTATCCATTAACCTTGATTATAATTACTACAACCGATAAATCAATTCATCTAAATGTTGATGAAAATCCTTAAGTTTGTAACTCATAGTATAACTTCAAATGAAAAAAAATATTGCCATTGTAATGGGAGGTTACTCTTCCGAGGTTCATATTTCAATTAAAAGTGGAAATGTAGTCTATCAGAACATTTCCAAAGAAATTTACAACACCTACCGCGTTCACATTCTTAAAGAAAAATGGGTCGCACTCGATGAATCGGGCAATGAGTACCCTATCAATAAGCACAATTTTTCATTTAATATGAATGGCTATAACATTCGTTTCGATGCTGTTTTTAATGCCATACATGGTACTCCTGGTGAAGATGGAAAGCTCCTTGCCTACTTTGAACTCATTGGTTTAAAACACACCTCAGCACCTTTTTACCAAATGGCTTTAACCTTCAACAAACGAGATAGTCTGAGTGTGGTTAAGAATGCAGGAATTAAAACTGCCAAATCTGTATACTTAAACCAGGGAGACGCTATTCATCCGGGTGAAATTATTTCTGAAGTGGGATTGCCTTGCTTCGTAAAACCAAACAACGCAGGTTCCAGCTTTGGAATATCTAAGGTGAAGGCTTTGGAGGAATTGATTCCAGCTATTGAAAAAGCCTATGTGGAAGATTCAGAGATTCTCGTTGAATCTTTTTTAGACGGACCAGAAATTACGGTCGGCGTATTGGAATACCAAGGTGAATTGACTGTTTTACCTATGACAGAGATTGTAACCGACAATGATTTTTTCGATTACGAAGCAAAGTACTTGGGACAATCGGAAGAAATCACGCCAGCAAGAATTTCAACTGAACTAGAAGCCAAAATTGCAAAAATTGCAAAACAGGTCTATCGCATTTTAAATATGAAAGGAATTTCACGTTCCGAATATATTATTGTTAATAGTGAACCATACTTTTTAGAAATGAATACAGTTCCTGGATTAACGACAGAAAGTTTGATACCACAGCAAGCAGCTGCAGCAGGAATCAGTTTACCACAATTGTTTCACGACATTATTGAAACATCCTTAAACGCATCATCATGAGAAAAGCCATTTTTCCAGGATCCTTTGATCCAATTACCTTAGGACATTTAGATATTATCAAAAGAGGACTTCCTTTATTTGATGAAATTATAATTGCAATTGGAATCAACTCAGACAAGAAATACATGTTTCCTCTTGAAAAGCGCGTGCAGTTTATTGAAGAAACTTTTAAGGATGAGCCTAAAATTTCAGTAACAACCTACAGTGGTTTAACAACCGACTATTGCTCTGAAATCAATGCAGATTTTATCTTGCGTGGCTTGCGTAATCCAGCGGATTTCGAATTTGAAAAAGCAATTGCTCAAACCAACCGAAAACTGTCCGGTATCGATACCGTATTTTTACTAACTTCGGCCGACACTTCATTTATCAGTTCCAGTATTGTACGTGATGTACACAGAAATGGAGGTGATATCAGCGGTCTTGTACCGAAAAGTGTTTTAGAATAACCAACTAACAAAACATGAAAGAATTACTTATACTCCTTGTCGCTGGAGCTTTATTCTCGTGCTCTAGAACCCCTGAGCACCCAAAGTTCGATTTCACCACAACATTTGAAAAAACCGAAGGCTTAGAAACAGCAACCTACACAGAGGTCATTCAGTATTACCAGGCTTTAGCGGAGCAATTCCCAACAATTTCACTGAAAACTATTGGAACTACTGATAGTGGTAATCCGCTACATGTAGCCGTGTTAAGTCCGACAAAAGAATTCGACTTCAACAAACTTCAAGACAAAAGTATTATTCTTATCAATAATGGAATTCACCCCGGTGAATCGGATGGAATCGACGCTAGCATGATGCTATTACGCGACATCGCTTCAGAAACAGAAAAAATAGATGCGATGAACAACGTTGTCTTGGCTGTAATTCCGGTTTATAATGTGGGAGGATCTTTAAATAGAAACAGTCATACAAGAACAAATCAGAACGGCCCGAAGGCATACGGATTTAGAGGAAATGCCAGAAACTTCGATTTGAATCGTGATTTTGTAAAAGCCGATACTAAAAATGCACAGAGTTTCGCTAAAATTTTTCACAAAACAAACCCTGATGTGTTCATCGATAACCACGTAAGTAATGGAGCAGATTATCAATACGCAATCACTCATTTATTCACTCAACACAATAAATTAGGAAATGATTTGGGTGCTTTTATTGAAGAGCGCATGCGCCCAGAGATTGAAAAATCTCTTTTAGAAAAAGACATTCCAATTACACCGTATGTAAATGTCTGGGGAAATACTCCAGAGCGTGGATTTAGCCAGTTTTTCGATTCACCAAGATACTCTACTGGATATACAACCCTATTCAACACACTGGGTATGATGGTTGAAACTCATATGTTGAAACCCTACAAGCAGCGCGTGGAACAAACCTATGAGTTGATGGAAAGCATGATTGCATTTACACAAACAAACACCTCAGAATTAAAAGAATTAAGAGCGAAGGCTGTCGAAAATATACTTTCAAAAGAAACGTATCCAATTAGCTATACCGTGGATCGGGAAAAAACTTCTTCCCTCAATTTTTTAGGATATGAAGGAAGTATGATTCCGAGTGAAGTAACAACTGGAGAACGTTTGTTCTACGACAGGTCGAAGCCGTACACCAAGGAAATAAAATATTACAATCACTTCAAAATCACTCAGGAAATCACTATTCCGAAGGCTTATATTTTACAGCAAGGATGGTGGAAAGTGATTGACCGTTTAAAAGAAAACAACATTGTATTTAAAGTATTTGAAAAGGATACCACAATGACCGTTGAAGAACTGCATATAGCGGATTTCAAGACTAGAAATGGAGCTTACGAAGGACATTATTTACATTACAATACAAAGGTAAAAGCAACTCAAAAGACATATACATTTAAAGCAGGGGATTTATACATTCCAGTTGATCAGTTTGGAGCGAGATATATTATGGAGACCCTAGAGCCTGCTGCAACCGATAGTTTTTTTAACTGGAACTATTTTGATCCTATTTTGCAGCAAAAAGAAGGCTATTCCTCGTATGTATTTGAAGATTTAGCAAAAGAATATTTAGCTACAAACCCTGAATTGAAAGCTGAGTTTGATAAAAAAATGGAAGAAGACGAACAATTCGCAGGCAATTCCAGAGCGCAGTTAGACTATGTCTACAAAAACTCTCTGCATTACGAACCAGCCCATATGAAATTACCGATTTATAAAGTGTATTAAGCAGGGAATGGGGAATAGGAAATGGGGAGCAGAAAAATACTCATTCCCTATTCCCTAATCCCTACTCCCCAAAAACACAACTTGTGAAGAAAACAACCAACTTTATTCAAAAACAATACGAGGGATTTTTAAAAACTCCTAATCTTTGGAAGAATGCGGTAATTGAATCGTTGCATCAGTTTGAATTGGCGAATACTTCACACTCCATTCAATTAGAAAAGGTAGAATTAAGACTTGGAAAACGTGTAGAGCAATTTGTTTTATTTCAACTTGAACAAGAACAAATTCCAATACTGGCCTCAAATCTTCAAATTCAAAATGGTAAAAAAACTATCGGAGAAATCGATTTTATCATAGAACAAAATGGCAATCCTGTTCATTTAGAAGTTTGCTATAAATACTACCTCTTCGACCCGAAAATAGAGGGCGATGAAATCGATAAATGGATAGGTCCCAATCGCAGAGACAGCTTCATCTTAAAACTAAGAAAATTAAAAGAAAAACAATTTCCTTTACTTCAAAATGAAGTCACGCAGCAACATTTAACCGAGCTTGGAATTGCAACTGACGAAATCTCTCAACAAGTAATATTCAAAGCCCAACTCTATCTTCCTGCAAATTCTGAATTCAACAATACTTTAGCTATAGAAGAATCCAATATCCAAGGTTATTATTATCGTCTTCATGAGTTGAGTGAATATTCAAACTGCAAGTTTTATATTCCAATGAAGCCTGACTGGCTGATGGAGCCTCTAACTCAAATAGATTGGTTGAATTATGACAATTTCAACAAAGAGGTGTCTGAATTTCTAAACAATAAAAACGCTCCTTTGGTTTGGCTAAAAAAACCGACGGGAGCACTTGAAAAAATTTTTGTCGTCTGGTGGTAAATGATTTCCAAATCACAATCTTAAAATTTGATTCAGTCTAACCCTTTCACCTTCTCAATAAGAATCTGTAGTTCACCGAAAGTAACAGAGACTTTCTGTTTCCAACAATTCCTGCTTCGGTTCTAAACATCCAGTTTTTATTCGGTTGGTACTGGGCTCCAATAATTCCATTCCATTTTTGCTGAACACTTTTCTTTAACCCGTAACGAATAATGGCACTACCATCTGCAGCATCGAGACGCTCCATTATAGGGGAAAGGGTTAAATCGGCTACCGCTTTTTGTTTAATTGTAGCGACATTATCGTACCAGTAATTATAATTCTGAACTATTTCATCGGCTCTGTCCCATGTCTCCTGAGGAATAACATCGTTCAATGTTATTTCACCTTGTGTAGCTTTCCCCATTTTAACCGACATGGCTCCAATCCAAATTCCGAAATTTCGATATGGCTTATCCTTATTAACAAAATTTTGCCCCATACGAATACCAAACGTTTCCACCTTTACAGGGTCCTCCAATAACTCAGGTTTGTTCCACGTAACATTTCCATCGAGAGCCAACCATACTGGACCGAGTCCGGCAGCAGCGGTAAGACCTACACCTGAGGTGTTCACCCTTTGTTCTACTACAGTTTTCATACTGATTGGATAACTCAAATTGACCTCAGTCTCACTGGTTCCAACTCCAAAAACCCCATAGACATTTAAGAACGGTAAAATCCAAACATCTGGCCTAACCACAACAGTTTCAGCAACAACACTATTATTTGAGAATTGAATAAAATCAGCATCTGTCAGAGGGATGTCCAAATTGTCGGTTTTGATACCCAAACGCATATCATCTACAATCAGCCCTTGATCTATGTACATATAATTCACCATTAAACCTGTCGGATAAGGTAAATCAAATCCTTTTTCATACACCTTTTGCCCCCAAATTGGAAGCAAGGCCTTATATTCTACATTCTTTAAACTGTCTGTATATGCCTCATGTTTCTTATTAATTTTTGTTGAAGCGTATTGAGAATATCCTACTTGTATACTTACGAATATTAATAGAATAAAAAGGAATTTGGTTTTGTCCATGTATACTGGTATTTACTGGTATTATTTCATATAAGCTAATTACAAAATACAACAAAAATTTTGAAAGCAACTGCAAGAATTTCACCTAAATATTGGATACAAAAGATTTTAGTATTTTTACACCAACTAAAATCACAAAACATTGCTAAACTACACAACACATTTACACCCAACGAATACAGAATGGGTTACTTTGGTTCATGGTGCCGGAGGAAGTTCAGCTATTTGGTTCAAACAAATTCGTGCGTTTAGCAATAATTTTAATGTCCTTGTGCTGGATTTGAGAGGACATGGGGAAAGTAAAAATATGTTTTCTAAAAAATATACTTTTGACGCTATTACTCATGACATCGTTGAAGTAATTGACCATTTAAAAATTGTAAGTTCTCATTTTGCAGGTATTTCACTTGGAACTATTTTAATCAGAAATTTAGCTGAAAAACACCCGGACCGCGTAAAAAGTATGATTATGGGGGGTGCTATTTTGAAGCTTGATTTTCGTTCTCAGGTTTTGATGAAAGTTGGCATGCTTTGCAAATCAATTGTACCGTATATGATGCTATACAAATTATTTGCATTCATCATTATGCCGCGAAAGAACCATAAAAGTTCGCGATTGCTTTTTGTAAATGAGGCTAAAAAATTATATCAAAAAGAATTCATTAAATGGTTTAAGTTGACTTCAGAAATAAATCCACTTTTAAAAATGTTCCGCTTAAAAGACGTAAACATCCCTACTTTTTATGTAATGGGAGAACAGGATCATTTGTTCTTACCTTCCATAAAAAAGGTGGTTGACAAGCATGTTACCTCTTCTCTGCTCGTAGTAAAAAATTGCGGTCATGTAGTAAACGTCGAACAAGCAAGTCAGTTCAACGACGCCTCCATCGATTTCATCAAAAACATTTCGTACAGGTAATAATTAAGAAATTCCTATAAAAATAAAAGGCTCCCAGTGGGAGCCTTTATTCTTTTAATAAGGGAGGTTAAAGCCAATTAACGGTTAGAGGTTCCGATAACTGGAATGTTGCTTCAGTTCCTTTTGGGAAATAGATTGCCTGACCAGGACTTAACATACCTGTAGCGCCACCGATAGCAGCTCCTTTTCCCGCTCCTGACCCTCCGTCAAATGCAGCTCCAACTCCAGCTCCAATAGCAGCTCTTGCCAATGTCCCTCTTGCTTTTCCTTCTGTTACTACTTTTTTTGCTTCAGTTGATACCTTTTGCAGGTAATTATCAATGATAAATCCACCAACCGTTATAGCAAAAGAACTCCCCGTTCTCTTATTGTCGACAGACTCCAATACGTCCATCTGAACAATAGTTCCTTTCGGGACAATTACCTGTCCTTTGCTTGTTACAGGCTTATCCAACTCCACAAAAAAGTGATCTCCTTCTTTAAAATTTCTTGCATTGACGTCGGTAGATGCTTTTAAGAACAGAATCGTTCCTTGTGGAAGCACCACATTTTTTGTTATTGAATCATTTTTTTGAACAACAACGTACGTTTCGATCATATTTTCAGAAACAAGCTGGAAGGCAAAAACACTTAACAACAGCGTAAAAACTTTAATTTTCATACTTTTCTATTTAAGTAAATATTAGGTTAAATAATTATTTTCAATTCTCATGCTATTTTCAAATATAACACTTAAATACATTTGTTTAAATTGTTTTAATAAATCAAGTCTAAGCCCTTATAATTCATGAAAAATTTTACTACTTTGCGTGCTTTGAACACCTCAATATATGAAAGTTTGCATCGCCGAAAAGCCTAGTGTCGCCCGTGAAATTGCCACCGTATTGGGAGCAACTGCAAGGCGGGATGGGTATTTTGAAGGAAACGGATATGCCGTAACCTATACTTTTGGGCATTTGTGTACTTTATTTGAGCCTAGTGACTATAAATTACACTGGAAAAGCTGGGATTTAAACAACCTTCCCATGCTTCCAGAAAAGTTTAAGACGAAAGTGGTAAAAAATGAAGGGATTCAAAAACAGTTCAATATTGTAAAAAGCTTGTTCGACAAAGCGGATGTAGTTATCAACTGCGGGGATGCCGGGCAAGAAGGAGAACTCATTCAGCGATGGGTGATTAATCAGGCGGAATACAAAGGCCCTGTAGAACGTCTCTGGATTTCTTCTTTGACTACTGAAGCTATCAAAGAAGGATTTGAAAAACTGGCTCCCTCAGAAGATTACGACAATTTATACTATGCTGGCTTCTCTCGTGCTATTGGTGACTGGCTTTTAGGAATGAACGCTACCCGATTATACACCAAAAAACACGGGGGATTCAAACAAGTACTTTCAATTGGTCGCGTACAAACCCCGACATTAGCAATGGTTGTCAATCGCTTTCAGGAAATTGAAAATTTCCGACCTCAGTCCTACTGGGAATTGCAGACTTCATATAGAGAAACAATTTTTAATTGTGAAGAAGGTCGTTTTTTAAAAAAGGAGGAGGGTGAAGCTTTTGCGAAAAAGGTTCAGGAAAGCGATTTTGAAATCGTTTCCATCACCAAAAAAGCGGGAAAGGAATATGCTCCGAAGTTATTTGACTTAACAGGGTTACAGGTTTATTGCAACAACAAATTCGGATTTACAGCCGATGAGACGTTGAAAATTGTTCAAAAACTCTATGAGCAAAAAGTTGTGACCTATCCACGTGTAGATACTACTTTCCTTCCGAATGATATGTATCCCAAAGTTCCCGGGATTTTAAGAGGATTAAAAACCTACGCAAAACTCACTGAGCCTGTTCTTGGAAAAAAAATAAAAAAGTCGACCAAAGTCTTCAACGACAAAAAAGTTACCGATCACCATGCGATTATTCCAACAGGAGTGCAAATTCCGTTGGGTCCAGCACAACAGCGGGTATACGATATTATTTGTCGCAGGTTTATCGCCGTTTTTTACGACGACTGTGAGGTCGCAAATACTGCTGTTATTGGAAAGGCCGATGATGTTTCTTTTAAAACTACAGGAAAAGTCATTATCGATAAAGGATGGCGCATTGTTTTTGAAAATCCTAAAGACACGCCTAAAAAGGAAAACGGTGTTTTACCTGAATTTGTGAAAGGTGAAAAAGGACCACACATACCTTCATTTTTAGAAAAGGAAACAAAACCACCCAATCAGTTTACAGAAGCAAGTTTATTACGCGCTATGGAAACGGCAGGAAAACAGGTAGACGATGAAGATTTACGTGAACTGATGAAAGAAAATGGAATCGGGCGGCCGTCGACACGTGCAAATATCATTGAAACCTTGTTCAAAAGAAAATACATCTCAAGAAATAAGAAACAGATTTTACCAACATCAACCGGAATTGAGCTGATTGCCATTATTGAAAACAAATTATTGACTTCCGCAGAACTGACAGGACAATGGGAAAAGCAGTTAAAGGAAATTGAAAAAGGAGACTATCACGCTGGGACTTTCATTAAAAACATGAAGCATATGGTAGATCATTTGGTGTATGAGGTTCGTTCAAACAATTCAAAAAAGACTATTTCTCACACCACGGAAACCGAAATTAAAAAAACTAAAAAGTCAGATTCAAAATCTAAAAAAGGTATCACATCACAAACTTGTCCAAAATGTAAAAAAGGAACCGTTTTAAAAGGTTCTACTGCATATGGATGTTCAGAATATAAAAACGGATGTGATTTAAAAATCCCATTCGAATTTGAAGGTAAAAAGATCTCGGAAAATCAGTACTTGAGACTCCTAACCAAAGGCTCTACAGTTAATTTAAAAGGATTCCACGGTGATTCTGGCATTCAAGAGGGGCTGATTCGATTTGATGAAAATTTTAAATTGATTTTAGAACCAAAAAAAGGAAAAGTCACCAAAATTCCTGACCAAATTACTTGTCCGAAATGTAAAAAAGGAACCATTCTAAAGGGTAAAACAGCTTATGGTTGCAGTGAATTCAAAAAGACCTGTGATTTTATAATGAGTTTTGACACGATTAGGCAAAAAGCAGGCGACAAACCGCTTACTAAAAAACTTGTTTTCCAACTTATCAATGAGCACAATTAAAACACACCGCCATTTTAAACTGTTCAAACCGTATGGATATTTGAGTCAATTTACCAACAACCAAACGCGGAGAACTAAAAAAAAGTTGCTCGGAGAATTATTTAATTTTCCAGAAGGCTCTATGGCTATCGGAAGACTCGATGAACCTTCTGAAGGGCTTTTATTTATTACCACCGAGGGGAAAGTCAGCGAACAGGTGCGCTCTGCAAAATTCGAGAAGGAATACTACGCACAAGTTGATGGGATTATCACCGACAACGCTATAGAACATCTTCAAAAAGGAGTTGTCATTTCCTCAGAAACGGGTCCTTACCTCACTCAATCTGCTAAAGTCGAAAAACTTGTTATCACACCTGAATTACCAATCAGAGCAAAGAAAATTCGGGATGAACGACATGGACCTACAAGCTGGGTTGCCATTACCATCAGAGAAGGAAAATTCAGGCAAGTCAGAAAAATGACCGCTGCGGTCGGTTTCCCGACTTTAAGACTTGTTAGAGTGCGTATCGGAACGCATACAATTGACGGATTAGAACCAGGAGAAGTAGTAGAAATTTCAGTTCCAAAAGTTTAAAATTCTCTTAAAATTTCTAAGAATTCCCATATCCCGTATAAATATGTTAAATTGGCTTAAGAAACCAATTCTAGCAATCATGATTACACTTCACATCAACGGAAAGGAGCACAATATTGATGCTGCTCCTGACATGCCTCTATTATGGGCAATTCGAGATATTATAGGCTATACAGGCACTAAATACGGCTGCGGCAAAGGTGTTTGCGGAACATGTAAAGTCCTGATGGACGGATCACCAGTGCAATCATGTGTGCTTCCAGTTTCTGTTGCTGAAGGCAAACACTTGATTACAATTGAAGGTCAGAATGAGACTCTGCAACTATTGCAACAGTCATGGGCCGAACTCAATGTACCTCAATGTGGTTTTTGTCAACCAGGCCAACTTATTGCTGCCACTGGTTTACTAGAAACTAATAGCAATCCAACCGATCAGGATATTGATGATGCTATGATTGGAAATATTTGTCGTTGCGGAACGTACCAACGCATCAAAAATGCCATTAAGAGAACTGTTGAACTTAAAAACCAATAATTATGAAACCTATTAGAAATTTAAGTAGACGTAGTTTTGTTAAGAGTATTGGTTTAGCTTCTGGAGGATTAATTCTAGCATGTAATACTGCAGTATTCTCTAACGAAGAATCAAAAGAAAATCGTGGACCAATCACGGATTTCAATCCAAATTTATTTGTTCAATTGAATTCCGACGGCACCTTAATTTTAGTTGCTTCGCGCTCAGAAATGGGTAATGGAGTTCGAACTTCCCTACCCTCTGTAATAGCAGATGAAATGGAAGCTGACTGGAACCGTGTAGAAATCAGACAAGCAACGGGAGATAAAAAATTCGGTGACCAAAATACTGATGGTTCGCGAAGTATTCGCTACTTATATGGAACCATGCGACAAATGGGAGCTACGGTAAAAGTAATGTTATTGCAAGCAGCAGCTCAAAAATGGAATGTTCCTGTTGAAGAATGCACAGCGGTGAATCACTTCATAAAACATTCGAGTGGAAAGAAAATTGGTTTCGGTGACTTAGTAGAAATTGCCAAGACACTTGAAGTTCCGGAGAATGCTCCACTTAAAAATCCAAAAGACTTTAAATACATCGGTAAAGAATTGCCAAGTATTGATGTTGGAAAATATGCAGACGGAAGTGCGGTCTTCGGACTCGACATACGTCTTCCAAATATGAAATTTGCGGCAGTAAAAAGATGTCCGGTGACATTTGGAACCGTGAAATCTTTCAATAAAACTGCTGCCATGGAAATTCCTGGAGTTGTCGATGTTATCGAAATTCCTAAAATCAATCGCCCGTTTGGAGCCCTTGGTGGCGTAGCTGTCGTGGCGGACAATACTTGGGCTGCTTTTAAAGGAGTCGACGCTTTGGAAGTAACCTGGGAAGAAGGAGCAAATAGAGTTTATTCATCCGATAAATACATGGAAGAAATAACAGCGAACTTGTTCAAAGGTACAAAGGTGGCGAAAGACAAAGGAAATGTAGAATCAGCTTTTAAAAACGCTGATAAAATTGTTGAAAGCACCTTCCAGTTACCACATTTATCGCATGCTCCAATGGAGGTCCCAAATGCGGTAGCATGGGTTCAAGGAGATACTTGTGAAGTTTGGGCTCCAACGCAGGAACCACAAGCTACACGTTCAGAAGTAACCGCTTATTTGGACGTACCTCGAGAAAATGTAACTGTAAATGTCACTTTCCTCGGAGGTGGATTCGGACGAAAATCGAAGCCGGATTATATTGTTGAAGCCGTTGTTGTATCAAAAGCGATGAACGCTCCTGTTCAAGTTGTTTGGACAAGAGAAGATGACATCAAACACGGATATTACCACACGGTAAGTGCCCAACATATGAAAGCAGCCATTGATGCTGACGGAAAAGTGACAGGCTGGCAACATAAATTTGGCCTGCCATCTATTACATCTACCTTCTCTCCTGGTGTTGAATACGCTGCAGGATGGGAAATTGGTTCGGCATCCAATGCTCCTTTCGAAATTGACAATATGAAAGTGGAAGTCGGAAAAGCTCCAGCCCATGTGCGAATTGGCTGGTTGCGTTCCGTAATTAATATTCCTCATGGGTTTTCTGTAAATGTATTTGCTGATGAGTGCGCCACTGCTGCAGGTATGGATCCTTTAGAACATCGATTAAAATTAATTGGTTCTGATAGAATGCTAGGTAAAGAAGGAAACCCTTACCGCTTCAATTCGACCCGATTGAAAAATGTGTTGAAACGTGCTGCTAAAAATGCAGAATGGGGAAAAACCTTGCCGGATGGACATGCTTATGGTTTAGCTGTTCACTACAGCTTTTTGAGTTATGTAGCTTCTATTGTTGAAGTTTCAGTCAAAAATGGAAAGGCAAAAGTGCATAAAGTATGGACTTGTATTGACTGTGGAATAGCGGTAAACAAAAACACGGTTCGTTCTCAAATGGAAGGTTCTGCAGTTTTTGGAATGTCCTTAGCTTTCTACGGAAAAATTACAGCAAAGGATGGAGCCATAGAACAAGGTAACTACGACGATTATAAAATGGTACGTATGTATCAGGCTCCGGAAATTCACGTAGACATTGTTGAAAGTACTGAAGCTCCAAGTGGAGTTGGTGAACCTGGAGTTCCCGTAATAGCTCCTGCTATTGTGAATGCCATTGCTAAAATCACTGGAAAATATTATCACAATTTACCTCTGGAAGATCACGGATTGGTATAAACTGATGTAGCATTTATGAACAATTGGATTGAACTGCTTGCCGAATTTAAGCAGAAAAAACAGCCTGTCGCTTTAGTCACTATCACCAAAGTGCTAGGTTCTGCTCCTTGTAAAATTGGGTCAAAAATGATTGTCACAACCAACAAGGAAATCTTTGGAACCATTGGTGGGGGAAAACTCGAGTTTGAGATTATTGACAAAGCTGTTGAAGTGATTCAAACCAACAAAATTTCCTCTTTTGAATTTACCCTCGGACCAGCCTTTGAGCAGTGCTGTGGAGGAAAAGTCGAATTAATTATTGAACCTATGAATCAAACTCCGGAACTTTATATTTTTGGCGCAGGACATATTGGTGTCGAAATCTGTGAAGTGCTTAAAAGAACACCGTTTCAAATTCATTTATGTGATACCAGACCGAACTGGATGGAACAAATTGATGTAGATGCGTCGGTGGATTTCATCGATACCGATTTCGATTTTTACAAGCAAAAAATTCACTGGGGTGAAAACACCTACCTTATTATTCTGACGCATGATCACAAATTAGATTTTGAAATTACAGCACTTGCTTTACATGAAAACACGAAGTTCATCGGACTCATAGGCAGCAAAACCAAACGTCAGAAGTTCCATAACACACTCATCAAGGAACTCAACTTTGAGCAGGGAATGAACCCTGTAAAATGCCCGGTTGGTTTGGACTTAGGCGGTAATTCACCTAGGGAAATTGCCATTTCCGTTGCTGCCGAATTACTACAAATCCATTATGGGAAATAACTCCGTTTTTGTGCTGTTGGCTGGTGGAAAATCATCGCGAATGGGTGTGGCCAAAGGCTTGTTAAAATTCCGACATACGTTTTGGGTGCTAGAACAACTGGAACGTATATCAGCATCGCATTGCACGGAAGTGGTTCTGGGATTAGGACACGATTATGAACATTATTTTATGGCAATTCCATGGTTGGAAGGAGCACAAGAAAAACCCTTTACTTTTTTAACTCTTCAAGTACGCGTTGTTGTGAATGACACCCCCGAACTCGGGCAATTCAGCACCCTTCAAAAATGCCTGAATGAAATTACAGACCTGGATTCCGTATTAATTTCACCCATCGACACTCCGATTGACAAGGGAATATTCCTCAATAAATTAATCACAATTGATGCGGATGTTGCACAATTGAATTTTCAAGGTAAAAACGGACATCCTATAAAAATTTCATCAGAAGTTCATAGGCAGTTGATTAAAATTGACCGACATGATGAGGAAGCTCGATTAGATATACAGCTAAAAAAAACAACCCCTGCCAGATGTTCTCTAATTGAAACACCCAACAGGGATTGTGTTATAAATTTCAATACACCTTCCCAATGGAAGGAATACCTCGCTTATTATAAATTAAGTCTCCAATAGTCCTTTTGGAAAATCTTCTGGATTTGCAGCCAAGTGATATCGTGGATCATCAATTGCTTCAATCACCACCTCCTTAAATTTCGGGTTTGATTTGAATAAAATCTGTTTACACTCTTCGCTCAAATGTTTTATGTGAATCTCTTTTCCTGCAACTTCATATTTCTCAACAATATTCAATAAAGCTTCCATTGCAGAATGATCAGAAACTCTCGATTCTACAAAGTCAATTTCTACTTTTTGAGGGTCATTTTTCACATCGAACTTTTCGTTAAAAGCAGTCACAGAACCGAAAAATAATGGTCCCCAGATTTCGTATATCTTCGTCCCGTCGTCTTTCATTCGCTTTCTGGCACGAATGCGCTTTGCATTCTCCCAAGAAAATACCAAGGCACTCACAATAACACCCGCTATTACAGCAATTGCCAAATCGAAAATCACCGTTAATGATGATACCAAAATCAGTACAAAAACATCCGTTCTTGGAATCTTGTTGAAAATGCGGAAACTAGACCATGCAAAAGTTCCAATTACCACCATAAACATCACTCCTACCAACGCTGCAATAGGCACCTGCTCAATATATTCTGAACCAAACAAGATGAACATTAATAACATTACTGCTGCTACAATACCAGACAGGCGTCCTCTTCCGCCACCTTTAATGTTGATAATTGATTGTCCAATCATGGCACAACCTCCCATTCCACCGAAAAGTCCGGTGATAATATTTGCACCTCCTTGAGCCATACACTCGCGGTTTCCATTTCCACGAGTTTCTGTCAAATCATCTATTAAGTTTAAAGTCATCAACGATTCAATCAATCCGATAGCCGCTAAAATTAATGCATATGGAAATATAAATTTGATCGTATCCCAGTTAAATGGCACCTTATTAAAAGTCTCTAATTCAAGCATCGGCCAACCTCCTTTTAGCCCTTCTCCACCACCATCACGGATGAAAGAACCTACAGTTGCCACATCTAAATTCATTCCAATTACAATTCCACTAACCACTAAAATAGCGATCAGGGCTTCAGGTAATTTTCTGGTTGCCTTTAGCTGAGGCAGCCCCCACATAATCAGCATGGTTAATCCTACGAATCCAATCATATAATACATTGCATCTCCAATCAACCAGACTTTTTCACCGTTTACTGTTTCTTTAAACATCCCTAACTGAGACAAGAAAATTACAATTGCTAAACCGTTCACAAATCCCATCATAACAGGATGGGGAATCAAACGAACGAACTTTCCAAGCTTAAAAATCCCAGCAAGCATCTGTATGAATCCCATTAAGATTACCGTTGCAAACAAATAATACAACCCAAGATTTTCTCCTGCAGCACCCATGGCGTTTCCTTCAGAAACAAGACTGACCATAACAACAGCCAAAGCACCTGTAGCTCCGGAAATCATTCCCGGACGACCACCAAAAATAGAGGTCACCAATCCGACCATAAATGCAGCATACAATCCAACTAATGGATCTACTCCTGCCACAAATGCAAACGCTACTGCCTCCGGAACCAGTGCCAAAGCAACCGTCAACCCAGACAACACATCATTACGAACATTAGAAACTCGCTTTCTAATAAATTTAGCCATAGTAGTTTAATTTTTAAGTGGGCAAAGATACTACAATTAATCGCATACCTTCAAACTAATAATGTATTGAAATTTAATACCTTACCAAAGAAGTGTCTTAAGAATATGTTCCTCAAACTTCAACTATTCAAATAACAATAAAATATTTTTATAGGTATTAAGCAGCGCTTCTGAAGTCTTTTCAGCATCAAAAAAATGTACTTCAGTAATATCTTCTTCTAATTGAGGGACCAATAACCCTTCAAAAGACGTAGTCATATTGAACCAAAAAGTTTCTTTCAATACCAGCTTCCCTTTTCTTCTGAATATATGATAGGTTGTTGGTAATTTCGAAACTATGTTCATACCAGAAATACCACATTCTTCTTCAACCTCCCTGATCGCTCCTTCTTCAGCGGTCTCGCCCTTTTCAAGATGCCCTTTTGGCAAGTCCCATTTACCCAAACGTTTTATGAAAAGCACCTCTCCATTTGAATTCAATACCTTTCCGCCGGCGGCCGACTTAACAATCAGGTTATTTCTGAACAGGTTCCAGGCTTCCTTTAGATCTTTGCAATACACATTGAGAGTTTGATTCTCAGTATGTTCTAATAATTCAATCCAAAAAAGCACTTTTTGTTCATCAAAATCAACTGGTTTATTACCTGTTAAAATATTATAGTTATCCGACAAACAAATTAGGGAGTCATTGATAAAAACTTTATACATTTGCAGTATGATTTCGAACAAAGATACTGCAAAAAAAACAGCCGAAATTCTATTACAGATTAAGGCGATAAAACTACAACCTAATGAACCTTTTACATGGGCTTCAGGGTGGAATTCACCTATTTACTGCGATAACAGAACAACCCTTTCGTTCCCTCCAATCAGGACTTATTTAAGAGAGAATATTGCAAAGTTGATAGAGGAAAAATATGGAAAACCTGATATTATTGCTGGTGTAGCAACTGGGGCAATTGCTATTGGAATGCTTGTTGCTCAATACATGAATGTTCCATTTATATATGTCCGCCCAGAACCTAAAAAACATGGAAGAAAGAACCAAATTGAAGGGTATGTAGGCGATCATAAAAACGTAGTAGTTGTTGAGGATTTGATATCTACTGGAATGAGTAGTTTGAATGCTGTAAAAGCTCTAAAAGAAGAGGGACTGAATGTTAAAGGTATGGTAGCTATTTTCACTTATGGATTTGAAATTGCCGACAAAAACTTTAAAGAAGCAGGAGTTCCTTTAGAAACATTAAGTAGCTACGAATACTTATTAGAACAATCATTAGATAGTAACTTTATTACAGAAAAAGAAATAGAAACGCTTGAGGCATGGAGAGAAAATCCGGCCGAATGGAACAAATAATCATATGAATTTAGAATCACCTAAAGTAACAGTTAGAAAATCTCAGGAGGATTTTTTCAACTTTTTAACGAACTTAAATAACTTCAAAGATCTGATGCCTTCAAATATCGACAAATTCGAGGTTGACGGAGAATCGTTCATTTTTTCATTAAAAGGAATGCCGGAAATCCGATTGGTGATGAAGGAAAAGACACCTCATTCACAAATTATATTAGGTGCTGCAAGCAGCAAATTAGACTTTACGCTAACCTGTAAAATTGACGAAGATACTACTGATTCCAGTGCAGCTCAATTATTCTTTGAAGGAGACTTTAACCCAATGATGGCTATGATGGTAAAAAAACCATTGCAAAATTTCATAAATACACTAACTGAAAAAGCATCAAATCTGTAAGATTAACAGATTCTTTTTAGTAACTCGCGAATTTGACTTCTTTGATTCCAAATTTGCGAGTTTTTTTATTGTCAGTTGCAACAACTAGTTGTCCATTTGAATTAACATCGACAATCTTTCCTAAAAACTGTTCTCCTAAAACAGTTTCAAACACTCGAGGTTTGTTCAATTCAAATAGTGAATTCATATAATCTTCTTTAATCAATTCAAATTCACCCATTTCAAATTTTTGCAATTCATTTTTCAGCTCATACATCAATGCAATCATCAGTTGTTCTTTGTCAACTATTTCTCCTTCCAGTTTAGCAAGAGAAGTAATGCCCTCAAGGTGTTTTGGAAAGAAAATTTGATTCACATTGATTCCAATTCCAACAATCGATGTGGCAATTTTTTTACTTCGAATACTGTTTTCAATTAAAATACCTGCTATCTTGTCTTTCTCTGCCATAATGTCGTTCGGCCATTTCACCTTGATAGTGGCAGAAGTATGTCGTTTTAACACTTCCGAACATGCCAAACTCACGCACATATTAAAGTAAAACTGCGACTCGATTTTAAAGTCGGACCACTTCACAAACACACTAAAAGTAAGGGATTTACCAGATTCCACCTCCCAAACAGATCCCATCTGACCTCGTCCAGCAGTCTGGTTTTCCGCTACTACTACAGTATAATTTTCGAGGTCAGTTGTTTGCATCAATTCTTTTAGATAAGAGTTGGTAGATTCAATGGCATTAAGTTTGATTATATTCATTCTAAAAAGTATCTTTAACAAAGTTAGTCAAACAATAAGTATTAATTAAAAACTTTGTGATACCATAAAAATAAGTTAATGACGAAAAAAAATATTGGAGCAGACGACATGATTGCCGTTATACTAAAGGCAATGGATGAAGTAAAAGGAAATGATATTCAAATATTAGATTTAAGAGATATTGAAAATACCGTCTGCGATTATTTTGTAATTGCTACAGGAACATCTAACACACACGTAAATGCTTTGTCTGGTGCTGTTCAAAAACAGGTTGGTAAACTTTGTCAAGAAAAACCATGGCATGTTGAAGGAGAGCAGAACTCCGAATGGGTTTTAATTGATTATGTAAATGTTGTGGTACATGTTTTCCAGGAAAAAACCAGAAACTTTTACAATATCGAAGATTTATGGGGCGATGCAAAAATCACTTCTATCCCAACAACAATCTAATAATACATACACACTGAACTAAAACACATGAGTGAAAAACAAAATACACCAAATAATAACAAAATAAAGGCTCCAAAATTCAATTTTTACTGGGTTTATGCCATCTTATTTGTATTGTTTATTGGTTACCAATTCTTCAGTAGTGGCAATATGGCCTCGAAGAATTTAAGTCAAAATGAATTCATCGAAATCCTTGAATCAAACGATATTGAGAAAATTGTAATTGTTAATAAAGACATTGCAAATATTTACATAAAAACTGAAGCGCAATCAAAAGAAAGACACAAGGACAATACTGGAGGTTTATATAGTGGTTCAATGCCAATGTATTACTACGACTTCGGTGACCTGCAAAATTTTGAAAGCCAGTTAGCTACTGAAAGGAAAGATTTAGAACTTGACTTTGACACTTCAAATATTGAAAAGACAAACTTTTTAGATCAGGTATTTATCTACCTTCCATTTATATTCTTAATCGGATTGTGGATATATTTTATGAGACGTATGTCTGGCGGTGGATCTGGCGGAGGAGGACAAATCTTTAGTATTGGAAAATCAAAGGCTAAATTATTCGACCAAGATCAAAAAGTAAAAACCACTTTTAAAGATGTTGCCGGATTAGAGGGAGCTAAAGAAGAAGTACAAGAAATTGTTGACTTCTTAAAAAGTCCTGAAAAATACACTACTCTTGGAGGTAAAATTCCAAAAGGTGCCTTATTGGTAGGTCCTCCAGGAACAGGTAAAACATTATTAGCAAAAGCTGTTGCCGGTGAAGCAGCTGTACCATTCTTCTCTTTATCAGGATCTGATTTTGTTGAAATGTTTGTAGGTGTTGGAGCATCGCGTGTACGTGATTTGTTCAAGCAAGCACAACAAAAGTCACCTTCAATTATCTTTATTGATGAGATCGATGCCATTGGTAGAGCCAGAGGTAAATCAAATATGACTGGTGGAAACGACGAACGCGAAAATACCTTGAACCAGTTATTGACTGAAATGGACGGTTTTGGAACGGACACCAACGTAATTGTAATAGCTGCAACTAACAGAGCGGATGTTCTTGATAAAGCTTTGATGCGTGCTGGTCGTTTTGATCGTCAGATTTATGTTGACTTACCAGACTTAAAAGAGCGTGAGCAGATTTTTAAGGTGCATATCGCCCCTTTAAAACTTGGTAAAGACGTAGATATCGAATTCTTATCACAGCAAACTCCTGGATTCTCTGGTGCTGATATTGCTAATCTGTGTAACGAAGCTGCCTTAATTGCCGCGAGAGGAAATAAAAAGGCTGTCGGACATCAAGATTTCCTAGATGCGGTTGACCGTATTGTTGGAGGTTTAGAGAAAAAGAACAAAATTATATCTCCAAAAGAAAAAAAGACCATCGCATATCACGAAGCTGGGCATGCAACAGCGAGCTGGATGTTGCAATATGCTGCTCCGTTAGTTAAGGTGACCATAGTGCCAAGAGGCCAGTCATTAGGTGCTGCCTGGTATTTACCAGAAGAGCGTCAGATTGTACAATCGGAGCAAATGCTGGATGAAATGTGTGCTACTTTAGCTGGTAGAGCTGCAGAAAAGATCATGTTTGATAAAATCTCAACAGGAGCTTTGAACGATCTTGAAAAAGTAACACGACAGGCAAGAGCCATGGTAACAGTTTATGGGTTGAACGATAAGATCGGTAATATCACTTATTACGATTCATCAGGTCAATCTGATTACACTTTCACAAAACCATATAGTGAAACTACAGCTCAGACTATCGATAAAGAAATTTCAGAAATCATAGAAAACCAATACCAAAGAGCTATTAACATCCTTGAAGAAAATAAGGATAAATTAACAACTTTGGCAGAATTGCTACTTGAGAAAGAAGTGATTTTCAAAAAAGATTTAGAGAAAATTTTTGGAAAACGTCCTTTTGAAGTAGAAGCAACTGAAAAAGAAGAAACTACAAACATTGAAAATTCCGAAGAAACGCCGGAATAAATTAATTGTTTTTTCTATTTTTGAGACAATTCTATGTGATACATGAGTTTTTTCAAAAAAATATTCCCGGGCAATAAAAAAAATAAACCCGAAGAAAATAAATCAGAAAACGAGAACTTACCTTTAGATGAAATTTTTGCTCAAAATTTTATCAAGAATAAAGGTAAGTTTTTGTATGCTGACACATTAGAAGAAGTAACGGAAAACATTTCCTTAATCTTATCAGAAAATGAGTGGTCTGAAATTATATGTCACGACACTGATTTGTCCAAATTGATTGCTACCATTCCAGTTAAAATTTCCAAAGAGTTTAGTAATAAGACCCCCATTTTTATTGGCTGTGAACACTTAATCGCAAAAGATGGAAGCATTTTATTTTCATCAAACCAGTTAAAAGACAGGAAAATCTCAAACCTATCGGAAAATTTTATCGTTTATGCTACAACCAGTCAGATTGTAAAAAATAAAGGTGAAGCCTTAACAGGTGTTAATTCAAGATATAAAGGAAATATTCCAAGTAACATTAGCGCAATCAGCAAATATTCGGTTCAAGTTGATGAAAATGAACAGAATGATTTTATGAATTATGGTAATACCAATTCAAAAAACCTATATTTGTTATTGTTCGAAGATCTATAATCTATGTCCAAATTTTTAGTGAGATTACTTTCCGGACTGGTGTTCGTAAGCGTGTTAATTTTTGCCATTTTATATAGCAAGTTTACATTCATATTACTTTTTTTTATTTTAATGATGTTGTGCTTATACGAGTTCACAACTATGATTAAAATCAAAAGCGCTTTCCCATATATTATAGGTGTTCTCACCTTTGTTTACGGGAATGTTTCCAGCATCGATGGGTCCGCTTCCAAACAAATGACAAAATTTTGGGGCATGGCGTTATTTCTATCCATGTTTTCTACTTTCGTTTCCATACTATTTAAAAAGAAAGTGAAAGTCGTTCCCCATTTAGGTAAGATCTTCTTATCGGTTATTTACATTGTAATCCCTTTTACTCTGATAGTTCAAATTCCATTTTTGAATAGTGAATTTGACTATATCAATCATACAATTCTAGGTGTTTTTATTTTAATTTGGACCAACGACTCTTTTGCTTTTTTAGTTGGAAAAAACTTTGGAAAACACAAGCTTTTTGAACGTGTATCTCCTAATAAAACTATTGAAGGATTTATTGGAGGTATGGTTTTCACTTTTATTGGTAGTTATGTATTATCTCATATTTTCAACACGTTAGAACTGCATAACTGGCTCGTTATAGCAGGAATTGTAAGCGTGTTTGGTGTTTTAGGAGATTTGATTGAATCTATGTTTAAACGCAATGCTGGTTACAAAGACAGCAGTAACTTTATCCCAGGACACGGTGGGTTTCTAGATCGCTTCGATAGTGTTATTTTCGCTGCTCCCTTTATTTTTATTTACCTACAATTTCTTCAATAATTTATTATGTTTCACAGAGCGGGTTATAAAATCATTTTAATAACCACCATTGCAATAGGTATAGCTTTTATTTTTATTGACAATTTTGTGGTTCATGAATATTGGAACAGAGGGTTATCCATAGCAATACTTTTCATTTATCTTTTTGTATTACAACAGTTCAGAAACCCAAAGAGATCAATTATTGAAAATTCGGAAGCCATTTTATCACCAATAAATGGATCCTTAAAATCTATTCGCTTAATAGAACCAAACGAATCAGGTGAAGAATGCTATGAATTAATCTTCAAGGTATCACCTTTTAACTTTCATATTATCAGATCCCCAATAGATGGCAAAGTTATTTCCAACAGGAGTTTCGAAGCTGAATTTATTCACATTCAGGGTGGTTCAAAACAAACGATGCACACTAAAATTTCAATAAAGCCAGCTCTATTTTCTCAAAATTCCGTGTTCTATCCTGAGAAAAACAGCGATGTTTTACAAGGGGAAGAAATAGGATTTATTAACTTTGATGGAAAAGTGACAATGATTGTACCTAGAAATTTAGAATTGGCAATAAAAATTAACGATCGAGTTAAGGCTGGAGAGCACATAATAGCAACAATTTAATTTTTATGAATGGAAAACAAATTAGACAAAGCTTTTAAAGACGCCTATAAAATGGCATCAGAAACCACAATAAAATTACCACCTGACATTATGCTGGAATTATACGCCTATTATAAGATAGCGACACGTGGTACGAATTATAGAGAGTCAAAGTCCACCCATAGTGAATTGAGAAATGCCTTTAAAATGAATGCATGGATTCAATCCAGTAATTTAGATGAAGACGAAGCTAAAATGAAATATATAAAAATTGTTAAAAAACATCTTAAATAACTAAAAAATGACAAAAAACTACTTATTACCAATTATTTTACTTTTTTCCATTGCTTTTCTTTCTTTTAATTCTCACAGCAAGAAAAATGATGTTTTAAAGGGAAAAAAGACACTAATTTTAACTCCAGAAAACACTACCGTCCATTTCACAGCATATAAAACGTCAGACAAAATTCCGGTGAAAGGTCAGTTTACAGAATCGCGAACTACCCTTCCTGAAAATGCATCGACACCTATGGAAGCATTAAATGGATTACAATTTAAAATTCCTGTCTCCAGCCTAACAACAAATAATAAAATTAGAGATGGTAAATTAAAAAATTCCTTTTTTCGCGCCATGTTAAATACAGCCTACATATCTGGAACCATTTCAATTAAAAATAACTCCGAAGGTACGGTTGCCTTAACTATGAACGGAGTAACGACGAACTTGCCAATTGATATAGCAGTTAAAGATAAAACGGCTACCATTAAAGGTGTCGTTGAGTTAAAAAATTGGGATGCCCTTAATGCTTTAGCTTCCTTAAACGAAGCCTGTTTACTGCTGCATAAAGGACCTGACGGAGTTTCTAAAACCTGGGAAGATGTCGCGATTGAAGTTACTACTACTTTCGAATAGAAAATAAAACTCTATAAAATAAAAAAGCACCTTGGTTAAGGTGCTTTTTTGGTTTTGTTAGAGTGGTTAATACTCTAACTTTTGTAAATAATTGAGTTTTGCTTTCCAAACTTTTAAACGTTCCTCGTATTCTTTGATTTGATTTTTCACATTATTCAATAACGGATTATCATCAGAAACGTTAGAAATAAATCCGACGTTATTTTCCAACTGCTGAATTTCTCTCACAGTCTCATCAATTTTCTTTCTGATAAATAATTGCTCCGAATCTAATTTTCTGAAATTCCTTTGAGCCTGCATTTCATCAACAGTATTCTTGAACTTCATCATTTCAACCTCTTCCTTTTCTATATTATTAGCTATAGAAATACTATCGATAAACTTACTAAATTTCCCTTCAATATGACGCATATTTCGAGGAACCGGCCCTAAAGCCTTCCACTCTTCCATCATACTTGCTATTTCTTTCAATCCTACTTTTGCGCCTTCATCTACTTGCTCTTTCAAAGACCCTAAATAAGACTTCTTTTGATTAAAGACTTCTATCATCTCTTGATTTCCAGCGTCTTGTTTTGCATGAAGACGATCAAAGTAGTGATTACAGGCGTCTTTGAATTCTTTCCAAAGATTGTCTGAATACTTTCTTGGAACATGACCAATTTTCTTCCAGTCGGACTGTATACGCTTCATAATCTCAGTTGCAGAATCCCAGTCTTCACTTTCCTTTAATTCATTTGCTCTAGCAATAAGTTCCTTCTTCTTGTTAAGGTTTGTCAAATGCTCTTTTTTAACATTCTTGAAGAATTTATTTTTTCCAGAATTAAACCTTCTGGTCGCTTCTTTAAATTTTGCCCAAATGGCATCGCTCTTTGCTCTAGGTACTTGCCCTACTGCAAAAAACTTGGTCCTTAAGACTTCCATTTCATTGATTCCTTTTTGCCAATCGGAGCGCGAGTTGTACCCACTGAAATCCATATTTTCAATTTCCGAGATTACAGCCATTTTCTTCGATACATTCGCTTCAAACTGCGATTTTAGCCCTTTATAATGCTCGTGACGCTTGTCGTGAATAGTCTTTGTAGCAGCACTGAATCTGTTCCAGATAGCTTCTCTATGTTCCCGAGCAACAGGTCCTACATCCTCTTTCCACATCTTGTGTATCTCCTGTAACTCTTTAAATGCCTTGTTCGGGTCATCCAACTTGGCCAATGCTTCTGCTCGGTCTACTAATTTCAACTTTTCTTCAAGATTGTGCTTGAAATCCAGTTCACGCAAATCATTGTTCAAGTGCAACAAATCGTAGAAACGTTCAACATGATGGTGGTAAGTTCTCCAGACATCACTGTACTTGGTCCTTGGGATAGGACCTGTTTTATTCCAGCTATCTTGAATCTCTTTGAACTTTTTATACATCGTAGCACCTTCTGCATTATCAATAAGATGCTTTAAATTTTCAATTAACTGCGTTTTAACTTCTAAGTTTTCACTGAGAACTTCCTCCTGATTTTTAAAGAATTCTGAACGCTTCATTTTGTATGCTGTCAACTTTTCATTGAACGCAGTCTTCGTTGGATTCGAATATTTAAAATCGATACTCTCTCCTCCTGCATCAAGAAACTTCTGCTTTTCTTCTTTCAGAATTGCTCCGAACTTATTGTTGAATACACTTTTAATTTTGTTGACATTTTTGCCAATCTTGTGCGGCTCCTTTTGCTCCATCAACAAGTTTAAACTAGCTAATAACTCTTCCAAAGAAAAAGACTCATAGTCTGGCATTTCATCGCTCTCGCTGTCATCTTTTTCAGATATCTCCGCAATGCGCTTATCAATTTCACCAATAGCTTTGTCTGCTTCGCTGTTTTCTTCTTTTGATTCTGTAGTTTCTGGATCAGAAATTTCAGTAGTTTTTAGGTTCTCTGTTGAAATTTCCTTTTCTTCTGGAAGTTGCTCTTTTTCGTCTAACATATAAAAATGTTTAAGGTTCGTTAATTCAAAATTAAATTGGCTAAAAAAAGGGCTCTCGACCCTTTCTTTATAAGATGCAATTTAACTAAAAAGTTGCGTATTACCTATAACAACTATGAATTCCATATCTCCCATGACTTCTCTGCTTGTAATTCAAGCATTTCGTAACCATTCTTGATGGTTGCTCCCTTATCTTTTCCATGCTTTAGGAAGGATGTAATCTCAGGATTATAGATCAAATCGTACAAGAAATGTTTATCGGTTATAAATTCATAGGGAATATTTGGTGCATTTTCAACATTTGGAAAGGTTCCCACCGGGCTACAATTCACTATAATAGAATGCGCTTTCAAATGATCTTCGGTAAGTTGAGAATACAACAAATTACCTTCTGCAACAGATCGGGATACAAAACGATATGTAATACCCAGCTTCTTCAATCCATAGGCAATGGCTTTTGATGCGCCTCCTGTCCCTAAAATCAGAGCTGATGTATGATGCTCCTGTAATAATGGTTTTAATGAATTTACAAAACCATGGACATCGGTGTTGTATCCGGTAAGTGAATCGTCTTCCTCAACTTTTATGGTGTTCACAGCACCAATCTCAGCAGCTTCCTGATCTATCTTATCCAGATATCGCTGTACCGATTCTTTGTATGGAATTGTGACATTAAACCCTCCAAATTCGTCTTTCCTTTGATA
Organism: Flavobacteriaceae bacterium; assembly: GCA_964227255.1. Taxonomy (GTDB): domain Bacteria; phylum Bacteroidota; class Bacteroidia; order Flavobacteriales; family Flavobacteriaceae; genus Lutibacter. The sequence continues at coordinate 28,681 of CAXQVI010000010.1, forward strand.
TAAAATAAACGGGAATTCAAATATTTCGGGCACGTCGAAATTTTCATAAGTGAATGCATCCAATCCCATATTCAGGAACTTATTCTTAAAAAAATTAGCAGAAAACGAATAAGATATATCGCGTCCAAGTAACCCGAATTTCTTTCTATTCATCCTCAACATAAGCTTGTCTTTCTTCTCCATATTTATCAATTAAAAAAATGATTCCTATTCCTAATAAAACGAAAAGCATGGCAATCCATGTTTCAAGGGCTCCAAAATCTGGCCAATAGCGCTGGTAATTTTCAATAATTTTAGACCCTTTTGCATCAAACAGCAATTCTCCATTTTCACTTTTATATATAGCATTTTTCCAAGGCCAAACCATTCCTAACGAACCGGCAATAAATCCCACAATAATAGCTGTTACCAACTCGTGCCAACGCTTTAAGACATATCCCAAAATATGCGAACTCACTACCAATCCAAAGGCTGAACCAGCAGTAAATGTTCCTATAATTTTTAAATAGCGAATTTGCTCAATATCGTCTAAAAAAGAAAAGTCAGCTACCATTACTTGCGTAAGTGTCTTAAACAATACATTGACAGAATCAACCAGTAATAAAACATAATTCCCCAAAAGAATCAAAATGAACGACCCAGACAATCCGGGTAAAGTCATTCCTGAAACTCCAATAATTCCGCAGATAAAAACAAACCAGAGACTATCATTTTCTCGAGCAGGGCTCATAAAACTAATCGATATTCCAACTACAATTCCTATGATAGAACCAACAATATTCTTGTAATTCCAGTCTTTTACATCTCTTTTAATTGAGAAAATAGAACCTACTATCATGCCAAAAAAAGTACTCCAGACAAATAGCTCATATTCCCTTAGAAGATAGTCTAATAAAAGAGAAACACTGAAGTAGCTGAATATACTACCCCCGAAAACTATAAACAAAAATGACCCGTTAACATATCGGTAAAAGCTTTTAAAACGGCCATTAAAAAGCAACTTAAAAGCCTTTGAGTTTACTTTACGGAAGGAGTAAATCATTTCCTCATAAAATCCAAGAACAAAAGCAATAGCACCTCCAGAAACACCAGGAACTTTATTTGCAGCACCCATTGACAATCCCTTTAAAAAGAGAAAAAACTTATCATATGTGCTACGATTTTTTGACATTAATTAGTTCGATTTTTGAGTCGCCATGGATTCCAATAATAAAATTAAACCAAATCCGACAACTGCCAACACAATAGCGAATAATAATTGAGCATCCCCTTCATAATTCCAAGGTAAAACACTCACTTCGTTAAATGGAACTTGTTCTCCATGGGAGTTTGTCCTAAAAGTCAAGGCATGTTTCCAAGGCCAAATTTTATTTAGAGAACCTAAGATAAACCCCGCCAATGCTGCCAATGTTAGGTTGTGATAATTCCTAAACAACCATTTCAACACTTTTGAAAAAGATAGAATTCCTACTACTGCCCCAATTGCAAATGTCAGCAAAACCTTGATATCACGATCTTCAATGGCGTCCAACACAGCTTTATATGCTCCCAAAATGACTAAAATAAAAGCTCCTGAAATCCCGGGTAAAATCATAGCGCAAATAGCCAAAGCACCCGACATAAAAATATACCCCAAGGAAACCTCATCGCTTACAACTGGTTTTAAAGTAGTTATATAATAGGCGATAAATGCTCCAATAAGAAGTACAAGAACTGTTTTAAAATTCCAGGATTCAATTTGCTTTCCCACATAAAGAATACTTGCTAGGACGAGTCCGAAGAAAAATGACCATACTAAAATTGGTTGGGTTTCAAGCAAGCCACCAATGAGTTTTGCTAAAGAAAAAACGCTCAAAAAGATTCCTACAATAAGTGCTAACAAGAAATTCCCATTCACTTCATTCCAAACAGCTTTAAATCCTTCCTCTTTAATTTTTTTAAAAAGCGAAATTTTAACTGCGCTAATGGACTCTAACAATTCTTCATAGATTCCAGAAATAAAGGCAATAGTTCCTCCTGACACTCCAGGCACTACATCTGCAGCACCCATAGCCATTCCTTTTAGGGAAATAATAAAATAATCTTTGAAATTTCTTTTTTGCATTTGCTCTTTTGTTAAAAAGGCAAATGTACTATTTATTATGAAGTTTCACCGAAACGATCAATCATATCCTGAACAAAGTCCAATTGAAACTCTTCTGGAAATATTCCAGACATGACTAAATGATATTCGTAATCGATTGTTAAGGCTAAGCTCAAATGCTCTGCGCCTTTTTCCAATGCTCCTAATCTAAGTAGCAAACCACTGATTCTGTATTCTATTTCTGCTGTATCGACAAAAAATGAACGTGCCTTCTTTAAAGTAGATAAAGACGCTTCATATTCACCGATTAAATTCTGAGCATCAGCCAATCCAACCCAAATTACAAGATCATAATCCTGAAGTGAAATACAACTCTTGAATCCTTTGACTGCCTCCTCATAATACCCAAGATTCAAATTAATCTGAGCATAGCTTCTCCAGTATTTAAAATTAGATTCGTCAATTTCCAACGCTTTATTCACGTAGTATAATGCTTTTGTAAAATTTCGATCTCTAATTAATATAGAAGTAATAGCAATCCAAGCTTTGTCTAGTAACGGATCTTCATGTACTGCTTTTTTATAATTCTGAATAGCCTCAATCGAATTTCCTATCTTATCGAAACAATACCCAATTCTCATATAAACAAACGCCGTAGGATCGTCTAAAAGCAAGGTTTCTTTAAAGTTAACAATCGCCTCTTCATAGCGTTCTAATTTTTCTAAAGTCTTCGCCTTTTCAATATATCCTCCAACAAACTGCTCATCAATTAAAACGGCGTAGTCAAATGCCCTTAGCGCATTTTCATAATCCTTTAAAATAAAGTATTGGCGCCCTAACTGGTGCCATGCAACCTCACAATAAGGATCCTTATTGATGTATTCATTCAAATACTCAACAGCTTCGGCATGCTTGCTCTCCATATCAAAACAATACACCACATTGTAGAGGGAAGAATAATCTTCAAAATCTACTTCAAGACATTTTGCAAAACTCAAACGAGCATCGTTAAAATTATCAAGATACAAATGTTCCATTCCAATCATTGCCAAAACATCTGCCTCATCACTTGTGTATCTCAGTGCTTTCCCAAGAAGTTCAATTGCCTTTTCATGTTTATCCAGTTTAGAACATATTGTAGCCTGTTGTACATATACCTCTTCATTGTGTGGCTCTATGCTTTGTAACTCCTTTAATAAAACATCTGCTTCCGTTAAATCCCCATCAAAAATCAATACCTCAGCTTTCAAAAGTTTCAACAATACCGAATTTGGATGCTGTTTCAACCCCAGTTTTATTGCTTTTTTGGCCAACGAATTTTTCCCTGTATCTATGTAATAATGTATGATTTCCTCAAAATCAACCGAATCGAAAAAGATTTCGGAGTTGGTTTTAAGCATGGATTCAAATTTGGATATAGGAAGGTTGTTTTCTCGAGGAGTTAAAGACATAATCTTGGAGTTAATGATTACTTCTACGATAAATGTACAAGAACTATACCTAGAATTTTTGAGCAGATACTATTTGTTTTTAACAAATTAATTAACAAAATGATATATATTTGTATTCCAAACAATGTTTGGTTTATCCATGAGTGAAAAAAAACTGCTTAGCTCCAAGGAGATACACATTATCCTGCATCGGTTGGCTTGTCAACTAATCGAAAATCACGAAAATTTTGAAAATACCGTACTGATTGGAATTCAACCACGTGGAACGCGACTCGCTCAAAGACTGGTTCAAATTCTTAAAAATGATTATGGAATAACATCTGTAAATCACGGGTTATTAGACATCACTTTTTTCCGGGATGATTTTAGAAGAAGGACAAATCCCTTAGAAGCAAATACAACTGATATCGATTTTATTGTTGAAGAGAAAAAGGTAGTCTTTATAGACGATGTACTTTATTCCGGAAGAAGCATTAGAGCTGCCTTAACAGCTATTCAATCCTTTGGAAGACCGAAAGCTATTGAATTACTGGTATTAATAGACCGCAGGTTTAGCCGCGACCTTCCAATTCAACCAGATTATAAGGGCCGACAAGTAGACGTAATTAATGAAGAAACTGTAACTGTTCATTGGCAGGAAAACGAAGGTGAAGATGCAGTTTATATAACAAATAATTAAAATAATGAGTCAATTAAGTGTACCACATCTGTTAGGAATTAAACATCTTTTACCTTCGGATATTGATCTTATTTTTGAAACAGCAGACCAATTTAAAGAGGTAATCAATCGTCCGATTAAAAAAGTACCTTCACTAAGAGATATTACAATCGCCAATCTATTTTTTGAAAATAGTACAAGAACAAAGCTTTCATTTGAACTTGCTGAAAAAAGACTTTCTGCCGATGTTATCAATTTCTCCGCAAGCCAGTCTTCGGTAAAAAAAGGAGAAACGCTGATTGATACTGCCAATAATATACTTTCTATGAAAGTAGACTTAATTGTTATGAGACATCCAAACGTTGGAGCTTGTGATTTCTTGAGTAAACATGTAAATGCTAAAATTGTAAATGCGGGAGACGGGACTCATGAACACCCAACTCAAGCACTACTGGACTCTTACTCTATCAGAGAAAAATTAGGAGAAGTTACAGGAAAAAAAATAGTTATTGTTGGAGATATTTTACACTCAAGGGTAGCACTATCAAATATCTATGCATTGAAGCTGCAAGGCGCTGAAGTAAAAGTCTGCGGACCTAAAACTTTAATCCCTAAGCATATTGAAAAATTAGGTATTGAAGTAGAACCAAACCTGCGCAAAGCCTTAGAATGGTGCGATGTTGCTAACATGCTTCGTGTTCAGAATGAACGTATGGCTATCAATTATTTTCCTTCAACCAGAGAATACGCCCAATTATTTGGAATTAACAAAGAATTACTGAATTCCTTAAATAAGGAGATTGTTATAATGCATCCTGGCCCTATTAACAGAGGTGTCGAAATTACCAGTGATGTGGCAGATTCAGACCAGTCAATAATTTTAGACCAGGTTGAAAACGGAGTTGCTGTAAGAATGGCGGTCATTTATTTATTGGCACAACAAATTAAAAGAAACTAGGGATGAAGGTTGAAAATAAAGACACTTATACCCTTATAAATTCTGAAGAAAATTCATTTTTAGAGTTTTTAAAAATTTTCAAATCGGAATATAAAAAAGTTGCGGATAAACATTTAATTGTATGTTTTTCAGGAGAAATTAACACCACAATTAAAGATTTATTATTACTTTTGAGTTTGAGTAGTGCCCACAAACTGAGAAAATTAAGCTTTATTTGTGTTGCAAACCAGGTCGACATTGACAAGATTCCGGAAGAGTTAAGTGTTGTCCCGACCCTGGAAGAGGCCGAAGATGTTTTAGAAATGGATGAAATCGAACGAGATTTAGGATTTTAAAAACCAAGTTGCTTATTGATGAAAAAATTACTTTTAATCGTGTTACTGTTTATCGGAGCAATTTCCTACGCACAGGGGATTGAAAATAACCGCATGTCTAAAAGTAAGCTTGAAACTACCATCACTAAAGTCGGTGCATATCCCAACCCTCTTACTGTCAAAACCAATTTCGCTTTTACTTCAAGTAAGGTCCAGGAAGTTACTGTAACTGTAAAGAATCTGGTTGGAAATACCATATTTGCTATCAAAGTAAAAGTTAAAAGAGGAATTAACACTGTACCATTTGAGCGCAATAACCTTCCAAAAGGAATGTACATCTACTCTATCCAAACTGAGAGCGAAATTGTTTCAAAAAGGCTTGTTATTAAATGAGTTTAAAACTCACTATCCTAGGTTGTCACTCGGCAACACCACGAGTTAACGCCAATCCTACTGCTCAATTCCTCCAAATAAAAAATCACCATTTTTTAATCGATTGCGGTGAAGGAACCCAGGTGCAACTCAGAAAAAACAAAATTAAATTTTCCAAAATAGACCATATATTCATTTCTCACTTACACGGGGATCATATGTTTGGATTGGTTGGTTTAATCTCAAGTTTCAGGCTACTGAACAGGGAAAAGGAATTACATCTTTATGGTCCTAAGGGATTGAAAGATATTATTACTCTTCAGCTTAAATTATCCGATTCCTGGACTCATTTTAAACTTACTTTCCATGAATTAACAAGCACTTCAAGTGAATTAATATTTGAAAGTAAAACGGTTAAAGTTTATACCATCCCGTTAGACCATCGAATTTATACAAATGGCTTTCTTTTTCAAGAAAAACAGGGCGAACGTCAGCTCAACATGAATGCTATTATGAACGTACCTGAAATTGAAATTTGCGATTACCAGAATTTAAAAAACGGCAAGAATTTCATCAAAGAAGATGGTTCTGTTATTTTAAATGCAACTGTTACAAAAGATCCTAAACCTATCTTGAGTTACGCCTATTGCAGTGACACAAAATATACCGAATCCATCCTTCCGATCATTAAAAATGTAAGCTGTCTTTACCATGAGTCTACGTTTTTAAAAGATCGTGAAGACCTGGCAGAAAGAACCAAACATGCAACAGCAGAACAAGCTGCAATAATCGCGTCCAAAGCAAACGCAGGTCAATTAATTTTAGGACATTACAGCGGTCGCTACAAATCAAAAGCTCCCTTCCTCAGCGAAGCCATAGTACACTTCGAAAATTGCATCTTAGCCGAAGAAGGCAAAACCTATGATATCGAATAATTAATACGAGCCTAAACTCAGCAAAACCATTGTACAGGATTGTTCATGAGCAATTCCAGCCTTATCTAAAATAGCTTCTAATTCCGGATTCTCAGTCCCAGGATTAAAAATAACGCGATTCGGTTTTAATGTTACTATGTATTCGTATAAGTCTTTTTGGTTTTTAGGAGACAAATACAAGCTAATAGTATCTATCTCATTCCATTTTTCAAGTGTTAAACTTATCTTAACATCAGCTATTGCTCCAGGCTTAATTCCATAGGCAATTACTGGATAGTTTTTTGCACGCAATCGCGCCACAGCACTATTCGAATAGCGATTTTTATTAGGGCTTGCTCCCAGCACCAAGGTCATATTTTCCATTTGTTAAAAATAGTTAAACCGATATTATAGTCGTAACAAAATATTTCTCTTACAGTCTATCAGATATAACACAATTTAACAAATTAAAACACTAGCAAAATGAAATTTAAAATAAACACTAACAATTATCTATACGAATCTACGAAACGTAATAGCTGGAACAATTACAGAAGATACGCTTAATTCAAACTTCTTGAATAGTCATCAACAATAAAACATACAACAACAAATTAAAATACTAAAAAATGAACTTTAACGCACACACACGCAATTATTTATACGAGTCTACAAAACGCAATAGCTGGAGCAATTACAGAAGATACGCCTAATTTCAAATACAAACAGACACATGAGAAAACTAACCATTGTACTTACATTGCTCATTGCATTGCAAGGCTTCGCTCAAATTCCTTCAAATGACAATCCTAGAACCGGACTTATTTCAGGTGTAGTATTAGATGCGAATTCAGAATCCCCTTTACCATATGTTTCAATTGTTATTAAAAGTATAAACGATGAAACCATTACAGGTGGCATTACAGATGAACAAGGAAAATTTGAAATCACGAAAATCCCGGAAGGCAAATTCTCCGTTGAAATCCAATACATTGGATTCAAAAAAGTGAAACAAGAATTTGAATTATCGAGAAGCAACAACAAAATTGATCTTGGTACAATAAAACTTTCAGAGGAAGCAAACAATCTTGAAGAAGTGACCATCGTTGCTGAAACTTCAACAGTTGTTCAAAAAATCGACAGAAAAGTCATTACTGTTGGAAAAGATCTAATTGGTTCAGGAGCAACAGCCGGAGAATTACTAAACAATGTGCAATCAGTTTCAGTTGATAGTCAAACGGGTAATTTAAGTCTTCGAGGTAATGAAAATGTAAGAGTTTTAGTAGACGGAAAATACACGAATGTACCAACGTCCCAATTGTTAAAGCAAATTCCTTCAACCTCTATTAAAAGTGTTGAATTAATTACAAATCCATCAGCAAAATACAATCCTGAAGGGATGAGTGGAATTATTAATATAGTTCTACATAAAAACGCAAATATTGGCTTTAACGGTTCTGTGAATACAGGGGCAACTTTTGCTGAGAGAAATAGCTATAACGGATCGTTAGATATGAATCTAAGAAAAGGAAAAGTGAATGTGTTTGCCAATATTGGATTAAACGCGAACGCAGGAACTAATGAAGGAAATATATTCAGAGAGGACAACAACAGTAACCAATATTTCGATATGGAAAATGATGGCGACTCTCAATTGTATAAATTCGGATTGGATTACTACATAAATGATAAAAATACGCTTTCAGTGTATTCGATTCAGAATTATTTTGACGGCACCTTTAATGCCAATACAGAAGTTATTTATAACAACGGAGATTTCGATAATATCTTACAGGATTTTACCCCAGAGTCTTCCAACAAATCACTGACGTACAACTTAAACTATAAAATAGAATTTGATCAGCCGGAGCACAATTTGGAATTTGAAGTCGACTACAGCGATAATGAGAATGAAGAAAATGCGTCCTACAAGAACTACACAGGCAATAATCCTCTTGTAACCTATAGTGAATTTGTAAAGAGAGAGCGCGATGCTACAACGGTGAATATAGATTATGTGAATCCTCTTGCCGAAAATACGAAGATAGAACTGGGATATGAATTGAGAATTATTGACACTAAGAATGATTATACCAGTGATTTATTTCCTAATTCAGCATTTACCTATGACAGAGACATCCATTCTTTCTATGGAAACTACAGTCAGAAGTTTGACAAATTGACTATGCAATTAGGAGCTCGACTGGAATCTTTTAAAGTAGTTGCAGAAGATTTAGGAGAAACCGTTTATGAAGATGATTACTTTACTGTTTACCCATCAGCCTTCTTCACGTTCAACCCAAGTGAAAAGAATCAATATCAGGTTAGCTATAGCCGAAGAGTTGACCGACCAAACATGCAACAGGTAAATCCGATTAGAGAATGGAGTACACCAACAGTTTCGTCATTTGGAAATCCTGAATTGGACCCGCAGTTTACGAACTCTTTAGAATTTAACTACACAAAACAATTCAAAGACGGATCATTTACAGGTGGGGTATTCTTTAGAAATATCAATGATAATATTACAAGAATTATATACCCAGATCCAACGGATCCAAACAAGGTAATTCTTTCATTTGCAAATACTGACAATAACAATTCGTACGGATTGGAATTATCTACAAACCTGAAGGCTACAGAATGGTGGCGCTTAAATGCAAGTGTAGATTTATATCAGCAAAAAGACAAGGGAGTTATTGGAACAGAAAGTTTAGAAGTTGAGAACAACGCATTCAATGCGAGAATTAACAACAACTTTAAAATAAGCAATAAATTCAGAATGATTTTGTTTGCCATGTACCGTGGTGCTAACAAATCTATTCAATGGGATGCCAAAGAAATGTGGAAAATGGACCTGGGAGCTAATTTAACTGTCCTCGATGGAAACGGATCTATATCAGCAAGATTTAATGACATTTTCAACACCATGAATTTCGGATTTGAAACGGATCGTCCTTATCCTCAATCTGGTGAGTTTTACTGGAATAGTCAAAATTTTTACATCGGGTTTAATTACAGATTTGGTGGTGGTAAAAACAAAGCGCGCGCAAGAAAGCGCCGTGACAATAATGAAGCTCAAAGTGGTGGATTTATGTAAAATTTCACAGGTAATTAACTTATCATTAACAGAGTAAAAAAAAAATGTCCCCGATATTTACAGTATCAAAGTTCCCTGTGAATTTTGGTTGATTGACACACACACATAAAAGCTTATTATATAATTATTTGAATTGATTATCGTAACAGAACTTATAGTAACTTTTATAAAAAGGAAAGCCTCTAAACTTGCAGTTAGAGGCTTTTTCTTTGATGTATTTTTTTAATATTACCAGCGAATTATTACACTCCCCCAGGTAAATCCACTACCAAAAGCAGCAAGAACAACCAAATCATTATCCTTGATTTTTCCTTCATTAAAAGCCTCTGTTAGTGCAATTACCACAGATGCTGCAGTAGTATTTCCATAACGTTGAATATTGTTATACACCTGATCATCGGTTAACTTGAATTTCTTTTGAATGAATTGAGAAATTCTCAAGTTTGCCTGATGAGGAATTAACATATCAATATCAGAAACCTGAAGGTTGTTTGTCGTTAAACCTTCCATAATTACTTCAGAAAAACGAACTACTGCATTTTTAAATACAAATTGTCCGTTCATATATGGGAAATACGACTCATCATTTTCATCATTTTCTGCAATAATTGCAGGCACCCAATGCTTAATACTTGGTGCAAGTACTGTTAATTCTTCCGCATATTTACCTTCAGAATGAAGATGAGAGGATAAAATACCTCTATTCGGATCGTCACTTCTCGACAATATTGCTGCTCCAGCACCATCTCCAAAAATAACAGAAACACCTCTACCTCTGGTTGTTTTATCCAGTCCGCCAGAGTGGAATTCTGAACCAACAACAAGGATGTTTTTATACATACCTGTTTTAATAAATTGATCTGCCACTGAAACTGCATATACAAATCCTGAACATTGATTACGAACATCCAATGCTCCAACTGTTTTCATATCCAGCATTTCCTGTAGTTGAACTCCTCCACCAGGGAAATAATAATCCGGGCTTAAAGTTGCAAATATGATAAAATCAATATCATCTTTGGTCAATCCTGCATTTTCTATGGCAATTCTGGATGCCTTAGCGCCCATTACTGCTGATGTATCATCAGTTCCTTTCTTTATCCATCTTCTTTCTTTGATGCCTGTCCTCTCCTGAATCCATTCATCGTTGGTATCCATCATTTTAGCCAGATCGTCATTCGTTACCACATTGTCAGGTACATAATGTCCGAGTCCAGAAATTCTTGAGCTATACATATTATCTTATTATTTAATTGGTCAAAATTACTAAATTAATACAACTTCATTATTGATTCAAGGGGTTTTCTTCCAATGTCTGGAACGAACGTTTCGTCGGCTGCATAACCTACTGGGAGTAATAGGAATGCGCGCTCGTTACTTGGTCTGTCCAATATTTTTTCTAAAAATCGCATCGGACTGGGCGTGTGTGTCAGAGTTACTAATCCGGCGTTGTGAATTGCTGAAATCAACATTCCGCAGGCCAAACCAACAGACTCATTAACATAGTAATTTTGATGTTTTTCTCCCTTTTCATCCAGTTCATAAGGACGCTTGAATACAATAATTAAATAAGGTGCAATTTCAAGAAAAGGTTTTAGGGCATTTGTCCCCATAGGTTTCAAATCTTTCAACCACGAATCGCTCATACGTTCATTATAACTTCGCTCCTCCTCTGCCTCTGCTGCTGCTCGAATTTTACTTTTTATTTCTGGGTTTTTAATCACACAAAACGTCCAGGGTTGTTTGTGAGCCCCTGAAGGAGCAGTAGAAGCTGTTTTAATGATATTTTCAATCACCTCAATAGGAACCTCCTTATCGGAAAAATCGCGTACAGATCTTCTTTTATCGGACCATTTAAAATAATCGTTGGATCTCTTTATCATTTCTTCTGCTTCAAATGACTCTTGATAATAACGAACATGATTAAATCCCATGATGGATTTAGACCCTTCTTTTTTCATGTGTTTGGTTTTAGAATTCTAAATGTAATAAAATTTCATGACCTCATTGCAGGAAGTTATTCCTGCTAATAAAGTCAGTTAAATTGACAGAATGTCAGAAAAAGTAGTTTGGTATTTTTTTTGACAACTACTAAATGTAAAATCTAAAATAAAATATATGGCAACTGGAAATATTAATGTAACGGCGGAAAACATTTTTCCAATCATTAAAAAATTCTTGTATTCAGACCACGAGATTTTCTTACGTGAGTTGATTTCAAATGCAACTGATGCGACTTTAAAACTGAAACACTTAAGTACTTTAGGTGAAGTGAAAGGTGACATTGGAGAACCAATGATTGAAATTAAAGTCGATAAAGAAAACAAACAAGTTCGCATCATCGATCAAGGTATTGGTATGACCGGTGAAGAGGTTGAAAAATACATCAACCAAGTAGCCTTTTCTGGTGCTGAGGAGTTCGTAGAAAAATATAAAGACAAGGTTGAAGATTCTGGAATTATTGGTCACTTCGGATTAGGATTCTATTCTTCTTTCATGGTAGCAGATAAGGTAGAAATTTTCACAAAATCGTTCAAAGACGATGCAAAAGCAGTTCGCTGGGAATGTGATGGATCTCCTCAATACACGTTAGAGGAAACTGAAAAAGAGACTAGAGGAACAGAAATTGTTTTGCATATTGATGAGGAATCTACAGAATTTTTAGAAGATGCTAGAATCAATGAATTGTTGAGAAAATACAACAAGTTCATGCCTATTCCAATTAAATTTGGAACAAGAGAAGAGTCTTTACCTCTTCCGGAAGGAGCAGCTGAAGATGCTAAACCTGAATCAATTACTGTTGACAATATTGTAAACAATCCGACACCGGCCTGGACTAAAAAACCGGCTGATTTAAACGATGAAGATTACACAAACTTCTACAGAGAGTTGTATCCAATGCAAATGGATGACCCTTTATTCCACATTCACTTGAATGTAGACTATCCGTTCAACTTAACTGGTGTTTTATACTTCCCTAAGTTGAACAGAAATATGGATCCTACAAAAGACAGAATCCAATTGTACCAAAATCAGGTATTCGTTACTGACAATGTAGAAGGGATTGTTCCTGACTTCTTACAAATGTTAAGAGGAGTTATTGATTCACCAGACATTCCATTAAATGTTTCTCGTTCGTACCTGCAAGCTGATGGAGCTGTTAAGAAAATTTCAAGTTATATCACTCGTAAGGTAGCTGACAAACTGGTAAGCTTGTTCAAAAATGACAGAAAGTCCTTTGAAGAGAAGTGGGATGATATCAAAGTGATTATAGAATACGGAATGTTATCAGAAGAAAAATTCTTCGAAAAATCAGATAAGTTCGCTTTGTACCCTACGGTAGATGACACCTTCTACACATTTACTGAGTTAGAGGAAAAAATCAAACCGGCTCAAACTGACAAAGATGAAAAGTTGATTGTATTGTATGCATCTGACAAGAAGTTACAACACAGTTATATCGAATCTGCAAAAGAAAAAGGATACGAAGTATTGTTATTGGACTCTCCAATTGTTGCTCACTTGATTCAAAAATTGGAAACAACAAAAGAGAATGTACAATTTGTTCGCGTGGATTCAGATCACATTGACAACTTGATTAAAAAGGATGAAAATGTTATCAGCAAACTTTCTGATGAAGAAAAAGAAACTTTAAAGCCGATTATTGAAAATGTGATTCCAAAAGAAACGTACACAGTTCAGATGGAAGCGATGGATTCAAATGCAAACCCATTCATTATTACACAACCTGAATTCATGAGAAGAATGAAAGAAATGCAGGCTACAGGTGGTGGTGGAATGATGGGATTCGGAGATTTCCCTGAGATGTACAATCTAGTTGTAAATACGAACAACGACTTCGTAGTTGAAATTTTAAATACGAAGACAACTAAGAAGCAAGAACGTCTGATCAATCAGGCATTTGACTTGGCAAAACTTTCTCAAAACTTGTTACATGGTGAAGAATTAACAGCTTTCATCAAGCGCAGTTTTGAAATGATTAAATAGTAAATGAGACCTTCATTTTTAAAAAGCCTTAACACTTGTTGAGGCTTTTTTTATTACTTTTACTCAGGAGTTTAAAGAAATGGCATTCTTATTGTGGCATTTATTAAAACACATTTATGATTTTTAAAAGAGTTTTTTTATCGGTATTTACTAGTTTAGTTATGGTCATTTCCTATGGTCAAACTGAAGAGAAAAAAACTACTGAAGTAAAGGATAATACTTCAGGAGTTAAGGTAAGTACTGACAAGTTGAAAGCTACTTCCAGTAAATCAAAGGCTACACCAGCAGGCACCTTTGATCTTTCAACAACTAAGAAACTCAATACAAATGCTGTTAAAAAATACGCACAACCAAAAACTCAAAACAACCCAAATTTTCTAGCTGAAACCTTGCCAGAAGACAGAGATGTCATAGGAAAGCGTTATTGGAACAATGAGGACGTAACTCATAAAAAAACAAAAAGCGCAGTGAGTTTAGGGACAGTTAGAAGCAATACCAAAACGGTTAAAATAGAATGTCGTGATTACAGTTATGTCGATGGAGATCGAATTCGAATTCTTCAAAATGATCAGATTGTAAGTGAAAATATTGGACTAAAAGGAAACTTCTACGTTTATTATGCCACACTTGAGCCTGGATATAATAAGTTTGATTTCCAAGCCTTAAATCAAGGTTTATCTGGCCCAAACACTGCTGAACTTACAGTTTACGATGCCAATGGTAATATTCTATCTTCAAGAGAATGGAATTTGACCACTGGGGAAGTTGCTACCCTCGGAGTTTTAAGATACTAGTCATGCTACTAGCCGCATCAGGAATCATCCTGCAACGTCAAAGGATTTTACTATTACAACGTACCAAATACACCAAGCGTTACCCTAATCACTGGGGCTGCCCTGGTGGAAAGGCCTTGCCTTACGAAACTCCTGAAGAAAATGCCATAAGAGAAATTAAAGAAGAATGTAACCTTGACTTTACTCCTACTGAGATTTTGAAAATCGGACATTGGGAAGGTAAAAAGTTCTATCGCTTTTTAGGAGACTGGCAAGGAAGTGTGAACATTCAAGAGGAAGAAGTTCAAAATTATAAATGGTGTTCATACAAAGAAGCTAAGAACTTGAAAATCTCATTCGACTATCACGAAATTCTCGATTTATTGCTACAACGCGATCTTCTAATTTAATACTTGAATACATTGTTTAACAATTATTTAGCAAAATACAACCAATATTTTTGTAACTATATAGTTCTAGAAACGTCGTTAACACAAAGGCCTAACTAACCAAAACTCATATTATCAAAACCATCTATTCTCATAAAGTTCCAGAGGATGTGAGCAAAATTCGATTACAGGATTATGCTCCAAAAGTTTTTCACAAGTACATTCCATCGAATAGTGGCATCAAAAAAGCTATTAAGTGCGGACGATTTTTAGCTGATGGAGAAATTGCAAAAACCGGAACATGGGTTCAAAAAGGACAACATCTTGAGCTTATTGAATCATTGGAGTCTAATCAAAAGGTGTATGAATTTCCAATGAATGTTTTGTTTGAAGATGAACAGATGGCTGCAATCATGAAACCTTCTGGAATAAAGGTGAGTGGAAACACTTTTAAAACCGTAGCCAACGCATTGCTTTTTAATCTGACTATTAGTAATGCACCTGACTTCTTAGCAAAACCAACGCCAGTCCACCGACTGGACAGCGCTACATCAGGAATTTTATTAATTGCGAAAACCAAAACAGCTCAAATTGAATTAGGAAAACAGTTTGAAAATAATTTATTGCAGAAGCAATATTGCGCCATAGTTCAGGGCGAAGTGCATTCAAAAGTAAATATTGACACTCCAATTGACGGAAAAAGAGCTGAGACCTCCTTTGAAATTATCAAAGTAATCAAGTCCGTAAAATACAAAGAATTGTCCTGTCTGAAAGTCGCACCAAAAACAGGTCGCACACACCAAATTCGCATTCATCTTGCGAGCATAGGACATCCAATTATTGGCGACAAATTATATGGCCAACAAAATCAAAATAGAAGTAATGGTAAAGGGCTGTTTTTATGCGCTTCTGAAATCACATTCCTTCACCCAAAAACATTTAAAAAGACCACTATCAAAATAGAAGTCCCTTCAAAATTTACGTCCCTTCTTAATAGAGAGAAGAGACGTTATAACACCTATAATCTAGGAAAATAACTCGTTTAATACCTTAGCCAAACGAATTCCTCCTTTTTGTAATTGTGAACGCACAATATGAAAATTATCGTACATATAACGGTATCCTAAATCTTCACCTTTTTTCGCAGAACTATATGCTGCCTCTGCGTATTGCTGCGTTTCATTTGCCCAATCGATGATCGTTCCTTCCTGCAACTTTTCAACTTGAAGTTTTGAAAGTACTCTTTCGTTTGAGGCAAGTTCCGTATAGGTCATATTGTAGTGATTGATCATTTTTGAATCCCACACAGAATGCAGGTTCGTACCATTTTTAAACCATTGCACCTGAAAATCATTTCCTCCCTTATCTTCTTTTAGCCCCACATGCATAGGCTGATGTAAATCTCCAATAAGATGGACTAACATTTTTAGATGAAACACTTTATCCTCTTTGGATGCGTTTTCATCCAAAATTACTTTTTTGCACGTTTCAATTCCAACTACCAAATCTCCATCAGGATTTTTATCGGCGTCCTGATACTTCACACCAAAAGGCATATTTACATAATGCCAAACCGAATATTTTCTAAAATTACGATCAGATTTAATATCATCTCCAAACGTTGCAACCAGCGCTAGGCTCTCTCCATCTAACAACTTAGCGATTTGCTTTTTTGCTTTTTTTGTCAAATATCCATCTGCAATTTTACCAACAGTTCTATGGCCTGTTGCACCCCAATCTGGTCCGTGGGCATAACTGACAATTGTAAATAAACTTAATAGAAGTAACGAGAGTTTTTGTATCGAATTCATGTATGCTTTATTTGAGAAAACAAATATACCATTTATCACTAAAGTTAACTACTTGGAAATCATAATTTAATTTTATATCTTTATGATATCAATTTAATATCATTATAATTTATATACTATGACACAAGAAAAAATAATTACCGTATCGAATGGCTATTTAATGCTCGTTGTTACTTTAGGAATTGTTGGCGGTGGAATATTTTTCACAGTGAACTTTTCTCCGTTTCTATTTTTATTCATTTTTCTATTCTTCTGTATTGTGCCAGGATTCTTTTTAGTGAATCCGAATACATCAAAAGTTTTGCTGCTTTTTGGTAAGTACATTGGAACCGTGAAAGAAAACGGATTTTACTGGGCAAATCCATTCTATACTAAAAAAGGAATTTCATTACGCGCGAGTAACTTTGACAGTGAACGCGTAAAGGTAAACGACAAACTCGGTAACCCAATTATGATTAGTACGATTTTAGTTTGGAAAGTTGAAGACACTTTTAAAGCTGCCTTTGATGTAGACAACTATGAAAACTTCGTACGCATTCAATCGGATGCCGCTGTGAGAAAACTGGCTAGTTTGTATCCATACGACAATTTTGAGGACGAAGGAAAAGATGAGGAAATTACGTTACGTGCTTCTGTCAATGAAGTCAGTGAGGCTTTGGAAGAAGAATTATCGGAGCGCCTTAGCATGGCCGGAATTAAGGTTTTGGAAGCACGGATTGGATATTTAGCATATGCTCAGGAAATTGCGAATGCAATGCTGAAAAGACAACAGGCTACAGCGATTATTGCTGCAAGACATAAGATTGTTGAAGGAGCAGTGAGCATGGTTGAAATGGCACTATCTCAGTTAAGTGAAAACAAGATTGTTGAGATGGACGAGGAGCGCAAAGCAGCCATGGTAAGCAATCTAATGGTAGTTCTTTGTTCTGATAAAGATGCTACTCCAATTGTAAACACAGGAACTCTAAATCATTAATCATGTATGTTTTTAAAGAAAAGCAACTCTTTAGACAAAAGTTTACTTTCATTCTATTAATTGCAATCAGTATTTTTAGTATGTACTCGGCATTTAACTATGTTTGGGAACACATGGAAGAAATGAATATGCTTCAGTTTTTTGTACTGCTATTGCCCTTAGGAGTTGCATTTCTTATTGGAAACATAACTTTAACGACTAAGATTGATGAACAAGGGATTCACTATCGATTTTTTCCATTCCATTTAAAATTCAAAAATGTTGCCTGGAATGATCTTGAAAACTGCAATGTGAGAACCTATAACCCAATTACCGAATACGGTGGCTGGGGATATCGCATTAGTATTTTAAGAAAAAAGGGGCATGCCTTTACTGTGAATGGTAAAACTGGGTTGCAACTCGAATTAAAAAATGGAAAAAAAATCTTAATAGGAACTCAAAAAGGCGCAGATATCACTCGAATTATTGAGCGGTATTTTAAGAAAAATAAAAGCGCTGAGCAGGATAATTAAAATAATGAAATGGCTAAAAAAAAGGCAGTCGCATTACGAATAAATGAGGATATTTACAAGGCAATAGAAAAGTGGGCCGCAGATGAATTTCGATCGACTAACGGTCAATTGGAATGGATGCTCCACAAAGCTTTACGCGATGCAAAGCGTTTACCTAAAAATAAATAATTTAAATGTTTATCCTCTCAAAACACCCTCATTCAAATCCAGCTTTGGAAAGTTTGATGGTTTCTCATGAAACCGAAAACTTCGAGGTTCGGTTATACCCGAATCTTGGAGCATCCCTTCAGGAATTTGTTAAAAATAATGTACAGATCATCGACGGTATCACCAACGATGAAGCTGGCTTAGAAACCTATAAAAACAGGTATACCAGTTCTTGGCTATTCCCTTTCCCTAATCGAATTTCAAACGGGAAATACACATTTGAAAACAACAACTACGAACTTGACATCAATGAAAAGGCTCTGAATAACGCCCTGCATGGATTCGTATTCAACAAACATTTTAAACTCATTGAAGAAAACACTTCCGAAGATTCAGTTTTCTTGAAATTCCATTATACTTATACCGGTGAATTAGCGGGTTTTCCTTTCCCTTTTCAATTGAACATATCGTATCGAATTACTTTAAACGATATCGACATGACTATGGAAGCTAAAAATACAGGGACTTCAAACATGCCTTTTGGAATGGGGTGGCATCCCTATTTTAAAGCAAACCAATTTGCTGAAAGTGTGTTGAATTTTGAAGCGTTTTCTCAATATGAAGTTGACAATAAAATGATTCCAACCAGAGAAATGCAATTGGCACATGAATTACCATTGACACTTGAAGACACATTTTTAGACGATTGCTTTTTGGCAAAAACAGCGTCAACTACCTACAAAACAGATGGCTACAATCTTAAAATTGATTTCAAACCTGAAAATGAAAAAAATTTCATCCAATGCTATACACCTCCAACAAGAGATTGTATTGCAATAGAACCTATGACTTGCGCTCCTGATGTATTTAACAACGGAGATGGATTACTGGTTTTGGAACCAAATGAATCATATCGCTGGCAAATCAAAATGTCAGTATAAAAAAAAGCCTCTTCAGTTGAAGAGGCTTTTTTTATTATTTAATTAAGGCCTTGTCTTAATTGGTTCTTTCTTCTTTGGGTGTACTAGTGTCATTTCATCTATTAAATTTTGCGCTCCAGCAAATTTATCAATGATAAACAACACATAACGAATATCTACTGAAATACTACGTACAATTTCAGCATCAAAATACAAGTCACTCATCACACCTTCCCATGTAGTATCAAACGCCAATCCAATCATGTTTCCATGAGCATCGATAATCGGACTTCCTGAGTTACCACCAGTCATATGATTTGTTGACAAATAGTTTACAGGCATTTTACCATTTTCAGCATACTGACCATAATCTTTTGTTTCGTATAAATCCTGTAATTTTTGAGGCACGTCAAATTCGTAATCACCAGGGACATATTTTTCCATCACACCTTTTAAGTAGGTCTTATCGGTATAATAAACACCATCTTTTGGAGAATATCCTTGTATCATTCCGTAATTAACTCTCAGTGTACTATTTGCATCAGGGAAGAATCTACTGTCAGGGAATACATCCATCAATGCTTTCATATATTGTTTTTGAACTGCTGCCAACTCAATATTGATTCGTTGGAAGTTCGGTTCAATCTTGTCATAGAAAATTGAATGCACACTTCTACCAAAAACATACGCAGGATCTGCATCTAATTTAGCCATCACCTCATCGGCCGTACCTGCCAATAATTCTTCAGCTCCTTCTAATGAAGTCATTTTTGAATTTGTATAAATCTCTTTTGATAAAGCTTCAAAATCGATGGCATCAAATCCTTCGGGTAAGAAATCTTTCGGCATCTTTTCAGCATAGAGGGCCATCAACTTTTCAAATACGGCCTGATCAACAACAGGACTGTAATTTTTGAAAGTTCCTTCTAATCGACTAAGTGCTCTATTTCTTACTTGTTCAAATGCAGCTTCACCACCTTTGTTATAAGCTTGTTCTAATTGGAATGCATTGAATGAGATTCCAAGTACCTCTACGTTTCTGTAAGCCACTTCAATCCAGTAATCACGAGCTAAAGAAACACTCTCGATTTCTTTGTACAATCTTTCGAAGTCTGATAACAATGAAGAATATCCTGCCAATTCTCTTTCTGAAACCACTCTAGAGAACTCATTCTCCATCGCCTTTTTCTTTTCAATAGCTCCTGTCTGGTTGATTCCCTGACTTTCACCAATCCACTTTTTCCAATAGTTAGCAGTAGATGCGAATTTAGAAGCATATTTGATTTTGATTTCATCATCCTTACGCATGTACGAATCGATTATTTTCAATGCATTGTCACGAACTTCAATCTTAGCAGGGTTCAATACATTTACAATTTGGTCTACACCAACAGCAGGCAAATACTCATTTGTTCTTCCTGGGAATCCAAATACCAATGTGAAATCTTCTTCTTCAACTCCGTCTAAAGAAATTGGCAAATAGTGACCTGCTTTGTATGGTACATTTTCTTCTGAATAAGCTGCGGGACGATTGTTTGCGTCTGCGTACACTCTAAAGATTGAAAAATCTCCAGTATGTCTTGGCCACATCCAGTTATCTGTATCTGCTCCAAATTTTCCGATCGATGTTGGAGGCGCTCCAACTAAACGTACATCTCTAAATACTTCTGTTACAAAAAGCATGTATTGATTTCCTTTGAAAAATGACTTCACGTTAGCTTCTTGCCATTCCTCTTTTTGAGCTGTTTCAGTAACTTTTTTGATGTTTTGACTAATCACATTCATCTTTGCTACCTCATCCATTTCTGGAGTTACACCTTCAAAAACCTGAGTAGTAACATCATCAATTCTCTTAATGAACGTAGCTGTCAATGTCTTGTTAGGTAATTCTTCTTCGTAGCTCTTCGCCCAGAAACCTTCAGCTAAATAATCGTGCTCCACAGATGAATGCGACTGGATAACTCCATATCCACAGTGGTGGTTTGTCAATAACAACCCGTTTGGTGAAATAATTTCAGAAGTACAACCTCCTCCAAAATGCGCAATCGCATCTTTTAGACTTGAACTGTTTACTGAATAAATATCTTCTGCTGTCATTTTACTACCCAGCATCTGCATTTCATTCTCATTCATTCCTTCTAATAGTGAAGGAATCCACATTCCACCTTGAATGTCTCTAGGGTCAACTTTATCAGATTTTTGCGCCGATACCATAAAGGTCATCATTGCAAATGCAATAAATGCAAATAATTTTATCTGTTTCATATATATATTATGGTTTAGTTATTTTCTATTTTTTTGGATGCACTAAAGTCATCTCATCAATCAGGTTTTTAGCACCTGCATACTTATCAACGATAAACAATACATAGCGAATGTCTACCATGATATTTCTACAAATATCCGGATCATAGTTCATATCACTCATGGTTCCTTCCCATACACGGTCAAAGTTCAAACCGATTAAATTTCCTTGAGCATCTATTGCCGGGCTTCCAGAATTTCCTCCTGTTGTGTGGTTTGTTCCGATAAAACATACTGGCATTTTACCATTTTCAGCGTATGGCCCGTAGTCTTTATCGTTGTACAACTGAATTAATTTTTCAGGAACATCAAACTCATAATCACCTGGAACATACTTCTCCATAACTCCGTCTAAGTAGGTAGTTGTTCCATAGTAAACAGCATCTCTAGGAGCATATCCTTTTACTTTTCCATAAGTTACTCTCAAAGTACTGTTCGCGTCAGGGAAAAATCGTTTGTTAGGAAACACTTCAATTAATGCCTTCATGTATTTTTTCTGAACATCGGCAATCTCCAAATTCAATTGTTGGAATTTAGGCTCCATTTTCGTGTAGAAAATTCCGTGTAGCTCTTTTCCAAATTTGAATCCTACATCAGCATTCAGCTTGGCCAGCACTTCATCCATTGAACCTGAAAGCAATTCCTGAGCTCCTTCTAAATTCGTAAGTTTTGAATTTGTATAGATATCATCTGCCAACATTTCAATATCAGCATCCATTAATGAAACTGGTGCATATTCCTTCGGAATTCCTTCAGCGTAATATTTTACCAACTTTTTAAACACATCTTTATCTACTGCTGCATCATAATTCTTAAAAATTGACGCATAGCGTTGCAAAATTGCTTCACGCGCATTCAAGAAAGACTCTTCTCCTTTTGCTGAAGCTTGTTCCAATTGGAACGCTCTTAAAGTCACTCGTAAAAATTCAACATTTCTATAAGCAATCTCACTCCAGTAATCGCGCGCTAGCGACACGCTTTCAATTTCTTTGTACAAACGCTCAAAATCGGATAACAATGTTTGGTACCCTACTAAATCTTTTGCCTTTACAATTTGAGTGAATTCAGCTTCCAAAGCTCTTTTCTGCGCAATAGCATTCGACTTTTCAATTCCTTGATTCTCTCCGATCCATTTCTTCCAGTAATTTGCTGTTGAAGCAAATTTAGCCGAGTATTTAATTTTCACTGCCGGGTCTTTACGCATATACCCATCAATGGTTTTTAAAGCAATATCTCTGATTTCAATTTTTGTCGGATTTGAAACATTTACAATCTGGTCAACTGCCACAGCAGGTAAGTACTCATTTGTTCTTCCTGGGAATCCAAATACCAACGTAAAGTCTTCTTCTTCTACTCCATCCAATGAAATTGGTAAGTAGTGCTTCGGAGTATAAGGCACATTGTCTGCTGAATAATCTGCCGGACGGTTGTCTTTATCCGCATAAATTCTAAATAAAGAGAAGTCACCTGTATGCCTTGGCCACATCCAGTTATCAGTATCAGCTCCAAATTTTCCAATTGAAGAAGGAGGTGCTCCAACTAAACGTACATCTCTATACACTTCAGTAATAAAAAGTAAATATTGATTTCCTTTGTAAAAAGATTTCACACCAGCTGATTGCCATGCTTCTTTTTGTGCTCCTTCAGTAACTTTTTGAATATTGGCACTCAAAACATTGCTTTTTTCTGCTGGCGACATATCATCAGACACTCCGTTGAAAACTTGATCCGTAACATCGTCAATACGTTTGATAAAAGTAACAACCATACCAGGGTTTGGTAATTCTTCCTCATGACTCATCGCCCAGAATCCATCAGCTAAATAATCGTGATCCACCGAAGAATGAGATTGAATAACTCCATATCCACAGTGATGATTTGTAAGCAACAATCCATTGGGGGAAATCACTTCCGAAGTACATCCACCATTAAAGTGTACAATTGCATCCTTCAAACTGGAATTATTTACATCGTAAATATCTTTCGCAGTCATCTTACTTCCGAGTTGTTGCATCTCCTGCTCATTAACTCCTTCAAGCAATGAAGGGATCCACATACCTCCCTGGATATCACGGTCATTCTTTGTAATATTTTCTTGCCCAATAACTAGGCCTGTTAGCATTAAAAATGCTATAATTACATACTTTTTTATATAGTTCATTCGCATAAATATTTAAATTTCAAATATACCTAATGAATCATATAAAAAGGAGTAAAAAGTCGTAAAAAATAAAATAGTATTTTAGCAAAAATTTAAACATATGGATACAACCCCTTTAATAACTCAAGACACAATTGTATTTGGTATTTTAATGTTCTGTTTAGGATTTGTTTTCTACACTTCCTCAAGTGAAAACAGTTCCTGGAAAAAGTTTTACAAAATCGTTCCAGCCCTTTTAATGGCGTACATGACTCCAGCAATTTTTACTACACTGGGAATCATATCTCCTGAATGGGTAACTATTAATGAAGCTGGAGAAGCTGTAAAACAAAAATCACAATTGTATTATGTTGCCAGTAGATATTTACTCCCTG
Organism: Flavobacteriaceae bacterium; assembly: GCA_964227255.1. Classification (GTDB taxonomy): domain Bacteria; phylum Bacteroidota; class Bacteroidia; order Flavobacteriales; family Flavobacteriaceae; genus Lutibacter. Next base: position 52,906 of record CAXQVI010000010.1, read on the forward strand.
CGGCATTAATATTAATGACGTTGAGTATCGATTTAAAAGCTGTCTTTAACCTAGGTCCAAAAGCCTTAATCATGTTCTTAACTGGTACAGCAGGAATTATTATAGGGGGACCGCTGGCGATAATGATTGTCTCTTTGGTTTCACCTGAAACTGTAGGAGGTGCAGGTCCTGATGCGGTCTGGAGAGGCTTGGCAACCCTGGCCGGAAGTTGGATTGGTGGCGGAGCCAATCAGGCTGCAATGTTAGAAATCTATGAATACAATCCGTCGAAATACGGAGGAATGGTAATTGTAGACATCGTTGTTGCAAATATCTGGATGGCACTTTTATTACTAGGGATTGGAAAGCAAGAAAAAATTGACAAATGGTTAAAAGCCGACACTTCTGCTATTGAAAGACTAAAGGAAAAAGTTTCTTCTTATGCAGCTTCAAATGACCGCAATCCGAATTTATCTGATTATATGGTCATTTTAGCTATTGCTTTTACAATTGTTGGTATATCACATTTTGGAGCCGATACTATTTCAAGCTGGCTGGTTGAAAACGTAACTGCGGTTCAGGACAAACAATCTGCCTGGTCTTCGTTTGGATCCCAATTCTTTTGGATGATTAGTATTGCTACCGTCTTGGGAATAATGATGTCTTTCACGAAATTCAAAAAATATGAAGGTGCGGGAGCGAGTAAAATTGGTTCTGTATTTATTTACATCCTCGTTGCTACTATTGGTATGAAAATGGACTTGACCATGATTTTCGATAATCCGGGATTGATAGTTGTAGGGTTGGTATGGATGGCTATTCATGTTATATTTTTATTCATTGTAGCAAAAATTATCCGTGCCCCATACTTCTTCCTAGCTGTAGGAAGTAAGGCCAATGTTGGTGGCGCAGCCTCTGCTCCGGTAGTTGCAGCTGCATTTCACCCTTCATTAGCTACCGTAGGGGTTTTACTAGCCGTTTTCGGATATGTTGTTGGTACTTATGGTGCTATGATGACCGCGGAACTAATGCGCATAGTTGCACCTTAATTTAATTTTGAAATTCAATAGAAAATTGGATATTTGCGACCTAAAATGAATATGATGAAAAAAATACTTAGCTGCCTCTTAATCGTTAGTTTATTCGCTGCTTGTTCTTCTGAAAAAGAAGGAAATATGACTGTAAATGTTTCAATCACAGGATTGAAAAAAGGAACCGTTTATTTAAGTAAGTTTCAGGATACTGCAATTGTAAATGTTGACTCTGTCCTTTTGAATGGAAAAAGTGAATTCGTTTTAAAAGACGATGTTGTGAGTCCTGAAATGTACTACATCACATTGGACAAATTATCTCAGGAAGGTATAGCATTCTTTGCTGAACCAGGAATTATTAATGTGGCTTCAAAACTGGAAAAATTCACTTTAGCTGCTGAAGTTACTGGTTCTAAAAACCATGAGTTTCTAGAAGAGCATAAAAAGATGGCAGACCAGTTCAATGGAAAACAGTTAGATTTTATGAAAGAGCGTTTTGAAGCACAAAAGGCTGGAGATGCAACTTTGATGGAGGACATTGACAAAAGAGAAGAAAATTTGATTAAACGTAAATATTTGTTCACTACGAATTACGCCGTAAATCACTCAGATTATGAGGTGGCTCCATATTTGGCATTAACTGAACTTGTATATGCAACAACATCAATATTAGATACCGTAAACAACTCTTTATCTGACAAGATTAAAGCTTCTAAATACGGTGTTGAATTGGATAAATACATCAAACGAATTAAAGAAAACGAAGAAAAATAATTCTCGTTTTAAAGGATATTAAAAGAGCAGCCCTTGGCTGCTCTTTTTTTTAGTAGTTTAGTGTAACATTTATCTATTACACACTACTTATACACAAAACAATTCAATTCCTTGAGCACAGATTTAGAGAATAAGTTTATTTCCGAATTTGAAAAGAATCAGAATATCATTCATAAGGTATGTAGGATTTACACCTCCAACCGTACCGATCACAATGATTTATTTCAGGAAATTACGATACAACTTTGGAAGGCGTACCCTAAGTTTAGAGGAGATGCCAAATTTAGCACATGGATGTATCGAATCGGTTTAAATACTGCGATAACTCTGTTCCGAAAATCTAAACGACAAGTGCAGACGCAGGACTTTGATTCTGTTTTGTATAAAATAGCTTCTACTGATTATGATGATACTGAAGAACAGCAATTAAAGCTCATGTACGAAGCCATTCATCAATTATCAGATATTGACAAAGCATTGGTGTTTATGTATCTGGAAGACAAGAATTACGAAGAGATTTCTGAAACTCTAGGTCTTTCGCAAGTGAATGCCCGAGTTAAAATGAATCGTATTAAAACGAGACTTAAAAAAATTTTAAATCCTTAAGTATGGATGAATTAGATTTACTCAAAAAGGACTGGCAAAAGCAAGACAAATCATATCCGAAATTAAGTTTCGATGATATCTATAATCTTATTCATAAAAAATCATCTTCTATTGTAAAATGGATTTTCATTATTTGTGTCGCCGAATTTATTTTTTGGTTCGGACTTAATTTCTTTGTTCCTGAAAGCACTTATGAAATCTATGAGCAATTCCATTTGAAAGAATTTGCTTCCATTATAATGTACGTGCACTACGCCATTATTTTGGTATTCATGTACCTGTTTTACAAAAACTATAAATCGATTTCGGTAACAGATACTACGCAGGTGCTCATGCGCAATATTATCAAAACCCGAAATACCGTTAATAATTATGTGTATTATAATATTGGTTTGTATCTAGTACTCTCTATTGCACTTATTGCAATAATGTATTCGCAACCTGATTTATTAATTGAAGTAATGAATCCCGACGGAAAAGATATCGATAAAGATCAGTTTTTGACAACAATTCTTGTGGCACAGATTATTTCTGTAATCATTGTAACAGGACTATTCTGGTTATATTATAAATTGATTTACGGAATTCTATTAAAGAAACTTAACAAAAATTATAAAGAATTAGCTACTATGGAATAGTTCCTAGTAGCTGTTCTTTTAGAATCTGTTATCTCCGTCAAGCACATCACCCAAACCGCCAAGAACACTTCCTTCTCCTCTTGAACCTCCGTTTTTAGGAGCCATGGCTAATACGCGCCCTGCTAATCGACTGAATGGCAATGATTGAATATACACTGTTCCAGGTCCGCGAAGTGTCGCAAAAAATAACCCTTCTCCTCCAAATACTGTATTTTTTATTCCACCGACAAACTCGATATCATAATCAACATTTTGTGTGAACCCGACTACACAACCTGTATCGACTTTCAAAACCTCTCCCATCTGCAGCTCTTTCTTATGAAGTGTCCCTCCGGCATGTACAAAAGCCAATCCGTCTCCTTCCAACTTCTGCATGATAAATCCTTCTCCTCCAAAAAGACCTCTTCCTATCTTTTTTGAAAATTCTATACCAACAGATACTCCTTTGGCTGCGCATAAGAAGGCATCTTTCTGACAAATAAATTTTCCGTTTTTTTCAGCTAAGTCAATTGCGACAATCTTTCCAGGATAAGGTGCTGCAAATGATACTTTCTTTTTACCATATTGCTGGTTCGTAAAAACCGTCATAAACAAGCTTTCACCAGTTAACAATCTTTTTCCAGCAGAAAACAATTTTCCAAGAATCCCTTCATCCTGTTTTGAACCGTCTCCGAAAATGGTATTCATTTCAATACCATCGTCCATCATCATAAAAGAACCCGATTCAGCTACTACCCCTTCCTGAGGATCCAGCTCAATCTCTACAAATTGCATTTCTTCTCCGTAAATCTCGTAATCTATCTCGTGTGTATTTCTCATTTTTTAGATTTTAATTTTATACTCCATTCAAATTCATATTCTGAAACTATGTCTCCTGCTTCATCTTTCCCTGTCGATTTCAATACAATTTTCTGTCCTACCCCGGTTTTAACAGCCGCATCTAAAATCGTATCTATTTGTGCTCCATCAACACATCTAAACTGAATTTTTCCGACCGCCTTTTTCGAAAATGTACCACTATGTCCGGTTACTAACATCGAAATTGGTTTTCCCGTTTCTTGTATTTTTTTGATAACTAAAGCGCCTGTCGATAATTCCGCTGCCATAGATTGCACCGCAAAGTATAAGGATCTAAATGGATTCTGATTGATCCATTTATGTCGCACCTGCACCATTGCTTTTGAATTATCCAATTCTTTTAATCGCACTCCACATATATAAGCTGAAGGCAATTTGAACATTAAATACTTATTGAGTTTACTAGCAGTAAGTTCCATTTGATTGCTTTAGAGGATTGGAATTTAGGCATTTCTACACAAAGAAAAAAAAGTAAAAAATGTTAAAGTTTGTTAAATTACAGTACTTTGTATTGCATAATACCTTTTTTTATATATATATTTGCATAAGAAACTATTATATGTTTTTATTATGACAACACAAAACATAAAAAATTACGGTACAATGACTCACTTGAGTAGCTTCGCTGGCTACTGTTTTCCTTTTGGAAATATTATTGCTCCATTAGTGTTATGGACAATGAAAAAGGACGAAAGTAACTTTATTGATGCGCACGGTAAAGCAGCTATCAACTTCCAGTTGAGTTTATTATTGTATGGATTTTTATTAGCCATTTTAATTGTGCCTATTGCAATTTTTACTTTAGGACTAGGGTTGATTGCTTTAGTTGTTGGAATTATTCCATTTTTCATCTTGAAAATAATCTTGATTATTCATGCAAGTTTGAAAGCGAATAATGGAGAATTCTACCGCTACCCTTTCACCATAGACTTTATAAAATAGCACTAGACCTTAACGACAAAATCTCAACATATGAAGATAGAAAATACAAAAGCACAAATGCGAAAAGGAGTTTTAGAGTTTTGCATTTTATCCATTCTTAAAAATGGTGATGCCTATACTTTTGAAATCCTGTCGCAGCTTAAGGACGCAAAATTATTAGTAGTTGAAGGTACAATTTACCCGCTGCTAACACGACTTAAAAATGCGGGATTACTGAGCTATCGCTGGGAAGAATCAACCTCAGGACCACCGAGAAAATATTACGCATTAACCGAAACCGGTAAATTATTTTTAAAAGAACTAAACAATACTTGGGATGATTTAACACTAGCTGTTAAATTAGTTACAACTTCAAAACCAACTACAAATGAATAAGACAATAAATATAAATTTAGGAGGTATCTTTTTCCATATAGACGAATTAGCTTATCAAAAACTGAAGCTATATTTAGATGCCATAAGACGCTCTTTGAGCGATGATCCTCAAGGTCGTGATGAAATATTAAACGATATTGAATTGCGTATTGGAGAATTATTAAACAAACGTGTTACTGATCCACGCCAGGTGGTAAATGAACAAGACATTGATGAAATTACCAAAATCATGGGGAAACCTGAAGATTATATGGTAGATGAAGAAATGTTTGAAGACACTCCAAACTATAGAAGACCTTCTTCAACAAAAAGGTTGTTCAGAGATCCGGACGATAAATTCATTGGCGGAGTATGTTCTGGACTATCACATTACTTTGGTGTTGAACCAATTTGGGTACGTATCATAACTTTGATTTTATTATTCGGATTTGGTATTGGATTCATTATTTACCCTATACTTTGGATCCTAATTCCTGAAGCAAGAACAACAGCCGACAAACTTCAAATGAAGGGGGAGCCAGTTAACATTGACAATATTGAGCGTACCATAAGAGCTGAATTTCGAGATGTGACCAGCAGAGTGAATGACGGTGTGAATAATATGACTGAAAAAGTTCGCGATTCTGAATTTAGAAGAAATGTGAATGATAAGGCAAAATCAGGAATGCAAGATCTGATTGATACGCTGGGAAAGTTTTTTGCCGCCCTGTTTAAGGTGTTGGGAAAGTTCATAGGAGTATTATTAATTATTATTGCCGCTTCAACACTTATCGGGTTGTTATTTGGAGGAATTTCATGGGGAGGATTTGAACTGGGTTCATTCGGAGATAGAAATGATTTTATGTATCCGCCGTTCTTCTACGATAATATCTTACCTGTATGGTTAATCGTAGCATTCACTTTAGTACTGGTTGCAATCCCTTTCATTTTCATTCTTTGGTTAGGATTACGAATCGTTTCTAAGAATGTGAAACCAATGGGTACTGCTGCAAAGTCATCCTTAATTGGAATATGGGTGGTAGCACTGCTCGGACTGGCATTTTCAGGATTGAGCTATGAATCGCAAACAGCATATTACGGTGTGTCAAATCAGACTGAAGATTTAAACATCACTCCAAGCGATACTTTGCAAGTGAGAATGACGGGTAATGATGACCTTGCGACTTCCTACAGAGAAATGAGAAGAAGATATAACAGTGAAGTTATTGTTACTAACGGAGAAGAAAGACTGTACAGTACACGAATCGACTTCGATGTAAAGCAAACAAACAATGAAAACGCTTATATCAAAATCAGAAAAGAATCAAGAGGAAAAAACAGAATGGTTGCAAATGATTTTGCTGAATCCATTGAATATGAATTCGATTTAACCGATAAAGAACTTTCATTAGACGGATTCTTCTTGTCAGACATTCAGCATAAATACAAAGATCAATTGGTTGATATCACCTTGTTCTTGCCTACAGGAAGTATCATTTACCTGGACAGGTCTACGAGTACCTATTTAGATGATGTGCAAAATGTGCAAAACATTTACGACCGTGATATGCCATCAAATTATTTCATTATGAGAGAATTTGAACTGGAATGTATGGATTGTGATCCCTCAATTTTTAGTGAAGAATTCAAAGAAGAACAAGAAAACTTCAAATTAAAAATTGACGAAAGTGGTGTTGACATTAAAATCCAGGATAAAACGGACGATGCTCATATCCAAATTGATGAAGACGGAATCAGAATCAACTAATGACAATTCAGAGCTCAAAATCAACAATTGAATCAAACAATTTTCGGTAGCAATACCATTCAAACTAAATTTACACCTATAAAACAATCAAAATGAGAACACTATCTAAACTAACAGCCATTTTATTTGTGCTGCTTACAACCACCTCATGTATGATCGACGGATTTTCAGGGATAAGAGGTAACGGTGATGTAAGAACTGAAGACCGCTCCATTAGCGACAATTTTTCTGCCATTAAAGTCCAACAAGGAATTAACTTATATCTGACTCAGGGTTCTGATGTTAGTATGACAGTTGAAGCTGACGACAATATAATGGATTTACTAATCACTGAAGTCAGAAACGGAGAACTTAAAATTTACTTCGAGAAGAATGTAAATCGCGCGACAAGAAATGTATATCTCACTGCTAATGATATTACCAAAATTGCATCGTCAAGCGGAGCATCGGTAAAATCTGAAAACACTATCCGTAGCACTAGCCTCGACTTAAGTTCAAGTTCAGGAAGTTCTATTAAATTGAAAGTAAATGCTGAAGAAGTGAAAAGTTCGACTTCAAGCGGAGCAGAAATGGATCTTTATGGATCAACCGAATATCTTTCGGCAAAAGCGAGCAGTGGAAGTCATATTGACGCAGAAGACTTGAAATCCATGAATGCCTTAGCAAAAGCTAGTAGCGGAGCAAATATCGATTTAAATGTAGAAAAATCATTGACCGCGAAAGCCAGCAGTGGCGGTGACATTGACTATGTTGGAAGTCCAAGAGACGTTAACAAAGACACCTCATCAGGAGGAAGTGTAACTGGAAGCTAACTCCAATAATTATTGGAACACCGCTGATGTATTTCAGCAATATAGAAAAAGGCAGCCTATAGGCCGCCTTTTTTGTTTAGTGTTGCTAATGTTTTATTTTCTAATATGGCCAGTGTACTATCTCGCACTTCAGCCATTAATCGATTTAATGAACAGGTTTCTTCATCCGTACAATCATCGCATTTTTCATAATAATTCAGACTAACACAAGGTAACATAGCAATGGGACCTTCCAGTATTCTGATTATAGAAGAAACTCTAATTTCTTCTGGAGGCTTAATCAAATAATAACCCCCTCCCTTTCCTTTTTTTGAAGCTAAAAAACCATTCTTGCGAAGTGTAAGTAATATGCTCTCCAGAAACTTTTGTGAAATTCTTTCCGCAGTTGCTATTTCTGAAATTAGCACTGGTTCATTCATAGGCTTATCGGCCAGGTAGGTCAATGCTTTTAATCCGTATTTTGTTTTCTTTGAAAGCACTCTTAAATGTACAAATTAGAAATGAATGATTATGCTTTAGGTAAAAATACTTCCGCCATCATGCAACGCGCACTTCCTCCACCATTCATTTCAATCATTTTCAGGCTACTATAAAGTATACGACAGTGATTTTCAATTTTTCGGATTTGTCCATTATTCAGACTATTATAAGCCTGTTCTGACATTACAATAATGCGTTCACCTTTGTCATTTTTAACCTGAAGCATATTGCCGGCAAATGCATTTACCTGAGCTTCAGAAATTGCAATTACCTCTTTACCGTCTTCCTTCAAATGTTTTAAAACGTTTTTACGCTCCTTTTTATCGTCTATACTTTCCAAACAAATTACAGCGAAATCTTCAGCCAAACACATCATCACATTGGTATGATAAATGGCCAAACGTTCACCATTCACAGTTTGATTTGCAACAAAAGGCACCGGTGTAAACTCGAAATCCTCACAAAACTCAATCAATAAATCTTCATCAGCACGCGGGGAAATGGCACAATAAGCCTTTCTGTTCACTCGGTCCAATAATAAACTTCCTGTGCCTTCTAAAAATAAGGCTTCATCCTCTGCAGAGGTATAATCTATAAAGTTTTCAATAGTAAAGCCTTGCTCTTCCAGTATATCAAAAATATCCTCCCTGCGTTCTTCTCGCCTGTTTTCAGCAAACATTGGATACAATCCTACATTCCCATTCTCGTGAAAAGACATCCAGTTATTTGGAAAGATTGAGTCTGGTGTATTCGGCTCTTTAGTATCATTAACGACTATCACATCGACACCTTCATTCCTCAATTTTTCAACAAAAGCATCAAACTCTTGCAAAGCTCTAAACTGAATGGTTTCTGTGGTAATATCCTTTGATTCTTTTTGATAATAATTGTTCACCGCTGTCTGTTCGTTCATTCTAAATGACACCGGGCGAATCATTAAAATAGTGTTTGTAATTTGTTCCATATTACGCTCTTATTAATGGCATTGTTGAACATCTCAAAAGTCCTTCTTGTTTAGAAATTTCACCATAGGCAACTTCTTCGACAATAAATCCGTTATCTCTTAACCAATGGTTCAGTCTGGTAAAATTCTTTTCAGAAATTACAACGTTCTTATCAATTGAGAAAACATTGGAAAACATGTGATACATTTCATCCTTCGTAATGTGAAATAAATTCTCCATCCCAAATAAATCCACCAAATATTGATAATCCTCTTCGTCAAGAAAACCTTCTCTATGAATAATGGCCTTATTGTCTCCCACAGGCTGAAAACAACAATCCAAATGCAACGCATTATCTCTTGCCACCGTATTTGACTTCCTTAAATTAAACTCTTTGACCGTCTTATTTGGAAAATGCTTCTTCAAAAACTCAACCCCTTTCATATTGGTCCTCGCAGTAATATAATCGGAATAATCATCCCCTTTATAAGTACCGACGAAAATATGATTGTTCCACAACATAACATCTCCTCCTTCAAAATGTACATCATCCGTAGTGGTTAAGATTTTATCAGGATTTATTTGGTTTAAAACAAAATCAATGGCATGAATCTCTTTTTCGCGATCGGGAAGAATATTAGATTTGACCAAGGTATCATCAATCACAAAACATATGTCTCTCGAAAAAATCTGGTTGTAATCCTTTAGTACTTCAGGTCTGAAAACTTGCACATCATATTTCTCCATAACAGCGCACAATCCTTCCATTTCTTCTACCATATCGGCTTCAACAGGATACGTTCCTGCAAGGATATGCTCTTTAGATTTTGGATCATAGGCCTCATCTAATGCAGGTGTTGGCCCATTACTTTCAGCAGTCCCAACAATAACTGCCTTTAATCTTGAAGTTTCGTCCTGAACGTTTAATTTTAGCATATTCTTATTTATTTCGGGCAAAAATAAGAAAACCCCATAAATTAATATGAGGTTTTACGTAATATCTAATTTGATCTTAACGCTCATCAACTGAAACAAATGCTCTTGCAGGTGCTCCAGTATATAATTGACGTGGTCGACCAATTGGTTCACTATTCAATCTCATCTCTCTCCATTGTGCAATCCAACCCGGAAGTCTACCTAAGGCAAACATTACTGTAAACATAGGAACAGGTATTCCTAGTGCTCTATATATGATTCCTGAGTAGAAATCGACATTTGGATATAAATTTCTTGATTTGAAATACTCATCGTTCAATGCTACTTCCGCCAATCCTCTTGCAATATCCAACACAGGATCCTCAATTCCTAATTCTTCTAACACCACTTCTGCAGCAACTTTGATGATATTAGCGCGCGGGTCAAAGTTTTTGTAAACTCTATGCCCAAACCCCATTAAACGGAATGGATCTTTTTTATCCTTAGCTTTATCTATATATTTTTGGTAGTCACCTCCATCTTCTTTAATAGCTTCAAGCATTTCAATTACAGCCTGATTCGCACCACCATGAAGAGGACCCCATAAAGCAGAAACTCCAGCAGAAATAGAAGCAAACAAACCAGCATGAGATGAACCAACTATTCGCACTGTTGAAGTAGAACAATTTTGCTCATGATCTGCATGTAAAATTAAGAGCTTATCGAGAGCCTCAATAATTGTCTTATTCACTTTGTATTTTTCATTAGGTAACTGGAACATCATTTTATGTATGTTCTCGACATAACCCAAAGAATTATCTCCGTATTCTAAAGGTAATCCTTCCTCTTTTCTGTAGGCCCAAGATACTAATACCGGAAATTTTCCAAGTAATTTAACGATGGCTCGGTACATATCTTGTTCAGAGCTTACATTAACACTCCTGGGGTTAAATGCTGTTAATGCACTCGTTAATGCTGAAAGCACTCCCATTGGATGTGCAGTTTTTGGAAATCCATCTAAAATTTTCTTAACATCTTCGTCAACCAAAGATTGTTTTTGAATATCCCTGTGGAACTTTGCATTTTGTTCCTTTGTAGGAAGTTCTCCAAAAATTAGTAAATAAGCTACCTCTAAAAAGTCCGCTTTTTCAGCCAACTCCTCAATCGAATAACCTCTGTAACGTAATATTCCTTTTTCACCATCTAGGAAAGTGATGGCGCTTTCGCATGAACTTGTATTTTTAAATCCAGGATCAATAGTAGTAATCCCTTCAGTTACAGCTCTTAACGATTTAATATCGATGGCAGTTTCATTCTCACTTCCTTTTACTAAAGGAAATTCGTACCTCTTACCATTTACTTCTAAAATCGCAATATCTGACATAGTTTTTGTAAAAAATTTTGGGTTTGGTTTTTGTAAAAAATTGTGTTCACGAATTTACATTATAAAAAAGTATTTTGAAAGGAAATGCGACTTTTGTTTGCTTTATTTAAAATGGTTATAAAAACGCAAAAAAGCCAGGCTAGGCCTGGCTTTATCTGATTTTAAAAACTAAGGTGCTTATTGCACTTTGAAAGCTTTATTTTGAGGATAGTAAGCAACACTTCCTAACTCCTCTTCAATTCTTAACAATTGATTGTATTTTGCCATACGATCTGACCTTGAAGCCGAACCAGTTTTGATTTGACCACAGTTCAATGCAACAGCTAAATCAGCAATTGTATTGTCTTCTGTTTCACCAGATCTGTGAGACATTACTGAAGTATATCCAGCATTGTGAGCCATGTTCACTGCAGCGATTGTTTCAGTTAATGTTCCAATTTGATTTACTTTAATTAGGATAGAGTTTGCAATACCATTCTCGATACCTCTTGCCAAACGTTCAACATTGGTAACAAATAAATCATCTCCAACTAGTTGAACTCTATCTCCGATTAGCTCAGTAAGGTATTTAGTTCCTTCCCAGTCATTCTCATCCATACCATCTTCAATTGAGATGATTGGGTATTTAGTCGCTAACTCAGCTAAGTATTCAGCTTGCTCCTTTGAAGTTCTTACAACCCCTGATTCTCCTTCGAATTTTGTGTAATCGTATTTTCCGTCAACAAAGAATTCAGCAGAAGCACAGTCTAAGGCTAATTTTACCTCTTCACCAGGCTTGTATCCAGCTTTTTCAATCGCTTTTAACACAGTTTCAATCGCATCTTCCGTTCCGTCAAACTCAGGAGCAAATCCTCCTTCATCACCAACTGCAGTACTTAATCCTCTATCGTGGATTAATCCTTTCAGATTATGGAAAATTTCAGACCCCATTTTAATTGCTTCAGTGAAGTTCTTAGCCATGATTGGCATAATCATAAACTCCTGAAATGCAATTGGCGCATCAGAGTGCGAACCACCGTTTATAATGTTCATCATTGGCACTGGTAACGTGTTTCCACTTACACCACCAACGTAACGGTATAATGGTAATTCTAATTCGTTAGCTGCTGCTTTTGCAACTGCTAAAGAAACACCTAAAATTGCATTAGCTCCTAATTGTGATTTATTCGGTGTTCCATCTAACTCAATCATTGTTTGGTCAATCAAGTTTTGCTCAAAAACTGACATTCCTAGAATTTCTTCAGCAATTGGTCCATTTACGTTTTTAACCGCAGTTAAAACACCTTTACCCATATAATCTTTTCCTCCATCACGTAACTCCACTGCTTCGTGCTCACCTGTAGAGGCCCCAGATGGTACCGCAGCTCTACCTAAAACTCCATTTTCTGTAACTACATCTACTTCTACAGTAGGATTCCCTCTTGAATCAAAAATCTGACGTGCGTGAACGCTTAAAATTATACTCATTTTCTTCTATTTTATTGTTTTAATTTCTTGTATCAAAATTACGAAATAAAGGTCAAATCATCTTATATTTTATGCCTTTATACGATAACGTTTTCGCTTTTTACCCAATAAAAAACCTCTAAATCAAGAATTTAGAGGTTTTTAAGTGTGTTTTTTACGATTTCTTCATATTCTCAATGAAAGTATTGAACAAATACCTGGAATCGTGTGGTCCAGGATTCGCTTCCGGATGGTATTGTACTGAAAAACAATTTTTGTCTTTCATACGCATCCCAGCTACGGTATCATCATTCAAGTGCACATGTGTGATTTCAAAATCAGTATTGTCTACTAAGTCGTCTTTTTTAACAACGAATCCGTGATTTTGAGACGTTATTTCACCTTTACCGGTTAATAGATTTTTAACTGGATGGTTAATTCCTCGGTGACCATTGTGCATCTTATAAGTAGAAATTCCATTTGCAAGTGCAATTACCTGATGACCTAAACAAATTCCAAACAAAGGTAAATTACGTGAAATAATTTCTTTGGCAACTTCCTGAGCTTCTTTTAATGGGGTTGGATCTCCAGGACCATTAGACAAGAAGTATCCATCAGGATTAAATGCCTGCATTTCTTCAAAAGTTGAATTGTAGGGAAACACTTTAATATAGCATCCTCTTTCGGCCAGACTTCTTAAAATATTTTTCTTAATTCCGATATCTAAAGCTGCAACTTTATACGGTGCATTTTCATCTCCAAAGAAATAAGATTCAGTACAAGAAACTTTAGAAGCCAATTCCAAACCATCCATATCTGGTACCTGCTTTAATTGTTCTTTTAGCTCTTCAATATTGGTATTTGTTGAGATTACAGCATTCATTGCCCCTTTATCTCTAATATAGCGTACAACGGCTCTGGTATCAACATCAGAAATTGCAACAACATTTTCTTTTTCAAAATAATCGTATAACGAACCATCAGAATCGATTCTTGAATAATTAAAACTGAAGTTTTTACAAACTAAACCAGCAATTTTAACTGAATCTGATTCAACTTCGTTGTCGTTCACTCCATAGTTTCCTATATGTGCATTAGTGGTAAGCATGATTTGACCAAAGTACGACGGATCTGTAAAAACCTCTTGATATCCTGTCATACCAGTGTTATAACAAATCTCTCCAAATGATGTACCATCTCTACCGATTGATTTTCCTTCGAAAACTGTTCCATCAGCTAATAGTAGAATGGCTTTTTTACGTTTTGTGTATTTCATTATTAATTAGGTGTAGTAAATGCTTTAGTTTTATTTCGGACAAAAATAAAAAAAAAGGATAAACTAAAAACTAGCTTATCCTTTTCTTTATTTAAACGATCAAAATCATTAGTCATTTGATTCTTCGTTATTTTCAGTTGTTTCAACCGCTGGAGCCTCAGCCTTTTTAGCTCTACCTCTACGAGTAGTTTTCTTTTTAGCTTTTTGGTTCGGGTTATATGTAGTGTTGTAATCAACTAATTCGATCATCGCCATTGGTGCATTATCACCTTGACGGTTACCTAATTTAATAATACGAACATAACCTCCTGGTCTGTCTCCAACTTTTACTGATACTTCTTTGAATAATTCAGTAACAGCATATTTATTTCTCAAGTAACTAAATACAACTCTACGGTTGTGAGTAGTGTCGTCTTTAGACTTCGTAATTAAAGGCTCTACAAACTGTCTTAAAGCTTTTGCTTTAGCCACAGTAGTATTAATACGCTTGTGCTCTATTAACGAACATGCCATATTGGCAAGCATTGCTCTTCTGTGCGCAGTTTTTCTACCTAAATGATTAAATTTCTTTCCGTGTCTCATCTTATCTTTTCTTAATTAAAACCTAAGTTCTAAATTAATCTTTGTCTAACTTATACTTGCTTAAATCCATTCCGAAGCTTAAACCTTTGTTGTGAACTAATTCATCTAACTCAGTTAAAGACTTCTTACCGAAGTTACGGAACTTCATCAAGTCATTTTTATTAAAGGATACTAAGTCACCTAAAGTATCAACTTCTGCAGCTTTCAAACAGTTTAGTGCACGAACAGATAAGTCCATATCCACTAATTTAGTTTTCAATAACTGACGCATGTGCAATGATTCCTCATCGTATGTTTCAGTTTGTGCAATCTCATCAGCCTCTAAAGTGATTCGCTCATCAGAGAATAACATAAAGTGGTGAATTAAGATTTTTGCAGCTTCAGTTAAAGCATCTTTAGGAGCAATAGATCCGTCAGTAATGATATCTAGTACTAACTTTTCATAATCTGTTTTTTGTTCTACACGGAAATTTTCTATTCCATATTTTACATTCTTAATAGGTGTAAAAATAGAATCAGTAAAAATAGTTCCTAACGCAGCACCAGATTTTTTATTCTCTTCAGCTGGAACAAATCCACGTCCTTTTTCAATAGTAATTTCTAGGTCTAAAGAAACTGATTTCTCCATATTACAAATTACCAGATCGTGATTTAATACCTGGAATCCTGAAATAAACTTCTGTAAATCACCAGCAGTTAATTGCTCTTGATTCGAAATTGAAATACTTACAGTTTCTCTGTCAGTGTCTTCAATCTGCTTCTTAAAACGCACTTGTTTTAAGTTTAAGATAATTTCAGTAACGTCCTCAACTACACCTTCAATTGTAGAAAATTCATGTTCTATACCATCAATTCTCAATGATGTAATTGCGAATCCTTCTAAAGAGGATAAAAGCACACGTCTTAAAGCATTTCCTACAGTTAATCCAAATCCTGGTTCTAACGGACGGAATTCAAATCTACCTTCAAAATCGGTAGAGTCGATCATAATTACTTTATCGGGCTTCTGAAAATTTAATATTGCCATAAGTTTTTCTTCGTTTTAATTGTTTTTTGGTTGCGCGGTCTAGAAGTTTGAAGAAATACTTAAAAACCCTTTGGCCAAAAACCAATATGATTAATTTATTATTTAGAGTATAATTCTACGATTAATTGTTCCTTAATATTCTCTGGAATTTGAATTCTTTCTGGTACTGAAACGAAGTTTCCTTCTTTTTTATCAGCATTCCAAGTAAGCCATTCGTAAACATCGTTTCTTCTTGCTAAAGAATCTTCAATCGCTAATAACGATTTAGATTTTTCTCTAACTGCAACAACATCTCCAGCTTTCAAAGAATAAGATGGAATGTTTACTAACTCTCCATTAACAGTGATATGACGGTGTGATACCAACTGACGAGCTGAGCTTCTTGACGGAGCAATACCCATTCTGTAAACCACGTTGTCTAATCTAGACTCACAAAGTTGTAATAAAATCTCACCAGTAATTCCTTTAGAACTAGATGCTTTTTTAAACAAGTTTGAGAATTGTCTTTCTAAAATCCCATACGTATACTTTGCTTTTTGCTTTTCAGCTAACTGCATAGCATACTCTGATTTTTTACCTCTTCTACGGTTGTTACCGTGTTGTCCTGGAGGGTAGTTTCTTTTTTCGAAAGATTTGTCCTCTCCGAAGATCGCCTCACCAAATTTACGAGCGATCTTAGTTTTTGGTCCTGTATATCTTGCCATTTTTTAATATTAGTGATAGGGATTATGAATTAAGGCTTACTCCTTCGATAATCTAACTCCTATCGATTCAAATTTATAATTATACTCTTCTTCTTTTTGGAGGTCTACATCCATTGTGTGGTAATGGAGTAACATCGATGATTTCTGAAACTTCAATTCCTAAATTGTGAATTGATCTGATCGCAGATTCTCTCCCGTTACCTGGTCCTTTAACATATACCTTCACTTTTCTCATACCAGCTTCGTGTGCTACTCTTGCACAATCTTCTGCTGCTAATTGAGCTGCGTAAGGAGTATTTTTCTTTGAACCTCTGAATCCCATTTTCCCAGCTGATGACCAAGAAATTACATCACCTTTTTTGTTTGTAAGTGAAATAATGATGTTGTTAAATGAAGCTGTAATGTGAGCTTCACCTACTGCCTCTACAATAACTTTACGTTTTTTTGAACTTGCTTTCGCCATAATCTTAGTTATTATTTAGTTGCTTTTTTCTTGTTAGCCACAGTCTTACGTTTACCTTTACGAGTTCTAGAATTATTCTTAGTTCTTTGCCCTCTTAATGGTAATCCAGTTCTATGACGGATTCCTCTATAACATCCAATATCCATTAAACGTTTGATGTTTAATTGGGTTTCTGAACGTAACTCTCCTTCGATTGTTAATTTTCCAACCTCCTCACGAATGTCGTGGATCTCTTGGTCAGTCCAATCTTGTACTTTCGTACCTTCGTCAACTTTAGCTGCTGCTAAAATTTCTTTAGCTTTACTTCTTCCAATTCCGTAAATGTAAGTCAAGGCGATTACACCTCTCTTATTTTTTGGAACGTCAATACCTGCTATTCTTGCCATAATTATCCTTGTCTTTGTTTAAATCTAGGATTCTTTTTATTGATTACATATAATCTGCCTTTTCTACGCACAATCTTGCACTCGGCACTTCTCTTTTTTACTGATGCTCTAACTTTCATCGGTTTTATACTTTAATATCTGTAAGTAATTCTTGCTTTTGTTAAATCATACGGGCTCATCTCCAGTTTCACTTTATCTCCAGGTAATAATTTAATATAATGCATACGCATCTTTCCTGAAATGTGAGCTGTAACGATGTGTCCGTTCTCCAACTCTACACGAAACATCGCATTAGACAACGCTTCTGTTATGGTTCCGTCTTGTTGTATTGCTGGTTGTTTTGCCATTATGCTACTGATTTACGTTTAGTTCCTTTTTTCATTAAACCATCATAGTGACGACTTAATAAGTGAGAATTGATTTGTTGAATTGTATCAATTGCAACCCCAACCATAATTAAAAGTGACGTTCCACCGTAGAAAATTGCCCAGTTTGCAGTTACTCCAAACTTCACAACAATAGCTGGTAAAATAGCTACAGCTGCAAGGAATAAAGATCCTGGGAATGTGATTAACGATAAAATACGATCTAATAGGTCCGCAGTATCTTTTCCTGGGCGTACACCCGGAACAAATCCACCACTTCTTTTTAAATCGTCTGCCATTTTATTTGTCGGAATTGTAATTGCAGTATAGAAGTAACTAAACACAATAATTAGTACTGCGAATAGTACGTTGTACCACAATCCAAACATATCTTGAAATTCTAAACCTATTGCTTTAATAGTTTCGTTATCTGCACGTTGTAATAAAGCAGGCGCAAACATAATTGCCTGAGCAAAGATGATAGGCATTACTCCAGATGAATTTAACTTCAAAGGAATAAAATCTCTCGATCCTTGAACATTTTTAATGTTACCAGCAACGGTCTTTCTTGCATACTGAACAGTCACTCTTCTAACAGCGGTAACTAGGTATACACATACCAAGATAACAGCTAACCAAAGAATTACTTCCAATAATATCATAATCATACCACCACCGCCACCATCGGCTGTCATCGTAGATGCAACTTCTTGTAAAAATGACTCTGGGAAACGAGCGATAATACCAATCATAATTAATAAAGAGATACCATTACCAATACCTTTATCAGTAATTTTTTCCCCTAACCACATAGCAAAAATCGTACCAGCAGTTAAGATAACCATTGCTGTCACCCAGAACATAGTTCCACTAATGTAGAACGCTGATGATGGGATTAATTGATAAATGTTTGTGATATACGCCGGACCTTGCACCATTGTAATACCAATAGTTAACCAACGTGTAATTTGATTGATCTTTTTTCTACCAGACTCTCCATCCTTTTGTAACTTCTGCAAGTAAGGAACTGCGATTCCCATTAACTGTACAACAATCGATGCCGAAATGTAAGGCATAATACCTAGAGCCACAATAGAAGCCTGTGCAAAGGCTCCTCCTGTGAACATATCTAGTAAACCTAAAATTCCACCATCTTCAGTTTGGTTTGATAGCGCTTGTTGTGCAACAGCAATATCAATTCCAGGTAATGGTACTTGAGCAGCGAATCGATAGATCGCCATAAAACCTAGGGTTAATAAAATCTTATTTCTAAGTTCTTCTATTTTCCAAATGTCCTGAATGGTCTGTATGAAATTTTTCATTTAAATTTTAAATTATAACGTTTCAGCTGATCCTCCAGCTTTCTCAATAGCAGCTTTTGCAGTTGCCGTAAATTTATGAACTGTTACGTTTAACTTAGCAGTCAACTCTCCATTTCCTAGAATTTTAACTAGGTCATTTCTACGTGCCAATCTGTTTTCTACTAAAACGTCTAATGTTACCGTGTCAGTGATTTTATTATTGTCAACCAATTCTTGCAACTTGTGTAAGTTTACACCTACGTATTCTTTGCGGTTGATGTTTTTAAAACCAAATTTAGGTACACGTCTTTGTAAAGGCATTTGACCTCCTTCGAATCCAACTTTTCTTGAATATCCAGAACGAGATTTAGCTCCTTTATGACCTCTTGTAGCTGTTCCGCCTTTTCCAGAACCTTGTCCTCTACCAACACGTTTTCCTTGTGTTTTTACAGATCCAGCTGCAGGTTTTAAGTTATTTAATGCCATGTCTTTAAATCTTATTTAATTTCTTCAACAGAAATTAAGTGTTTAACCTTATTTACCATTCCAAGGATAGAAGGTGTAGCTTCATGCTCCACAACTTGTCCAATTCGAGATAAACCTAACGCCTCTAAAGTCAATTTTTGATTTTGAGGACGTCTAATTTTACTTCTAACTTGTGTTACTTTAATTCTAGCCATCTTCCTATCCGTTAAATACTTTATCTAATGAAATTCCACGCTCTTTTGCAATCATGCTAGCACTTCTCAACTGTAATAAAGCGTCAAATGTTGCTTTTACTACGTTGTGAGGGTTAGATGATCCTTGAGACTTAGAAAGTACATCGTGTACACCAACTGATTCTAATACCGCACGCACTGCACCTCCGGCAATTACCCCGGTACCATGTGAAGCTGGTTTTAAGTATACTCTTGCTCCTCCAAACTTCCCTTTTTGTTCGTGTGGTAATGTTTGATTGATAATTGGAATTCTAACTAAGTTTTTCTTTGCATCTTCGATCGCTTTTGCAATAGCAGATGCCACATCTTTAGACTTACCTAATCCGTGACCTACTACTCCATTTCCGTCTCCAACTACTACGATAGCTGAAAATCCGAACGCTCTACCTCCTTTAGTAACTTTAGTAACTCTTTGTACACCTACTAAATGATCTTGTAGTTCTAAACCGCTAGGTTTTACTCTTTCTACGTTGTTATATTTATGATACATAATTTACTAAAATTTTAATCCTGCTTCTCTTGCAGCGTCTGCTAGAGCCTTCACTCTACCGTGATACAAAAATCCATTTCGATCGAAAGATACTGTTTCTACACCAGCTTTTTCAGCTTTTTCAGCGATAGTTTTACCTACTAATTTTGCAATGTCTGATTTTGAACCAGCTACCTCAATCTCTTTATCTCTTGATGAAACTGCAGCAAGTGTCTTACCTGCTCTGTCATCGATTAATTGAGCATAAATTTCTTTGTTTGATCTGAAAATTGACAATCTTGGTCTCGCTTCAGTACCAGTAACAACTTTTCTAATTCTATGCTTAATTCTTTGTCTTCTTTCAAGCTTTGATAATGCCATAATACTATAAAATTATTATGCAGATTTACCTGCTTTTCTTCTAATTTCTTCTCCTACAAACTTAACTCCTTTTCCTTTGTATGGTTCAGGCTTTCTGAAAGAACGAATCTTTGCAGCTACTGCTCCAACAAGTTGTTTGTCAAATGAAGTTAATTTTACAATTGGATTTTTTCCTTTCTCTGAAACCGTTTCGATTTTCACTTCCGGTGCAATATCTATTACGATATTGTGAGAAAATCCTAAGGCTAAATCTAAAACTTGACCATTGTTGCTAGCTCTGTAACCAACCCCAACAAGTTCTAACTCTTTGGTCCATCCTTGAGACACACCAGTAATCATGTTACTGATTAATGCTCTGTATAAACCATGTTTTGCTCTGTCTTCTTTAGATTCTGACGGGCGAACTACTGTTACAGTACCTTCTTCAACTTCTACAGTCATCCCTTCAGAAATCTCTTGTGTTAACGTTCCAAGTTTTCCAGTTACGGTAACAACGTTGTCTTTTACTTCAATGCTTACACCTTCTGGTAAAGCAACTGGATTTTTTCCTATTCTTGACATCCTGTTCTACCTTTTATTAATAAACGTAACATAAAACTTCTCCACCAACATGCTCTCTACGAGCTTGCTTGTTCGTCATCACTCCTTTTGATGTAGATACTATAGCAATACCTAAACCATTAAGTACACGCGGCATATCATCTGCACCAACATACTGACGTAAACCTGGTGTAGAAACACGTTGTAATTTCTTAATTACCGATGCCTTTGATGCTTTGTCATATTTTAAGGCAATCTTGATAGTTCCTTGAACAGTATTGTCTTCGAACTTGTAGCTTAAAATGTAACCTTGATCAAATAAGATCTTAGTAATTTCTTTTTTAATTTTTGACGCAGGTATTTCAACCACCCTGTGTCCAGCCATAATAGCATTTCTAACGCTAGTTAGATAATCTGCAATTGGATCTGTTATCATTGTTTAAATAATTTGCGGTCCCGGTTTTCAATTTCTTTGAACCTAAGACCAATTAAAAATTTTCCTACCAGCTAGCTTTTCTAACTCCAGGAATTAATCCTTGGTTTGCCATTTCACGGAATGTTACACGTGAAATACCAAATTGTCTCATGTACCCTTTAGGTCTTCCAGTTAATTTACATCTGTTGTGCATTCTAACTGGTGATGCATTTTTTGGAAGTTTTTGCAATGCTTCGTAGTCTCCAGCTTCTTTTAAAGCTTTTCTCTTAGCAGCGTACTTCGCAACTGTTTTTGCTCTTTTAACCTCTCGGGCTTTCATTGATTCTTTAGCCATCCCTTAATTCTTTTTAAATGGTAAACCTAATTCTCTTAATAATGATTTCGCTTCTTTATCAGTGTTCGCGGAAGTTACAAATGTAATATCCATTCCACTAATTTTATTCACTTTATCAATATTAATTTCTGGGAAAATGATTTGCTCAGTAATACCAAGGTTATAGTTACCTCTACCGTCAAAACCATTCGCTTTAATTCCGTTAAAATCTCTTACACGTGGCAAAGAAACTGTAACTAATCTATCTAGGAATTCGTACATCATGTCACCTCTTAAAGTAACTTTTGCACCAATTGGCATTCCTTTACGTAATTTAAACGTTGCAACGTCTTTCTTCGAAATCGTTGAGATTGCCTTTTGTCCTGAAATAGCAGTAAGCTCTTCCAATGCATAATCGATTAATTTCTTATCAGCTACAGCAGCTCCAACTCCTTTAGAAATTACAATCTTTTCTAATTTAGGAATCATCATCACGTTTTTGTAACCGAACTCTTCAGAAAGGGTTTTTGACACTCTTTCTTTATACTCTTCTTTAAGTCTTGGTGTATATCCCATAACTAAATTGCTTTATCAGTTTTTTTAGAAAATCTAACTTTCTTGTCACCTTCCATTCTGAATCCAACTTTAGTTGGTTCACCATTTTCTAATAACATTAAGTTAGAAATATCAATAGCAGCTTCTTTCTTAACAATTCCACCTTGTGGATTTTGAGCACTTGGCTTCGCATGTTTTGAAATCATGTTTACACCTTCTACGATTGCTCTGTTTTTGTTAGGAAAAACAGCAACTACTTTACCTTCTTCACCCTTATGGTCACCTGCCATTACTCGAACAGTATCTCCTGATTTTATCTTTAATTTCATAATTCTAAATTATTAAAGCACTTCAGGTGCTAATGATACAATTTTCATAAATTGCTTTTCACGAAGCTCTCTTGCAACAGGACCGAATACACGAGTTCCTTTCATTTCTTCAGAAGCATCCAATAATACACAAGCATTATCGTCGAAACGGATATAAGATCCATCTTTTCTTCTTACTTCTTTCTTCGTTCTAACAACTACAGCTCTTGCAACTTGTCCTTTTTTCACAGTTCCATTTGGAGTTGCGTCCTTAATAGTAACGACGATTTTATCTCCAATAGATGCGTAACGCTTCTTAGTTCCTCCTAAAACACGAATCACTAAAACTTCTTTAGCTCCAGTGTTATCCGCTACTCTTAATCTTGATTCTGTCTGTAACATAATTATTTAGCTCTTTCTAGGATTTCTACTAATCTCCAACGCTTAGATTTACTCATCGGACGCGTTTCCATAATCTTTACAGTATCTCCAATATTGCAATCATTTTTTTCGTCGTGTGCAACGTACTTCTTCGTACTTAATACGAATTTTCCGTACATAGGGTGTTTCACTTTCTTCACTTCAGCAACAACAATAGATTTCTCCATTTTGTTACTAGAAACAATTCCTATTCTTTCTTTTCTAAGATTTCTTTTTTCCATCTTTTACTTCTGAATACAATTATTGTACTTCTCTTTTAGTTAATTCAGTAGCTACACGAGCTACAGTTCTTCTAATAGCTTTCAACTGCATTGGAGTTTCCAACGGCGTAATAGCATGAGCCATTTTTAGATCCGCATAACTTTTCTTTAAACTTCCAAGTTGCTCTTGTAACTCTTCAGTTGATAATTCTTTAATTTCTGACTGTTTCATCATTTAAACTATTAAGCGTTATCAAAATCTCTAGCTACAACAAACTTCGTTTTTACTGGAAGTTTTTGAGCTGCTAAACGTAAAGCTTCTTTTGCTACTTCAGCAGGAACTCCTCCTACTTCGAACATGATTCGTCCTGGCTTCACTACGGCTACGAAATATTCCGGTGCACCTTTACCTTTACCCATACGTACTTCTAATGGCTTTTTAGTAATTGGCTTGTCCGGGAAAATTTTGATCCATAATTGCCCTTCTCTTTTCATATATCTTGTAGCTGCAATACGTGCCGCTTCAATCTGGCGAGATGTAAGTAGGTTTTGCTCTAAAGCTTTGATACCAAACATTCCGTTAGAAAGTTGGTGCCCTCTTTGAGAGTTCCCCTTCATATTACCTTTCGCCTTCTGTACCTTACGATATTTTACTCTTTTTGGCTGTAACATTTTACTGTCTAAATTTTAGTAAATTATTTTCTTCTGCGATTTTGTGGTCTCTTAGATCCTCTGTCTCCTTTACCTTGCTTTTTAGAAAGCCCAACTAATGGAGATAATTCTCTTTTACCATAAACTTCGCCTTTCATAATCCATACTTTCACACCTAAGCGTCCGTATGTTGTATGAGCCTCAACAAGTGCATAATCGATATCTGCTCTAAAAGTAGAAAGAGGAATTCTACCTTCTTTGTAGTGCTCAGAACGTGCCATTTCAGCTCCGTTTAAACGACCTGAAATTTGAACTTTAATACCTTCAGCGTTCATACGCATCGTTGCCGCGATAGCCATCTTGATTGCTCTTCTGTACGAGATTCTGTTCTCGATTTGACGAGCAATACTTGCAGCTACTAACGTTGCATCTAACTCTGGGCGTTTAATTTCAAAAATATTGATCTGAACCTCTTTTCCAGTAATCTTTTTAAGCTCTTCTTTCAACTTGTCTACCTCTTGTCCACCTTTTCCGATAATAATACCAGGTCTAGCAGTAGTGATAGTAACGGTTACAAGTTTAAGTGTACGCTCGATGATTACTTTCGAAACACTTGCTTTCGATAATCGGGCATGTACATACCTTCTTATCTTATCATCCTCAGCAATTTTATCACCGTAGTTTCTTCCTCCATACCAGTTAGAATCCCATCCTCTGATAATTCCTAAACGATTTCCTATTGGATTAGTTTTTTGTCCCATTTCTACTTATGATTAATTGCTTAAATTTTTACTTCCTAAGACTAAAGTCACATGATTAGAACGTTTTCTAATTCTGTGCGCACGACCTTGCGGTGCAGGTCTTAATCTTTTTAACATTCCTGCGCTGTCAACGTAAATTTCCTTTACGAATAACCCTGCATCTTCTATATTAGAATCTTCATTCTTAGCTTGCCAGTTTGCAATGGCGCTTAATAATAATTTCTCTAAGTTGATAGATGCTTCTTTTGAACTAAATTTTAAGATTTGAAGTGCTTTTTCAACTTCTACTCCTCTAACTAAGTCCGCAACCAAACGCATTTTTCTTGGTGATGTAGGACAACCAGTAAGCTTAGCAAAAGCTAATTGCTTTTTCTCTTCCTTAATTTGTTGTGCTCTTAATTTTTTTCGAACTCCCATGATTACCTACTATTTTTTTCCTTTATTTTTTGCACCAGCGTGTCCTCTAAACGAACGTGTTGGTGAAAATTCTCCTAATTTATGCCCTACCATATTCTCAGTTACATAAACTGGAACAAACTGACGACCGTTGTGCACAGCGATTGTTTGTCCAACGAAATCCGGTGAAATCATTGATGATCTTGACCATGTCTTAATCACCTTCTTATTTCCAGACTCACCAGCCGCAACTATTTTCTTTTCAAGCTTATGAAAAATATAAGGTCCTTTTTTTAATGAACGTGCCATATCTCAATTATTTTTTTCTTCGTTCTATGATATACTTATTACTAGCCTTTGTCTTAGATCTAGTCTTGTATCCTTTAGCAGGAATACCATTCTTCGATCTTGGGTGACCTCCAGATGCACGACCTTCACCACCACCCATTGGGTGATCAACCGGGTTCATAACAACTGGTCTCGTTCTAGGTCTTCTACCTAACCAACGAGATCTACCAGCTTTACCAGAAACTAATAACTGATGATCTGAATTAGACACAACTCCAATTGTTGCAGCACAAGTAACAAGAATCATTCTCGTTTCACCTGATGGCAACTTCACTGTAGCATATTTTCCATCTCTCGCCATTAACTGAGCAAAAGAACCAGCTGAACG
This sequence comes from Flavobacteriaceae bacterium, assembly GCA_964227255.1. Lineage (GTDB taxonomy): Bacteria > Bacteroidota > Bacteroidia > Flavobacteriales > Flavobacteriaceae > Lutibacter. The sequence goes on from CAXQVI010000010.1 coordinate 78,787, forward strand.
AGCTAATACAGCTCCTTGTCCTGGGTGTAACTCAATACAAGAGATTGTAGTTCCTAATGGAATCTCACTTAATAACATTGTATTTCCAACATCGGGTGTAGCACCTTTTCCTGAAATTACTGTTTGACCAACTTTCAATCCATTTTGAGCAATGATGTAACGCTTCTCACCATCAACATAGTTTAATAATGCGATGAATGCAGTACGGTTTGGATCATACTCAATTGTCTTTACGGTTGCAGGGACACCGTTCTTATCTCTTTTAAAATCGATAATACGGTATTGTTTCTTATGACCACCACCAATATAGCGCATCGTCATTTTACCCTTACTGTTTCGACCTCCAGATCTTTTTTTCGGAGCTAATAAACTTTTCTCCGGCTTATCAGTAGTGATGGTGTCGAACCCATTTACTACTCTAAAACGCTGACCTGGTGTTACTGGTTTTAATTTTCTAACTGACATTTTTATCTTTTAGATATTGCTATAAAAATCAATACTCTCTCCTTCTGCTAACTGAACAATAGCTTTTTTGTAAGCTCCTTTCATTGCTTGTTGAATACCATTTTTAGTGTATTTTGTATTACGCTTTACAGGGTAATTCATCGTTTTAACACTTTCAATAGTAACTCCGTAAGCAGCTTCAACAGCTTTCTTTACTTCTACTTTGTTAGCACTTTTCTTTACAACAAACGCATAACGATTATACATTTCGCTATCATTTGTCGCTTTTTCCGTGATAATAGGTTTAATTAAAATACTCATATCTTCTACCTATTTGCTTAAATTAGACTCAATTCCTTCTAATGAACCCTCAGAAAGTACAATTGTACCAGCGTTAAGCAGTTCGTAAGTGCTTAATTCTGAGTTACTTACAGTTTTTGATCTTTCCAAATTGCGCGATGACAAATATACATTTTTATTTGGCTCAGCAAACACGAACAAAGACTTTTTACCTTCTAATCCTAAGGCATTTACAACAGTTGTAAAATTCTTTGTTTTTGGTGCATCAAAAGTAAAATCTTCTACAACAATAATGTTGTTCTCTTTCGCTTGAATACTTAAAGCTGACTTACGAGCCAAACGTTTTAAGTTTTTATTCAATTTGAAAGAATAATCTTTTGGTCTAGGTCCGAAAATTCGACCTCCACCTCTAAACACTGGAGACTTGATACTACCCGCACGAGCTGTACCAGTTCCCTTTTGTTTTTTAATCTTTCTAGTAGATCCAGCGATCTCCGCTCTCTCTTTAGCTTTGTGAGTTCCTTGTCTTTGGTTTGCCAAGAACTGCTTCACATCTAAATATACAGCGTGATCATTTGGTTCAATTCCGTATACAGCATCAGAAAGTTCAACTTTTCTACCTGTATCTTTTCCGTTAATGTCTAAAACTGATACTTTCATTATTTCTGAATAGTTACGTAAGCGTTTTTGTGACCAGGAACTGCTCCCTTAACAACAAGTAAATTCTTTTCAGGAACTACTTTTAAAACTCTTAAATTTTGAACTGTTACTTTTTCTCCTCCCATTCTTCCTGCCATACGCATTCCTTTGAATACTCGTGCAGGGTATGAAGCAGCACCAATTGAACCTGGCGCTCTTAAACGGTTATGTTGACCGTGAGTTGCTTGTCCAACACCAGCAAAACCGTGACGTTTTACAACTCCTTGAAATCCTTTACCTTTTGAAGTCGCTGATACATCAACAAACTCACCTTCAGTAAATAATTCTACAGTGATTTCATCTCCTAATTTGTGTTCCGCATCAAAACCTTGAAATTCAACGACTTTTCTTTTGGCAGATGTACCAGCTTTCTTAAAGTGACCATCCAAAGCTTTGTTAGAGCTTTTTGCCTTTTTGTCATCGAAACCTAACTGAAGTGCTTCATATCCGTCAACTTCTTCGGTTCTGACTTGGGTAACAACGCATGGACCTGCTTCGATTACAGTACAAGGAATGTTCTTCCCGTTCTCATCAAATAAGCTGGTCATTCCGATTTTTCTTCCTATTAACCCAGACATTTTTAATTAATTATTTATTGTTATTATTTAAATTCATAAAACAGGGTTGAAAATAATTCAACCCTGAATTTATTTTCTTTCCGTTTTTCCTTCGTCAATCGCTCCGGACATGTTATTGAGCTATTTTGCCCAACGTTTCAAAGTAATTATACCTTGATTTCTACCTCAACTCCGCTCGGTAATTCTAACTTCATTAAAGCATCAATAGTCTTAGATGAAGAACTATAAATGTCTAATAATCTTTTGTAAGAACTCAATTGGAATTGTTCACGAGATTTTTTGTTTACGTGTGGTGAACGTAATACTGTAAAAATCTTCTTATGAGTTGGTAATGGAATTGGCCCGTTTACAACTGCACCTGTATTCTTAACCGTTTTTACAATTTTCTCAGCAGATTTATCTACTAAATTGTAATCGTACGATTTTAACTTTATTCTAATTTTTTGACTCATCGTTTCTAATTTAGAGATTAACCTTTAGCGTTTGCAATTACTTCTTCAGCAATGTTGTTAGGACAAGCTTCATAGTGTGAGAACACCATAGATGAAGTTGCTCTACCAGATGATAATGTTCTTAATGTAGTAACATAACCGAACATTTCAGATAACGGAACCGTTGCTTTTACAACTTTTGCTCCTGCTCTATCTTCCATTGCGTTAACCTGACCTCTTCTTCTGTTCAAGTCACCAACAATATCACCCATATTCTCCTCTGGAGTAACAACGTCTAACTTCATGATTGGCTCAAGGATTGCAGGCGCAGCAGATTTTGCAGCATTCTTAAATCCTAACTTAGCAGCCAATTCGAACGATAATTGATCAGAATCTACCGCGTGGTACGAACCATCATATAAAGTAACTTTTAAGCTATCTACTTCGTATCCAGCTAATGGACCTTGCTTCATAGCTTCTTTGAAACCTTTTTCTACAGATGGAATAAATTCTTTTGGAACGTTACCACCTTTAATCTCATTGACAAATGTTAATCCTGGTTCAGCACCTTCATCAGCAGGCTCCATAATAAACTTGATATCCGCGAATTTACCACGTCCACCAGATTGTTTCTTATACGCCTCACGGTGATCAGTCTTACCTGTAATCGCCTCTTTGTACTCTACCTGAGGTTGTCCTTCGTTAACTTCTACTTTAAATTCACGCTTCAAACGATCCACAATTACCTCTAGGTGTAGCTCACCCATTCCTGAGATAATAGTTTGTCCTGAAGCCTCATCTGTTTTCACTGTAAATGTTGGATCCTCTTCAGCTAATTTTCCTAAAGCGATACCTAATTTATCTACATCTGATTTCGTTTTTGGCTCTACTGCGATACCGATTACTGGATCTGGGAAATCCATAGATTCCAATACGATTGGTGCATTTTCAGCACACATTGTGTCTCCAGTTCTAATATCTTTAAATCCAACACCAGCACCAATATCCCCAGCTTCAATATGTGTAATTGAATTCTGTTTGTTAGAGTGCATCTGGTAAATACGAGAGATACGTTCTTTCTTTCCAGAACGCGTGTTGAAGATGTAAGAACCAGCATCTAAACGACCTGAGTAAGCTCTAAAGAATGCTAAACGTCCAACAAAAGGATCTGTTGCAATCTTAAATGCTAAAGCAGCAAAAGGCTCCGTCACATCAGGCTTACGAATTTCTTCTTCTCCAGTCTTTGGATTTGTTCCAACGATACCTTCTTTGTCCGTTGGCGCAGGTAAGTATCTACATACAGCATCTAACAAGAACTGAACACCTTTGTTTTTAAATGCAGATCCGCAAACCATAGGAATAATAGACATATCCATTACAGCAGCACGCAATGCAGCGTGAATTTCTTCTTCTGTAATAGAGTCTTCATCTTCCATATATTTTTCTAAAAGATTCTCATCATAAGCAGCAACTTCTTCAATAAGTTTACCTCTTAATTCATGAGCTTCTTCTTGTAATTCTTCTGGTATATCAACTACGTCAAAAGTAGATCCTTGTGTGTGGTCATGCCAAATAATAGCGCGGTTCTTCACTAAGTCAACTACTCCTTCGAATTCATCCTCATCACCAATATTCATTACAATTGGCACTGCGTTAGAACCTAACATATCCTTTACTTGCTGACATACAGCTAAGAAGTTAGCTCCTTGACGGTCCATTTTGTTAACGAAACCGATTCTTGGTACCTTATAGTTATCTGCTAATCTCCAGTTAGTTTCTGATTGTGGCTCAACACCATCAACAGCACTAAATAAGAAAACCAAACCATCTAATACACGTAAAGAACGGTTTACCTCTACTGTGAAGTCAACGTGACCCGGAGTATCAATGATATTAAAGTGGTAACCCTTAGCATCCGCAGTTGGCTGCCCGTTTTCAGTTGGGAATTGCCACGTACAAGTTGTAGCAGCTGAAGTAATTGTAATACCTCTTTCCTGCTCTTGCTCCATCCAGTCCATTGTAGCTGCACCATCATGCACCTCTCCAATCTTATGAGAAACTCCAGTATAATATAGAATTCTCTCTGTACAAGTAGTCTTACCAGCATCAATATGAGCTGCAATACCAATGTTTCTTGTATATCTTAAATCTCTTGCCATTTCTAACTATTATTAAAATCTAAGGTGAGAGAATGCTTTATTTGCATCTGCCATTTTATGAACATCAACTCTTTTCTTTACAGCAGCTCCTTCTTCTTTCGCAGCAGCCAAAATCTCAGCAGCTAAACGCTGAGCCATTGATTTTTCGTTACGTTTTCTTGAATATCCAATCAACCATTTGATCGCGATAGATACTTTACGATCTGGTCTGATTTGCATTGGGATTTGGAATGTTGCTCCTCCTACACGTCTCGAACGAACTTCAACATGTGGCATAACATTAGTTAATGCTTCTTTCCAAATTTCTAATGAAGTCTTTTCTTCATCCTGTTTCTTTTGCTCTACGATATCTAAAGCATCGTAAAACACATTAAAAGCTACAGATTTTTTACCATCCCACATTAAGTTATTTACAAAACGTGTAACCAATTGATCATTAAACCTTGGATCTGGTAAAAGAACTCTTTTTTTCGCCTTTCTTTTTCTCATGTCTTTACTTTAAAAGTTTAAAATTACTTCTTAGGTGCTTTGGTACCATATTTAGAACGACGTTGAGTTCTTCCATCAACACCGGCTGTATCTAATGCTCCACGAACAATATGATATCTAACTCCTGGTAAATCTTTAACCCTTCCACCTCTAACTAATACTATCGAGTGCTCTTGTAAATTGTGTCCTTCTCCAGGGATGTAAGCATTCACTTCGTTACCATTTGTCAACCTAACTCTGGCTACTTTACGCATAGCTGAATTTGGTTTCTTTGGTGTCGTAGTGTATACACGCGTACAAACTCCTCTTCGTTGAGGGCACGAATTTAAAGCAGCCGATTTACTCTTCTTAGTTATTTTGGCTCTTCCTTTTCGTACTAATTGCGAAATTGTTGGCATACTAATTTTTTGTTATATTTTAATATTTAACTCCCAGATTCGTTTCTAGGAGCGCGCAAATGTACAAATAATTTATTGTAAATCAAACCTCTATATAGTTTATTTTTCGAGTGATTTTTTAACCGTTCTCAGCATGAAAAATTCCATTGGTAAAATATGTAATACAACCCAGGCCGTTATTCAAAAAGAATGACTTTAAATCAATTAGTTAGAAGTTATTGGAGCTAGTCGTATTTAGAAACCAAAAATGAGTTCATTTTGTACCTATAATAATAAGGTGTATCAAATACGCAAAATCACCCTTATCTTCAAAATGCAAACAGCTCGAAATAACAAATCCAGAAGTACGCATACCTATACCGTTAGCAAACTCAAAAACAACTTAGCAGATTTCTGACTTAAAATGCTTAATACACAGTGACAAAATGTGCTCAAATTGAAGTCTACTTCAGAAATACATCCTATTTTATCTAGTATTTTAATCATTTACACAATTATCTTAACTTTTTATTAACAGTTGAAAATCTCGAAAATCAATGCTTTTTCAAAAAAAAGCAAAAAAAAAGCACAATTCTTCACGCAACCCTCTAAATATGTTCTCAAGACGTAATTTTAAAGCCTTTAGCACCTATCATAAGTGTCTTTTATGCAGTATTATTTTACCTTTTTATAATATTATTTATCCCTTAACTAAACTAGTTCGTAGAGAGTTTAAATTGCGAAAAACACCATGAGATATTGATTTTATTGAGATTCTACTAAAAAAAAGTTTGTTTTATTAACATTTTATTGTGATTTTTGGCTCAATTAATTCAAATAATTACATAATGAAAACAAAGTTTAATGGTTTTCTGGCGCTATTGTTAGCGCTAGTAGTGCAAGTGTCGTTTGCACAAGAAAAAACCGTGACTGGTAAGGTAGCCGATGCAAGCGGTCCATTACCAGGAGTAACGGTAGTTGTAAAAGGTACCAATACAGGTACTCAAACCGATTTTGACGGTAATTACTCAATTACAGCTTCAGTAGGAGATGTCCTGCTATTTAGCTTTATTGGTATGAAAAACGTTGAAGTCACAGTAGGATCGTCTAATTCTTATGACGTAACAATGACTGAAAGTGCTGAGGCATTAGAAGAAGTCGTAGTTACGGCATTAGGTATTAAGCGTGAAAAGAAAAGTTTAGGTTATGCTCAACAAACTGTTGATGGTGACCAATTAAACAATACTCGTCAGACGGACATTAGTAACGCCTTAGCTGGTAAAGTTGCTGGTGTACAATTTGTAGGAGCTCCATCTTCTGGATTTGGAAACTCTTCTATCCGTTTAAGAGGGGATTCAAACGTACTTTATATTGTGGATAACATTAAAGTAGGTTCACCTTCTGACATTAATACTGATGAAATTGCTGAAATGTCTGTACTTAAAGGTGCTGCAGCAACTGCATTATTTGGTCCTGAAGGGATCAATGGTGTAATTGTTATTACTACAAAAGCTGCTCAAAACGGACAATCTACAATCTCGATCAACTCAAGTACTGCTTGGGAAAATGTTTACTTATTACCTGATTACCAAAATGAGTATGGTGGTGGATACGAACAAACATTCCCAACATTTACGTACGACCCATCTAAGCACCCAGCTGACTGGGCATCTTTCGATGGACAACCAATGGCAGAATACTATGCTGATGAATCTTGGGGACCAAGATTAGAAGGTCAGTTAGTACGTCACTGGGATTCTTGGATTCCTGGAGACCCTGAATTTGGAAAATTAAGACCTTGGGTTGCTCAACCAGACAACATTAAGGATTTCTACGACACTGGAATGACTTACAATAACGCCATTACTTTCTCTAAAGGTGGTGAGGACTACTCTGTTAGAGCAAACATCAACAATATTGAAAGAACAGGTGTATATCCAAACTCTGAAAGAGTTACAACTCAAGCAAACATTAACGCTACATTAGATTTAACTGATCGTTTTACAGCGTTTGCAATTGCTAACTATCAAGATAGAAGAACTAAAAACTTCCAAGACAATGGTTATGGAAACATCGGTTCTAACTTCAACCAATGGTGGCAAAGACAATTAGATATGGACCGTTTAAGAGACTACCGTAGAAATGGTAACTTAGTTTCTTGGAACATTAACAGTCCAACTAACTTACAACCACTTTATTGGGATTCTCCATTTGTTGAGCCTTATGAGAATGTAAACTACCAAACGAAGAATGCATTCTTTGGAAAAATGGGTATGTCTTACGATTTCGGACAAGGATTTGATGCAACTGTGGAAGTTAGAAAACGTATGAACTCTTACGAATTCAACGATAGATTTGCATGGGGTGCTCTTGGTCAACCTTCTTACAATGAGTCTGAAAGTACTGATAACCAAGAAGAAGTATTTGGTTATGTAAACTATCAAAAGGAAATCAATGAAGATTTTGACGTAAGTGCAAGAGCCGGATTTGAATTACAAACAAATACTTACAAAAGTATCAATGCAGCTACTGTTGGAGGTTTAACTACAGTAAACCACTATAGCTTAGACACTTCAGTTGACAGACCTACATTATCTAGTTATGCATCTAAATCTAAAAGACGCTCAATGTTCTTGAACGCTTCTTTCGGATATAAATCTATGCTATACTTAGACGGTGCTGCACGTTTTGACTGGAGTTCAACTGCGAACCCAGATGAAAACAGAGTTGAAACATATGGAGGTTCTTTATCTTTCATCTTCTCTCAGTTATTGAACAACAAGGATGTATTATCTTTCGGTAAATTAAGAGCTTCTTTCGCACAGGCTCCTCGTTTCCCTGGTGTTTACCAATTAGCTGAAACTTATGCTGTTGGTACTCCTTACGGATCAGATGGAACTTTATCTGTTAGAGGATCTTACCCTAACGCTGATTTAAGAGGTGGGGTACGTGAAGAATTTGAAGTTGGTACTGAGTTAAAATTCTTTGGTGATCGATTAAGTTTAGACCTTGCTTACTTTGAGAAAAAAGATAAGGAATTACCAGTATCTGTTTCTTTAGATGGATCAACTGGATATACTTCAACAAGAAGTAACGCTGGAAAGCAATCTTACAACGGTTTTGAAGTTGGATTAAACGCTACTCCAGTTTCTACTGAAGACTTCCGTTGGGACATTGGAGTTAACTTTGCTACATTAAAGAGAAGAGTTGATGCAATTGCTGATGGAATTGATGTAAACGTAATTTCTTCTTCATGGAGAGGAATTCAATTACAAGAAAGAGTTGGTCAAGAATGGGGTGCTATCTATGGTAGAGCTTATCAAAGAGATGAGAATGGAAACAAAGTGCTTTCTTCTTCTGGTTCTCCTAGATATGATACAAACCAATACTTAGGAAATGTATTACCTGACTATACAGGAGGTATTACTAACAACTTACAATACAAAAACTTCAGTTTAGCATTTGATATTGACTTCCAAAAAGGAGGTAAAGTATTCTCTGTAACTCGAATGTTTAACAACTACTCTGGTTTAGGAACTGAAACTATTGGAACGAACGCTATCGGAAACCCTGTAAGGGACGATATCGACGGAACAGGTGCATGGTTCTACACGCCACTTGAAGGTGCTTCTTCAACTTCTGGAGGGGTATTAATTGAAGGTGTTGACGAAACTACTGGAGCTCCTGCTTCATACTTAGTTAAGGACTGGGTATACTGGGGAAGATTATTCGCATTACACGAAAGATGGTTATATGATGCTTCTTACTGGAAGTTAAGAACTGTACGTATTGATTACTCGTTTGGAGAAATTGAAAACACTCCATTTAGTGACATCAATATTGGATTATTTGCTAACAACGTTTGGGTAATTGATTCTGCTATTCCAGGATTAGATCCATCTGAAATCGAGTTAGCTGGTGGAGTTCCTTGGACTGAAGGTGGTCAATCACCTAACACAAGAACGTTTGGACTTAACTTAAAATTAACATTTTAATAAAAGAGGACAGAAATGAAAAATTTAAAAAACATATTTCTACTTGTTGCCGCTGTAGCCTTTACATTCACTTCGTGTGAGACCATTGACTTCGGAGATACAAACGTAGATAGAAACAGCCCAAGTGAGGCATCAACTGCTTCATTATTGACAAATGCACAAAAAACTGTCAGTGGTTATATTGCATCAACAACATCTAACTGTTATGTTCAGTACTTATCGAACGGACAGTATGATGAAGAATCTAGATACCAGACTTTAAACTGGAGTTTTAATGGATATTACGCTGCCTTAGTTGATTTAGATAGAATTATATCTTTAAATAAGGGTGATCTAACAAAAGTAGGAGCTTCAGCTAATGGTTCAAATGCAAACCAAATTGCTGCTGCAACTATTTTAAGAGTATATTACTTACACGGTATGACTGATAGATGGGGAATGATTCCTTATTCTGAAGCAATCCAAGGGTTAGAAAACCAATATCCAAAGTATGATACTCAAGAAGAAGTTTACATGGGATTATTTAATGAACTAGATGGGGCATTAAATATTATTGACAATGGAAATGGTCCTTCTGGAGACATTTTATTTAGAGGTGATATGGGCAAGTGGAGAACTTTTGCTAACACTATTAAAATGGTGATGGCCTTACGTCTTTCAAACGCTGACCCTTCAACTGGAAGTTCTAAATTCAATCAAGCTATGGCTGGTGCAATTCAATCTAACGGTGAAAATATCCAGTACACATACTTGCTTGAAGATACTAATGATAATCCTTGGCAAGACAGATTTGAAACTCGTAGAGATTACTTAATGAGTGACGTATTTGTAAACGCTATGATTGGTGATGGAGATGCTATTACTCCAGAGGATCCAAGATTACCTAAATATGCTGAGCCTGCTTTCAACAGTGCTACTGGAGAATTTGTAGGAGCTCCTTACGGACAGTCTAACTCTGCAACAGATGACTACTCTTTCATTACAGATAACATCATTAATAAAGGAGATGCTCCTTTAATGATTTATACGTATGCTGAAGTATTGTTCGCTAGAGCTGAAGCTGCTCATTTAGGGTGGACTTCAGAAGATGAAGATGCATTATATGATATGGCAATCCAGGCGTCTATGGACCAATGGGGTGTTGATTCTGCAGATGCAGCAGCTTATATCGCTGCAAATCCTTATGGGTCTGTTAATGACATCGCTTATGAAAAGTGGGTGGCATTATTCATGCAAGGATACAACAGCTGGCATGAGTGGAGAAGACAAAAAGCAATGGGATATGAAGTTCCTTTAACTGCTCCAGATGATTTATTATCAGGTGCAACTGGAATTCCTCAAAGACATGCTTACTCTGCTACTGCAGGTTCTTTGAACGAAGCTAATTACAATGCGGCAGTTTCTGCACAAGGAGCTGACGACTTGAATACTGTGACTTGGATTAATCAATAATCTGATTTCAGAATAATATTAAAGACCCACCTAGGTGGGTCTTTTTTTTATATAATTTTTTATGAATCAAGAGCTTTCGGAACAATTTTTGAGTTAAATTTACCCTAAAACTAATACACTTATGAAAACTTATCTATCCATTTTATGCATCGCATGTACCATTTTTACTTACGCACAAAATGATGTAGGCGGAAATACAATTACAGATGGATTCAAAATGCAAGCTGGATCATTAAAAGGAACACCATACCTGCTCTCTGAATGGGTTTCAGGATATGCAGTAGACAATAATGGACACCTAACCGAGGAAAAATTATTGAACTACAACATCTATGAAAATGTTTTAACTTTTAAACCCGTGAATGGTTCGAAGGACATTATGGCAATAAATTCGAACAGCTATTCCGGATTTATCTTAACAAATGACAAAGGAGAAGACTATTTATTTTCTAAAATAGAAGGACATCAATTCAGCAAAGCAAAAAAAGATACTAAATTCTACCAACTTGTTGCTCCTCCTTCTAAAAATGTATTGTTAGAAACCAGAAAAGTTCTTAAAGATCCAAATGCAAGTGGATGGACCTCATCTCAAAACACAACAAAAAGAGCAGAATTCCAAACATCCACAACCTATTACGTGCTTGGACAAAACAAAAAGTATACAAAAATTTCTTTAAGCAACTCCTCCGTAGCTAAAGCTTTTAAGGACAAGAAAAAAGAAATATCAAATTATATTAAGCAAAATAATATTAAGATAAAAACGGCTGCCGATGTTGACAAAGTCGCCACATATTATCATTCTCTTTAATTAGAAAATTTAAAAAAAAAGCTGATTAGTCAGCTTTTTTTTATGCTCTAAATATTGACTCAGGCGATTACAATATAGATAAATGAATTACTATCTTCTCCATAATTCATTCCGAACATTTACCAAGAATATGCCATAACTTATTAAAAGATTCACTTCTTCGAAGTGAAAAAAGACTACCAAATTCCTACTGGCTCTATTTTACAATTTCATTCTCCAATACCATTAATGACAGTGGCAATTTTTAAGGGCCTTTGAAGGGATTGTATTTTTTCAAAAAAAATATTAACTCGTAACTATTAAAAAATTCTCGGTTTTTTAGACAATTTTGCTTAAAATTTAAATCAAGTACATTTTATTTATTGTAATTTAAAACAAATGCATTCATCCTTAAGCATTTAGGAGCTATTTAAAAATTTAACATACTTATTCCCAATAAATTGCGCAACCTTTTTAAGATATCCACATCTATTGTCTAAACCTATTTAATTTAATGGAAGTTCAGTAATTCTTATTATGCTTTGAAAATTCGTTAGGATTTTCAATAATAATTTAGGATTTTTGACTCCTTATTTAATTCAAACAAACAAATAATGAAAACAAAGTTTACTAGAGTTGTGACACTTCTCATGGTGTTACTGGTGCACATTTCATTTGCACAACAACGAACTATTTCTGGTACAGTTTCGGACGAAAGCGGTCCATTACCAGGGGTAAACGTAATTATTAAAGGTACCAATAAGGGTACTCAAACTGATTTTGATGGTCTTTATACTATTCAAGCAAACACTGGAGATGTTATCGTTTTCAGTTATGTTGGAATGAATGCTGTAGAAAGAACTGTTGGAGGATCAGACAGAATTGATGTAATCATGTCAGGAGCAAATGCTTTAGAAGAAGTAGTTGTCGTTGCATATGGTTCCCAAAGAAAAGAAGCTATTGTAGGTGCGGTTGCCGTTGTAGATTCTGACGTAATTGAAAAGCAACAAACTTCTTCTGTAGTTACTGCTTTACAAGGGTCAGTACCAGGGGTAAACATTATCTCTGCAGGTGGTCAGCCAGGAGATAACCCAACAATTCGTGTACGTGGTGTTGGTTCTATTAATGCAGGTGCAGATCCATTAATTATTTTAGATGGCGCTCCGTACAATGGAAACTTAAACACAATTTCACCAGACCAAATTGAGAGTATGAACGTATTGAAAGATGCCTCTGCTACAGCTCTTTATGGTTCGCGTGCTGCCAATGGTGTAATCTTAATCGTAACAAAAAGTGGTAAAAGAGATTCTCCAACAAAAGTTACTTTAAGAAGTTCATTCGGTATTGCCAACCAAGCTGTTAAACAACATGCTACGATTGGTACAGATGACCAAATGTTGTACAACTGGGAAGCAATTCGTAACAAATATGTGTACACTGATGGCCTTGACGCTGGAACAGCAGGTCAAAATGCTTCTAACGACCTAATCTTAGGATTGGGGTACAACCCTTACGGACCAGGAGTTCCAAATCCGGTTGATGCACAAGGAAATCTTGTGACTTCAAACAAATTATGGGAAACTGATTGGCATGATTTAATGTTTAACGATGCTGCACAAAGAACTGAGCATGGTTTGACAGCTTCAGGAGGAACAGAGAAAAGTACTTTCTTCTTCTCTGCGAACTACCTTGACCAAGAAGGTTCAATTTCTGAGTCTGATTTCGAAAGAATTACAACCAGAATTAACGTTCAAACTCAAGCTGCTGATTGGTTAGAATTAGGATTAAGCTCTGCTTACTCTACTTCTCAACAGAACAACCCAACACAGTCTGGTTCTTCTTACCAGAGTGCTGTACAGTGGACAACTTCTGTATCTTCTATCTACCCATTATACAGAAGAGATGAAAATGGTGAACTAATCTATGATGGATTAGGAGACAGAATTTATGATTATGGTGACAACCCACAATCTGTGAATGGTGTTAGACCAGTATTCGAAGGTGAAAATGCTTACGGTTCTTTATTTAACTATATCAACCTTAACAGACGTCACCAATTCAATGCAAACGGATTTGCTCAAATTAACTTTACTGATTACTTAAACTTTAAGACTACAATTGGTTATGAGCAATACACTTTTGATGGATATAGCTATGTTCATAATGTGTACGGATATGCTGCTAATGCAGGTGGACGTGTATCTCAAGACAGAGATATTACAACTTCATTAAACGTTGTAAATGCTTTGAACTTTAGTAAGACTTTCGGTGAAGATCACCAAGTTGATGCTAACTTAATCCACGAAGCATTTAAAACAAAATACGATGTGTTTAATGCACAAGGAATTGGATTCTTACCAAACGTTTTTGTTTTAAACGGAGCTACTACTCCAGAAGGAATTGGAGGAGCAATTTTTGAAACAAGATTAGAGTCTTACTTAGCTAGAGCAAGCTATAGCTACAAATCTAAGTACTTCTTCGAAGGATCTTTCAGAACAGACAGCTCTTCTCAATTTAGTGAAGATACAAGAAAAGGTGAATTCTTCGCAGTTGGGGGATCTTGGTTACTTTCAAAAGAATCATGGTTAGAAGACAGCGATTTTGTTGATTTATTAAAAATACGTTCTTCTTACGGGGAATTAGGAAACAACAAAGTAGGATACTTCCCTTACACAAACAATTTCGACACAGGTTGGAATGAATTAGATAATACGGGAGTATTAGTTGTTGACTTAAACGACCCATTGTTAACATGGGAAACAACTGCACAATTCAACGTTGGTGTTGATTTCAGATTATTAGGAAACAGATTGAATGGTACAGTTGAATACTATTCTAAAGAATCTGTAGACCTAGTATACGATAAGCCATTAGCACCTTCTACTGGTTTCTCTGATATTACTACAAACATTGGTTCTTTAAAAAACTCTGGTATAGAGGTATCTCTTGACGGATCAATTATTCAAAACCAAAACGTAACTTGGAATGCTGGAATTAACATGGCATTTGAAAAGAATGAAATCACTGAATTAACTCAGGATGAATTCATTAACGGAACAAAGTTATGGAAAGAAGGAAACTCACTATACGAATTCTACATCCGTGAGTACGCAGGTGTTGATCCTGATACAGGAAAAGCATTATGGTACCAAGATGTACTTGATGGAAGTGGTGAGCCAACAGGAGAAAGAGAAACGACAGATAACTTTGCGGCTGCAACAAGATACGAAACTGGAAAAGAGTCTTTACCAGATGTTTCAGGAGGTTTCTTCACCAATGCTGCATGGAATGGATTTGATATTAACTTATTATTCAACTTCGCTGTAGGTTCATACTTATACGATAGCACTTATGCTGGATTAATGGGTGGATTTGAAAACTTAGGTAGAGCTGCATCACCAGATTTAGCTGACCGTTGGCAACAACCAGGTGACATTACTAATGTTCCTAGATTAGACAACGCAAGTAACGATTACAACTCTACTTCTACTCGATTCTTATTCAAGAATGACTTTATCAGATTGAAGGCATTAACTTTTGGATATAACTTCCAAGATGATGTAATTGAAAGTATCGGAATATCAAAGTTAAGATTATACTTCCAAGGTGATAACTTATGGACTGGACAATCTCACAAAGGTATTGACCCAGAACAAAGTTTAGCTGGTACTACTAACAACAGATCTTTTAACCAAAGAATTTATTCTTTCGGATTAAACATTGAATTTTAAACTTAAGAAAAATGAAAAATTTACTATATAAAATATTATTTCTATTCTTTGTAGGCTTCGCATTCATTGCATGTAGTGAGGACTATTTAGAAGAGCCACAACCAACCGATCAGGTTGGAGAAAACGTAATCTTCGGTTCTAGAACAGGTGCTGATGCATATATCTCTGGAATCATGAGAAGATTTAGAACTCAGTTTACTGCAACTGATGCTGCTGGATTAAATTCATTTTACTACGCAAGAACTGTAAAAGGAAATGACATTATCCAGCGTAACACTTGGTTTACATTTGATTACGAAAATGATAACAGAGAGCCTACATACAGAAGAACGAACTTCACATGGGAATACTCTTACCATATGATTGGACAAACTAACATCCTAATTAACGGTGTTGAAGGTTCTGAAGGATTGTCTGACCAAGACAAAAAAGAATTAATTGGACAAGCAAGAGCTATTAGAGCATTCTTCTATTTCCAGTTAGCAATGGAATTCCAACACACGTATACGTATGACTCATCATTACCAGCTCCTCCAATTGTAACAGAAATTACTACAGAAGGAAGTGGAATGACTACGTTACAGGAAATGTATAACCTAATCTTAGCAGATTTAGATTACGCTACAACTAATTTAACTTCAAATAGATTAGCGAAATCTTATATCAATAAAGAAGTTGCTTACGGAATCCTTTCTCGTGTATATTTAACTATGCACAACTGGGCAGGAGCTGAAGACGCTGCAAATAAAGCTTACGGTGGAGGAAATCCTTATTTAGATGCTGCTTCATACTCTGATGGATTTGACAAAATTTCTAACCCAGAGTGGATTTGGGGAAGTGCTCAAAGCGAAGACCAGTCTAACTATTACTGGGGAGCTCCACATGCTCATGCTGATCACTATATCTTATCGTATGCAGCAACGTTCATCAATACTGATTTTGCTGACTTGTTCTCTGATACTGATGTTAGAAAATTATTCGTGCCAGCATATGGTGTTGCACCATCTGATTACAGACACTTCATTACAACGAAGTTTACTTTTGGATTCGATTCAGATCACCCAATTATCAGAACTGCTGAAATGTTGTTAACTGAAGCTGAAGCGAAAGCTCGCCAAAGTAAAGACACTGAAGCTGCTAATTTATTATTCATGTTACAATCTAACAGAGATCCAAACGCTGTCGCATCAGGTAATACTGGTCAAGCTTTAATCGATGAAATCTTAGTAGAGCGTAGAAAAGAATTATATGCTGAAATCGGTGTAGAATGGTTCGATGCAAAGAGAACTAGAACTGGAATCACAAGAACTGGAAACCATAGAGTTATGTCAAGTGCTAACTTAACTCCGGACGATAAAAAGTTCTTCTTAAAAGTTCCTCAAGCTGAAATTGATGCTAACGATAATATTGATGAAAGCGTAAATGCTAACCGTTAATCTTAGTAGCAAATTATAGTCTAAAAACCACCTCAATTGAGGTGGTTTTTTTATTTTTTTTATAGGAAAACAATAGCGAAATTGTGTTAAATGCATAGGTTTTACGCAACCATTTAAGAACTATGGCATCCTCAAATAATTAACATTGAATTAACATTTTATTAACATAATAAGGTCTTTTACTCATCATTCCCGATTGCAACATTGATTTTTAATTCTGACTTTTGAGTATCTAACCAAATCTTAAAATTATGAAATCAAATTTTAGGAGAGCGCTTGCGCTCCTATTGGTGCTACTAGTCCAAGTGACATTTGCACAACAAAAAACTATTTCTGGTAAAGTTTCGGATGAAAATGGACCACTTCCAGGAGTAAATGTTATTATCAAAGGTACCAACAATGGTACTCAAACAGATTTTGACGGAAACTATTCTATAAGCGTAAATACAGGAGATATTCTTGTGTTTAGTTATGTTGGAATGACGCAGGTTGAAAGAACTGTAGGGGCATCTAATACCATAGATGTTATCATGTCTGGGAACAACGTACTGGAAGAAGTAATCGTAACTGCCTATGGTACTTCAACAAAAGCTGCATTTACCGGTGCGGCCGATGTGGTAAGTTCGAAGGACTTAGAATTGAGAACTGTAACCTCACCTATCTCAGCACTTGAAGGGAAAGCAACAGGGGTACAATTTACTTCATCATCAGGTCAACCAGGTTCTTCTCCAGGAATCATTATTCGTGGGGTTGGTACATTAAATGGTAATGCAGATCCGCTTTATATTGTAGACGGAATCCAATATGAAGGAGGATTAAATACTATTAACCAGGATGATATCGAATCATTCACCATTTTAAAAGATGCATCATCGACTTCTTTATACGGATCACGTGCTGCAAATGGTGTAGTTTTAATTACTACAAAAAGCGGTAAAAAAGGAGCTGTCAAAACTTCAGTTAATACCTCTTGGGGATGGATTGACAGAAGTATTCCGAACTACGAAGAGGTAAGTCCAGGTCAATACTACGAAATGATGTGGGAAGCTTTGAGAAATACTAGTGCTGCTGGTGGAGACGGAGCTTACGCTTCAGCAAACATCTACAACAGATTAGGATACAACCCTTTTAACGTTCCTAACGATCAAATTGTTGGTACTGATGGTAGATTGAATCCAAATGCTGATCTTATTTACAAGAGTTTAGATTGGTACGACGTAATGGAACAACCAGGTTCTAGACAATCTTACAACATGAATATTGCAGGTGGTAGTGACAGAAGTAAAATGTTCTTCTCTGCTTCTTATCTTGACGAAGAAGGATATGTTCAAACTACTGGCTACAATCGTTTGACTACACGATTGAATGGGGATTTTGACGTAAAAGACTGGATTACAGTTGGAGGTAGTGCTAACATAACAATTGCTGAATCTTCCGGACCTACTTCGGCTGGTACTGGAAGTATTGTAAACCCATTTGGTTTTGCTAAAGGTATCGGATCCATTTATCCAGTTTATGTAAATGACCTAGACGGTAACTTAGTATTAGACGCTGGTGGAAACCCAATTTTTGATGCTGGTGAAGGTTACCCAGAATACAATATTGGATCAAGACCAATTAACCAAGGTCGTCACGCGCTTCAAGAATTATTATTAAACGACGAACGTACAAAGAACAATACATATGGTATGCGTTTTTATGCCGATTTTGAAGTAATCGACGGATTAAACTTCAAAGTAAACTATGGTAGAGATATCAACGAAGGATTGAGCAAAGAATATGAAAACAATATCATTGGTGATGCGCAACCAACGGGACGTTACAACGAAAACAGATTCAGAAGAGATGTTGAAAACTTCAACCAAATTATTACTTATAAGAATACTTTTGGGGAATCTCACAATGTCGATATAACTGCAGGTCACGAAAGTTTCCAAAGAATATTCACAGGAATGAATGCCTTGGCTATAGAGCAAGTTGCAGAAGGGATTTACGAATTCGATAACTTCTCTCAACCTGTTAGTTTAGGTGGGGCAACTACGGAAAAAACAGTTGAAGGTTATTTCTTAAGAGCGAACTATAACTTTGACAACAAGTACTATGTTAGTGCTTCTTGGAGACGCGATGCATCTTCTGTATTTGATGCCAAGTCAAGATGGGGTAACTTCTATTCTATTGGAGGATCTTGGAGAATTGGAGAAGAGCAATTTATGGATAATGTAGAATGGGTTGACCGATTAAAATTACGTGCTTCTTATGGTGAAGTTGGTAATGATGATTTAGGTGACTTCTTTATCTCTCAACCACGTTATGGATTAACTTCTAACGCCGGTGCCCCAGCAATTTACTGGCAAGATATCGGAAACGCAGATTTACAATGGGAAACTATTGAAAGTTTTGACATTGCATTGGAATTTGCTTTATTCAACAACATCCTAGATGGTTCATCTGAATACTACAAGAAAAATTCAACTGACTTATTATACAACCTGCCAATTGCTTTGAGTAACGGTTTGAACTCATTCCCATCTAACGTAGCAGATATGTATAATTCAGGATTTGAAATGGCATTAACCGGTCACATCGTTAACAGCGACGACTGGAAATGGGATTTAACGCTTCAAGGATCTACGTTTAAAAACGAAATTACAAACATACCAGATCCATTTATTAATGGAAGTAAAAGATGGGCTGAAGGAAGATCTAGATATGACTTCTACATCCTTCATACTGCTGGTGTAGATCCTGATACTGGAGACCAATTATTCTACATGTATGAAATTGATGACAATGGAGAAAGTGTTCCAGTAGTTGAAAACGGCGTACATCAAACTACAAACGACTGGGAGGATACGGAAAGAACGTATACTGGAGATAGTGCAATTCCTGATTTCTTAGGTTCTGTTGCTACTACAGTAAGCTACAAAGGATTCTCTTTAGACGTATTAATGACTTACGGAATCGGTGGAAAATACTTAGATTTCGGATATGCAAATATGATGCATAGTGGATCTTATGGTAGATCTATGCACCCAGATATCTTAAACGCATGGCGCGCGCCAGGTGATATTACAAGTGTTCCAAGAATGCAAAATGGTAATGTTGACTTAGTTCGTACATCATCAACAAGATTCTTAACAGATGCTGATTTCTTTGCACTTAAGAACATCAACCTGAGTTATTCAATTGACAGTGCATTAGCCGATAAATGGGGAATTGATGCTTTAAGAGTTTTCGCTACCGGTGAAAATATCTATCTTAAGAGTGAAAGAGACGGATTAGACCCTCAATATAGCTTAGCTGGTACAACGAGTGGTAACGATTTTAATCCTGCAAGAATTTTCTCTTTAGGACTTAACTTCTCATTCTAATTGATTCATAATAATTAAAAGATATAATTATGTTAAAAAAAATAAACATACTGTTTCTTGCAATCGTTTTAATTGCATCGACTTCATCTTGTTCAGATGACTTCCTGGAAACAAAACCGACTGATGCAATCTCATCTGGAGATGCATTAGCCACTGCCGATAACATGGCACTGATCATAAACGGAATTCACCGTCTATTATATGCTCAAGGACAAGTATTATTATCCGGAGGAACTAGTTGGAGAGCTGGTAATCACTACTGGATTCCACTTGGAGATAATTTAGCTGGTGGAATTATCCATACCGCTTCTGCAAACAACCTTGGATGGCAAGATGAAGCAAGATGGATTTCTCATAATCTTGAAACATCAAGAACATCTGAGCACTTATGGTACCAACGCTACCACATTATTGCAGAAACAAATGCAATTATTAATCAGGCAGCGACCGGAAATATTGTAGAAGACTCTAGATTTAAAGAAATCTTAGGACAAGCACACGCCTACAGAGCTTATGCTTATCTCTCTTTAGTGCAACATTATGCAAAAGGATATTTAATTGGAAACCCTGCTTCTGACCCAGGTGTCCCATTATTATTTTCTACTGAAGCTCCTTTTACAAGTGCTCCAAGAAGCACTGTACAAGAGATTTATGACCAATGTATGTCAGATGTAAACACTGCAATCGGATATTTCCAGGATGCAACTGACAGAGGGAATGATAAGTCTCAGTTGAATATCAATACGGCATATGGATTAAAGGCTCGTATCGCATTGAACAGTGGAAACTGGAGCGAAGCTTCAACTGCTGCTAAAGCTGCTCGTAACGGTTATCCATTGATGGGTGAGTCTGACTACTACTCTGGTTTCAACAGTTTAGATGTTGATGAAGTCATTTGGGGGTCATATGTAATCTCAACAGAAACTACTTTCTTCCGTTCTTACTTCTATTTGATTAGTAATACATTCAACGGTTCTCAAGTAAGAAACAATCCTAAAGCGATTGATAAGAGGTTATACGCTCAGATTCCTGATACTGATTACAGACAAGGATTATTCTTAAAAGATGCTCCTAACTCAAACTCTTCTGCTGCTAACGGTGAAGGTGGATGGGATAACAATACCAACCCAATTTACACGACTGAAGATGAATTTGAAGCTGAAATCGACAGGTTGGCTAGCGTATATGGGTGGACTTCAAGACATAATACCCACCCTTATATGCATGTGAAATTCAAGCAAAAAATTCCTGGAGGAATTGAGCCAGATGATATCATTTACATGCGTTCTTCTGAAATGTACTTAATCGAAGCTGAAGCTGAAGCGATGATGAGTAATATTTCTAATGCACAAAATGCGTTACAAGCTCTAGGTGGAGCACGTGACAGCGCTTATGATGCTACTGCTTTCGCTACCGCGGATGACTTAATGGATGAAATTAAATTCCAAAGAGCTCTTGAATTATGGGGAGAAGGATTTGGATATACGGATAAAATTCGTTGGGATGAAGGATTTGACCACGGTGCAGACGGTGGATCTGGAGCTTCTCCAGACCTTTTCGTAGCTGGATTCAGTCAGGAAAAACCATCAATTAACAACGATTGGATTTTCAAAATTCCTCAAAAAGAAATTGATGCGAACCCGAACTTAGGTCCTGGTGATCAAAACTAGAAATTGCATCCGATTTAACTAATAATGAAAACCACTCCGAAAGGGGTGGTTTTTTTATTTCTTTTAATATTGTTTAATAATGTACCTTTGCAGCATGGAAAATAAAATCTCTAAAATCTTCGGGATAAGAGCCGTTATTGAGGCAATAAATTCAGGTAAAACAATCAGTAAAATTTACTTACAAAAAGGACTTTCTGGTTCATTGTTTTCTGAATTAAACGCCCTGATTAAAAAAAACAATATTGCGACTTCTTTTGTTCCAGTTGAAAAGTTAAATCGCCTGTCTAAAAACAACAACCACCAAGGTGTTGTG
Organism: Flavobacteriaceae bacterium; assembly: GCA_964227255.1. Taxonomy (GTDB): domain Bacteria; phylum Bacteroidota; class Bacteroidia; order Flavobacteriales; family Flavobacteriaceae; genus Lutibacter. The sequence goes on from CAXQVI010000010.1 coordinate 101,019, forward strand.
GCTCACACATCGGCTATCGATTTTGCCGATTTAGACGAATTGATTACATCAACTATAGATTCAGGAGCAACTCCTCTATTTCTGCTACTGGACAAGGTTTCCGATGTACGAAACTTTGGAGCGATAATTCGAACTGCTGAATGCACAGGAGTGCATGGTATCGTAATTCAAAAATCAGGAAATGCGCCTATCAACGCCGATGCTATTAAAACCTCAGCAGGCGCAGCTTTTAAAGTGCCAATATGTAAAGTAGACCATTTGAAAGATGCCATCTTCCAATTTCAGGCTTCCGAAATTCAATTAGTTGCTGCGACAGAAAAAACGGACAATCTGATCTATGATGTGGATCTGAAAATCCCTTCAGCAATAATCATGGGTTCTGAAGATAAGGGTGTAAATCCATCTGTTTTGAAAATTGTAGATGTAAAAGCCAAACTTCCACTATTAGGAGATATTGAATCTTTGAATGTTTCTGTGGCATGTGGTGCTTTCTTATACGAAGCGACAAGGCAACGTTTGTAAATCACTCTGTAGTCTCAAATTTTTCTTCTTCCGGAGGAGGTGGCGGATTAAAATTCCCGTTTTCATCAAAATACGAATCAAATTCTTCATCTTCGTGATATTCAAAAATTTCACGTTTGGGTCCGATTTTCCGAAAAACGAAGGCCATGACTAGTCCTGTCAGAAACCCCGATAAATGTCCTTCCCAGGAGATGCGTTCCTCAACAGGAAAAATATACCAGACCATACTTCCATAGAGAAAAACAGTAATCAAAGAAACCGCAGCTAGTCGGTAATACTTTCGAAATACACCACTAAAGAATATAAAACTCACTAAAAAATATACCACCCCACTAGCTCCAATATGATACGCTGGTCGTGCAATAATCCATGTCAGCACCCCAGTAACGATCGTTCCAATAATGAGCACTTTCCACGAGATAGTTCGGTAAAAATAAAAGAGGACTCCGCTCATCACCAACAGAGGAAATGAGTTATTAAACAAATGCCTGAAACTTCCATGAATGAATGGACCAAAGAAGACACCTTTCAATCCGTAAAGTTCACCCGGATAAATACCTAATTTATTGAAATTCAAACCAAATTTTATTTCAATATAGTAAACAACCCAGCAGCTAAACACCAGTAATAAAGGTATATTTAAGACCCCCTTATGATATTTAAACTGCTCTGAACTCACTGGTCTAATTTACAATTTTAAATAGTTCTACTACCTAAATCTTTAGTATTTTTATGGCATGATTGCACCCTTAGCAGAGCGAATTCGACCTAAAAATTTAGAAGACTATTTAAGTCAGCAACACCTGGTAGGAAAAAACGGAATTTTAACCGAGCATATCAAAGCGGGAGTCATTCCGTCACTAATTCTTTGGGGACCTCCCGGAATAGGTAAAACCACTTTAGCCAATATCATTGCAACAGAATCCAAACGCCCTTTTTATACGTTGAGTGCCATTAGCTCAGGTGTAAAGGATGTGAGAGAGGTGATTAACAAAGCTAAGCAGAGTAACAACCTCTTCTCTGGTAAGAACCCTATCCTATTTATCGACGAGATTCACCGATTTAGTAAATCCCAACAAGATTCGCTTTTAGGTGCTGTTGAAAAAGGATGGGTAACTTTGATTGGTGCAACTACTGAAAACCCGAGTTTTGAAGTCATCCCTGCCCTCCTATCCAGATGTCAAGTATATATCCTGAATTCATTTAGCAAAGATGATTTAAAAGATTTGTTGAATCGGGCTATGGAAACCGATGAAATTATTTCAGAAAAAAACATTGAAATAAAAGAATACGATGCATTGTTTAGAATCTCTGGTGGAGATGCGCGAAAACTGCTTAATATTTTTGAATTAATTGTAAATTCAGAATCTGAGCCCATTGTAATCACTAACAACATGGTGGTAAAAAAGGTTCAGAGCAACCCGGCACGATATGATAAAACTGGCGATCAACATTACGACATCGCCTCAGCGCTCATTAAATCCATTCGTGGCAGCGACCCAAATGGAGCTGTATACTGGCTAGCTCGTATGATTGAAGGTGGAGAAGATCCAAAATTTATCGCACGTCGCTTATTGATTTCTGCATCAGAAGACATTGGTAATGCGAATCCGACTGCCATGATTTTAGCCAACAACACTTTTCAGGCTGTCTCAACTATAGGTTATCCGGAGAGCAGAATCATTTTGAGTCAGTGCGCCATATACCTGGCGAGTTCACCCAAGAGCAATGCGTCGTACGAAGCCATAAAAACAGCACAATCTCTGGTAAAACAAACAGGAGATTTGTCGGTGCCCCTTCACCTTAGAAATGCTCCTACTAAACTTATGAAAGAGTTAAATTATGGAAAGGAGTACAAGTATTCGCATAGCTACGAGCATAATTTTACAGCACAAGAATACCTTCCTAAGGAAATAGAGGGAACAACTCTTTACAACCCAGGGAATAATCAACGTGAAAATGCATTTCGCACCTTCCTTAAAAAATTATGGAATAAAAAATACGGGTATTAGTTCTCCTTCTTATAGGTTTTAAACCCATTCGCAGTATCGATCCTGATAGTTCCTTCAGCATCCAATTCAAGTAGTTGCACTTGTTTGAATCCTGTCTTCTTCAGCATAAACATTGACGGATTAGAGGTCGGTGAAATTGTAGCAAACTCGAAATCCTCGTCACCTCCAATTACGGCATAACCATCTCCTTTTTTTACGACTTTACACAATCCCCACATATCGATATTATACGTCCCTTCAATTGATGGTGTTTTTACCTCAGCCACTTTTGCAACTTCCTTTTTCTCTGTTGACACAGCCACCACAGCCACTGCTGGTACCGCTACTTTTGAAACTTCCTTCGTAGTTTCAGACGCCACTTCTTTTGCCTCTTGAACTGCAACTTCTTTTACTGCAACCGTTTCCTTTTCAGCTACAGGTGCCACTTCTTCTTGGGCTACTTCCTGAACCTCTTCTGTAACTTTTTCAGCTGGAACTATCTTGGATGCAGTAATTACAGCCGCAGTTTCAGCAGCTTTCTCAGGTGTTTCCTTTGCAGTCACTTCACTTGTTGCACTAGCTCCAGGATCGTACGTATGTCCTTTTTCAATTAATTCAGCCATAGCGCGTCTTAAGGTCTCGTTATACGCTTTTTTGTATTCTTTTATTTTTGAAGTTCCTAGCGGACTTTTATAAACAAGCTTATTATAGCAATCGTATAATTCAACTGTAAAACGTGTTTTAAACATCGAAGGATTACTGGTAACCTTTGAAGTTAGCGCCATACAACGCTCCTCTACCAAATCGGCCGGATATTCCTCATCTGTAAAAAGAGTTTCAAATCCAGCTTTATCAAACAGAAACTTATGCAATGAATTGATTTGATAGCTATCTGGGTTCTTTTGAAATTCGTATTGTTTTGGAACTAAGATGTATTTGTACTTATTTAAATTCTCTTGTGCCATCGTATTAAACGAAATCAATAATGCAAAAACTGCTAAACAAACCTTCTGTGTCATAAGTATAATTATTTGAACGGGTTTAAAAGTACTAATTTATGTCGTAAAAATTAAAATTAAGTCCTAATTGTAAAGTCAACGCTTGGGCATCGTACAAATTGTTCATGTTCCACATATTATCTGCCAATATATAAAACTGAACTCGGCCGAACTGTGTTGCCATCCCCAATCCAATATTTGCAAGTGAAAATGAGTCGGCCGTATAAGATACTTTAGCTTGAAAACGCTTACTGAAAAACCGTTCATAAGAAACTGTCCCGGCAATTCTAGTGTGCACATCACTCAATAAAGTAAAAAGATGTGCACTCACCTTATTCAAATATCGTTCAGAATTAGGCAAGTAATTACAGCTGTAATCGCGTTTTACTCCGAAGGAATAATGCACTCCGGCATTCAATTTCAAAGGGCGCAATTTTAAATAAGCATCCTCGTTTTCTGAATCTTCTATAGCGTCTTTAAATTCCTGACGATAAAAGTTCCAATAATCCTCTGGTGATTCTTCAAACATTAGTTCGGCGCCTTCAAAAATGTAGTTTCCTTTAATTTCATAGTTTTTCACCTCTTTGGAATAGCTTACAAATCCGAAATCCAGTACACTTCCGGTTATTTTAATTTGTTCAGATACATACTTTGTAAATCCAAAATCGACCCCAAATCCTAAATTTCCTCCAAGCATCAATCGCTTAACAATATCTGATGACTCCAAATCCTCTGAATCTTCTGTTGGAATACCCGATGTATTCATAATGATATTGACATTATCAATGTGATGTGCCAATAGATTATTTCTTCCTTCCCTTGTGACTATAGATCCCGTTGCTCCAGATGAACTCGCATGAAAAGCACTGGAATAAATTTTAAATCGCCCACCCAATATAAGATCGTCACTGGCATTGAAATTATACCCAACGTGATAAACGTTCAACAGCTCACCAAATGCATTTGTTTTGTTCAAAGAATAATGTCTGTCAATATCAGAGTTTCCATAATACATTAAGTCTATAACATCTCCTGAAACTTTTACAAATAAATTTGCTTCCTGATAAATTCCGAAAGTCAGCATCGCCTTATTTGGCAGTCGGAATCCGCCTGTCAAAATTTCTAACTGCTGATGGGCACTTATGAATTCCGCCTTGCCATATCCTTCAACAGCATCTCTTAATTTATCGTTTATATCCACTCCATCCTCAGCGAACAAGTCATATGCCGAAAAGGGTGTTGCTCCAACATCTACAGAGACTTGCGAGAATAATGGAAATCCGAAGAAAAACTTTTGCTCCATAACACCTCCAGGATTCAAAAGGCTGTGCTGTGGAATAGGATCGAAATCGTACAGCAATTGCTTGTTTTGAGCAATTCCTAACGAAGAATAAATTAAAAAGATGTAGAGCAAAAATCTACGCATTATCTTTTAACATTTAGAAGTAATGTTAAACTTGACTTCAGGTTTAAAACACCTTCCGAGTTGCTTGTTAATGTTTGATTTTCATCATTTAACAATTGCATATAAAACCCAACTGTAGTTGCGGAATAAATTGTTGCAATATTTGGGGGTACCACAGAAATTCGAGATTGTACTCCTTCAGTATTCCTCTTAATTTGAATAGTAGGGTCTAATTGAAAGATCACGTTTCCATCAGCATCAAAGAAATAGACAGATGCAAGAAAATCTCGTGAAAAAGAATTGGAAAATTCAAATAAGAACTGCAGTTCGGAAACGTTTTCAGCGAAATCAGGATTTAATTGAGGCATTACAAAATCCTCTAATTGAGAAATCTCATTGAAATTTTCATCCAGAAAATCTCCTGCCAACAAGTCAAAATAGGCTAAAGATGCAATATAAACAGATTCAATTTCCACCTCGTCTATCTGGTCAAAATTGACATCTTTTACACAGCCAGATAAAATTAAAAATAGCCCTATTAAGCCGACTCTCTTCATGGTATTACAAATAGGATTTTATAGATGAAAGCGATTGCACTGATTTAACCTGCGAACTAACTGGATCCGATTCCGGATTAAAGTAAATAGCATCCAATCCAAAATTGATTGCGCCCATAACATCAGCCTCCCAGTTATCTCCAATCATAATGCTCTCAGACTTTCCTGCTTTTGTATTGTTCAAAGCATAGTCAAAAATTACAGGATTTGGTTTCTTAACTCCAGCATCTTCGCTGGTAATAATTTTATCAAAATACGGAGACAAGCCAGATGACTTCATTTTCCTGTATTGCACTTCATTGAAACCGTTGGTTATTATGTGCAATTCATACTTTGGTTTTAAATAATCCAGAATTTCTATCGCTCCTTCAAAGAGCTCATTGTAATTTGGTAGCGCCTCTATATAATCTACAGCCAGCACATCAATAAGCTTGTCCTCTACCTCCAAATTGATCTTGTCGAAAGTATCTTTTAATCGTCCGTATCGCAATTGATCTTTGGTGATTTTTTCATGACGATATAAACGCCAGTACTCATGATTTATAGGACGGTAATAGTTTAAAAATTTCTCGGAATACTTGAGTAATTGATGACGCTCAAAAATTTCTAAAAAAGCATTGTCTGAGTTAGTTTCAAAATCCCATAGTGTGTGATCGAGATCGAAGAAAACGTGATTTATGTTCATCCCATAAAAATAGAATTTTATCTCAAAATAAAAGGCCTAAAAGAAGTTTGAAGGGAAATTATTTTCAAATGGAGTTAATTCGTATCAATTACCATTTGCTTATAGATGGTTGTCCAGCCTCTCCAATTCGAATTCTCACTCAATGATTCATTATGTACCAAACTGATGAATGTTCCATTCACATTCTTTACCGCATTCTTCAACTCCATAATTTTAGCCATACTGGCTTCATTACTCAGTTTCATCTCATACTTCAAGGAAGTATCTCTCAAAGCAAAAGAAAAAACTTTCAATGGTGTCTGAATCTCAAAATCCAGATCATAAAAATAAAATGGCGTGCACGTACTTGCTCTGAATCCAACGGCCTTTGCATATCCCATGGAATAATCTTCTGTGATATCCACATCAATTAAATTCTGATAGGTTTCAGGTAAAATCATTCGCAAATAATGCTGTCTGGAAAGCATAATTGGAGTATTAATAATATCCTCTAAACGCTTTACTTCTTTTTTCAGTAATGTCGTATTCTTTAAGGTGAAATACGAAGGCTTAATTCCTATTTTGGCATAATCGGTCACCGATTTTATCAATGAACGAAAGCTGGAATTCGAAAAAGAAATATTTTTATCGAAGGTCGTATAATCTCCTACCAAAAAGAAAAACAAGGTCTTTACATTGTATTGTTTTTTAATCTGTAAAAATTGAGAAAAATTATCGAAATGGTCTTTTCGAAAATTGAAGATTGTCATGAATCTGTTGTAGAGATTCAAAAATCGCAAACGGAATATATCTTTTCCAAAAGCACCAATAGTTCTGATAAGCCCCTTATTTTTATAAGCAAAAGCCGTGTTCACATCTACTGTTGAAATAAGCTGAAACTCCCTTTCTTGATATACCAAATCCGGAAACTTTTTTTTGAAGTGTTCCAAAAACTTGTAGGCCCAGATATCGACAACAGGCTTCTCTAAAAAACCATTTTGATAGGCCAGACTTTCGTGAGCTGGAAAACGCTCGTGCTCATCTTGCACATGAGGTAAGTATTCTTCATACCTGCTTATCAAATAAAACGAAGCCGCAAAAATATCGAAGGGAATACTACTTGGATCTCCAGCCGGAAAAAAACAAGGTACATCGTCCCAGTTTAACATATTAATTTCAATATCGTTTATTCCTTGTTCAAAAAGCAAGTCGTGACTACGTATAAAAAACTCAATTCCCAAAGGTGCTTTTCCATATGATAATTTTGGTCCATTATGAGCCACGAACGCATCAACCTTTGTAGTAAATGAAACATCAATATTGAGCGTCCTTAAAAATAATTGCTTAAAAATATACTTAAGTCGAGGTGTGATTTTTGGAGTATGAACTAGAACCATAAACGATTAGGTGACTTTATAAAACAGATTCGTCTGCAAAGCTAAAGTACGCATTTTCGGTAATTATTAAATGATCCAAAACAGCAATATCTAAAGTGGTCCCCGCTTTCTTTAATTTTTGTGTCAACTGCTTATCGGACATACTCGGAACCAGTTTCCCACTCGGATGATTATGACACAAAATTACTGATGTTGCAAAAAGCGATAACCCCTTTTTAAAAACAAGCCGTACATCGACCATCGTTCCCGTTATTCCTCCTTTACTCATTTGCTGCTTGTGCAATACTTTATTGGAATTGTTCAAATAAAGTACCCAAAATTCTTCATGAGGCAAATCACCAATCAGAGGCCACATAAGATCAAACACATCTCTACTACAGGTAATTTTATCCTGATTGGGTTGATTTTCATTTCCTCTTCTTCTTCCTAATTCAAGTGCCGCAATTACATTGATGGCTTTCGCCGGACCAATTCCATTGAATTCACACAAATCCTCCACTGTCAATTTAGCCAGGGTGTTGATGTTGTTCTGAACACTTTGCAAAATTCTTTTGGAAAGGTAGACAGCCGATTCATTTCTGGATCCAGAACCTAGTAAAATAGCAACTAATTCTGCATCCGACAATGCGATTTTACCTTTTTGGAGCAGTTTTTCTCTGGGTCTGTCGGCTTCGGCCCAAGACTTAATGGATAAGTGTTGGTTTGAATAATTCATAGCAATAGTTTTCTTAAATATACCATTTTAACACGTTGTCTTCCTGTTAATTTAATGTATAAATGAATTTAAACGACTGCATGACAGTGTTTTAGGTATATTTAGTTATTTAAAATAAGTGTAATATCTTTGTCTAAATTATACTCCTATGAAAATAATTATTGCTGGTGCCGGGGATGTTGGATTTCATTTGGCAAAGCTTTTGTCTTTTGAATCGCAGGATATATACTTGATTGATGAGGACGCAGAGCGATTAGAATATGCCAGTAGCCATATAGATGTTTTAACAAAAAGAGGGGATGCAACCTCTCTGAAATTACTAAAGGAAGTATCCATTGAAAAGGCTGATATTTTTCTGGCAGTAACAGAATCTCAAAATACAAACTTCACCCTTGCAGTAATAGCAAAAAAACTCGGAGCAAAGAAAACAATTGCCCGTATTGCCAATCACGAATTTACACAGGATAGTTGCATCGACTTTAATGAGTTAGGAATCGACTCAATGATTTCTCCAGGGGAGTTAGCTGCAGATGAAATAAAGATGCTGTTAAATGAGTCTGCCTTTAACGATACAATTCAGTTTGAGAATGGGACTTTAAATATTTTAGGAAGTACTATTGAATATAACTCACCCCTGATCAACAAGTCTGTAAAAGAGGTAAGCGAATTATTTCCAGATATCGATTTTATTACCATTGCAATCAAACCTGAAAATTCATCAGAGACCATTATCCCGCGTGGTAATACAATTTATAGAGCGAATGATCAGATTTATTTCTCTACACCTAAAGAAAGTGTGAAGAAATTATACAAAGTAATGGGAAAAACCCAGTTCGGCGTAAAAGATGTGATGATATTAGGAGCTGGTAAAATTGGAGTGAAAGCTGCCCGTAACTTGTGCGATGACAATTTCAAAATTAAGTTGATTGAAAAGGACAGAGACCGTGCATTTACTTGTTCTGAAAAATTACCGAATGTTTTGGTAATTAAAGGTGATGGTAGAAATGTAGAGCTTTTGGAAGAAGAAAATATTTCTGAAATGGATGCCTTTGTCGCTGTAACAGGAAATTCTGAAACCAATATTATGTCCTGTCTGGTTGCAAAATCAAAAGGTGTTAAAAAGACCATCGCTTTGGTTGAAAATATGGATTATATCGATATTTCTCAAACTATAGGAATTGATACGCTGATTAATAAAAAACTCATTGCCGCGAGTGCCATTTTTAAACATGTTCGCAAAGGAGAAGTCTTAAAACTTGCCAACTTACATAATGTGGATGCTGAAGTTCTAGAATTTATGGTGAAGCCAAATTCAGCCGTGACGAAAAAGTTAGTGAAAGAAGTTAATATTTCGAAGAAAGCTGTATTTGGAGGTGTTATTCGCGATGGTGTTGCACATATGACAACAGGAGATTTCCAGATTGAAGCGGGTGATAAAGCTGTGGTATTCTGTTTGCCTGAAGCCATTCATAAAGTTGAAAAACTCTTTAACTAGATGAAACATCTCAACCTCAAAATCATCCTGAGATTTTTAGGATTTTCTGCCGCGCTGAACGGACTGGTAATGCTGTTGTGCATTCCCTTTGCCATTTATCACAATGAAGCTTCCTGGCTAGGACTGACTAAAGGAGGTCTGATTTCTCTAACATTCGGTTCTGTTTTAGCTTTTGCATTTAGAAAAGCAACTAAAAACCTCGGAAAAAAAGAAGGATATTTGATTGTAACTTTTGGCTGGTTGACACTCTCCTTGACAGGTACTATGCCTTATCTTTTTTCCGGTGCCATACCCGAATTTACAGATGCTTTTTTTGAAACTATGTCAGGGTACTCCACCACTGGATCATCCATTTTAACGGATATCGAGGCCATGCCTAAAAGCTTGCTATTTTGGCGCAGTGCGACGCACTGGATAGGTGGTATGGGGATTATTGTATTAACCGTTGCCATCCTGCCTCTTTTAGGTATTGGAGGGATGCAGCTATTCATGGCCGAAGCTCCCGGGCCATCAGCCGACAAAATGCACCCGAGAATTACAGAGACTGCGAAACGATTGTGGCTCATTTATATGTTGCTTACCTTATTAGAATTCTTACTTCTGAAAATCGCAGGAATGTCGTGGTTCGATGCCATCAACCATGCCATGTCTACCATGAGTACCGGAGGATTCTCTACTAAAAATGCTAGTATTGCTCATTGGAATGGCACACCTGTAATTCAATACATTATTATATTCTTCATGTTCGTAGCGGGAACCAATTTTGTACTGACATACTTTGCTTTAAAGGGAAAAGTTTCCAAGATGATCCGCAATGAGGAATTCAAATATTACTTTGCAGGATTAACAATACTGACTATCATAATTACAATCATTACCGTTTATTTCCAAGACCCAAATTTAGTCACGAGTATTGAACATCCTAAAGTGTATGGAGCATTTGAAAGTGGCTTCAGACATGCCGCCTTTTCTGTAGTATCAGTAATTACAACAACAGGATTTGTTTCAGCCGATTTCACCATGTGGAATTCGTTTGCAACCATGCTGATGTTCGCCTTATTTTTTGTTGGAGGTTCAGCAGGGTCTACAGCAGGGGGAATTAAGATAGTACGCCATATTATTATCTTAAAAAACTCGATTCTGGAATTCAAAAAGATTTTACACCCGAATGCTATTATTCCCGTCCGTTACGATGGCGCCGGAGTCAAACAAAATATTGTATTTAACATCCTTGCATTCTTTGTACTGTACATGGGAATATTTGTATTCAGTTCTGTTATATTCACATTTCTGGGACTGGACTTTCAAACAGCACTTGGAGCAACAACTTCATCTTTAGGAAATATTGGTCCTGCCATTGGTGGTGTGAGTCCCGTTGATAATTTTGCACACCTATCAAGTCCGGCGAAATGGTTCTGTTCCTTCCTAATGCTCATTGGACGTTTGGAATTCTTTACCGTGTTGGTATTGTTCTCCCCTTTCTTCTGGAAAAAGCACTAAACAAATTCTTTAAAAGTCTCGAAATCGAGTCCGCCGTAATTTCCTGAGCTCATTAAAAGAAGGACCTGATTTTCATACGAGAGCGAACTTACATAAGATTTGAATTCTTCCGGATTGGTGTAAATTTCCAAATCTTCTCTTTCAAATGCCGCTTTAATAGTTTCCTTTGAAATTGGATCCATACGTTTAATCTCCAACGCTTTTGGTGAATAAAATACCAATGCTTTATCAGCTGCATCCAAAGCTCCTTTATATTCGGACAAGAATGCACTGTTCAAACTGCTATAGGTATGTAATTCCAAACAGGCAATCACTTCTTTTGTTTTGAACTGCTCTTTAACAGCTCTTGTTGTGGCCTCAACCTTGCTTGGTGAATGCGCAAAATCTTTAAATACAACCGAAGAATCATTCTGTGCAATTTTCTCAAGTCGTTTACTCGCTCCTTTAAACGTAGCAATTGCTTCATAAAATTCTTCTTCCCCAATTCCCATATGCAAACAAATCCACTTAGCTCCAGAAAGGTTTTGCAAATTGTGCTTTCCGAAGACTTCCAAAGGCATCTCCCCTAATGGGGTTTCAATATAAGTAATACCATCATCGATGGCACACTCTGGGGTCCCATATGGATAACGCTTTATGGTATTTGCAGAAGATTCGACTACATTCCTAACTTCAGGATCCTCTTCATTGTAGACCATAATACCACCGTTGGTTAAGGAATCTGTAAAAATTGAAAATTGCTCTACATAATTTTCGAAGGTTGGAAAAACATTGATATGATCCCAGGCTATTCCACTTATCAAAGCAATATTTGGCTGGTATAAATGAAATTTCGGTCTTCTGTCAATCGGACTCGACAAATACTCATCTCCTTCCAAAACGATAAACTCATTGTCAGAAGTCAGATGGACCATCGTATCAAATCCCTCTAACTGTGCCCCAACCATATAATCCACATCGATATTATGGTAATTTAGCACATGTAAAATCATAGAAGTAATGGTAGTTTTCCCATGAGAACCGCCAATTACCACACGCGTTTTGTCTTTCGCCTGTTCAAAAAGGAATTCCGGATAGGAATAAATCTGAATTCCAAGTTCTTGCGCTTTTAATAGTTCAGGATTATCAGCTCTTGCATGCATACCCACAATAACGGCATCTAATGATGCAGTTATTTTTTCTGGAAACCAACCAAACTCAGAAGGTAACAACCCCTTTGTATCCAAACGAGATTTTGAAGGTTCGTAGATAGCATCGTCACTACCAGTCACATGGTATCCTTTATTAAACAATGCCAATGCTAAATTGTGCATTGCGCTTCCTCCAATAGCAATAAAATGTACAGTCATTATCCGAATTTCAATTAGAGTTTAAATGTACAAAATTGACATCTAGAAAATTATTTATTTTTCAAGCTAAAAGTGATTTCATACCAATGAGTTAAAAAAAGAAATCATTTATTTTAGTAGATGCAAATTTTTAAATACATTTGGTTTCAACTTTTAAAAATAACTAATCAAAATAACCCCAGCATGACTAAGGTAAACTCACTATTACCGAGCAGAGCTATTGTCCTATCCTTACTTTTTATTTTACTTACCGTAGAAGTGGCATGGACACAATGTACAAATCCTGTACCAACAGGAGGCAATGCTCAGGAGTTCTGTAAAATAGATTCACCTACCATTACCGAATTGGCAGCATCAGGTGGAACTATTGAATGGTACAATGCTTCAACCGGAGGAACTAAATTTTCGGACACCCATCAACTTGAAGATGGAAGAACTTATTACGCTGATGACGTGGATGGCGGAGGCTGTAGTACATCAAGACTAGCCGTTACCGTGACACTTAACGGTCAGGAACCGCAAAATGTCGATGTATTTGTTGGAAAATGTGCGACAGAAATGAGCACCATTGCACAATTATCAGCTGATGGTACAAACATAGAATGGTTTACAGAAAGTACCGGTGGTGTTTTACTAGATCCAACTCATTTATTAGAAAACGGACAAACGTATTGGGTACAGCAAACAGATAATGGTTGTACAAGTTCACGTTTACCTACAACTGTCAGCCTTATTGACCAGCCTGCTCCGGCAGTTTCGACTACACAGAGTTTCTGTACGGAAGGCACATCTACTGTGGGAGATTTAACTCCAAACGGAGCAAATATAGTTTGGTACAGTTCGGAGAATTCCACTGATCCATTAGACGATTCAGAACTATTAATCAATGGTGAAGACTATTGGGCAGCTGCATTGAGTTTCCCTTGTGAAAGTACTGAAAGATCACAAACTCAAGTATTCCTAGAAACACCTCCTGAAGCTGGAGAAAGTGGAACGCTTTTGTTCTGTGAACAAGATCCAACTATTATAAACTTATTCGACTTATTAGACGGGACACCTGAAGAAACCGGAACATGGACTGGACCTAGCGCTTTGACAAACAATCACCTAGGAACCTTTGATTCCGCAACAAATATTGAAGGTGTTTATACGTATACCGTTTCTACAGGAACAGGAATTTGTCCTGATGCCTCTGCAACTGTAACCGTAACAATTCAAAGAACTCCTTCTCCTTTAATAAGTGAGACTAACCAAGTATTTTGTGAAATAGACAATGCAACGATTGCTGATTTAATTGCGACTGGAACTTCAATTGTATGGTTCGATTCAGAAACAGATACTACACCTCTTAACCCTACAGATTCGTTAGTTGATGGCGAAGATTACTGGGCTGCACAAACAGATACTGGAACAGGATGTCTTAGTGCAACAAGAGTTGTTGTGAACGTAACTGTTACAACAGTACCTCCACCTTCAGTGAACGAAACAGACCAGGATTTTTGTACCATTGAAAATGCAACGATTGCAGATTTAGCGGTAACCGGCAACGCAGTAGTTTGGTATGAAAGTGAATCCTCAACTACTCCGCTGGCATCTACAGATGCCTTGGTGGATGGTGAAGACTATTGGGCTGCTGAAACCGGTGCTACTGGATGTTTGAGCGCTACAAGAGTAGTGGTAAACGTATCAATAATTGATGTTGATACACCTACAACATCCAACCCTGCACAAGATTTTTGTACTGTAGATCAACCTACTATTGCTGATTTACAAATCAATGAAACAAACATTGTTTGGTACGACGCTGAAAACGGAGGAAATGTACTGACTCCAGATACTGCTTTGGTAGATGGTGCAAGTTACTGGGCAACACAAATAGTAAATAGCTGTGAAAGTCCTAGCAGACTTGTAATCACAGTTACCTTAAATGATACACCTCCACCTACAGCGGCAAACCCTAACCAGGCTTTCTGTAATATAGATGGTGCGACTATTGCTGATTTAGTTGTTACTGGGAACTCTGTGGTTTGGTTTGATACTGAAACTTCAGCGACTCCTTTAAATCTAACTGATTCTTTAATTGATGGTGAAGATTACTGGGCTGCTGATACAGATGCTGGTAACGGATGTTTGAGTGCAACAAGAGTAGTGGTGAATGTAACCATTACTGTCACTCCTCCTCCAACAGTTAATGAAACAAATCAGACGTTCTGTTCTATAGAAAATGCAACTATTGCAGACCTTACCATTACAGGTACAAATGTAGTTTGGTACGATACTGAAGTTGCAACGACTCCTTTATTAGGAACGGATGCTTTAGTTGATGGTGAAGATTATTGGGCAGCAGACACAAGTGCAAATGGATGTGAGAGTGCAACACGAGTTACTGTAAATGTTTCAATTGTTGATGTTGCCACACCAACATCTGCAAATACAACTCAAGATTTCTGTGTTATCGATAATCCTACAGTAGCGAACCTTCAGGTAAATGAATCAAATATAATTTGGTACGATGCTCAGGCTGGTGGAAATGTGGTAAACGTTGATACTGCCTTGACAAACGGAACCAGCTACTGGGCTTCACAAGTTGTAAACAGCTGTGAGAGCCCTTCAAGGTTGGAAGTTGTAGCTAACCTAAACGATATTAGCGCTCCTACAACGGCAGAACCAACGCAAGCGTTCTGTGAATTAGACAATCCGACTTTAGCTGATCTTACTATAAACGAAACCAATATTGTATGGTATGCAACTCAAACAAGTACCACACCACTGAATACAACAGATGCAGTTACGGCTGATACCACTTACTGGGCAGCTCAAATAGATGCAACGACTGGATGTGAAAGTTCAACAAGACTGCAAATTGCAGTGGTATTGACCTCTTCAATACCTCCAACAACTGATAACGCAACACAAGCTTTCTGTTTAGTGAACGCACCAACAGTTGCAGATTTACAAGCAAACGAGGCAAATGTTTACTGGTACGACAGTGCAACTGGCACTACTCCATTGGCAACCACGGAAGTGCTGGCAGATGGAACTATATATTACGGGTCTTTCTTTGATGCAGCAAGTCCATGTGAAGGTCCTGTGCGACTTATGGTAACAGCTGTTGTTAACGATCCTGTATCGCCAACATCAAGCAATACGAACGTAACTTTCTGTGCAGTATCTGCTCCAACAATCGCACTATTAGAGGTGAATGAATCGGATGTAGTTTGGTATGCAACTGAAACAGGAACAACGCCTTTAAGCTCAGATACGCTTCTTTCAGATGGCGGTGAATATTGGGCAGCACAAAGTGATGCTCTTACTGGTTGTATTGGAACTGGCAGATTACAGTTTACAGTTACTTTAACTGATCCAGGTACTCCGAGTATTGCTCCGCAAGGATCTGAGTTCTGTTCGATAGATGAACCAACAATTGGAGACTTAGAAGATCAAATTGCAGGTGGCGCTGGAAATTCAATTGTAATTATGGATGCCCCTAACGGATTTGTATACAGTCCGGGTGAACTTTTAGTTGATGGAGCAACTTATTATGCCATTATTGAAGATGCGAGTGGATGTAAAAGTGTAAATGCACTTGAAATCACAGTAGATTTAGGAAAATGTGATATGTACGATGTAAAATTCTTCGACGGATTCTCACCTAATGGTGATGGAATCAACGACTCGTACAACATTCAATTTATAAAAGAATTATATCCCGACTTTAAAGTTGTTTTCTTCAACAGATGGGGTGCTGAAGTTTACGTAATGGATGCTTCTACTCCAAGTTGGAATGGTAGACTGCACGGAGACGGTGCCTTGGTGCCATCAGGTGTTTACTTCTACGTTGCTGAATTTAATAAGGACGGAAGAAAACCAATTCAAGGAAAAATAATTCTAAATCGATAAGCCTCAACTTCTTTAGAAATTCATTATGAAAAAAATATATACAATTGTTTTAATGGTGTTCGGATTTCATGCTGCTTTTGCGCAACAAGATGCGCAATATACGCAGTACATGTACAATATGAGCGTCATCAATCCCGCATATACAACAAGCACCGAATCGATTATCAATTTCGGTGGATTCTACCGTTCACAGTGGACTGGTGTAGAAGGTGCTCCTAAGACATCTAACTTCTTTATACATAGCCCTATTAGCGATAAAATGGAAGCTGGTCTTTCTATAGTATCCGACAATATTGGAGATATCGTAAAAGAAAGTAATGTATTCGCTGATTTTGCTTACAAATTGGACTTGGAGGAAAGTGGAATGCTTTCATTCGGAGTGAAAGTTGGAGCAACCTTTTTCAATGTAGATTACAACGGACTCGAATTTGAATCGGGTGATATGTTTACGGATCCATTATTCATGGAAAACTTAAACAGAACCAACTTTAATATGGGATTCGGTGTTTTCTATAATACGGACAACTATTACGTCGGATTTTCGGTTCCTAACATCCTTAAAGGAAAACACTTAGACGAAGAAAACGGACGATACAGAGGTGTTGAAGACCCACATATGTTCTTAACAGGGGGATATGTATTCGACATCAACAGCACCTTTAAGTTAAAGCCGGCATTCATGTTTAAAGGTGTTAATGGAGCTCCTGTTTCATTAGACATTACAGCTAATGCCTTATACGACAACCGCGTTGAATTTGGAATTGGTTATAGAACTGATGATGCGATTATGGCCTTATTCAATATTTTGGTTACACCAGAACTAAAAATGGGTTATGCATATGACTATACCCTATCAAACCACGGACCTTACAGTAACGGATCACATGAATTCATGATTCTTTACAACCTGGATCTGTATAATTTCAACAAAGGATTTGATAAATCTCCAAGATTCTTCTAAAAACCTCTAGCCATGAAAAATTATTTAAAACTTATATGCATTTTAGTTCTGACTGTTACTTCTGTAACTGCACAGAATTTGAGAAAGGCGAACCATCTATTTGATAATAGAGCATATGTTGATGCAGCTGAACTATTTTTAGAAGAAGAAAACAAAACTCCTGATGTGTATGCAAAACTAGGTGATTGCTATTACTATAATTCTAAAATGAGAGAAGCAGCTACCTGGTATGGAGCTTTAATCAAGAATTTCCCGGATGAGTTTCACATTGTTTACTTGTACAAGTATGCGCAAGCACTTAAAGGAATTGAAAACTTTGATGAAGCCGACAAATGGTTGTTGCAATACAATAAAAAAGTGGCAAGTGGCGCATCCAGTTTGCCAAAGACAAAGGCGTATTTTGAAAACTTGAACGCCAAAATTGAGCGTCCTTTTATTGTGAGTCCTGCTCTTGACAATGGTGAAAACTCAGACTTCTCTCCTGCATTTTACGGAGCTAAAATTGTGTTCACTTCAACACGTGTCGCAGGAACATTATACGACTGGAATAAACAATCATACGTAGACCTTTATCAGGCGACGGTTACTGATACTGGTGACCTTACAAATGTGGAAGCGTTTTCAACTGATTTGAATGAGGTTGAATTGCACGAGTCTAATGCCATTTTTACAAAAGATGGTAAGACCATGTACTTCACGAGAAACAATAACGCCAACGGGAAAAAAATACGTGATAAAGACAAAATTTCTCACTTAAAGATATACCGTGCACAACTGGAAGAAGGGGCATGGACGAATATTGAAGAATTACCGTTCAATGGTGAAAGCTTCTCAACAGAACATCCAACTTTGAGTGCAGATGAAAAAACATTGATTTTCTCATCTGACAGACCTGGTGGATATGGTTCATTCGACTTGTACAAAGTGGCAATTTTGGAGGATGGAAGTTTTACATCTCCAGAGAATTTAGGTGCTGCTATTAATACGGCACACAGAGAACAATTTCCATTTATTAGCAGTATAAATCATCTGTACTTTTCTTCAAACGGACATTTCGGTTTGGGAGGATTGGATATTTTCAGAAGTGAGGAAAAGAACAATTCATATGGGACTCCGAAAAACTTAAGCGATAAAATTAATAGTCCACTCGACGATTTCGGTTTTATCATTGATGAAGAAGCTGAGACTGGATATTTCTCATCTAACAGAGACAGTGATGGTTTTGATGCTATCTATAAATTTGAGCAATTGAAACGCTATTATGTGGAAGGTTATGTTCGGGATATTACCGATAATGAACTTCTTGAAGGAGCTCAAGTAACTTTAAAGAACAATGATGGTTTGGTTATTGCTCAAAAACAAATTGGAACTGATGGATTCTATTCATTTGAAATAGAAAAAAGTACTGAATACAGCATCACAGGATCAAAACAGTTTTACCAACCATCTACAATAAATTTCCAAACAGATGAAGAGGGGAAAATCAACAAAGATGTATTACTTTCTCTACTGTCATTTGAGGATGCTGAAGCTTCTATTGTTAAGGAATATGGTAAAGTTCAGGTAAAAATTGAAAATATTTATTTCGACTTTAATAAATACGACTTAAAAGAGGCATCTAAAGAAGAGCTGGACAAAATTGTTGCTATTCTTAAAAAATATCCAACCATGAATATGGAAATTGGGGCGCATACTGACGTAAGAGGAGATAAATCTTACAACATGGAACTCTCCCATTTAAGAGCGAAAGCAACTTTGGATTATCTAGTTTCAAGAGGCATTGAAGCTGAAAGATTGAATTCAGTTGGATATGGTGAATCACAGCCATTGAATCACTGCATTAGAGAAGGAATCTGTGCTGATCAGGAGTATGATATAAACAGAAGATGTGAATTTGTAATTATGCAATAAACGATCTATAGTGTTGATAACTAAGGAGCTCTCGAGCTCCTTTTTTTATGCTTAGCAGTAGCTCCAAATCCCCTTTTTACGATCTAACAAACAGCCTTCCTTTCCTACAAACAAGATACATCTCATTCATTATTATGTAGATTACATTGGACAAATATTCGTTACATGACATCCTCATATAATTTTTATTTCCCTTAAAATTTACATCTTAAAAAAGTACCTTTGCATAAAATTACACATTATGGATTTAAATCTTATTCCGAATATAAAACATACCAACAGCGACAATTTCTTTTTATTGGCAGGCCCTTGCGCTATTGAAGGCGAAGACATGGCGATGCGCATTGCAGAAGAAATTATCCGCGTAACCGACAAGCTGGAAATTCCTTTTATTTTCAAAGGAAGTTTCAAAAAAGCAAACCGTTCACGTATCGATAGTTTTACAGGAATAGGAAATGAAAATGCACTGGAAATCTTGAAAAAGGTAGGAGATACTTTCAAGGTTCCAACCGTGACAGATATCCATGAAGTTTCTGATGCTGCCCTTGCTGCTCAATATGTGGATGTGTTGCAAATTCCAGCCTTTTTGGTGCGTCAGACAGACTTAGTAGTAGCAGCTGCTAAGACAGGAAAGGTGGTAAACTTAAAGAAAGGACAATTCATGAGTCCGGGTGCCATGAAACACGCAGTTCAGAAGGTAAAAGATTCTGGCAGTGAAAAAGCATGGATTACTGACCGTGGTACCATGTTTGGATACCAGGACATGATTGTAGACTATCGTGGAATTCCGGAAATGAAGCAATTTGCACCTACGATTCTGGATATTACGCACTCTTTACAGCAACCTAACCAATCGAGTGGCGTTACCGGAGGTAAACCAGAATTAATTGAAACCATGGCCCGTGCTGGCGTTGCAGTGGGTGTAGACGGATTGTTCTTGGAAACACACTTCGATCCTGCAAATGCAAAAAGTGATGGTGCAAATATGTTGGATTTGAAATATCTGGAAGGACTCCTTACAAATCTGGTAGCCATTAGAAAAACCATTAACAAGCTTAAATAAACCAAGCTTTTCTGGCGGTTGCGAGTTCCTCCTTGGCCGCAATTAGCAGTTCACCAAAACGTTTTTCATCAAAATCCTCCAAATCTTTAATCTGGAGCGAACGCACTTGCTTTCTTTCTTTGAAATTTTGTAACTCCGGGAAATTGTGAACCAGATTCACTCCTCGGACAAAAGCAAAATCGACAAAGTCGGTGCCCTTTAAAATATTCATATAGCACAATGGCTTATTGTTGAATTTAAAAAAAGGTATGCGATAATTATAGGCCTCCTCTATTTCAGGAAGAATCTTTTTAACAGTGAACCTCAGATAGATCATAATCGACTGATACGGTTCTTCTTGTTCTAGTATGTACGTTTCAATTGGGTTCATAAAAAAGCCCGATTAAGATACAAAATCCGAACCGGGCTTAGCGATAATACCAATTAATTATCCACATTTAGTATGTCCACAGCTCTTGCACTTCAAGCAGCCTTCTTCATATACCAATCCTTCCGGATCACCACAATCTCCACACATCTTATCAGCAGCTTGAGTTCCATCGGCTACAAATTGCTTTAATGCGCGTACAACACCGTTTTTCCAGGTATTGATGTTTGTATCATATAAGTTTAGATTGTTTACAAGATCGACCACATATGGTAATGGCATTCCATGTCTAAGTACACCGGAAATTAATTTTGCATAATTCCAGTATTCTTCATCAAAGGTTCTTGAAAGTCCCTCAATAGTTACGCGGTATCCTTGCCTGTCAACATACTGGAAGTCGTATCGAGAATTTCCATTCTCATCGCGTTCTTTCATTACCCATCCACTTTCTAAATAACTAGGCAATACAAAAGAATCTTCCATTTTTCCTGTAAACACCTCATATGGTCTGTTATTTATGAGTCCTACAACAGCAATCCACTTCTCATAGTCATTTTGGAAACGCACTACCTTAGCTTCAATCTTTTTCGTTCTCTTAGGGAAAATAGTTTCCTTATAACAGTCTTCGTTTTTTTGTTCTTTATTGTCTTTTGAAACCAAAATACCACTACGTGAACCATCTCTGTAAACTGTAATTCCTTTCAATCCTTTTTTCCAGGATTCGATGTAAATATTACCAACTGTTTCAACTGGTGTATCTGCCGCAAGGTTGATAGTACTGCTGATGGAGTGTGTAGTATATTTTTGCACAAGAGCCTGCATTTCAATACGCTTGTTCCAGTCTATTTCCGGAGCAGTTGCTCCTGCGTACGGACTTTGCTTGACATTGTTATTTTCAGCCGTTCGCATCCAGTTTTTCAATTTTGGGTGGTATACTTCAAATTCTTCAAAAGCATCCCCTAAATCATCCACAAAAGCCACCTTAGCCTCTTTGTTTTCAGTGTTGATTTTTCTTCTTCTGGTGTACGATAATAAGAATACCGGCTCAATACCTGAAGATGTTTGTGCCAACATACTCAAACTTCCTGTAGGAGCTACGGTACTTACAGATATATTTCTGCGTCCGTGCTTCATCATTCGCGCGTGCAACTGAGGGAAATCCTCTTCCAGCATATCAACAAAAAGCGACTCCTTTTCATAAGTCGTATCAAAAGCTGTAAAAGCACCTCGGGTAATGGCCATATCTATTGATGAATCAAATTCACCTTTTAGTTTGGTCTTCATAATTTCATCAACCAAACCAAGTGCCTCATCACTATCAAATTTCATATTCATGGCAGCCACGGCATCTGCCAGAGCTGTAAAACCTAATCCTGTTCTACGACCATTTTTACCAGTATCATATAATAATTTCCAGATGTTTCGTTCAACAAGTTTTGTAGAATCAGGTTCTCCGTCATTATCAATTTTGTCAAATATCTTTTCAACTGCTTCCAGTTCCAAATCAACCAAATCGTCCATCAAACGTTGTGCTTCATAGGTCACTTCGTAGAACTTCTTATGGTCGAAACTCGCTTCTGCAGTAAAAGGCTTTTCAATGAAGCTAAATAAGTTTAACGCAATCAATCTACAACTGTCACCACCCTGCATAGCAATTTCAGAACAAGGATTTGTACTATCATTTTTGAAACCCGGATAAATAGAAGATGTCGAATAATAATGTTGTCTGTCCCAGAAGATCAATCCAGGCTCTGCTGTATTATGTGCACATTTAATAATGGTCTCCCAAAGTTCTTTTGCTTTAATGGTTTTAGTATAAACCGGCGCATCACTATCGATTGGCCATTGGTGCGTATACTCATCGTCGTTCACTACGGCCATCATAAACTCATCCGACAAACGAATAGATATATTTGCACCTGTAATTTTTGTCAAATCCTGCTTCACCGTCACAAAATCTTCTACATCCGGATGCTTGATATCCATCGTTAACATTAACGCCCCTCTTCTACCATTCTGAGCCACTTCACGTGTTGTATTTGAAAAACGTTCCATAAAAGAAACTGCTCCGGAAGTACTTCCAGCAGCATTTGAAACAGTCGCTCCTTTCGGACGCAAATTTGAAATATCTACTCCTACTCCACAACGTCTTTTAAACAATTGTGCCAACTGCTCATCCGTTTGAAAAATCCCTCCATACGAATCTAAAACGGGAGGAACAACCACACAATTTGAAAGCGATGCAATTACACTTTTATTTCCCAGAGACGACATAACGCTACCTTGCGGAATCACATATTTAAAATCTTTGAACAAGTCATAAATCGCTGCTTCGTTCATCGAATTACGTTTTGTCCCGTATACAGAAAGCCCTTTGAAATCCTCAGGATTCACAGTATACTTCTGCTCCATTCTGGCAAACTCTGCAGCCATTCTACGGTGCATATCGGCCGGGGTTTTTTCTAAATAATTTCCTTCGTCGTCTTTTATAGCATACTTGTGCATCCAAGTTGTTGCAGCCAGTTCATCGCCCTCAAAATAGGACATACATTCTTGCAGAACTTCCTCATAACTAAACGACTGTAACAAAATTTCTTCTTTCATGGTGATTGATTTATTTTTTTTGAGTGGTTATACTTACAAAAATAATTGTTAAATAAAACTATTTTATCTTAAATAAAATAAGTTAGTAACACCTCGCTGTTGAAAAGTTTTTTTTGAAAAAATATTGTAGATTTACCAGGAAGAAACTATGTACACTATTTCGAAATTTCATCGTCTTTCGCTTCGGGGAAAAGCTGGCATTATCATGGCTGTTTTAGCATCGGGAATCTTTTATCTGGGTAAATTTTTGGTAGAAGGATTTGCTTCTGGCGATGCTGGAATTGCTTTATTACCGATCAGTTTTTTTGAAATTATTTTAGCTGGAATTTTAGTGGCAGGAATTTTGTTAAGCTATTTTATTCTGATTCGCATCAATAAAAAAAGACTTAAAAACCGAACAACATGGTCTATCAATGCCAAGAGTATTCGGATTCAATTTTTTATCTACAATCTATTGGGATTGCTGTGTGTTTTTTTGCTGTTACACTTCGGAAAAATTAAATTCATCATTCCATTAATCCTCTTTTTATTTGCAGGATTCACCTTCAACATTCGTAAAAAAACCATTGGGAAATCGGAATTACTAACGGTTTTGGGTGTAATTGCTACCGCACTTGCCTTTTTTTTTGATGCATGGCAATTTGAAATTGCCATCACTTATTTTTCAGTGGGAATTTTGTTGTACAGTTTGTGGCCGTTCCGATCTATGTAGTATGCTTCAATTTTCGAACCAGGTGTTCGAGTCCGTTTAATTTCAATTCATAAATTAACTGCAACTGCTTGCCTAATTTATTCTTCGGAAACCCTTTGTTATTGTACCAGACAATATAGTGCTCGGGCAGGTCAATCAAAAAATACCCCTTGTATTTTCCAAAGGGCATTTTCGTATTTGCTAATAACACTAATTCGTGTGCTTTACTCTCCATTTACATAATCTTGCAAATAGGCAAAACGCTCGGTAAGCTTTCCGTTTTGAGTCATACGTGCTCGTTGCAGCACGCCATCTGCATCGCCGTTAAAAAAGGCCGGAATTACATGTTCTGAAAAGCTTTCTCCAAATCCGTTTGAAGCATCCTGAGGCAATTCACAAGGCAGATTATCTACCGCCATTACTGCGATTACATGCTCTTTTTTATAATCGTCTTCACTTTCCGTAACTGCATTGTATCCGTAAATTGGATCGGCAATAGTTGAAGAACGAATGGTTGAAGCTACTGGTCCGTCGATATCACAACTCACATCGGCAACCACACTAATTTTGAAGTTGTCTCTTTTTGCATCTTCTCTTGTGAAGATACATGGAGCTCCTTGTCCATAAAAATGTCCTGCAATATATAAATCAGACACCGCAGCAAAGCGCATAAAATCGCTCTCATATTCTGAAGGGTTGTTAAAGAAATCGTACATATCAATGACTGTCCCGTCTTTGCGTTTGTTATAATCCAACACATCAATTTGAGCATACACAGGTTCATCAAAATTTTCATTCAGAAAAGCTGTTACATCTACTTCACGCAGCCCCATACCGTCAAGCATTTCTTTGGAACCATTACTTACCCTTCCTTTACCAGTGAGCACTACTTTGATGTTTGGAAGTTTTTCTTTGACCTCCTTGAGTTTCTGAATTAAAGCCACCTGATTTTCCTGAGTTTCCGCCTTCGGCAACTGAAAAACTTCATGTTTTAATCCGAAGGTTCTGAATCCGTTGTACGCACCTACAATTCCGGCATAGCGTCCGAAGGCCACCAGGCGCAATTCATTTTTACCTACAATGACTTCATGGTCGTATAGTTCGATATTCTTTTCTAAAACCGTTTGCAACAACTTGCGGTTATAGGGTTGTTTCTTGATTGTATGCGAAAAGAAAAAATATTTCTTATTTGGAATCAAATCGTCCAGTGGTACTTCTTTTACTCCGAGCAGCACATCACAATCTTCCATATTGGAAGCCACAGGAATACCTGCTGCCTGATAAGCAGTATCTGGGAACACACGGATGTCTGATGGTTCTGCAATGATTTCTAAATCAGGGAATTTATTGACTAATGCTTTACTTGCTAGAGGTGATAATACCACGCGTCTGTCCGGCGGAGATTTACGTTCTTTTATGATTCCTATTTTCATCTATATTTAATTAACTCGCGGCAAAATACGGATAAAAGCAAAACTTACCAAAAGCCGTAGAAACGGAATGTTTTTTGCAGTATTAAAGTGGTGAAATTTTTATACATTTGCCATCCTGTCATAGCACCTTAAAGGAGCAGACAGCAAAGATCTTTGATTTAATGGGGACGACTGGTTTTGACTGCGAGGTCAATAAATACAGAAGCATGTCGAGTAATGAAATAGCACTCGTAAATCTCAATTTCAAACATTTAAACGGCGAAGATAACTACGCTTTAGCTGCTTAATCCGAATCACAGTAGGATGAGCCTCGGCGCACAAGGTGCGCAAGCTGAATGTCTCTTGAAAGCCTTGGTTAGCGGCGTTCTACTTAGAGGCATCGTAAAAGTTAACATAGGAAACGTGGTGTTTCAACACGGTTCTGAAATTTTAAGAAGCTAAGCTTATAGTGGTTTGTTTTTAGACAGCTATTTGACGAAAATTAAATAGAAACTAAGCATGTAGAAACTCTATTTGTTGCTTGTTAGGACCCGGGTTCGATTCCCGGCGTCTCCACTTTTATCAAATGTAAGTAACACTCCTGATTTTTTAGCAGAAGCTAATTTTTTTTATAAGATTACGCAGTCAATCTTTTTGGTTACACTCCTTACTCTTAAAACAAGAATGATGCAAACTTCCATTCAGCCTTTTAAGCACAACTCCACAATTAATCCAAACTTTCCTTTCTCATTTTTAAGAGTGTTGTATCTTTAATCTCTGTAATCAATACATCAGCTAAAAACTCAATTATGAAAACTTACAACCTTGTGCTGCCCCTACTTTTTGCAGCATTATTTGTTACCTCTTGTAGTAAAAACACCAATTTTACGAAAGACCAGACACCTCAACTTAAAGAAGATATTCGCATCCTGGCTGCCGATTCTATGGGCGGACGCCTGGTAGGAACTGAAGGCGAGCGCATGGCCTATGAATACATTTCAAAACGTTTTAAAGAATTAAACCTGACAGGAATTAATAACGGAGATTCATATTTACAGGAATTCTCGAAAAAACCTACTCCGAATCCGCATAGTATGATTAAAGATACAGCGACGATTACAGGACATAATATCGTAGGATTCTTAAATAATGATGCGGAAAAAACAGTGGTAATTGGTGCACATTACGACCATCTTGGTTATGGAGAGTACGGTGGTTCTCTCTTTGCATCCAGTGAAAAGGAAGTCCACAATGGTGCCGACGATAATGCCAGTGGTATTGCTGCCATGTTAGCAATAGCAGAACGTGTGCAATACAAAGAACTGAACAATTACAACTACCTCTTCCTGGGATTCTCTGGTGAAGAAGAAGGTCTTTGGGGTTCTAATTTCTACGCAAAAAATCCGACAGTCCCAATTGAAAGTATTGCCTATATGATCAATATGGATATGGTAGGACGAATGGATGAAGAAAAACGCATCGCTATACACGGAACGGGAACTGCTCCGGTTTGGAATCAATTAATCGACTCTGTGCTGGTGTCAGATTTCAAGATTAAAAAACACGAGTCTGGTTCAGGTCCGTCTGATCATACATCCTTCTATTTACAAGACTTACCGGTACTGCATTTTTTTACAGGACAGCATAAAGATTATCATAAACCATCAGACGATTCTGACCTTATCAACTATGTAGGATTAGAAAATGTTGTGGATTATATTGAAGGACTCCTGACGGAAATGAACAATAGACCTGCGCCTCAGTTTACAAAAACCAAAGACGAATCGCGCAATGCGCCAGCTTTTAAAGTAACTTTAGGAGTGGTTCCAGATTATCTGTATTCTGATAAAGGAATGCGTATTGATGGTGTAAATGAAGGTGGTCCAGCCTTCAATGCCAAGCTTCAAAAAGGCGATATTGTGACTCAAATGGGAGATTTGGAAATTGTGGATATGATGAGTTATATGAAAGCATTGAGCGTATTTGAAAAAGGTCAAACTATAAAAATTCAAGTGAAAAGAGATGGACAATTAAAAGAAATCGATTTAACTTTCTAAAACATTTTTTTAACTTAAAATCAGCGCAGGATGCTCGGTCTAAAACTACCTTGTATCCTGCGTTTTACTTTATGTTTTTCATCTTCATTTCACCCTTTATGTAGTGCTTCTTATGTGATAAAAGTCATGAATAAAATGACCCCTAAATGCTACTTTTGTTACATAAACTATCTCTTATGCGAATTTTACGTATAACACTACTAACATGCATCGCTTTTCTGATGGGATTAACCCATTCAACAGCGCAGTTTTCTTCAGGTGATTATGAACCTGTGGGAGTTATTGCCCAAGGTGTAAAAGCCCCTGGGAAAATGGCTATTAATTCAGAAGATCATGTCTTCGTAGCCGACCCAATCGAAAAAGGGATCATTCATTACGATAAAAATGGTGATTACATAGAAACTATTTACACTGATTTCATACCTGTTTCAATCGCTATTGACGACCATAATCAACTCTTTGTTGGAGATCAAAAAACTGGAAATATTTACAAAGTTTCACTAAATGGCTCAAAAACGTCATTCCTTTCAGGTATTAAATCTCCATACTCAATGGTTTTTGGTCTGAATAATATTCTCTACATGACAAATGCATGGGACAAGAAAATTGTCGGGATTGATGCTACTGGTGCTGTTGTTCAGGAATTCACTCATGAAAATTTTGTATTTCCTACCGGTATATCATACGACCGTAAAAATAATCAACTGCTTGTTTCTGAACATGGTGGACTAGGACCTGATGATTATTATTGTAATGATGGAAATTGGATGACTTCTGATTGGGGGCCAAATACTTCGATTTACATATTCGAAATGGATGGTACACTTCTCAATCAATTTGGTTGTTTTGGTACACGCGACGGGCAAATGCATAGAATTCAAGGCGTTAAAGTCGGCCCCTGTGGAAATATCTACGCTGTAGATCCTTATCTTGGAAGAGTAACAATTTTTGATCCATCAGGGAATTTTGTAACAAAATTTGGAGAGCAAGGAGACTCTTTAGGGAAATTAAATTTACCTAAGGACATCGTATTCACATCTGATAATAAAGCCTTAGTCTCATCGATGAACAAAGGTTCCATCGATGTTTTTAATATAAACCATATTCTACCAACAGCAAGTATTAACAGTCCGGATCAGGTCATCTGTGTTAACTCATTTGCTGATATCGAAGTTCAGTTCACAGGTGCTTCACCTTGGACTTTTACATACACAAATGGTGTTGTAGAAAATACCATAACAACTAGTGACAATCCATACATCTTTCAAACCGATGCAGCTGGAACCTATGAGGTGACTCAAATGACAGATGGCGCTGGACTCCAGGCAAACTGTTTTACAGGAGTTACTCAGGTAATTGTAAGTGACACCCCTCCTCCAACAGCAACATTAAATTCTTCAGATGCAACTATTTGTGAATCTGGCTCTTCAGGGATCCAGGTAGATCTTACGGGGATAGGTCCATGGATTTTCACCTATACTATTGATGGTTTAAATCCGACAGTAATTGTTACTGAAACAAGTCCATTCAATGTGATTCCAGAAACTTCAGGGCTTCTTGAAATTACTGATGTTTCAGATCAAAACTGCACAGGTAACGAAATTAATGGATCAACTCAAGTTACATTAGCTCCTAGCCCAACAGCAGTATTACTGAATGAATCTAATGAATTAACTGTTGACCCTGGTCAGCCCGCAGACTTTCTAATTGAATTCACAGGTACTGGTGATTGGACCTTTACTTATTCAAAAAATGATACTGAAACATTCGAGGTTACAACAAGTCAAAACCCATATACCCTATCACTTTTTGAAGAGGGGACTTACAGTATTTCAGCAGTAACAGATGCCTATTGTTCAAACTCAGAAATTCAAAGTACATTCAAAGTATTTCTGAATGACCTGCCTGCTCCTACTGCGACACTTATAACTTCTAATTTAGATATATGTCCTAATACTAGTGGTACTATCCAAATTGATTTAACAGGAAGTGCTCCATGGACATTCACATATACTATAGATAATGGTAACCCTATTTCTGTTGAAACATTAGAAAGCAGTTATAATTTAACTGTCTCTGAAATAGGGCTATACGAATTAGTAACTGTTGCTGACAGTAATTTAGAAGGAACTGTTTCAGGAAACACTACAGTTAGTAACTTTGAGGTTCAGCCTGTACCACTAGAAAATCAATACACCATTTGCGATGGTGAATTCTTGATTTTAGATGCTGGTGCATTTACTTCATACTTATGGAGCGATGCAAGTACTGCTCAAACTTTAGAAGTAAGTCAAGCTGGTATCTACTCTGTAACTGTAACTGATACGAACGGATGTGAAAACAACGCCTCAGTAGAAGTGATCGTAAATCCTTTACCAGTTGTTGACCTTGGTGCAACAGTTGTCTTATGTGAAGGTGAAAGCACAATCTTAGATGCTGGTTTATTTGCATCTTATCTATGGAGTGATAATAGTACTGCTCAAACTTTAGAAGTGAGCACTGCCGGAATTTATGAAGTAACTGTAACAGACGCCAACGGATGTTCGGCTGCTAGTTCAGTAGAAGTAATTGTAAATCCTTTACCAGTTGTTGACCTTGGTGCGACAGTTGTCTTATGTGAAGGTGAAAGCACAATCTTAGATGCTGGTTTATTTGCATCATACTTATGGAGTGATAATAGTACTGCTCAAACTTTAGAAGTAAGTCAATCAGGCAATTATTCGGTAACTGTAACAGACGCTAACGGATGTTCAGCTACTAGTTCTGTGGAAGTAATTGTAAATCCACTTCCTGATGCACAATTCCAATACGATATTGATAAATATGAGGTGCTTTTCTATAGTACATCATCTAACAGTAATTATTCTCACTATTGGCAATTTGGAGATGGAAACAGTTCTACAGAAGTGAATCCAATTCATAAATATGACAAAAAGGGATTGTACACAGTGAAACATATTGTAACAAGCGAGACTTGTGGCACTCATGAAATGGAATATAGTTTTAATGTTGGGTATGATGTTATGAAGGACATGATGGTCATTTACCCGAATCCATCCAGTGGGAATTTCACTCTGCTGCTCAGCCCAGAAAGAACTATAAACACACCTATTCAAATTCAAATTTCGAATTTGTCAGGTCAGATCGTATATTCAGAAACTTTAGACCCAACTACCTCAACTTGGTATGAAGGAAGTATTTATAAAGATATCAGTTTATTCAATGTAGCAAAAGGAGTTTATATCCTGTCGGCGAATGCCCAAGGATTTAATGCTCAGGAGAAATTGATTTTAAAAGATTAAAGACATGAAAGTATTTAAATACCATACATATATTTCCAGGATAGTTTCAGCAATAGCTTTTATCTTATTGCTACTCTCCTTTCAGAATTCCTATAGTCAAACT
>CAXQVI010000011.1:0-2248 GCA_964227255.1 Flavobacteriaceae bacterium
TGTGAAGGATTTGTTCCCCATGATATAGATGGTTCAAGTTCATCAGCGTTTATTGTTACAACTTTATCAAACTCAGCATCTTCATCAGAATATAAATTTTCCCATTCAGCAATTGCATCATTCCAGTCAGAACCCTTAGGAGCATAATTTTTCTCTTTTAGATAATTGAAAGTTACCTCATCTGGAGCAATCATTCCTGCTCTAGCTCCTCCTTCAATTGACATATTGCAGATAGTCATTCTGTTTTCCATACTCATATTTTGAATAACATCACCTACATATTCAATAACATGACCGGCTCCACCACCAGTTCCAATTTTTCTGATTATTCCTAAAATTATATCTTTTGGTCCTACACCTTTAGATACATCTCCAATTACTTCAACTTTCATTGTTTTAGGTTTTTCCATTGCTAATGTTTGTGTAGCTAAAACATGTTCTACTTCTGAAGTCCCTATACCAAAAGCTAGTGCACCAAACGCTCCATGAGTTGCTGTATGGCTATCACCACAAACAATTGTCATTCCTGGTTGGGTTATTCCTTGTTCTGGTCCAATAACATGCACGATTCCTTGGCGTGGATCATTAATGCCAAATAATGTAACTCCGAATTCCTCACAATTATTTTCTAAAGCTTCAATCTGGATTTTAGAGAGAGGATCTTTTATTCCTAGTAGCCTATTTGAAGTTGGGACACCATGGTCTACTGTTGCAAGAGTCATTTCAGGATGTTTAACTTTTCTACCAGCAAGCCTCAAGCTATCAAACGCTTGAGGTGATGTTACTTCATGTACAAGATGTAAATCTATAAATACTAAATTTGTACTCTTATCTATAGACGCAACTAAGTGACTATCCCAGATTTTTTCAAATAATGTTTTTCCCATTTCAGATATAAATTATATATTTTTTTTCGAATTTAATCCAGAGGGATGTTTTTTGTTTTATCGATTAATTTTTGAGATAAAAGTTTCGGTGCAGTCAAAAAAAGAATAAACATAAAAATACCACTTAATAAAAAGGGAAATCTTAGAGCAAATTCTCTTGAAAATGAACTATCAAGAATTTTAACGATAGCGCCTCCAAAAATTGCACCTATGGGATTTAATCCAAGTGCTAAAAGACGGTAAACGCTATTGACTCTTCCTAATAGATTGTCTGGAATTAATGCTTGTCTTATTGAAACTGCTTGAACATTCCACAAAACACTTCCAAAGCTACTAAGTCCGAATGATCCAGCAACAATAAAAGGATTTGTTGTTACATAAGGTGCAAACATTCCAATTCCAAATAAAGCAACAGAAATCAACAGAGTTTTAGATTCTTCCAATCTAGCATTTACTTTGTTTGCTACCTGACTTCCAACTAAACCACCAATAGCTGCACCGTATGCAAGAAAAGAGTACTGGATAGCATTCAAGCCTATTAACTCTTGAGCGAAAAGAATCATTATTGGGAATTGCATCGAACCAAAAAAATTTGCAATCCCTGTGTAAATAGCCAACCTTTTTAATAACGTATTATTTTTAAGCCACTCCACTCCTTCTTTAATCATTTCTGATGTATTTTGTTCTTTATTAATACCTTCAGGCCTTTCAAACTTACCTTTTATTCCAGTTATGAAAAAAACAGATACCAACATTAATAGAGTGTCAAATATGAAAGGTGTAATTAAACTGAAGCCAATTAAAAAACCACCAACAGGTGTTCCAAGAAAGCTATTAGTAACGATTTCGATTCCAAATAATCTTCCATTTGCCTCAGGTAGATTATCTTTAGACACTATTTGCGGCAGGAATGCTTGAGCAGCATTATCTCTTGTTACCTCTAGTAAGCCAAACATGAATGCCAGTAAATATGCAGCCGATATAATTAAAAATTTTGAATCAAATTGAGGTTCATCGAACTGAACTACTTTTGGTATGTTATCTAAATTTATATAAATTAGAATTATAAATATTGAAGTTA
Source organism: Flavobacteriaceae bacterium (assembly GCA_964227255.1). GTDB lineage: Bacteria > Bacteroidota > Bacteroidia > Flavobacteriales > Flavobacteriaceae > Lutibacter. The sequence goes on from CAXQVI010000011.1 coordinate 1,969, forward strand.
AAAATACTTGACCCAACCTTGTGTAAATTAAAATTTTCTGACGGTTAAATTTATCTGCAATTACTCCCGCATGCAAAACAAAAATCAAACGAGGTAAGTTAACTAATACAGAGACAATTGAAATTAAAAGAGGATCTCTTGTTAAAAGCGAAAACAACCATGGATAAGCAAATCCTGCTATTCCGTCTGCAAGATTACTAAAAGTTGATGCAGTCAATAACAAGTTAAAGTTTTTATTTGATTCTTTTTTCATATTTCTATTTTCTTATCATTTAATCTA
>CAXQVI010000012.1:0-2456 GCA_964227255.1 Flavobacteriaceae bacterium
AGTTCTATTCTGGTTTATTGGCTTTGGCCGAAAGCAAGCATCGAAAAACCAATTGTTGTATCCGCGCAAGTCATAGAGTCTACTAATACAATGAGTGTTTCTTATATTACTACAAAACAAGATGATGCCCATTTAATGGAGGTCACTGTGAACGGAAAAGGCTTTTATCCTCCATCTCGGACCAATGGTGAAACAGAAGAAGAAAATATGCAAATTACCAGGGACCTGATTGCGCAAAATGGATATCAGTTGCGTGAAGCGACAATTGAGTTGAGCGATGAGGAACTGGCTTATCTCATGCCTGAAAATTCGAGTCGCACTTTTTTGGCGAATGTTTCTTTTGAAGATTATTCCCCTATAGAAGCTGATGGCATCCTGTTACTGAAAGAGGAAGCAGCAGAAGGAAAATTAGAACAGGATCAATTGAATTATATATTTACGGCGCCAGAACCAATGGCTATTTCTACAATTGGCCATTACAGTTCATCTGCCACTGTCTCCTGGTCGCGTAACGGTAGAGAAGTGAAACTGCCACTTGCAATGGAAAAGGGAGACACGCTGGATATTTATTTTCATGGACCTTATCAGATGGGGGAAACGGACGGACTTCTACTCGAAATTCAAACAACAGACGACAACTACTATACAAGACACCTAAGAGAAACAGTTCAGCTGCCAGATGGATACTTAAAACAACTTGTAAATGAGCAACGATAGTTGTAATATAGCATCGCAGTTTGCATATCTTAAATCATCGGTAGTCCGATATATTTAGGAATTGCAACAAATAAAAGGCGCTGACTTAGGGGAAGTGAATGTAACTTATGTGCAGTTAAGTTACATTCACTTCCCCTGTCTTGCGTTAACTGCGATCGTCTTAATCTAGTAAAACGAAAGGGGAAATACTTTTGGAAAGCAATGAATATAAGCAGCTAATAGCTGAAATAGAAAAACTTAAGTTTCACAATAGTACTATGTTGACTCTTATGGGGTTGGTAAATGAAGACAAGATGCAGACACTTACAATTCATGAAAATATAGTGATGTTCGATTTATCGAAAAATGATTTTAGGGAATTAACAAAACTTATTCAAAGCTATAACGGTAATAATTTTGCCTTGGAACAAAAAGCTTTGAAAATTAATCCTATTTTTAAAAGGAAAAATCTCATTGGTATTATTAAATCCTTTGTGGTTTCAGAAATGTTACTAGAAAAAAGTCTTAAAATACTTAAATCATACGAATAAATACAGGATGCTGAAAACATTTCTGTTTTCAATGTACTTGTATGTAACTATTTTCCTCACAAATAACGTTAACATATTTTGGATTTAATAGGAGGACATTATGAAAAAAAGTCTATTTTTTCTTCTTGTATTGATAGTAGCAGGTTCATTTTTTATTAATCTATTTGTTGATAGTGAAACCACTAGAACAACTATTAACATCATAGGATTAGTAGCAATTATTGTTATCGCGATTGGATCAAGAATAAACTTTTCAAAGTCTACAAAAAACTGATCAGTTAGAAAAGCGCTTCTTATTCAAGGAGCGCTTTTTTTGATACGGGTACCGCCACCAAAACACTTATAGCGTATGCTAAGAATAAAAACATTATCAGGTAACCATTTTTATAACTGGACCCAGTATGCACAAACTATACAATTTCAAATTGAAAGATATGCATAAACTGTGCAATTACTAATTAAACACGATATCACTAAAACATCAGGCTCTGCCTGATATATCACGACAAGTGATATCATGTTTTCCTTATGCTCTTTTCTTCCTTCCTACTTCTCTCTTTTAATAGATTTTGACCTTAACTAATACATGAGTGCAGCGAATTTTAAACCACTTGTAAAAGTGGAGCACGACACCAATAAAATACGATCGTATTTTATTGGTGTGTAAGTGCGCCCAATGTAGAGGGAGAATTGAATATTTCAATTGATCATTCTTGCTTCTTTAGAGATCCTGCTCTCGCGCTACTTGAATTAGGAGTCCATTTGAAAGAATGGCGGGTGAAAGATTCAAATGCAATCGCCAACTTTTATTACTTCACAATGGAGCATGATGAAAGAGAAGGACCAATCTTAGCATTTATTAAAGAAAGCGAAAATAAGTGGCATCTCTTTTCGATTTGGCAAGAATTTAAACATGAAGAGACGATAACCACCGATATTTTACTGAAAGCAGTGGATCGATATTTGACTGAGTTAGAAGAAACACTAATCAAGAGGTTCGATATCCAGTACTCAGATTTTATTAAGTTATAGCAATCTGAATGTAACTTATTAGCAATTAAGTTACATTCACTTTCAACAATAAAAGAGAAAGCTCATCGAATTTCATCGAGAGATTTCTCTTTTTTTGTTGTTGCTTATTGTATTTCGTTTTTAAGTACAAAATTTTGGACAAAAGAAATAATGCCTACCAAAAAAACAAGGAAGGTC
>CAXQVI010000013.1:0-255759 GCA_964227255.1 Flavobacteriaceae bacterium
GCTTTGTAAATCACAAGCGTTAACGTATTGCTGAACCCTTCCTTCCAATAGTTTTTCACTGAAAAGCAAAGGGTCCGTAAGAAATAATTGTTCAATACCGTTTTTTCTCGCTTCCACTGTAATCTGACGTGAAATTTCCTCCATACAGTCGAAATTTCGTCTGTTTAACTCTTCAATGACGGTTGACTTTCCAGTGCCCGGACCTCCGGTAATAACAATCTTCTTTTGCATTGTGCAAAATTAACCTTTTCAGATGTTAAACTAAAAATATTATGTAATTTTGTGGCTTGCTAATTGCAGTTATTGTGATAGCGAATAATAGATATCAGATTAGAATGGATAAGGAAGCGTTTTATAAGAAATTAAAAAAAGATTTAGAGGCAGATTCTAAATTTCCTCTGAAGTACTTGTATAAATTTATTGTGCCTACTTCTGGGCAACAAGTGGATCAAGTAGAAAAGCTATTTAATTATTCAGGAGCAGTAATTAATAAAAAAACTTCAAAGACTGGAAAATTTACAAGTGTTTCAATTCATGTAATTATGAAAAGTGCTGATGATATTATTGCGAAATACAAAGAGGCTGGAGCCATAGAAGGTATCATTTCTTTGTGATTCTTTTAACACCCAAAGCCGTTATTTACTGATATATTGCGCTATCATTTAATCCTCAATTAGTTGTTTTAAATTGCTTTATAAGCATCTTCAATTTTTGGTTTTTATTCTGATGTTCTCTGGTGTAATTCATGCACAGAAGGATACAGCTATTTTATTTAAAATCGACAATGAACCTGTCAGTGTTTCAGAGTTCAACCGGATGTATAATAGACAAGTAGAAATGCTTGGTTCAGAAGATGAGAATTCGAGAAAAGAATACTTCAATCTTTTTACAAATTACAAACTCAAAGTTAAGGAGGCTATAGATATAGGACTGGACACTGTTGCCGAATTTAAAGCCGAATTGGCTGCTCAGAGAGAGCGATTAGCGCAACCGTATTTAAAAGATGAAAAGGCGAGTGAATATCTTATTCAGGAAGCATTTGAAAGAACAATAACAGAGGTGAATGCCAGTCATATACTTGTTAAATTAAAACCCAAAGCAACGGTTCAGGATACTATGGAAGCCTTTCGTAAAATTTCCGAATTAAGAGAGAAAATTTTAAAGGGGGCAGATTTTGAGGAAATGGCACGGAAACATTCCGAAGATCCTTCAGCAAAAGTCAATGGTGGTAATCTGGGTTATTTTTCTGCTTTTCAAATGCTATACCCTTTCGAAAGTGCAGCCTATAATACCGAAATAGGAGCAATTTCTCAACCGTTTAGAACCACATATGGATACCATATTGTAAGAACGAATGATTTTCGCATGGTTGAAGCTGAAAGGGAAGTCGCACACATCATGATATCCGACCTTTCTGAAAATGGAAAGTCGCGCATCGATTCGATAGCCACATTGCTCAAAAAATCTCCTGAGAAGTTTGAAATCCTGGCGAAAGATTTGTCAGATGATTCTGCAAGTGCTAACTCCGAAGGAAAACTACCTCTAATGCGTGTCGGAGATGCTATTGAATCTTTTGAAAAGATTGTTTTTTACGAACTGAACGAAGCAGGACAGATTTCAAAACCTTTTAATACAGAGTATGGTTGGCATATTGCTAAATTGATAAAAATTCATCCTATGCCATCAAAGGATGAATTGTATTTTCAAATAAGGAAGAAAGTGCTGTCCGATAGTCGTTCTTCATTAGAGTTTTCTGAGTTGGTGAAGCGGCTCGAAATGAATTATATTATTGTTGAAAATGCTTCTGCAGTTTCAGATATTTTAGCAGGAGAATGGTCAATTACAGATGCAGATAAGAAAGTAGTTGTTTTATCCGTTAATGAAGAAAATTATTTTCTAGAGGATTTTATATTATTTTTAAAGCGGAATACGATGCCGCATGGAATTGATGCGTTTAAGAATTTTCGCGAGTTCGCAATCGTAGATTATTACAAACAACATCTTGAAACTTCGGACGAAAGCTTCAAGACGACGTTATCCGAATTTAAGGAGGGCATGTTATTGTTCAACTTAATGGAATTGGAAGTATGGAATCCTTCGAAGAATGTGATCGATCAACGTGCGTTTTATGAAACGCATAAATTTGAATACAAACAACCATTCGAAGCTGTTCAAGGGAAGGTGATATCGGATTATCAAGTTTATTTGGAGGAGCAATGGGTGAAAAAATTAAAAAGAAAGCATGTTTTACAAATCAATTCAGAAGAGTTGGAAAAAATACTAAATGAATAATCGAATAAACATATTTGCAATAACGGCACTATTTTTCCTGAATTTGGTGTCTTCTTGTGATTACCTTCCTACGACAACAAAAGATCAGCGTGAAGTTGTGGCAAGAGTGAAGAAAAACTATTTGTACAAGGATGAATTAAGGCATTTAAAGACTGAAGGCTTAGCTCCACAGGATAGTATATTAACAGTGAATAATTACATCAATTTATGGGTAAAGCATCAGTTGTTGTTGGATAAAGCTAAATTGAATTTGGAAGAAAAATCGGCAGAGTTCGATGTGTTGGTCCAAAAATATGAAGGTGATTTGTATATCAATTCATACAAACAAGCAGTCGTTCAGCAAAATTTGAATAAAGAAGTTGATGAGGAAGAATTGCAAAATTTTTATAAAGATAAGCGACAAAACTTCAGATTGAATGAGGAGTTGCTGCAATTGAAATATATTAAGTTTGAAAAGAATATCTATAATCCCAAAGAATTGATAAAACTTTTTAAATCGAAGAAAGAAGCAGATTTGGATAGTCTGGAATCTATGGAATTGTCACTGGTTTCACACCACTTGAATGATACCCTTTGGGTGAAGTATAATGATGTTGTTCGGCAAATTCCAATTTTGAAGGAATTTGATAAAAAGACTTTGTTAAAAAAAGACAAATTTATTCAGAAAGAAGACTCATTAAATGTATATTTGGTCACCATAAAAGATGTGTTGGAACGCAATGAAATAGCTCCTATGAGCTATGTGAAACCAACCATGATTCAAATGATATTACAGCAAAGAAAACTGTTGTTAATCAGAAATATTGAGGAAACATTAGTCGATGACGCAAGAAAGAAACAAGAAATTGAAATTTATTAAAATGAAATTAAGATTAACTATCGTAACTTTTTTAGTTGCAATTTTTACCATTACAGCACAAACCAATGTAAAGAACCGTGTGAAAGTAGATGGGGTAGCCGTGGTTGTTGGAAAGAACATTGTATTGGATTCTGATATAGATAAGTTTAAGAAAGAACTTGCCCAACGGGTTGAAGGGAAAATTGACATTTCAGATTGTGAGATTCTGGAAGAAGTGATGATTCAAAAATTATTGGCGCATCACGCCGTTATTGATAGTGTTGAGGTTTCAGAATCTCGTGTTCAGGAAGCAGTGGATAATAATATCAATTATTTTGCATCCCAGCTTGGATCTATTGAAGCTGTGGCCGAGTACTATGGTTTTGACGATGAAGAAGATTTAAGGGCAGAACTGGGATCAATTCAGAAAGAACAGTTATTAATTCAGGGAGAGCGTGCTAATATTACCAGTGAACTTGATGTAACTCCAGAGGAGGTGAGAACCTATTATAGAAATCTGGAAAAGGAAAATAACTTGCCAGAATTCAGTGCTGAGGTGGAATTTGCTCAAATTGTGAAGCATATAAAGCCAAGTGAAGCAGAAATTGACCGTGTAGTGAACAAGTTAAACGATATTAAAAAGGATATTCAAGACGGTTATAGCTTTAGATTGAAAGCGTTGATTAATTCTGATGATCCAGCAGCGGCAGGAAATGGAGAAGGCTCAGGAGGAAAATATACAATTACACGTCAAAGTCAGTTTATTAGAGAATTTAAGGAAGTTGCATTTAGTTTGGACGAGGGAGAAATTTCTGAGCCATTTGAATCCGCTTTTGGATACCATATTATTTTAGTTGAGAAAATTAAAGGTCAGGAAAGAGATGTACGCCATATTTTAATTCAGCCAAAAATTAGTCCGGCTGAAATGCAGGCTGCTAAAGATGAGCTTGAAAATATTAAAGGACAGATTATTGATGGTGAGATTACTTTTGGAGAAGCTGCAGCAAAATACTCAGATGACATTGATACCAGGTTGAATGAGGGTATGGTGATTAATGGAGAGTCTAACGATACGAAGTTCGACTTAACGAGAATGCAACCGGAATTGTATAGAAGATTAAATACGTTGAAGCAAGGAGAGTATTCTGAAGTGTTTTACGAAGAGCCAAGAGGAGAAGAGAAAAACTTTAAATTCTTTTTTGTAAAAACGCGTACGGAAGCGCATCCTGCAAATTTTACAGACGATTACGAAAAGATTCAAAAATTGACACTTCAAAAAAAGGAAGAAGAAACTGTGGATTCCTGGGCTGCTGAAAAAATTGACGATACATATATTAAATTGAACGGAGTGCACAAAAAATGTGAGTTCAAGAAAAACTGGAAAAAACAATAATTCATGTCTGATGTAGCCGCTTTAGATTTACTTGTTAAGAAACATCAAGCCTTAAAGGCTGAGATTGCTAAAATTATCGTTGGTCAGAATGAGGCCGTTGATCATATTTTATTGTCAATTCTTTGTGGGGGTCATTCCTTGTTGATTGGTGTTCCTGGGCTGGCTAAGACATTGATTGTACATACAATTGCTGAGGTATTAGGATTGGATTTTAAGCGCATTCAATTCACCCCGGATTTAATGCCGAGTGATATTCTTGGAAGTGAAATTCTGGATGAAACCAATCATTTTAAATTCATTCGCGGACCGATATTCAGTAATATTATTTTAGCAGATGAAATTAACAGAACTCCTCCGAAAACACAAGCTGCTTTATTAGAAGCTATGCAGGAACGCACTGTAACTGTGGCTGGACATAATTACAAATTGGATAAGCCGTTTTTCGTACTCGCTACACAAAACCCAATTGAGCAAGAGGGAACATATCCTTTACCTGAAGCTCAATTAGACCGGTTCATGTTTTCTATTTATTTGGATTATCCGACGTTCGAAGAGGAGGTTGAAGTGGTAAAGAATACAACCAATGATGAGGATCCTGAAATTAAACCTCAGTTGAGCAATCAGGAAATTTTAGAATTTCAACATCTAATAAGACGTATTCCTATGGCTGATAATGTGATCGAATATGCGGTACGTTTAGTTTCTAAAACGCGTCCGAATTCGGAACATGCACCTGAAATTGTTCAGAATTATGTGGATTGGGGAGCAGGACCAAGGGCCTCTCAAAACTTGATTCTTGGAGCAAAAGCACATGCCGCTATACAAGGAAAATATTCTCCCGACATCGAAGATGTGAAAGCTGTAGCTTATGCTATTTTACGTCATAGAATTGTGAAAAATTATAAAGCTGAAGCTGAAGGTATTACCGAGAATAAAATCATCGAAACTTTACTGTAGTTGAGGGGGTATGGAGATGAAACTCCTGGAATTACACGTCTTGATCGTTCTCGAAAAAGCTAAACATATTTCCTCCATACTTTTTTTGGTAGCTAAGTTTATCGTGATCGTCTAATTGGGTATATTTTGAATGCTCAACCACTAATAATCCGTTTTCTTCAAGCAATTCTTTTTCAAAAACTAAATTTATAATTTCCTCAAACTTTTCTTTTTCGAAATCGTACGGAGGGTCTGCAAAGATAATGTCAAATCTTTGTTGTGTTTTACCCAAATATTTATACACATCACTTTTAATGGCCTGAATCGGCGCATCTAGATGTTTTGAAGTTGTATTAATCCATTTAACACAACCGTAATGTCCGTCAACCGCTGTGATATTTTTAGTTCCTCTGGAAGCGAATTCAAATGAAATATTTCCAGTTCCAGAAAAAAGATCCAGGACTTTTAATTCGTGAAATTAATAAAGGTTGTTCAGAATATTAAAAAGCGACTCTTTGGCCATGTCTGTCGTGGGTCTGACAGGCAGATTTTTTGGGGCTTGTAACCTCTTTCCTTTATAGATACCGGAAATAATGCGCATAGTTAACTATTTAAAAGCGTAAAGTGGGCGTGTGCCGAATTGTCTCGTAATAAATTGTAGCCTTTACTGTTTTTATAAAAGGAAATATTTCTAACGTAGTTATAAACGGTATTATAGATTTCTGAATCCTTTTCAATATCGCCCATAAGAACTAAGGAAAACTCTTCAGGATTCCAATCCAGTTGCTCAGCAGTGAATAAAATATAGTAGATGAAATCTTCTTTAGTATTGAAGTTAAAACTATTGAATAATTGAAACTTATTACCTTTTAAAGCTAAGAGTTCATAAGAACCATTGTAAACATTCACAAAAATAGTGTCTTGTTCGTTATGCTTAAATTCCTGCGCAATTTTTTCAATGAACACTGTAGAAGAGTGCTTAAACACAAAACTTCCAAAGCGATCGATTAAGAAGTTGTTGATATTCACAAAGGGAATATAAACATTCATAATCCCTGTACCCGAAATTTCGTCGTATGTAATATAATCGTCTTCTAAAATTTTGATGGAATATTGAAGGTACGAGGGTAATTCTTCAATATTAAAAAAAGCTTTTGGAACCTGGGTCACTAAATTATTAAAATGCGAAACACTCACCGACTTATAAATTGGCTTCAGTAATCCATCAGTTTCAAAAATTTCTTTTACCAGTTCAAGGTGTTTGTAAGGAGAACCTCCCGTTTGTAATTCGTAAGTACTATAAGCTTCAAGTGCTTGAGTTTCGCCATTATAGACGCAAAAAGAAAATCCATCCAAACTAAGTTGGATGGATAAATGATTTTCTTCGTTAGAAGTATAATTACTTCCTTTATTCGTCGTTATCTTTTCTATCAGCTTTGTCATAGAATGGAGGCCAGTTACCGTCTTCACTAACTTCTACCAAAGAACCTATGCTCACAAATTCTCCTCGAATTTCTTCTCCACCAATAGCTTCTTTTTCTTGCTTAATCAAGTTGTAATCCATTCCTTTTAAGATCAGTCCTTTGTCAACTTTCACCTCAAATACCGGAGCAATTACATCTGTAAACTTTTGAATTTCACCAACTTCAATAACGAAGTTCTGTTGAGGGTCAGTATCAGGAATTAACATCATGTTTTTGTAGTCTCTTCCAGCGAAAGAATTTCTTACATCTTCGTATCCGATAGTATCAACAACTCTTTCTTCAATTTCTTTCGTAATTCCACCACCCAATTGGATAGTTTTAGGTACGTTTCTCGTTTGAGTAATAGCGAATTTAGCTGTGTCGATAAACGCGATTAAGCTATCTCCGTTTGAAATATAAGTTCCAGTAACTTTTTTGTGAGCTACCTCAGCATCTCTTATGATCTTTAATTTTTCAATTACTTTCGCGTATCGTACTTTCTTTTCCTTGTTAAATGCAACAGGCTTTTGAATCTCGAAATTAATTTTATAAATTAAGAATCCAGCCAATCCAATAAGTACAATAGAGACTATCCAGTGTAGTTTTCTTGGGATTAAATTTACGATGGCATATGCTAATAGACCTGTAACTACAACTGCGGCTACAATAATTAAAATTGTGTTCATTTTAAATGTTTAAATTTTGTATTTTTTAATGAATGTACGCAAATCTACAAATTTTTTTTAAGGGTAAAAATTTTTGCCAGTAAATCAATTTGTATCTTTGATTTTTTATTTTTCTTTATGACAAAAACCGCGCCAAAGTTCTATCAAGAACTAGTGAAAAAGTTTCCTTTTGAACCTACTATTTTGCAGAATGAACTGTTGGTAAAACTTTCAGAATTTGTTTTTGATTCAAGTAAAGATGGATTGTTTTTATTGAAAGGTTACGCAGGTACAGGTAAAACCTCTACAATCAGTACAGTAGTGAATAATTTATGGCGTGTTGGTGTAAAAGCAGTATTGCTGGCTCCAACTGGAAGAGCTGCTAAAGTAATCTCGGGATATTCTGGAAGACCAGCTTATACCATTCATAAAAAAATATACTATCCAAAAAAAAATAAGGGGGGAGGAGTCGACTTTACCTTGCAACAAAATAAACATACAAATACAATTTTTATTATTGATGAAGCATCAATGATTCCGGATAGTCCAAGTAATGCAAAATTGTTCGAGAATGGTTCACTTTTGGACGATGTGATATCCTATATATACAGTGGTGTAAAATGTAAAGCTATTTTTATTGGAGATACTGCTCAGTTACCACCGGTTAAATTAGATGTCAGTCCTGCTCTTGATGCCTCGAAACTTGGATTTAATTATAACAAAGATGTCATTGAGTTCGAACTAAATGAGGTGATGCGTCAACATGAGCATTCAGGAGTATTGATTAATGCAACTGATTTAAGACAAAGTATAGGGACTCACGGTTTCACAACATTTAAGTTCGAAATGGGATATCCCGACTTAGAACGTTTAATTGATGGATACGAAATTCAGGATGCTATCCAAATGGCTTATGACGGTGAAGATGGAATCGAGGATTCAACATTTATTGTGCGTTCCAATAAAAGGGCAAATCAGTACAATCAGCAGATTCGAAGCAAAATTTTAGGACTTGAGAATGAAATTGCGACGGGCGATTTTGTGATGGTAGTAAAAAATAATTATTTCTGGCTTGATGATTCCAGTGATGCAGGATTTATAGCAAACGGAGATGTGTGTGAAATTCTGGAGATTTTCAACATAAAAGAATTGTACGGATTTAAATTTGCTGAAGTAAAAGTTCGAATGGTTGATTACCCAACTCAAAAACCTTTTGAAACAGTATTGATACTGGATACGCTGACTTCCGAAACACCTTCTTTGTCCTATGAAGAATCAAATCGTTTATATCAGGAAGTCGGTAAGGATTTTGCCAATCAATCCAAATACAAACAGCTATTAGCAATTAAAAAGAATAAATACTTCAATGCCTTGCAAGTGAAATTTTCTTATGCAGTAACCTGCCATAAGTCGCAGGGTGGTCAGTGGAAAAAGGTGTTTATCGAACAGCCTTATCTGCCAGACGGGCAATCTGTTGAATACCTTCGTTGGTTGTATACTGCTTTGACCCGTGCTCAGGAAAAATGCTATTTAATTGGATTTAAAGACGAATATTTCTTTTAAAAATCTACCGATGAACTTTGTTCTGAGGTTCAATTTAATTTTAGTGGAACGGAGTCGGAAGCAAATGCTTTCGGTGTTATTAGAAGTAACTCAATAAAATTGAATCACTATTTGAACATATCCATGCCAGGAATATTTGGCATTCCATCTTTGGCAGCCGCCGCCAGTTCGGTTTCATTAATATTATTCGCTTTTGAAAGCGCTTCATTTAAAGCTAAAATTAAATAATCTGAAATTTCATCTTTATCAGTGAGTTCCTCACTTATCGTGATGTTTTTCACTTCTCGGTTCGCTGTAACAGTCACCTTCACTTTCCCATTCCCTGATTCAGCATCTACTAAAACAGTGTTTAATCTTTTCTTGGTTTCTTCAATTTTTTGCTGAGCTTCTTTTAGTTTACCCATCATTCCAGATAAATCTCCAAACATTTTTTAATCCTTTTTTAAGTGGTTAACACGTGCAAATATACTATTTTTGCACATCTACGAAAAGTGTAAAAGATGATAGAAGAAAGGGGTAAAAGACCTTTAGCAGCTAAAAAAGAAAAGAAGCTTGAGATTCATGGAGATGTCCGTATTGATAACTACTACTGGTTAAATGAAAAGGAGAATCCGGAAGTGATTTCATACCTGAACAAGGAAAACGCCTATTTCGAAGAAAAAACGAAGCATACTGACGGTTTTCAGAATGCATTGTTCGATGAAATGAAAGCACGGATAAAAGAAGATGATGAGTCCGTTCCTTATAAAAAGAATGATTATTTCTATATTACGCGTTTTGAAAAAGGGCGCCAATACCCAATTTTTTCAAGAAAGTTTAAAAGTTTGAATGGGCAAGAAGAAGTACTTTTCAATGTAAACCAATTAGCAGAAGGACATTCCTATTATAAATTGACTGGACTTTCAGTGAGTCCGAATAATAATTTGGTAGCATATGGTATCGATATTGTGAGCAGAAGAGAGTATACGTTACATTTTAAAGATTTAATTTCAGGAGAAGTTTATCCCGAGCGCATTGAGAATACTACAGGGACTGCTATTTGGGCTGCTGATAATAAAACGGTATTCTATACCAAGAAAAATGCGACTACCTTAAGAAGTGAGGCCATTTACCGCCATATTTTAGGTACTGACCCAAGTGAAGATGTTATGGTGTTTTTTGAAGAAGATGAAGCTTTTAGCACGTATGTGTATAAAACGAAGTCAAAAAAATATCTGGCAATTGGTTCGTACAGCACGGTTTCAAGTGAATACAGAATTTTAGAAAGTGATAATCCATTTGGGGAGTTTAAACTCTTTGCTAAACGTCAAAGGGATTTGGAATATAGTATTGGACATTTTGAGGATAGTTTTTATATCCTAACCAATAAAGATGATGCTACAAATTTTAAAATTATGAAGTCGCCTGAAGGTGAAACCTCTATTGAACACTGGACGGATTTTATTAATCACAGAGAAGATGTTCTACTTGAAGATTTTTCTATTTATAAAGACTTTATCGTTATTGAAGAGCGCATCAACGGTTTGAATAAAATTCGAATCAAGAAGTGGAATGATTCTGAAGATTATTACTTGCCTTTTGAAGAGGAAACATATACAGCCGGAGTACATTTCAATCCGGAATTCGATTCGAATGTAATCCGTTATAGTTATAACTCTTTAACGACTCCAAGTTCAGTCATTGATTATGACATAGTTAAAAAAACGAACGAAATTCAAAAAGAACAGGAAGTTTTGGGGGGTAAATTCTCAAAGGAAAATTATTTAAGTCGCCGTGTTTGGGCCACAGCTCAAGACGGCACTAATATAGCTGTTTCAATGGTGCATCATAAAAACACTATTATAAGTTCCGAGACTCCTTTATTGTTGTATGCATATGGTTCTTACGGTTATACTATTGACCCTGGATTTAGCACAACAAGATTGAGTATGTTGGATCGTGGATTTGTTTTTGCTATTGCTCATGTTAGAGGAAGTGAGTATCTGGGACGCCAATGGTATGAAGATGGGAAATTGTTCCATAAAAAAAACACATTTACCGATTTTATAGATTGTGCCAAATATTTAATTGAAGAAAATTATACCAGTCCTCAGCATTTATATGCTAGCGGAGGATCTGCTGGAGGCCTTCTGATGGGAGCTGTTGTAAATATGAACCCTGAATTGTTTCATGGTGTAATAGCATCCGTTCCGTTCGTTGATGTTGTAACTACCATGTTAGATGAGTCAATTCCCTTAACAACAGGAGAGTATGATGAATGGGGTAATCCAAATAATGAAGATTTTTATTATTATATGAAAAGTTATTCTCCTTATGATAATGTAAGATCCCAGCATTATCCAAATATGTTGGTCACCACAGGATTACATGATTCTCAGGTGCAATATTTCGAACCTGCAAAGTGGGTTGCAAAATTGAGGGAGCTCAAGCAAGATGATAATTTGTTGTTATTCCATACAGATATGGAAAGCGGACATGGAGGAGCTTCAGGACGTTTTGACGCTCTTAAAGAAATAGCTAGAGATTATTCATTCCTTTTAGATTTGGAAAATAAGGTTCTATGTTTATAAAAAATTGTTAAATTTGCATGTTGGAAGCACTCAATTTTTGAGGTTTTGATAATTGAGTTATTCCAGAAAAAAAACCACAAAATGACAAAAAACGTAGGTATTACAGACAATGTATTAGACCTAATTGGTGAATCACCATTGCTTAAATTAAATAAAATTACAGCCGGACTTAAAGGTAATTTCTTCGTGAAATATGAGGGATTCAATCCTGGTCATTCTATGAAGGACAGAATTGCTTTGCATATTATTGAGGAAGCTGAGCGTAAGGGTATTCTGAACCCGGGCAGTACTATTATTGAAACTACTTCCGGAAATACGGGGTTTAGTGTAGCGATGGTAAGTGTGTTGAAAGGTTACAAATGTGTGTTGGCTGTAAATTCAAAAGCAGCTCCAGGGAAAATTAATATGCTCAAAGCCATGGGGGCAAAAGTATATGTTTGTCCTGCAAACGTAGCCGCAGATGATCCAAGATCTTATTACGAAGTAGCTAAGAGACTTCATGCAGAAATGCCGAATTCTGTTTATATCAATCAGTACTTTAATCAATTAAATTCGGAAGCTCATTATTTGTCTACCGGACCAGAAATTTGGAAGCAGACTAATGGTGAAATTACACATTTAATCGTGGCAAGTGGCACCGGAGGAACAATCTCAGGGACTGGTAAGTATTTGAAAGAACAAAATCCTGATATCCAAATTTTAGGTGTTGATGCATTTGGTTCAATTTTAAAAAAGTACCACGAGACAGGTGAAATTGATGAAAATGAAATTTACCCATATAGAATTGAAGGTTTAGGAAAAAATTTAATTCCAACCGCGACCAACTTTGAAGTGATCGATGAGTTTGAAAAAGTTTCTGATGAAAATGCTGCACATAGAGCTCGTGAATTGGCGGTAACTGAAGGTTTATTCACAGGATATACCAGCGGGGCTGTTATTCAAGCGATGTTGCAATATGCTGATAAAGGATATTTTAATGAAAATTCAAAGGTGGTTTTAATTTTGCCGGACCATGGTTCTCGTTATATGGAGAAAATTTACAGCGATGACTGGATGAAAGAACAAGGTTTTTTAGAAGCAGAAAATGAGGTTCATGAACCTGTTGAATACGTGAAATAAATAATACGAATAGCGATATTTAAAGAGGTCTCAATAATTTTGTAGGCCTCTTTTTTGTTTCTATAACATTTGAATAGCAACAAAAAATTACCGTAATTTGCACTTGCAAAACTCAAGACTTCTTGGGTTGTATGAATTGAACATATATATGAAAGATTTATTTGATAGAATCGTTAAAGATAAAGGTCCTTTAGGAAAATGGGCGAAACAGGCTGAAGGCTACTATGTATTTCCTAAGCTTGAGGGTGAAATCTCGAATAGAATGACATTTAATGGTAAAAGGGTTATTACTTGGAGTATTAATGATTACCTAGGTCTTGCGAATCATCCGGAAGTTAGAAAGGCAGATGCTGAAGCAGCTGCTGAGTATGGAATGGCTTATCCCATGGGAGCACGTATGATGTCCGGTCATACGAAATATCACGAACAATTAGAGAGAGAGTGTGCGGAGTTTGTAAATAAAGAAGCTGCGTACTTGGTAAACTTCGGTTACCAGGGAATGGTTTCTGCAATTGATGCACTTGTGAGTAAAAACGATGTTATTGTTTACGATATCGATTCACATGCATGTATTATTGATGGTGTACGTTTACACCATGGAAAACGTTTTACTTACCAGCACAATGATGTTGAAAGTTTAGAGAAGAACCTGGTTCGTGCGACTAAAATTGCTGAAGAAACTGGAGGAGGAATACTTGTGATTTCTGAAGGAGTATTTGGAATGCGCGGAGAGCAAGGTAAATTAAAAGAAATCGTTGCGCTTAAGAAGAAATTCAATTTCAGATTATTAGTGGATGATGCACCGGGTTTTGGAACGCTTGGTGAAGGAGGAAAAGGAGCAGGAGTAGAGCAAGGTATTCAAGATGAAATTGATGTGTATTTTGCAACATTTGCAAAATCTATGGCGAGTATTGGAGCTTTCTTTGCAGCAGATAAAGATATCATTCAATATTTACAGTACAATATGCGTTCTCAAATGTTTGCCAAGTCTTTACCTATGACATTGGTGAAAGGAGCTTTAAAGCGTTTAGACATGCTGCGAACGATGCCTGAGCTAAAAGAAAAACTGTGGGAGAATGTAGATGCCCTACAAAGTGGTCTTACAGAAAATGGATTCAATATTGGTAAAACAAATTCATGTGTGACGCCTGTGTTTTTGGAAGGTGATATTCCTGAGGCTATGGCAATGGTAAATGATTTAAGAGAGAACTACGGAATTTTCTGTTCTATCGTTGTATATCCTGTAATTCCAAAAGGATTGATCATTTTAAGGCTAATTCCAACGGCTTCTCATACTTTAGAAGATGTTGCAGAAACGATTGAATCGTTCTCAGCAATCCGTTCTAAACTTGAAAAAGGTATATATAAAAGAATTGCAGCTAGCTTAGTGTAAGTTGTTATTGAAATAAAATAAAAAAGCCTGCAATCGCAGGCTTTTTTATTTTTGAGATAGATCTAAAAATTAGTATCCATCGGAAATATTTCTTAGCGTTCTTTTGTCTAAAATTTTAATTCGCTTTCCTTCCAATGCAATAACACCATCTTTTTTAAGATTAGAAAGTAAACGAATAGCAGATTCTGTAGCTGTACCAATTGTATTTGCAATTTCCTCACGTGTTAAAACAATATTGATGCATCCTTCTGAATCTAATCCGAAAATTACTTCAAGTTGTAATAAGGTATCAGCTAATCGGTCCTTAACAGGCTTTTGAGCCATTTGTGAAATTGAAGTATTTGCTTCATTCAGTTGTTGCGAAATATTTCGCATTAAATCTAAGGTGAAATTATTGTTCTCCTTGATAGCAGTTAAAATATCTCCTTTCGGAATAAAACACACACGCATGTCATCCAATGCAATGGCGTTTAATCCAACCAATTCTTCACCCAAAATTGAACGATGACCTAAAATATCACCTTGTTTTACAAATTTGATAATTTGTTCTTTACCATTTGTATTCAATTTAGTAAGCTTTGCTTTACCGTCTTTAATACAATAAAGTCCGTTGATTGTATGTCCTTCTGTGATTAATTTTTCCCCCTTACGTATAGATAAGGAGGTTTTATGATTAGAGATGTCCTCAAGTTCGTTGTGAGTCAGACAATTCAAAGAGTTAAACCTCTTAATAATGCACTGACCGCATTTAGTGGTACTCATATAAGATCTAAGATAGTGTTTATTCGCATGTAAATGTATAAAAAATATTTTAGAATAATCCTATGACAATAGTCAATAATAGATACTTTTGTTCTTCATTTGAAATGCATGGGTAAAGAAAGTTGTTATCATTGTGGAAATGATTGTAGTTCTGAACAAATAGAATTTAATGCTTTATTATTTTGTTGTAATGGCTGTAAAACGGTTTACGAAATTTTAAATGCGAATGATCTTTCGTGTTATTACGACTTAGAGACTACACCGGGAACAATCCCAATCGATATCAAAGGAAAGTACAATTATTTGGAGAATGAAGAAATTGTTGAAAAGTTATTGGAATTCAATGATGGTAGTGTATCTGTAGTGGAATTTTATATCCCAAGCATTCATTGTAGTTCGTGTATTTGGGTGTTAGAAAATCTGAGTAAACTCAATCAAGGAGTGTCAACATCCATGGTTAATTTCCCTAAAAAGACAGTCCGAATTACATTCAAGAATGAGTCAGCCAATCTAAAAGAATTAGTTGAGCTTATTACTTCCATTGGATATGAACCCTATATTAGTCTTGAAGATGCAGATGCAAAAGTCTCCAAGATTGATAAGACACTCATTTATCAGGTGGCAATCGCTGCTTTTAGTTTTGGAAATGTGATGTTATTGTCATTTCCTGAATATTTTCAAGTCGACGGATATTGGCTGGAGAAATACAAGCACCTATTCCGTTGGATCATGTTACTGATGTCTGTTCCTGTAGTTTTCTATTCAGCAAAAGATTATTTCATTTCAGCCTACAAGGGAATTAAATACAGTATGCTAAATATTGATGTTCCAATTGCTTTAGGGATTTCAGTTTTGTTTATTCGAAGTTCTGTTGAGGTGATTTTCGATCTTGGTTCGGGATTCTTTGATAGTCTGACTGGTTTGGTATTCTTTCTGTTGCTAGGAAAAATATTTCAACAAAAAACCTATAATTTTCTATCTTTTGAACGCGACTATAAATCCTATTTTCCAATTGCGGTTACGTTGCTTAAAGGAGGAATTGAAAAGAATATTGCCGTAAAAGACATTGAGAAAGGAGATCGATTATTGATTCGAAATGAAGAGTTGATTCCAGTAGACGGTATTCTAATCAATGGCAATGCACACATAGATTACAGCTTTGTAACTGGTGAATCTATTCCGGTTGAGAAGAGTTCGGGCGACAAGATTTTTGCAGGAGGGAAGCAAACTTCCGGAGCTATTGAAATGGAAGTCATAAATACTGTCGAGCAAAGTTACCTTACACAACTTTGGAGTAATGATGTATTCGACAATAAAGACACGAAGTCTATTAAATCCTTAACAGACCAAATTAGTAAATATTTCACCTATATCATTTTAGCAATCGCGTTTTTTGCAGGAATCTTTTGGTATTTCTATAATCCGAGAATGGCCGTGAATGTTGTAACTGCTGTCTTGATTATTGCTTGCCCATGTGCTTTGGCATTGTCAGCACCATTTGCAATAGGAAATATGCTGCGTATTTTTGGATATCGAAAATTCTATTTGAAAAATGGGGATGCGATTGAGCGACTTTCAAAAGTAGATACAGTAGTATTTGATAAAACAGGAACCATAACCACAAGTGATAGTAGTACGATTGACTATCAGGGTGAAAAGCTAACTGTACCTGAATTGAAGGCTTTAAAAGCTGTTCTAAGAGCTTCAAATCATCCATTAAGTCGTGGACTGTATAACAAAATTTCAACCGAAAGTTCTTCAGAAGTCGAAAGTTTTGAAGAAGTATTGGGGAAAGGAATTATAGCAAAAGTCGACAATCAAACAATTAAACTTGGTTCAGCAAACTTCTTGGAAGTTTCAAAGAATGTTTTGAATGAAACGGCAATTCACATATC
This sequence comes from Flavobacteriaceae bacterium, assembly GCA_964227255.1. Lineage (GTDB taxonomy): Bacteria > Bacteroidota > Bacteroidia > Flavobacteriales > Flavobacteriaceae > Lutibacter. The sequence continues at coordinate 16,890 of CAXQVI010000013.1, forward strand.
GATGGATGAGGATTATAAAGGGAAGTATATCTTCAGAAACTCTTATCGAAAAGGAACTTCAAAAGTATTTGAAGAATTGGTTAAATGGAATAAGTTAATCATTCTTTCGGGTGATAATGAGGGTGAAAAGGAGTATCTGGAACAGGTGTTGCCAAGTGCTACTAAAATGTATTTTAATCAGAAGCCAGAGCGTAAATTAGCTTTCGTTAAGAGGCTTCAAAGTGATGGAGAAAATGTGATGATGATAGGTGATGGTTTGAACGACGCCGGGGCGCTTGCACAGAGTAATGTGGGAGTAGCAATTTCAGAAGATGTGAATGTTTTTTCTCCTGCATGTGATGCAATTTTGGATGCGGGCAAATTCAATGAGATTCCTTTGTTTATGAGACTTGCAAAGGGTACTATTAAAGTGATTAAGGCAAGTTTTGTACTATCATTTATGTACAATATAATCGGTATGTATTTTGCTCTAACAGGACAGCTTACACCTGTGGTCGCGGCTATTTTAATGCCTTTGAGCTCGATTTCAATTGTCATTTTTGTGACAGTCTTAACGAATTATATTTCAAGGAAATAAGACCTTAATTTCGTTTAAATTTAATTGCTATCTTTAAACGTGATAATTATCATATTTTAGGAGCGGGGATACATTTACATTTGCTTCGGTATAAACTAACTATTAACTAACTACATGGAAGTTGTCTACATTACAATTGGAGTAAGCATAGTCGTTGCTATATTCTTTTTTATAGTTTTTATCAAGTCAGTCAAGTCGGGTCAGTATGATGATACCTATACGCCATCTGTGCGTATGTTGTTTGATGATGAGTTAGTTAAGGATAAAACAGAAGTTCAAAATAAATAATAATAGATAATCAATTTAGTATGGAAAAAGAACAGTTTTATTATGATAATAAAATCATAAAAATGTTCCTTTGGGCTACAATTCTTTGGGGAGTTGTAGGGATGTTAGTAGGGCTGATTGTAGCGCTACTTTTTGTTTTCCCAGGCTTGTTAGAATTTGCAGGATCAGATAATGCAATTTCTTGGTTGAGTTTCGGTCGATTGAGACCACTGCACACCAATGCCGTGATTTTTGCCTTTGTAGGGAACGGAATTTTTATGGGTATTTATTATTCAATGCAAAGATTGCTTAAAACGCGAATGTTTAATGATGTTTTAAGTAGAATTCACTTTTGGGGATGGCAGACAATCATTGTCGCAGCAGCCATTACTTTGCCTCTTGGATTAACAAGTTCAAAAGAATACGCTGAATTAGAATGGCCAATTGACATTATGGTGGTTCTCATATGGGTAGTGTTTGGAGTGAACATGATTGGAACAATTTTAAAACGTAGACAGCGTCATATTTACGTGGCAATTTGGTTCTACATCGCAACCCTTATCACCGTAGCTGTTCTATACATTTTTAACAACCTTGAAATGCCTATCACTGGATTTAAGAGTTACTCTGTGTACTCTGGAGTTCAGGACGCCTTGGTGCAATGGTGGTACGGACACAACGCGGTGGCGTTCTTCTTAACTACACCGGTGCTTGGACTGATGTACTACTTCGTACCTAAAGTGGCGAACAGACCTGTTTATTCTTACAGATTATCAATCATCCACTTCTGGACATTGATCTTCTTGTATATTTGGGCTGGACCTCACCACTTATTATATACAGCACTTCCGGAGTGGGCACAAAACTTAGGTACTGTATTCTCCGTAATGTTGATTTTCCCATCATGGGGTGGTATGATTAACGGTCTTTTAACACTTCGTGGAGCATGGGATAAAGTTCGTGAGAACCCTGTATTAAAATTCTTTGTGGTTGCGATTACTGGTTATGGTATGGCAACATTTGAAGGACCAATGTTATCGTTTAAAAACGTAAACGCAATTGGACATTACACCGACTGGATTGTGGGCCACGTGCATGTTGGAGCATTAGCTTGGAACGGATTCATGATTGCCGGTATTGTTTACTGGTTGGCAGCGAAACTTTGGAAGACTGAATTGTACTCAAAGAAATTAGCAAACACACACTTCTGGTTAGGAACTTTAGGAATCTTAATCTATGCAATTCCACTATACATTGCCGGATTTACGCAAGCGTTAATGTGGAAAGATTTCAATCCAGATGGAACATTAGTGTATGGAAACTTCTTAGAAACTGTAACACAAATTATTCCTATGTACGCGATGCGTGCAGTAGGAGGAACTTTGTACTTAACAGGTTTCCTAATATTGGGTTATAACATCATCATGACGGCTAAGCAAGGATCTCCTGTAGAGGATGAATTGGCAGAAGCTGCTCCATTGAAAAAAATTACTGGAGGACGCATTGCTGGTGAAGGATTCCATACCTGGTTAGAAAGAAAAACAGTATTATTCACAATCTTAACGACCGTAGCTGTATTAATTGGTGGTCTTGTAGAGATTGTACCTATGATTTTAGTAAAATCAAATGTTCCTACAATTACAAGCGTGAAGCCTTATTCACCATTGGAACTCGAGGGTAGAGATATTTATATCCGTGAAGGTTGTAACAACTGTCACTCTCAAATGATTCGTCCGTTCCGTTCAGAAGTTGAGCGTTATGGTGAATACTCAAAGGCTGGAGAATTCGTATACGATTATCCATTCTTATGGGGATCTAAGAGAACAGGGCCAGATGTGCATCGTTTAGGAGGTAAGTACAACGACAACTGGCACTTTAACCATATGATTGATCCAAGATCTACATCACCAGGTTCTATAATGCCACGTTACCCTTGGTTGGTGAAAAACACGTTGAATGCGTCAGATTTAGAAGCTAAAATGAAAGGTTTAGTCATTGTTGGCGTCCCATATACTGAGGAAGATATTCAAGGAGCGAAAGCTGCGTTGGTAGCTCAAGCGAAAGAAATTGAAAATAATTTAAGACAAGACCCTGAATACGTTGCAAACTACGGTTCAAGCAATATTCAAACGAAGGAGATTGTAGCTTTAATTGCATACTTACAGCGTCTTGGAACAGATATCAAGGCAGAAGGAAACGAAACAGCTTTAAAATAGGAGTATGTTAAAGTTTATTAAACATAATTTAGAAGGAATTGACGGGGTAGAAATCTACCCAATCATTTCCTTGTTGCTTTTCTTCATAGTATTTGTATCCATGTTGATATTTGTATTTAAACTTCCGAAGAGAAGTATTGAAGAAAAAAGTCAATTACCGCTTGAGAGCGATTTAACTATAAACGAATTTAATCATGAGTAAAAGTCAAAAAGAGGTTTCAGGATGGAAAAAGTTTTGGCGCAATTTGACAAAGGCGCACGACTTAGAAACCGAAGATGAAATATTATTAGATCACGATTACGATGGAATTAAGGAATTAGACAATGTATTACCACCATGGTGGTTGTATGGATTCTTTATCACAATTGTTATCAGCATCGTGTATTACTTCAACGTATTTAACAACCCTGAAACATACAATCAGGAAATGGAATACGAAATAGAAGTGGCAGAAGCACAGGCAGAAGTAGATGCCTATAAAGAAGCAAATCCAGAGTTATTTGACGATTCAAATATCGTTGCAACTACGGATCCAGCTGATTTAGCAAAAGGAAAAGCATTGTTTGCTGAAAAAACGTGTGTCGCTTGTCACTTAGCTGATTTAGGAGGAAGTATTGGTCCTAATTTAACTGATAATAAGTGGATTTTAGGAGGAGATGTAGTGTCTTTATATAATACGCTTACGAATGGTGGTAGACCAGGAAAAGGAATGATTGCCTGGGAATCAACGATTTCTCGTGAGGACCGTATTTTGTTAGCGAGTTACATCATTTCGATGCAAGGAACTGCACCAGCAAACCCTAAAGCACCAGAAGGAGATATTATTTATCCAGAAGAATAATAGATTAATATATTAGAAATAAAGACTGATTTCTAAACGTGTCACTAAGGTTGCATAGAACGCAATAGCATTTTATAAATTAGAGGACAGTTTAGAAATCAGTTTTTTTGTAAGATGGGAAGTCAGGAAAAAGAGGTATTCAGAGATTCAATTGGTACAATTACGCGTGAAGGTGAGCGTAATTTTATTTATCCAAAAAAACCAAAAGGAAGATACTACAATTACAGAACCTTCATAAGTTGGTTTTTGTTGGCATTTTTAGTGCTGGCCCCTTTTATTAAGATAAAGGGTAACCAGTTTTTGTTGTTCAATGTCTTTGAACGCAAGTTTCATATCTTCGGATTTCCATTTTGGCCTCAGGATTTTCATCTTCTAGTAGTTTCACTGCTACTCAGTGTTGTTTTCGTTATTCTTTTTACAGTAATTTACGGTAGAATTTTTTGTGGCTGGATTTGTCCGCAAACCATTTTTATGGAAATGGTATTCCGAAAAATTGAATATTTAATTGACGGCGATCGTTCAAAGCAAATCAAGCTGGACAAAATGCCATGGAATGCTGAAAAGATTCGAAAGCGATTGTTAAAATGGTCAGTGTTCTTTATTATTTCATTTATCATTTCAAATGTCTTTTTAGCCTACCTAATTGGTTCAGATGCTGTATTAGGTTATATCACTGATGGACCATCTGCTCATTTAGCAACACTGATTAAATTAGTAGCGTTTACTTTAATATTTTATTTCGTATTTGCCTGGTTCAGAGAACAGGTATGTATCATTGTTTGTCCGTATGGAAGATTGCAGGGTGTACTTTTAGACGATAAGTCTATTAATGTAGCCTATGATTTTGTCCGAGGAGAAGGAGAGAGTGGCAGAAAGAAAATTCGGAAGGATGAAGATAGAGCGACTTTAGGACATGGTGATTGTATCGATTGTAAACAATGTGTTCAGGTTTGTCCGACAGGCATTGATATTCGAAATGGAACACAGCTGGAATGTGTGAACTGCACAGCATGTATAGATGCTTGTGATGCCATTATGGATAAAACCGGATTTGATCGTGGATTAATCCGCTATGCGTCCGAAGCCAATATTGAAAAGAAAGAACCGTTTAAGTTTACACCAAGATTGTGGGCATATTCGGGAATTTTGACCATTTTATTAGGTTTACTTGTCGCTATGATATTTCTGAGAAATGATGTTGAGGCAACCATTTTACGCTTGCCGGGACAATCATTCCAGGCCACTCCGACTTCCATTAAAAATATTTATACTGTAAAACTTATAAATAAAACAACGGAACCAGTAGTTAAGGTAACTATGAAATTAATTTCTCATGAAGGAACAATTGAAATTGTTGGTGGTAATCTTGATGTTCCGCGTCAGGATTTAAAAGGAGGTACTATATTTGTTGAAATTCCAAAGAGCGCCTTGACTTCGGGAAAAGAGGATATAAAAATTGGTGTATATTCAAATGATGTATTAATTGAGACGGCAAACACGACGTTTGTTGGACCTGTAAAAATTAATTAGAATGAAGTTAAAAATTTCATGGCCTTTAGGGATTGTAATCACATTAACGGCCTTCATTATATTTATTTTGTCTTTTGTATATAAGGCAATGTTTTTACCTGATTATGACCATCATCTGGTCTCAGAAGATTACTACAAAGATGAACTGTTATACCAACAGGAAATCGATAAAGAAAACCGTGGATTAGAACTGGAAGAAAATGTTACAGTTTCAAAAAGTGAAAAGGGATTGATTATTCATTTCCCGGAAGAGTTTGAGGAAGGAGCAATTTCAGGTACTGTATTTTTCCAACGTTTATCAAATGATAAAATTGATTTTAAAAAAGAAATCAAATTGGAAGATCACAAAATGTTGATTCCAAAAGAGCAATTGGTCGAAGGTAGATGGGATATAAAAATTGAATGGAAAGCTTTTGAAGTAGACTATTTATTTAAAGAAAAAATGATTTATTAAATGCTTTGGACTGCTTTTATTTTAGGATTAGCGGGTAGTTTCCACTGTATTGGTATGTGTGGACCAATTGCCTTTGTGATTCCTGTAGATAGAAGCAACAAAACAAAAGCAGCATTTCAAACCTTTTTATATCACTTTGGAAGATTGTTGACTTATTCGTTAATCGGTTTACTCTTTGGATTAATAGGAAAAGGATTATATCTGGCTGGATTCCAGCAGCGATTATCTATTTTAATGGGAGTTGTTATGATTCTCATTGTTGTACTGCCGAGTTCGGTTTCGGGTAAATTCAAGATAGCTCAGCCTTTTTACAGAGCTATAGGATTGGTAAAACAAAAGATGGGCTTATACCTGTCTAAAAAATCCAGTAAATCCATTTTCTTTATTGGGTTTTTCAATGGATTTTTACCGTGTGGATTGGTTTATATGGCAGTGCTTGGAGCAATTTCAACAGCAAGATATACAGATGGTATCTGGTATATGTTACTCTTCGGATTGGGAACGGTTCCAATGATGACAGGTGCTTTACTTCTTGGAAATTTCGTTACTTTGAAGTTCCGAAACAGAATTCAAAAAGCCATTCCAGTGTTCGTAATAGTGATAGGAATATTATTTATTTTACGTGGATTAGGTTTAGGAATTCCTTATCTTTCACCTTCAGACGCAAATTTGCAGCTATCGAACAACCCGATAGAATGCGTCACCGTAGAATAAATAACTCAATATGAAGACTAAACCTAAATTGACACTGGAGGATTTCACCAGTGTTTCTACTAATGACCAATTACGCGAATTAATTTCGGAGAAAAATATTGATCTTGAGAAAGTAGATTCCAGACTCTTTTATGAGAAGGAACTGCGTCTACTTCAGATGGAATTGGTTAAGCTACAGCAATGGGTTTTTAAACATAAAAAGCGCGTTGCCATCATTTTTGAGGGGAGAGATGCTGCTGGGAAAGGTGGAAATATTCGCCGTTTTACAGAACACTTAAATCCAAGGGTTACAAAATTAGTGGCCTTGACCAAACCGACAGAGGTTGAAAAGGGTCAATGGTATTTCAGAAGATATATTGCCAAATTGCCAAACCCAGGAGAAATGGTATTCTTCGATCGTAGCTGGTATAACAGAGCGGTAGTAGAACCTGTTATGGGATTTTGCGATAAAGATCAGTATAGTGAATTTATGGTCCAAGTGCCTGAATTTGAACATATGCTCTACGAAGATGGTCTGGTGTTGATTAAATTTTGGTTCTCTATTTCAAAAGATGAGCAATTAGCACGGTTTAAATCCAGACTTGAAACCCCGCTGAAAAGATGGAAATTCAGCCCTGTAGATGAGAAAGGACAGGAGTTATGGGATTCATACACCTACTACAAAGAACAAATGTTTAGTCGTACTCATACACCTTATTCTCCATGGATAACAGTTCAGGCAAATGATAAAAAAGTTGCACGATTGGAATGTATCAGATATGTACTTTCTCAATTTGATTATGATGGTAAGGAGGGTGCTCAAACTAACATTGCTGCAGATCCAAATATTATTATGCGTTATTACCGTTCTTCAAAACAATTAGATGATTAATTATGACGGAATATAATTTAACACCAAAGGACGTAGATATTCTGAATACGAATAAAGGGCTAAGAGCCTTATTGTCAAAAGAGCCTTACAATCTTGAAAAAGCAGTGCGTTTCGTAAATTACGAACGCAAGTTGAAGAAGCTACAAGTTGAATTGATTCGTTTGCAGTCATGGGCCATTGATGAAGGAGAACGTATCATTGTTATTTTTGAAGGGAGAGATGCCGCCGGAAAAGGTGGAGCTATCCGCAGAGTTACAGAGCGTATGAATCCACGTCATTTGAGGATTGTTGCCTTACCAAGACCTTCAAGTGATGAACGAACGCAATGGTATTTTCAACGGTATGTAAAGGAATTCCCAAAAGCGGGTGAAATTGTATTTTTCGATAGAAGTTGGTACAACCGTGCTGTGGTTGAACCTGTAAATGGATTCTGCTCTGAGGAGGAATATGAAATATTTATGAATCAGGTGAATGAATTTGAACGAATGATTACCGAATCTGGAATACGGTTGGTTAAAATGTACATGTCAATCTCAAAGAAAGAGCAGGCTAAAAGATTCGCGGAAATTAAATCTGATCCTCTGAAACAATGGAAAATGACTCCTGTGGATGAAGCTGCTCAAGGTTTATGGGATGAGTATACGAAGTATAAGCGCATGATGTTTGAGAAAACAGCAACAGGACCTGTTAAATGGAAAATTATACGTGCAAATCGAAAGACCTTTGCACGAGTCAGTGCAATTAACCACATTTTAAAATCAATTCAATATGACAAAAACCGACCGGTTTAATTTGGGATGTTGAACAAGTGAGAAGGAACTTGAAATGGGAAGAAGGTATTCGACAGTTATGAGATTTTAAAGTTTCAATAAAAGAAGCTCTTTCTGCACAGTTTAAAATGACAATAAAACATCGAATCATTGAAAAATTGAGATAATTCTGTATTTTTGCAAAATGAAAAAAATTGAAGATTATATCAGGAATATTGAAGACTTCCCAAAGGAAGGAATTCAATTCAAAGACATAACGACCCTACTAAAAAATCCCGAAGGAATGCTGCGTTGTAAAGAAGACCTGGTGGATCTTATTGGAAATCAAAAAATAGATAAAGTTGTTGGAATGGAATCCCGAGGATTCTTCTTTGGTTCTTTAATTGCTCAGGAGTTCGAAGCTGGTTTTGTACCAGTCCGTAAACCAGGAAAATTGCCTTTTAAAACCATTTCTGAAACGTACCAATTAGAGTACGGACAAGATTCATTAGAAATTCATATTGATGCTATTCAAAAGGGAGAGCGTGTTGTTATTCATGATGATGTATTGGCAACTGGAGGAACTGCTCAAGCTGTATGCAAGTTGGTAGAACGTCTTGGCGGGGAAATCGTGCAATTGAACTTTATCATGCAACTGGATGGCCTAAATGGCAAAGATAAATTGAACGGTTATGATATAAAATCGGTCATGAACGTGTAGTTGTTTAAAGAATATTAAAAACTTCCAACTGGAAGTTTTTTTAGTTTTATAGGTTGAGAAACTCAAAATTTGTAGGTTTATAAAACCAACAAAATAACCTATGAAAACCACAGAAGCCCCTGTTATAGTTACCGCTCAAATTAAATCCCCTGTTTCAGAAGTATGGAAAGCAATTACACAATTGCCATTAATGACACAATGGTATTTTCAAAATATTTCTGAATTTAGTGCGCACGTCGGATTTGAAACTTCGTTTACTGTACACAATGAAGGACGCACTTTTACGCATGAATGGAGAGTTGTAAATGTTGCTTTAGAAAGGCAAATAAGTTATAAATGGAAGTATTTGGAATATCCAGGAGATTCTATAGTTCATTTCAATCTTGAAGCCAAAGGAGCAGCTACGTTGATAACGGTGAAAGCCGTTGTTTTGGAGGATTTTCCTGATGATGTACCAGAATTTCAAAGAGAAAGTTGTGAAGGAGGCTGGACGTATTTTATTCCTGGAAGATTGAAATCATTCTTAGAGAAAAAATAAACCCCGGATGCAATCCGAGGTTTTCGCAGTATTTAAATTGATTTGTAGACCTTTTGCAGTAAAGGTTGTCGCTAGATTTTTAAATCTTTCTTGATAGATTCCGGAATGGCATTTTTATGTACCATTACAGAGATTGTTTTTAGTCTGAAAAAGGGTTTACTCATATAAACGTATCCTCCGTTCCCAACGCGATCTCCGGTGCTTCCCCAAGAGTTTTTAACCTTGTAGTATTCCGTTCCGTTTTGGTCTTTTACTAATCCGACAATATGCATCAAATGATCATCTGTTGTATTGTAGTTTTCAAATTCAGACTGACGGTACTCTTCCGAAATTTCAGCTTCTTCAACAATATAAGTCAATGCTTTTTTATTGTTCTCAAGATCTTTTGGTACGACAGCCAAACCGTGCTTTTGAGAAAATGTTTTTTCAGAAACATCACAGTCAAGAGCCAAAGTGTATCCATTCTTCAAGGCTTCATCTGTGGCTTCCACCAACTGGTCCAGTTTAATATTTTTAAAGGATCCATTAGAAAAATTATCAGGAATATTCAATACAAATTCAGTATTGTAAGCAACATGGTTAAAGGATGTTAGTGTTACATAATCTGACACTTCAATTTCAGTCATTTCAAGAAATTTCTGAGGTGTGTACGTCACTCCCTTGTACACAAATACCTGAGGTAAATTTCCTAATTCAATATCCAAAATTGAATCTGTTGCTTTTTCCCAATCAGGGTATTTTGAATCTTTTCCATCTTTGATATACGCATCTAAAACAGTTTTCAACTGAGGAACAATTTTAGAATGGTCGTGTCTTTTCGCTCCAGTTAGCAATCCGCTGTAGGCACTTTCAGGGACCATTCCGTTCATTTGAACAGAATTCATAACATCATGAGCCAATCCACCTTCGCTAAACTGAATTTTGCCTTGACGCATTACATAATTCCAGGCTTTCATATGATAGGTGTTATGTACATTGAACATTTCAGAAATGTCAATAAACTCACCCGACTTTCTGTAGATTTCAGACTCTAAGAACGAGGATGCTGAGAAACTCCAGCATGTCCCGGTGATTCCTTGGCTTTTAACAGCGCTGGCTTCAATGTCGATTATGGTTGAAAATTCATATTCTTGTTCGCTAGGTATAGAGGCTTGAACCACTTGGTTTTCCTGGGAATAAGTAAAAGTCGCTCCCAAGATGCATAATAAAGTAATTAGTTTTTTCATATAGTTATTTATTCAGGGTCTATAATTAGACCATCGCGTTTGTTTAATACTCTTTCAATATTTTGATAATACCCATCTGCATTAGGATCATTAGGAGGTAATTTACTATAACCGTTTTTGTAATATTTAAGGGCTTGCTTATATTTTTTTCCTATTTCATAATACCTTCCTATATAATAATCTCCTAAAGGAGATTCTTGGTATAGCTTGTTAATCATCTCTCCAAAATTCTTGAGATAATCTCCATTTTCCTTGTCTAATATAATAGGTTCTATGGCATAAATATCCGTTTCTCTGATTTTTTTTGAAGTCCCAAATAAGTATTCTATTTCAACGTATTTATTCTCTAAATAAGCAATGGCATCCGGAGGAGATAAATGCTGCACATTTTGCTCAAATTCTTCTTTGGATATTCTTGAGTACAAATCAAAAATGAATCCGTAAGCACCGGCAATAGATTGTCCGATGGAAGCTGTTTTTGAACTGTTGGTGAAAACATCATACTTGTATTTAAAATGTGTATTGGCAACATCTGACAATAAGCTATTTGTGTCTTCTATTAAAGCTTCACGCTTCTCCACATTGTATGTTCCATTCGATAAATAATAGTACATGTTTTCGTCCTTGATTCCACCTGTTTTGTTCAATAGCATATGTGGGACATCAATTCCGTAATACGGATTAATGGCAACATACGCACTAAATGTAGGGTACTGTTCAATAAAGTAATAGTTGATGAAATTTGCTGTTACTGTATTTCCAATAATAGTTCTAAAAGGGGAAATCGGATAATTGTCGTCCATATAATAAACCAGTTCACGTCCTATAAAATTATAAAAGAGCTGGGCTTCGGGAGTCGGCAAACTGTTCTCTAAGTTAAAGGCGCAATCAGTATAGCGTTCGTTACGTTTGTTTTGTTCTATTCCAACAATAATTTGGGGAGGAGCTTCATCTTTATTGGCATATAGAATGGCATTGCCTACTACAACATCAAATAGAAATTCCGCATCTAAAACCACTGTTAGCGGATATAAATCACTTGATTCGGGGTCGTATTCCGGTGGAAGATAAATTTTAATAGTACGCTGGGTTCCAAGTTCTATAGAATTAAACTTGTGAGTCGTAATGTTTTGCGCATACATCGTGGTACCGATCATTAGCGCAACTAGCAGTAGTTGTAGTCTTTTCATGGGTTAGTTATTAAAATTGGAATCCAAATCCGAATTGGAAATATGGATTTTCTTTTCCTTTAAATATTGATATATTGAAATTCATCAAATCAGCTCCGGTCATCCAGAAACCACCTCCGTAGGATGTTTTCCAGTCGCTGGAGTCTTCATCTGGCATCCAGACTCTTCCGTAATCAAACCCTCCAAATAATCCTATTTTCAATGGTAAAAGGGGTGTTTTCAAATCGCTTAGCCGCACTCGAATATCAGAATTCTGATAAAAGGCTGTTTTCCCTATAAATCGCTGATCTCGGTATCCACGTAATCCATTTTTTCCTCCGATCCCAGCTGCATTATAAAACTCAAAATTATCCCCAATTATTATTTCTCCTTTTAATTTTGTGCCAAATACAACACGTCCGGAAGTGCCTACTTTGTGAGAGAAGGAAATCATGGGGTTTACGTAGGCATTATTTTCTTTGCTATTTTCTAAATTGCTTTTCCATCCAACTTCCAATGCCGTATTAAAAGCCAGGTTAGGGTAGGCTGAATTGTCTTCATTTTTATAAGTGTGCACAGCTTTAAATCCTGAATAGTATTGACGCTCTTCTTTAATAACTGGTTGGTTCTCGATGAACCGCCCTTCCGTATCTTCAACTGCAATGCTTTCAAAAATTCCGCCAATTTTAAAAGAGCCCCCTAAACGCCCATTCCATTTTAAATAGGGTGCTGCGTTGTAATAACTAACTCGAACTCTATGATAATTTGCATCGAAGTCGTTTTCATAATTGATGGTTTCATTACCAAAGCCAAAGAAGTTAATACTGTAATTAGGACTTGTGAGCTTTGATTCAAAGAGCAAATTCCAATTATTAAATACATGGGCAAATTCCATATCGTATGTTAATTCAAAACCGTTATGCGCAAAATAGTAAGCGAATTTCAAATTGTATCTCTGCGAAAACGGATTTCTCTCGAAGGCATTAACAATATAGGTTTCGTTAAATCCAAGTTTTAGTCCGTGATCAGGATTGTAACCCAACATTGGAATAAAAGTATTAACACTTTCAAAGTATTTTTTATCATTAAAAATGTTTCGTTCATAATTATCTGCAAAACGCTCGTTTCCTTTGTTGGTAATAACAGTATTTTCTTTACTCTTGTAGTCATACATAGTTACCCGTTTGCCACTTTCAATATGGTATGTATCGTTATTCTGACCTCCAATAAGGCGTAATGGAATTACATTTTTAGTAGCTCCTGTAACTTTAAAAACATCTTTATCGTCCATTCCATAAATCCAAAGTTCACGAGTTTCCTTATTGCTGAAAGATTTTTCATAGAATTTAGAACCTTTTTCACCGTCCTTAATATTGAACATTTTTACTTCTGAAACACCATTTGGTTTACGCTCTATTTCAATCAAGTTATCCTTGTCATTTCCAACCAATATTGGATTTTTGATGAGATAATCGTAGTATTCTTTTGCTGTAATGTTGAGTGAACTGATTCTTCTATTAAGGTTTCTTTTAATACGTGCTGTTGTTTCTTTATCCAGCTCTTCAGGGAGTTTTGAGAAGGCCTTGTCTATGGCGTCATTTGTTAAATGTGTTTGAATAAATTTTGCTTCTGTTTCCCATTCTTTTAAAGTTGAAGCATTAAGCAGACGTGTATCAAGGATATATCCACTTCTATTGAGCCATTTCAGACCAGTGACTTCCTCAGTGTATGTTTGGAACTTTCGGGCATCTGGAATCAAGGCTCTTGCAATTGCTGCTATAGTACCGTCGTATTCTGAGAACGCCTGATCTCTATCTCTAGGAACAGGTCGGTAGGTCTTTCCATTCTTAGTTTCAAATTCTGCCCATCTCCATTGATCCCCATGTCGATCCCAGTCTCCCAGAGCCATATCGAATAGTCGTGCTCGGATATACATTTTGTGATCGATTTTATTGTTGTCCGATTTTCTCAATTTCCTTAACATGTCGCTTGTACTAATTAACTCATTGGAATAACCAAAACTTGCTAAATGACCATGACCATCAGCTGCACGCTCTTCCACCATATAAAGGTGATCTCCATATGTTAAGTTATAATGCTTAAGTGCAGGCTGTTTTGGGATGTAAAATAATTTTGGATTTGTGTGATAGATTCCAATGAGATCTGATAAATCTCCAACAATAAAAGGAGTGTAGGGATGCGATGCAGTGAAGAAATCATATAGTAAAGCTTCTGTTGTTGTATTGTCAAATTCGTCTTTTATAATTTGGTCTGTAAAAAGGGATTTTTGCAGGAATTGCGTAGCGTTCTTTTTTAAATCACGCATTATAAACTCCCGACCTTCCTTATCAACTAAACGAATCGATTTGGATTGAAAACCCCCTCCTTGTCGCACTGGAGTTAATCCACCGTACAACGTATCCAAATTAACTGTCTGAACTTCAAGTTTGGTACCGTGCTCTTTCCGGTAATGATCTCCCCACATTCTCCGATATCCTTTTCCTTTGCTTACCTCATTTTCAGTATAATTGGACGTCACTATTTTTTCTGGAAAAGCCTTTTTATAGGGAGTTATGTCAATTTCTGTTTCAGCTTTATATAAGTTTGATTTAAATAGAACTTCATTTTCACTGTTCTTTTCAGCAATAAAACTAATGTCGCTACTACCATCTTTATAAACGATCAATTTAGCATAACCAAATTCGCTTGAAGAGAACAATCCATCATTTGCATTTCTGGTCGGAGTGCTTTTTGACCCTGATCCGCTTATAATATGGAAATAGTTTCCTTTGTCAAGTAATTGGAGACTGTGTTCATGTCCTGTGGCAAATATCAATCGATCAGAATACCTTGTTAATGCTGATACACGATCAACGAATTCAGTATATAGTGGGTTTTGATTGTCTTGAGGGGAGAATCCACCCATTTTACGGGCTCCATTGATCATAGTTCCCAATATTGGTAATGGTACTTTATTTTTAACCGGGTAGAATTGCATTTTAAAAGAGTACTGTCCGCCATGTGGTCCGTTTGTATACAACGGATGATGCATGGCAATTACTACAGTTTTACCTTCGGCCTTTTTAATTTGGCCTTCCAGTTCGTCAAAGAATTCTACTCGATTATTTATTTCACAATCATCATTCATAGTAGGATTTTTATCCCAATCCTCCAGAAACCATTGAGAATCTACGATTAAAAGCACAAGATCATCGGAAATTTCAACCTTTTCAATCGGACAGCCATTTTCAGGTAAAAAAACATTCTTTCTATTTAAAGCATCTTCAATATAGTTTTCCTGTCGTTTTAATCCTTTTACACCATTACTGTAGTAGTCGTGATTTCCAGGAAGAAAAATAGGTTGTCCTTTAAAATCTTTAACTAAATTTATTTGAGCATTCAAGCGGTGTTCAGCAAGAGCGCGTTCTGGATGGTCTTTTTTCGGAAGTCCTTTTTGGTAAATATTATCGCCTAAAAATAAAACAGTCGCATTGTTATCAGAGGCGTTGAGTTCTTCATGTAACAATTTAAAATGCGGAAGATCTTGATTGATAACAGCATTTCCTGCATCTCCAATAAGGTAAAATATATGATCTACATTTTTTTGTGCTTCAAAACTCTCATTCTCCCAGTTTACAACTGATTCATGGTATTGAGTTTCGTATGTAGCACAGCTAATTGAAGTGAAAAGTACTAAATAGGTAAGTATTTGCCTTATAGTTTTGGTTGTCATTCACATGGTTTAATTGAAGTAAATTTACATAAATTTATGTACTTTTGAGTTTTAACTCCCTTATTTGATATGTCAAAGAATTCATTTTTAGAGGACATTGAATCCTATGTTTTCAATCTGTACAAAGCGCAATTACCAACAGAAGTTGTTTATCATAACTTTGAGCACACAGTCCGTGTCGTAAATGCCGCTAAAGCTATTGGAGATGCAGAAAAGATTTCTGAAGATGAAATGGAAGTCCTTACCATTGCAGCTTGGTTTCATGATACAGGATTTATAAAGGGAGAGGTAGATCATGAAGAGTACAGCGCTACTGTTGCTCATAATTATCTAACTAAAAAGAATTACGGTGCAGATAAAATTGAAGTGGTAACATCACTTATCGCTTGTACTAAAATGCCTCAAACTCCAACAAATCATTTGGAGGAAATTATGTGTGATGCCGATTTAAGTCATATCGGTAGCCCTGATTTTATGGATTTATCTGCTATGCTTCGTATGGAGTGGGAGCATATTAAAGGAGGGAAGCAGTTATCTGATTTGGAGTGGTTAGAAGAAAATGAAAGGTTTGTCGGTAAACATAAATTCTTCACGAACTATGGATTTGTAAATTATGGTCCTCAAAAGAATAAAAACTGGCAAAAACTTCAAAAATCTTTAAAAAAGGAAGGGATTAAGTTGAAGGAACAAAAACAAAAAGCCAAGGCTAAGAAAGCCGATTTAGAACGCAAAGAAAGGAAAAATAAAACCCCGGAAAGAGGTATTGAAACCATGTATCGAGTTACCTTACGAAATCACTTAAAGTTAAGTGATATTGCAGATACTAAGGCCAATATTCTCCTTTCTGTAAGTTCAATAATCTTATCAATTACACTTACGGTCTTGTTTCCAAAACTTGATAAAGCTGATAATGCCTATTTAGTTTATCCAACAATAGTATTTGTGATTGTGGCTGTAATTACCATGGTTTATTGTGTATTATCAACACGACCAAAAGTAACAAAAACGAGTTTTACCGATGATGATGTTAAAAACAGAAAGGTGAACTTATTGTTTTTTGGAAACTTCTATAAAATGAATTTAGAAGACTTTCAAAATGGGATGCTTGAAGTTATGGAAGATCGTGATTATTTGTATAAATCGTTGATGAAAGACCTTTATTTCCTCGGTATTGTTTTGGAGAAAAAGTACAGATTGCTAAGAATTGCCTATAATATTTTTATGGTCGGAATTATAATTTCAGTATTTACCTTTATTTTGTCGTTTCGAATTATGAAAATGCAAGGAGGAATTAATTAGAAGTACCTCCATTTATAAACTCCAGTAATTCATTCATAGCAACATTTTCCTGAATGATCTTATTGTAATTCACGGAAACTCGAATCGCTTGAAGTCCAATTAAATCTTGTAAATCTTCTAGTTCAACATATTCAGTTTCAGATTTTAAATAGCCTTTAGATTGCAGAAATTCAATGTATCGCTTGTATTCGATAGCATCTGATTCATGTCCGTAAACAATTGCTATTTTACCAGGCTGAGTTAGTCGTTCAGATCTGTCTTTTAACATGGCTTTATCAATACGCTTTTTAATAATCTCGTAACGAATATTATAAGCTCCATTTACATCAAATCTTTTTTCATCCATTCGGAATTTAATTGCTAATGGATTGCTATGGACTAAAATTAAGGAAGTTACCTGCAGAGGGTGACTCAATGAGTTCTTTAAACCAAAAGCAATATTTTCCAGTTCGCACATCATTTGTAATTGCCACAGTCGAAGGTTGTGGAGGTAAATTTTGTCGAATTTGTTATTTTGAACAAGTGATTGTCCTATGTACATATTATACTCAATACCGTCAGTTTTGTAGCGTTCAAAATAGTGTGGGAACATTGATTGAGCATCTACTTGTTTTGCATCGAGGAAGTTTGAAAGTTCTTCGTTTATTTTTGTGACACTGTCCTCGTATTTTTTACGTTCGTTGTAAATAACGTGAATTTCAGAATCTATGAGATTGGTATAGTTTTCAACAGCGATTTTAAGTTCGTCATTAATTTCTTTCAAATGATTGAAAACGGGGTAAATATCATTTTTTAAGAAGGTGGTTAGAGAGATTTCATCCCCTGTATTTAAACCTTTTTTCGTGTTTTTAATGCACTTCTCTATTCTAAAAAGTAAGTCCCTGTAAATTGGAAGTTTATAAAGATTTTCCGCTTTTTCAATAATTTCATGAGCCAGATTTAATTGTTGAATTAAATCTTTTTCAATCGCCACATTTCTTGCGTGGGATGAACCTTTTATATCCGTTTGACCATATAACGGGTAAATCCCTTCAAAAATAATATCGTTAAGTTTTGTTGTCGTATCCTCAGGTTTCCTATACAGGAATTTCTCGGCCTCTTCACTGAATCTCCATTTAACGGTAGGGTGAAGAGCTGTATAATTTGCCTGTATAATAGATTCAAGTTTATTTTCGTATTCATCCATATAGCGCTCGATTGCGACTTTGAATACAGGAATAATATCATGAAGTTTATTTGCGGTAATAGAATTTAGTTCATGTTTATTTGGAGAAATGAATTCAAGAATACCAAATGCTTCATTCGAAAATTTTAAAGGAACTAAAATGATACTTTGAATATTCTGTTCCTTTAATTTTTTATAAAATCCATTAAAATTTGATCGTTCTCCATACAATTCAACATTAGAGATTGCAAGTGGTTTTCCCGTTTGGCATAAGTGGTCTTCAACCAGTTTACAGAAGAAATTTTCATCAAAGGATGATTGATAAGAATCAAGAATGAAACTTTGTTGAGTTTTATGGTTTTTGGCTTTAATTACACCGTTTTCTATTAAAAAAGCGGATATGCCAAATTTAATGTCGGTTGAACCGAAAATTGATGAGATACTTTGTTCTATATCGGAAAATCGTTCTTCATCCGATCTCAAGAGGTTCTCGCTGAGGTTTGAAATGTTTTGATCTGAAGTTACATCAAACAAATTCATCATTCCAAAACCAGTGAATTCATAACTATTTGGCGGGAACTTTTCTTTCCAGATTTCCAGGTTGTCAAAATTGTCAATTAACAATTGTACGTCTTCATCTGTAATTGGAACTGCATTTTCAAGAGGTTTTACCTTAAAGAAGTCGCCATTGAACAAGGCTCGATAATGACGCTTAATCCCTGTTTTATTGTCAGGGATTTCAAATAAAATAGGTCTGTTGAAATTGATGTTAATTCCATAGCAGAAACTGAGAATAAATGTACAGGTTAAAATGTACATATTGTTCTCCTCAAAATTGCGTAGTTCTAACTTATAATCTTCGCCAGCATTATCTAAGATATTTTCAAAACGTTTTGAAAACTTAAAGGTTGTAAATTCAAAAGGAATTGTAGCAGCCTTTATTTCATTGGTCTCTAACAAAGAAGGGAACAAAATGTCCAAAAGTTTATCAATGGATTCCGAGTAGTTTTTTAATCTACTTAAATCTTCCAAACCATCTTTAAGTTCTGGATGTTTTTCAAATTCTTTTAATAATATAATCGCAGTACTATAATAAGGATTTGACTTGTCCTGAGTAATTTCAATCAGATAATCATAAATAGAGGAGAAGCTCACCTTCAATTTTAAAGGGAGTTCTTCGAAATTATTATTAGTCGACGGAATTATTTTCATACGGATGGTTTTCCTTCTTAGTCCTGATAAATCAATTTATGTTACAAATTTACGGTATAAAAATTAAATGTATTGTTCGGCTTGTTACACGCCAATGTGAAAACTATTTTTCGATACCATAGAAATACCATATTTTTACCAAAATTTTAAGACCTATGCGTGAAATTAAATGGCAAACTGTAAAGGAGTTTGAAGATATAACCTATAAAAAATGTGATGGTGTAGCACGTATCGCATTTAACAGACCTGATGTGCGTAATGCCTTTAGACCACAAACAACTTCTGAATTATATGATGCATTTTATGATGCTCAAGAAGATACTTCAATTGGTGTAATTTTATTATCGGCGGAAGGGCCATCAACAAAAGATGGAATTTATTCTTTCTGTAGTGGAGGAGATCAAAAAGCCCGAGGACATCAGGGATATGTTGGGAAAGACGGATACCATAGATTAAATATTTTGGAAGTTCAGCGTTTGATTCGCTTCATGCCAAAAGTAGTAATCGCCGTAGTTCCTGGTTGGGCTGTTGGTGGCGGACATTCGTTACATGTGGTTTGCGATATGACATTAGCTAGTAAAGAGCACGCCATATTCAAACAAACGGATGCTGATGTCACCAGTTTTGACGGAGGATACGGATCTGCCTATTTGGCAAAGATGGTCGGACAAAAGAAAGCGCGGGAAATTTTCTTCTTAGGCAGAAATTATTCGGCTCAGGAAGCTTTTGAAATGGGGATGGTAAATGCCGTGATTCCTCATGAGAAACTTGAAGACACTGCTTATGAATGGGCCCAGGAAGTATTGGCAAAATCACCGACCTCTATCAAGATGTTGAAATTTGCAATGAACCTAACGGATGATGGTATGGTTGGACAACAAGTTTTTGCAGGTGAAGCTACGAGGTTGGCTTATATGACTGATGAAGCTAAAGAAGGTCGAAACGCTTTCCTTGAAAAGCGAAAGCCCAACTTTGAGAAAAAGTGGATTCCATAAAATATAGTCTATGAAGATTATTTGTATCGGTAGAAATTATACCAAGCATATAGAAGAATTAGCGAATGAAAAGCCAGATAACCCTGTGATTTTCATGAAGCCTGATTCTGCGGTGTTATTGAAGAGTAACCCGTTTTTTATTCCTCCATTTTCGAATGACATTCATTATGAAGTTGAGGTACTTGTAAAGATTAATAAGGTAGGAAAGCACATTTCCAAAAAATTTGCACATAAGTACTACGATGAAATCGGATTAGGAATTGATTTTACTGCAAGAGATATTCAGCAACAATGTAAAGAGAAAGGATTGCCTTGGGAAAAAGCAAAAGGATTTGATGGGAGTGCTGTGATTGGAAAATTTGTAAATAAAAATACGCTGCCACCAGTAGATGATTTATCCTTTGAACTTTTAAAAAACGATGAGCAGGTGCAAAATGGACATACGAGTCATATGCTATGGAAAGTAGACGAATTGATTGCGTACGTTTCACAGTTTTTCACCCTGAAAAAGGGTGATGTTTTATTTACTGGTACTCCAGCAGGTGTTGGTAAAGTTCAAGAGGACGATGTCCTTATTGGGAAATTGCAAGGAGTGGAATTCCTTAACGTAAAAATCAAATAGTTAAAAATTTACAATAACGGGTCCAGTAAGAGGCGGCTTCTTATCAGAAGGCTCATCTTTCAGTATGTTGTAACCGTAATGCGTTTTCAATAAATTTTTAAAGCTGAATTTAATTCTCGGAAATTCTCGTAACAATTTTTCTAACGATTTGGCAGAAGATAATTCTTTGAAATAGTTTAATATTTCAATGTATCCCTGGACCAAAAGGTCATTTGATTTATCAGAAGTTAAGTTCGACTGATAGTTCTTCAATAGTTCTTTTTGCTTAGCAATTGCTTCATCAGTGGAGTCTGAGTGATTCAGTACATCCCATGATAAACTGAGCAAAGTTTCATGTGTTAAGTGTTTAGAATCTAATGAACCAGATTGCAATTGTTTAACCAGGTCCTGATTCCAAAAAGTGTATGGTTCCATTAGGCAGTAAATTAATGTTCTTGACTCTCTCTTTTATAAGTTAGATGAATAAAAACAAAAAAAGTTGCGTAACAATCAGTAATTCAGTGAAAAAAAATATAGTTATTGTTTTAACGGACCTTGCCAAAGTACTTCTTCAATCATCCAAACTCCATTTTCTTTTGAAAGTAACATATAATCAACACCCCACCATGCAGTGACTTTTGCAGCTGCAATGTGCTCCATAATATCCAGGACTTCAACTTTCTTCGGAGCATTTGCTGCAGGGAAGTTCTTTTTCTCAAGGACCCCCTTTGCATAGTTTTTAGCTTCCTGAAAGGACATTTTATCGGTTAGTTTAAATTCACCTGAATCGTTTTTCCAGAAGCCGTATTTATGCAAACGAGGTCTTAAGCTATTGGTTAACTTCAAGGTGTCTCCTTCATAAAACCCTTCAATATAACCCATGCACGCTTTATAAACAGCTTCTTTGTCGGCTGTAGTTTGTGCAGTTACAGAAATTCCTGCAATGAATAGAGCGAAGAATAAAACCTTGGTTTTCATAATCTCATTTTATTTGTTGTACAATTGTTTTCCAGCATCGTAATAGGTGTCTCCTTCAGTCCAAAAAGGAGTGTTGTCATTGTCACTTATATATCTGCAAGATAGCACATAAGCGCGAAAAAATTGCTCTAAATAATTGTAATCCAGGGTATCAGGGTTGTCTGCAGCCTGATGATAGTACTTCCCAATCTCTTGATCAAAGGCTGTAAAACCCAGACTGAATGTCGGTGCAGGTATTCCTTTCTGAGCGAACATTACATTATCGGATCTGTTAAATAAACTGCCTGTCGGGTCGTCAGTAGCGGTTAAACCAAATTCACTGACAGCTTTTTTTATCAAATCACCTTCAGTGGTTCTATTTAATCCAACTATTGTTGCTAAAGAGGTGTCGTTGTAGCCACCGTTATCACTGTTAAAGCAAAACACCATTTGCTCTAAAGGAAGTACTGGATTTTCAACATACCATTTACTTCCAAGTAAGCCTTTTTCTTCGGCAGTGAACAGAATAAAAAGGGCAGATCTTTTTGTAGGTCTTTTAGCAATACTTTTAGCAGCGCTCAATACAGTTACTGTTCCAACCGCATTATCACGTGCTCCATTGTAAATAGAGTCGTTTTGAGCATTTGGAGTTCCAATTCCAACATGATCATAATGAGCAGAGTAAATAATGAATTCATGTTTAAGCTCAGGGTCACTTCCTTCTACCATTCCAACTACATTTTTTGAATACACAATTTTTTTGACAGAACCGGATGCTTCCAAAGACCCATTAAGTCCGCCTGAACTAAATTGTTGAGTTATAGCTCCTTCACTATCGTTTAGCCATAAGTGCGTAATTCCTTCGCCAGAAGACGGATAGTTCAAACGACTGCGTTTTGATCTGTTTTCAAAACTGTTCCATGTTTTGGTATCCGATTTTACAAGTTCAATAACGGCAGTTGCACCCGAATTTTGCATGGCCGAGCGCAAGGCTCTTCCACTTCGAGAAACACGTCGGATATCTTTGGAGGTACTGTTGACAATCACGACTTTATTTTTGAAATCCATGTTACTGACATCAGTGTCAGATGCAACAAGAACAAAATTTCCTTTAAAGTTCAGGTTTATATGATTGACAGGTATTAAATCGTCACTTTTAAAATTTCCAATTGATAATTCGACAGATTTGATAGGGCTCACATTTTCAAAAGGTATATTTTGATAATAGGTTCCATTATCGCCGACGGGTTTTACTTTATAACGTCTTAGAGTATTTGCAATATAGGATGCCGCAATATCAATTTCAGGAGTTCCTGTTTCCCGACCCTTTAATTCGTCGGAGGCCAAAAAATAAATATGGCTTTCTATATCACTTTTAAAAATTTCCTGAGAAACCAGTTCGGCTTCTGTTTGAGCGGATGTTTTGTGACTTAAAAATATACTGAGTAGTGTCAGGATAAAATATGTTTTCTTCATTTTAAATTTTAGTTAGACGGTAAATATAGTTTTTAGGAGGTAGAATTCAAATTCATTAAGTTGGGTGTTTATTATATGTATATTTGAAGCTAATAAAACCAATTACCTTGCAGGCAGAAATAATTACTATTGGAGATGAGATTTTGATCGGTCAAATTTTGGATTCGAATTCAAAATGGATGGCATCAGAATTAAATAATATAGGAGTACATGTTTTTCAGATTACTTCCATACAGGACAATCGTGAACAGATTCTTCGTGCATTGGATCTTGCACAGGAGCATTCCGATGTTATTTTGATTACCGGAGGTCTGGGCCCTACGAATGACGATATTACCAAATTGACGCTTACTGATTATTTTAATGACACACTGGTGATGAATAGTGAGGTTTTTGAACATATCAGGGCAATGTTCGAAAAGTTTAACTATCCATTTTCTAAACTGAATAAGGACCAGGCCTTGGTGCCTTCTAAATGTGAGGTTTTGAATAATAATTTAGGAACTGCACCGGGCATGTGGTTTTTAAAAAATGGAAAAGTTATAGTTAGTATGCCAGGGGTTCCAAATGAAATGAAAGGTATAATGTTAAAGGAAGTTTTGCCTCGAATTAAAAGCCAGTTTCATTTACCTGCAATTCTTCATCAAACATTATTGACCTATGGAATGGGAGAAAGTATGGTTGCTGAACGATTGGCAGGATTTGAAAAGGAATTACCCGAATATATTAAATTAGCGTATTTACCGAACTATGGAAAAGTACGCTTACGACTAACCGCTAAGGGACTCAATAAAGAATTGTTGTCACAAGAGTTAAACAAACAAGTTGAGAAATTAGCTGCTCTTATCCCGGACATTTTAGTAGGTTTTGATGAAGGAGAAACGATTGAAGTATTACTAGGGGAATTGCTCACGGAAAGAGCGCAGACCATTGCTACGGCAGAAAGTTGCACCGGAGGAACAATTGCCAAGAAATTAACAGCAGTTCCGGGAGCATCTAATTATTTCTCGGGAGGTATTGTTGCTTATTCAGCGGAAATAAAAAAAGATGTTTTAGGAGTTCGGGCTGATACGATTAATAAGTATTCAGTTGTAAGCAAAGAAGTAGCCTCAGAAATGGCAACCAAAATCCGTAAAAAGTTTCAAACATATTATGGTATTGCTACAACTGGAAATGCTGGTCCTACAACTGATGATACAGATACTACCGTAGGTACAGTATTCGTTAGTATAGCAGGGCCCAAGGGAATAATATGTGAGGAATTCAATTTTGGACAGCCAAGAGAAAAGGTTATTGAAAGAGCTGCTCAAAAAGCCCTTGAAATGTTAAAGAAAGAAATTTTGAAAAACGAGTAAAATTAGCTTGTGTAATTAGAAATAAAGAATTAATTTTGCATCTCGTTTTGAGATTATACTAAAAAGGTACAAGATTATGTCAAGAGTTTGTGAACTTACTGGAAAAAAAGCAATGGTTGGGAACAACGTTTCTCACGCATTAAATAGAACTAAAAGAAAATTTGACGCTAACTTAATTAAAAAGCGTTTTTATATTCCTGAAGAAGATAAGTGGGTAACTTTAAAAGTGTCTACAGCTGCTTTAAAGAATATTAACAAATTAGGAATCTCTGCCGTTCTTAAAGAGGCGAGAGAAAAAGGTTTTTACAAAAAATAATTAGGTAATGGCAAAGAATAAAGGAAATAGAATTCAGGTTATTTTAGAATGTACTGAGCACAAAGGTTCTGGACAACCAGGTACTTCTAGATATATTACAACGAAGAATAAGAAGAATACTCCGGATAGAATGGAATTGAAAAAATTCAACCCTATCTTGAAGAAAATGACAGTTCATAAAGAAATTAAATAATATAGGACCATGGCAAAGAAAGCAGTAGCATCGTTACAAACGGGATCAAAAAGATTAACTAAGGCCATCAAAATGGTTAAATCTCCAAAGTCAGGAGCTTATACTTTTGTGGAATCTATCATGGATCCGGCAAACGTTAAGGATTTTTTAAGTAAGAAATAAGAATCGCTTAATGCAAGATATTAAAGGCTACTTTCAGTGATGAAAGTAGCTTTTCTTTTTTATATTTACACTCAAATTGTTCAGAATGAGTTTTTTCAAAAAAATATTTTCAAAAGATAAAAAGGAGACTTTAGACAAAGGATTGGAAAAGTCTAAATCATCATTTTTTTCGAAACTATCAAAAGCAGTTGCAGGAAAGGACAAGGTTGATGATGATGTTTTAGACGACTTGGAGGAGGTTCTTGTGACTTCTGATGTTGGAGTGGATACTACCTTAAAAATTATTGAACGCATTGAAGAACGCGTTGCAAAAGATAAATACTTAGGAACTGCTGAATTGAATCAGATTTTACGTGATGAAATCGCAGGACTTTTGGCTGAAACGAACACTGGAAATGCTACTGAATTTGAGGTTCCTGAGGGAAATAAACCTCATGTAATTATGGTAGTTGGAGTCAATGGTGTTGGGAAAACCACAACCATTGGTAAACTGGCTTCGCAATTCTCAAAAGCAGGTAAAAAGGTGGTTTTAGGTGCAGCAGATACGTTTAGAGCTGCGGCTATTGATCAGTTGCAGGTTTGGGCAGACCGCGTTGATGTTCCAATTGTACGTCAGGACATGGGTAGTGATCCTGCTTCTGTGGCATTCGATGCCTTAAAATCAGGAGTTGCACAGGAAGCAGATGTCATCATAATTGATACCGCAGGACGTTTACACAATAAGGTGAACTTGATGAACGAGCTGACTAAAATTAAGCGCGTGATGCAAAAAGTTGTTGAAGACGCACCACATGAAGTATTGCTTGTTCTTGATGGTTCAACAGGTCAGAATGCCTTTGAACAAGCAAAGCAATTTACAAAAGCAACTGAAGTAACTTCATTAGCAGTAACTAAGTTGGATGGTACGGCCAAAGGAGGAGTTGTTATTGGAATCTCTGATCAATTCCAAATCCCAGTTAAATATATTGGTGTAGGTGAAGGTATTGACGATTTACAAGTGTTCAATAAAGTTGAATTTGTGGATTCTTTTTTTAATTAGAAAATTCTAAATATACATATTGAAAGTCTCTTAAATTTTTAAGAGGCTTTTTTGTTTATAAGGAATAAAAATATAAGATAGGTTAATACTATGAAGTGTTTTGCAAGTGATTTTCAACCAATCCCCAGTCTCAGGATACTAGTCCCAATTTCGCAACGCTGAGTTCCTCTAAAGATATAAAACTCGCTACTTTTTTAGTATTTTAGTTTCAAATAATCAATTCAATGAAACGACTTACCATACTTATTTTAGCTATTTTAATTTCAGCCTGTAAATCTGAATCACCTAAGGCAGCACTTTATTTTGAAAAATATGATGAATCTGCTCAGTTAGCTGAACAGCAGAATCATGAAAATAAGCGCATGCAATTCAAAACCATTCAATCAAAATACCTTGATTTGAATGCCGTATTTAAGCCATTTGAAGAGGCTTTATCAACTTTTTCTGAAAATGATTATGAGAATTTTAAACCATTTCTTATTGAGCAAAATATTCCATTTATTCAGGAACAGGTGAAGAACAGAGTGTTGTCTTATGAGCGTATAGTCTTGTTTTATCTCTATAGGATCCGGAAGTTCGAAAGCAATCCTGAAACAGCTTTAAATGCTATCATTTCTCTGAATCCAACTATTTTAGAGGAAGCCAGAGCACGTGATCGTGATATCCATAAACCTATTAATTTGAATGAAACGATTTACGGGTTGCCTATTTTACTTAAGGATAATATCAATACTGTAGGTATGCCAACTACTGCTGGTGCCGTGGCTTTGCAAAACAATGTGAATATTGAAGACGCTCAGCTCGTAAAAAATTTAAAAGCGAATGGGGCACTTATTTTAGGAAAAGTAAATTTAAGCGAATGGGCCTATTATTTCTGCGATGGTTGTCCGTTGGGTTATAGCGCGCTCGGGGGACAAACCTTGAACCCATATGGTAAAAGAATATTTGAAACAGGGGGTTCGAGTTCTGGAAGCGGGGTAGCGGCAGCAGCCAATTATGCAGTTGCAACAGTAGGTTCTGAAACCTCTGGT
Source organism: Flavobacteriaceae bacterium (assembly GCA_964227255.1). Lineage (GTDB taxonomy): Bacteria > Bacteroidota > Bacteroidia > Flavobacteriales > Flavobacteriaceae > Lutibacter. The sequence continues at coordinate 44,298 of CAXQVI010000013.1, forward strand.
TCTATTTTGTCACCATCTAGTAAGAACTCAATTGTTGGACTGAAACCAACTATTGGTTTGGTTCCTGGAGAGGGTGTTGTACCAATCTCAACAACGTTGGATACCGCAGGCCCAATGACGAAATTTGTTGTTGATAATGCAATTTTGTTTGGTGCTCTTAAACAGGAATTAAGATTCAAGGAAAATGACTCCTATGAATTTCCTTTTAAGAATGACCTCTTAAATGCGTCCCTCAGCGGAAAACGCTTTGCCGTCATGAAATCCTCCATGCAGGATTCGCTTTTTAGAAGAGCCATGGAGCAAATAAAACAGCATGGAGCAGAAGTGATTGAATTGGATACAGAACGTCCGAGACTTGAAGGATTCCTGACTTTTTTAAATCTGGAAATGAAGCGCGATTTACCAATTTATTTGAAAAACAATGCCGATCCTGCATTGAAAATGAAAAGTGTAGCTGATGTAGTACAGTTTAATCAACAAGATTCTTTAAAAAGAATGCCTTATAGCCAAGGGAGGTTTGATGGTATCGTTGCTGAAGAAACATCTGAAGAAGATTTTCAAAAGATTTCAGAAAACCTGAATGCTTATGGGAAAAAATATTTAAATGCTATTCTCAAAGATAACAATGCAGACGCATTTTTGTCAATCAACAATTCGTATGCCGGTGTTGCGGCAGTGGCACAATATCCATGCTTTACCGTTCCAATGGGCTTCACCCAAGAGGGAGAACCAAAGAGTTTAACGTTTACAGCTTTTCCAAATGAAGAAGGTAAATTAGTAGGTTTAGGTTATGCTTATGAGCAAGTATCCAAAAATCGAAAGCTGCCAAAAGGCTATGAATAAAGCGGTTAGCACATAGCTTAATAACCAATAAAAAGTGGTAATTTTGCAGACCGAAAATTATAACAATGAGAACGAGAGAAAAGAAAGATCAAAAAATCAACGTGGTTACCTTAGGATGTTCAAAAAACGTATACGATAGTGAAGTTTTAATGGGCCAACTCCAAGGAAACAATAAAAACGTTGTTCATGAAGCTGCTGAAGATGACGGTGATATTGTTGTGATTAATACCTGTGGGTTTATCGGTGATGCAAAAGAAGAATCAATCAATACCATACTTCATTATGTAACTAAGAAAGAAGCTGGGGAAGTTGAACGCGTTTATGTTTCAGGTTGTTTAAGTGAACGCTACAAATCTGATTTGGAAAAAGAAATTCCGAATGTGGATGAGTATTTTGGAACACACGATTTACCAAATTTATTGAAAGTTTTAGATGCTGATTATAAGCACGAATTGCTTGGAGATCGTTTAACAACTACTCCTACGCACTATGCGTATTTGAAGATTGCTGAAGGATGCGACAGACCTTGTTCTTTTTGTGCGATTCCTTTAATGCGTGGCGGACACGTTTCAACACCAATTGAAGATTTAGTTACTGAAGCTGCCAAACTTGCGAAGAAAGGTATCAAAGAATTGATTCTTATTGCGCAGGATTTAACATACTACGGACTTGATATCTACAAGAAAAGAGCGCTGGCTGACTTACTTAAAGAGTTGGTAAAAGTAGATGGAATCGAATGGATTCGTCTGCATTATGCATTTCCAACGGGATTCCCTGTAGATGTTCTGGAGGTCATTCAAAACGAATCTAAAGTTTGTAATTATTTGGATATTCCTTTACAGCATATCAATGACGATATTTTAAAATCGATGAAGCGCGGGACTTCACACAAGAAGACAACAGATCTATTAAAATCCTTCAGAGCCTCTGTACCTGATATGGCGATTCGTACGACTTTAATTGTTGGATATCCAGGGGAAACAGAAGAAGCTTTTCAGGAGTTGAAAGACTGGGTTGCTGCAATGCGTTTTGAACGTTTAGGAGCATTTGCGTACTCTCATGAAGAAAACACTACGGCAGCTGATTTAGAAGATGATGTTCCGGAAGATGTAAAAAAAGCGCGTGTGAATGAAATCATGGAGTTACAAAGTCAGATTTCATTCGAACTGAATCAGGAAAAAGTAGGAAAGGAATTCAAAGTAATTATCGACAGAAAGGATGGAAATTACTTTATTGGAAGAACGGAATACGATTCACCGGATGTAGATAATGAAGTGTTAATTGATGCGACTTCAAATTACGTTCAGGTTGGTAAGTTCGCAACCATCAAAATTACTTCTGCAACGGAATTCGATTTGTACGGAGAACCAGTTTAGGGACTCCCTTTTATGAAACAAAAAAGCCGGATTAAAATTTCCGGCTTTTCTTTTTGTTATTTCCAACTCGATTGGAGTTTTTATTGTTTTTAACTCAATTTTGATTGAATCTTGAAGGGTCTAGATCTTAAAAGAAAACCGCATTTACAAACAACATCTTTCCATTTTGCCAAAATGACCTAAATAATGGATTGTCAATGATGTAGATGATTCTTCCTCGTCCTTTGTATTCCATGCCAAATAATAAGGAATTAGAAATGTTTTCTAACGCAAATGGCCCGGCATATCCTGAAACATTCGTAACATCTGCTTCAAAGTACCCAACATTAATACCGTTTTTAAGGTATTCGTAAGAGTCACTTTGCCTTTTTAAACTGTAATAATGATTGTCATATCCAAATCCAAGCGGATGCGTGTTGTCGATTGTACTCTTAAAAATAGCTCCTGTAATAGCGTTTTTAATACCTTCTTTTTCTCTGTCGGCGTAAGGGATAAGAGTGATTTCAGAAGAATCTTCATCTTTCTTCGATTCCTTATAGGTTAATTCATACCCTTCTTCTCCAGCAAAAGACTTTACTGAAGATCCAACTGCGATAACAGTTCCTCCTTGAGATGCAAAATTGGAAATTGATTCTAGTTGTGATTTAGAGGCATTGAATCGTTCAGGAAGAATCAAAACGTCGTAATTTTCTAACTTCACGCTATTAAACTGCTCAGTGTTAATAACGTTTAAAGGATAATTTATCTGGGTTTCAAAGAAATGCCAGATTTCACCGAAGCTCAATGACGAAGTGCCATCACCGCTAAGCACTGCTATTTTCTTGTTTGAAATAAGTCGTACCTGATTTGACCCTAAATCGACTCCCTTGTCTGCATATCCGGTAGATACAGGGGTTAATTCTTGATTCAATAAAGATGTTGTACGGACCAAAGATTCATCAAAATTTTCAATGTGTTTATTTTCACCTCTCATGATAATTAGAGAACCTCTTTCGAACTCAATCCCATCGATGATTATATCCTTTTGAGAATAACGCACGTTGAACTTATTTTTTAATAAGTTTCCTAGAAATTTGGCATCTTCAACTTCACCCCATTTATGGATATATGCATAAGTTTTTCCATCAGGGATAACCAATTTTATTGGAGCTTCATCGTCAAACGTATTTAGATTTGAAATACTTGAACTTACGACAAATCCCTCTAAGCCATAAACATATGGTAGACTCCATGAAGTAATATCATAGGTAAGTGGTGTTGATAATTTCGCATTCTTTTCAAACAAAGCTTTCACCATTTTACCTTTAGGCTGATTGGTAGGAATCACTAAATCCTTGTCAGTTAGTTTTAAACTGACAGCTTTGTTGTTTTCATAGGCTGTTGCTTTTACTGTTCCAGAACCTGTAAAATACGTTATTTCATGTTTGTCTAATAACTCCTTAACATTTTGAATTCTTTCTGTTCTTCCACGTAAAACATAAGCCTTATCTGTTAAGGAACTATTGTCGAAATAAGCTTCGAATTCATTCAGCATGCGATTTTTGTGGTCGATAGCAGTTTCTACAGTACTTAAACCTGTTGTAGTATGGTGAATTAAACGATCCCATAAGGTTAGTACGGTCCCGTTTTCAAGCGAAATGCCTAAACCAGCTCTGCCATGTCCTGCTTGTTCGTAGGTCATACCAATGGCTCCCATATACATGGGATAGGTATCACCATAACTTGGGTATAATAAATCGAAACTCTCTTTAGTGAAATATTGCCAGCCTTCCGCATCAAAATATCTTGCGTGATTCTTTCCGATCAAATCCTGCATCTCAAACTGCCAATCCGTTACAATCTCGTGGTAAGGTTCTGCAGCCGGAGCGAAGTAATAAGGACTGTTTACTCCCTGCTCATGAAAATCTACATGAATGTGAGGCATCCATTTGTTGTACAGTTTTATGCGTTGCTGAGATTCAACCTGCGTTGCCCAAGCCCAGTCTCTGTTCAAATCAAATAAGTAGTGATTTGGTCTTCCTCCTGGCCAAGGTTCGTTGTGTTCTGAAGTTTCCGGGTTGACATTATTCGGTGTACTTTTAGTCTCGTTATACCAGTTCACATAGCGGTCGCGCCCATCGGGATTGATACAGGGATCTAAAATCACCACCGCATTTTCTAACCAATCAGTTTTTTCAGAAATCAGTTTGTAAATGGTTAGCATGGCCGCTTCTGTTGAAGAGGCTTCGTTTCCGTGAACATTATAACTCAGCCATACAACCGCAATTTCAGTTGAAGGATTACCTTCTAAAATACCAGTGCGTTTAAGGTTGTCTGTTCTGATTTGCTCTAAATTGTCAAGGTTGCTTTTTGAAGAAATGTAGGAAACCATTAAAGGCCTTCTTTCATTGGTCATTCCATATTTTTCTAGTTGAACCAACTCAGACTGCTCAGCGACATGCTTAAAATAGTCGACTACCATGTGGTGACGGGTAAACTGAGAACCTAATTTATAACCCAGGAACTCAGATGGGGTTTGAATGTTTTGGGCTAGCAGCATTGAGGAGCTTCCTAAAAAAAATAATACAGCACCCAATAGGATTTTTTTCATGTTTTGATTTTTAAGAAAACCAAATTTAGTTAAAATAATGTTAGATGAAAGTCTCTTGTCGATTGCCCCTAATAATTTGTGTATTTTTATGTTTTAATCCGTATTTTTCGGATTAGTAATACGTCATCGTAAGTTTCAATTTGTGAAACCGACGATGATTTCTGAATCTCACTTTTGATTCAATTAATTTGAAAGAAGCTGTTCAATTGTATGAATAATAAACCGAACGATTTAGGGTATGATTTTCAGGCGCACTGGAACAATGCCTATCGGAAAACACCTACCGAAAGTCTAGGTTGGTATGAGAAAGATCCGATTCCGTCAATGGACTTAATTGCCTTATGTGATCTTCCAAAAGATGCCGTAATTTTTAATGCTGGAGCAGGATCGTCTACGTTAATTAATAAGTTACTGTTTAAAGGATATACCAATATTATTGTCAATGATATTGCTTCAGCATCACTGCGTGAAATGCGAAGAGACTTGGTCATTCCGAATGATGCTGATGTTAAATTTGTGGTGGATGATCTAACCAATCCGAATGAATTGAATGCGTTAAAACATGTTGATTTATGGCATGATAGGGCAGTTTTGCATTTTTTCACCGAGAAACAAGGTCAGCAGCGCTATTTTCAATTAATTGATAGCAGTGTGAGGGTAGGAGGTTTTGTTATTCTTGCAGAATTTAATTTAGAGGGTGCCAAGAAATGCTGTGGATTGGATGTTGTGAATTATAACAGCAAGTCGTTACAAAGCGGTTTGGGTGAAAATTTCAAATTACTAAAAGAGTTCAATTATACATATCTGCAACCTTCTGGAAATACAAGAGCTTATGTATATACCTTGTTTCAAAAAGTACAATAAGAAATGAAGATTCATCAAATTCCTATAAAAGAAACGGGCTATTTCTCAAAATTGATTTGTGATTATTGCGAAGGGGAAGCATTTTTGAATTCATTTTACAATAATAAACCTACACTTGATGGTTTTGCGAAGCAGCTAGAAGAAAAATCTGTTTTTTCAGGAACCAAAAGAGCTGTCCTTGTTGAGGCATTGAATCAGCAATATAAAGGTATTTCCCTGTCAGAATTAACCGAGACTAATGTCTGGAGTTTGGCCGACAATAATACTTTTACAATAACTACCGGACATCAATTAAATATATTTACCGGACCACTTTATTTCTTGTACAAAATTGTGTCTGTTATCAATCTTACAAAACGATTAAAGGAAGTACATCCTGATAAAAACTTTGTACCTATTTATTGGATGGCGACTGAAGATCATGATTTTGATGAAATCAATTTTTTCAGAAGTAAAGGACAGAAAATTTCTTTCGAAAAGATGGTGAGTGGTGCTGTTGGAAGAATTTCCACAGAAGGTATGAAATCTGTTTACGATGCGTTTAGTGAGCTTATTGGTTCCTCTAAAAATGCAATGTATCTAAAGGAATTATTCCAAAAAGCCTATTTACAACATGATAATTTAACTGCAGCTACACGTTATTTAGTAAATGAATTATTTGGTGCATATGGGTTAGTGATAGTCGATGGAGATGATGCAAAATTAAAAGCTTTATTTACACCTTTTGTCAGAGAAGAATTGACAAATAAAACTTCTTATAAGGAGGTCATCAAAACGAATGAACAGTTGGAAGGTGCGTATAAGATTCAGGTCAATCCTCGAGAGATTAATTTATTCTATCTAAAGGATCAATTGAGAGCGCGCATTATTGAATCAAAGGGAAGGTTTGTTGTTAACAATACCCAGTTGTCTTTTTCTGAAGCTGAAATGTTAAAGGAAGTTGACGAACATCCTGAAAGATTTAGTCCGAATGTTATTTTGAGGCCTTTGTATCAGGAGGTCATTCTTCCAAACTTGAGTTATATCGGAGGAGGAGGAGAGTTGGCTTATTGGATGCAGTTAAAAACAATGTTTGATACTTTCAACGTGCCTTTTCCAATATTACTATTGCGTAATTCTCTATTATTTGCGACAGAAAAGCAATTTAAAAAGATGAATAAACTTGGATGTACAATTGAAGATCTCTTTAAAAAGCAAGATAATCTTGTCAATAAAAAGCTCTATGAACGATCGGATATAGAAATTGATTTTTCAAGGCAAAGAGAATTTCTGAAAACACAGTTTGAAGGTTTAAAAGAGATAGCCAATCATACGGACGCTTCGTTTATTGGAGCAGTAAATGCGCAAGAGAAGAAACAATTAAACGGACTTGATACATTAGAAAAACGTTTGCTAAAAGCTCAAAAACGTAAATATGCTGAAGAGCTTTCACGCCTGAAAGAATTGCAAGATGCCTTGTTTCCAAACCAAAGTTTAGAAGAACGCACTAAAAATTTCTCTGAGTATTATTTGGAATTCGGTACGCAGTTGATTCCAATGCTACTAGAAGCACAGGATCCATTAAATAACCATTTTACTGTGATTGAAAGTTAGATTTTCTCTAACTCAATTATTTCGCGTTTGAATTTAAAAATAACTTTAACCACCTCGTTCTTTTTAATGGCTGCCAATTCTTCTTCATTGATTTCAAAATCGATTGGAGTGAAGTAAATCTGGGATTTGTTAACCCGATCGGATTCTAATTGAGTGTTATCTGAATCCAATACAATTTCTTCACCATTTACAAATTGAAAGCTAAGCGTACATCCGCCCTTTTTTGTTCTTACTGAGAACAAACCTAAAATAACGGTTTTTACATATGGATATCCTCCTAATTCTTCAAAATCGATATAGGCATCAACCGATTCATTGGAGGCGTATTTTGTTCCTCCTTTGTATTCCAGTTTCGGTACTGGATCATTGGCAGGTTTGTCAGCTGTCTTTCTTTTGAATTTTGAAAAGAGTCCCATGTATTATTTTTTTACAAAAGTAACTATTTCAGGTTTAAATAAACCTTACTTAAGTCAGTGAGTTCATCAGAATTTTTGTTATGAAAAGGAATCATATAAAAGCTGTATTGGTAGCTATTTGACGCCTCAAATTGATATTCTTTTTGAGGTCTTGCCCCCCAGCTATTGTCTCCCGCAACTCCACGTTGTCCTAGATCCACAAAGACTTCAACTAAATCCTGTTCAACAATGTCTGTAGTATGTTTGCTACCATTAATTTTTGGAATCCCATCTATTCTGAAGGCTTCATCTAAAGTTCCAGTCCCTGAATAATCAAGTCCTTCTGTAGTGTCAAAATCTAAATAAGGCACATGCGAAACATTGAAAGAAACAGGTGTTTTAACAGTGTTTGCAGCGATTAATAAACCAGTGTCGGTTGATGATTGAAGTGAGAACCATCTGACATCTGTTTTATACCCATTTTCCTGCGGACGAATATAGGGTACATATTGTTCAGCAACGGTTGATTGATGTACATCGATAAAAGCTGAGGCTTTTCTATCCTGGTAATTTTCCCATGGACCTCTTCCGTAGTACGTTAGTTTATTGAAAGCCTTTGGCATTTGAAAATTCATTCCAATTCGTGGAATATCTCCTGTGTATTCTGAAGGAGCTAAATCATTTGATATTTTTACGACACCATTCGTGAAAAACGTATATTCTGAAGTAAAGTTGGTTTCAACTCCTGGTAAGTTAAAACGAACTATGATATTCACACTGCCATTTTCCATTTCTTGGAGAACCACGTTGCTCACTTTTGAAAACAGGGTCGCTTTTTTCCATTCAATGTTTCTGAGCTGAATTTTATTACCAAAATCATTGTCGGTTGGAGCCCTCCAAAAATTTGGTTTCGGACCATTATTATTAAGTAGTAATTCTGAACCGTTGTACTTAAAAGAGGTCATCTGACCTAGGGTTTTATCCAAAACAAAGTCTGCAATATCATTTGAAATCTTAATAATATTAGCGCTTTCCGATACTTTAAATTTCGTTGATGTAGAAACGGTGGTAGTTTCATGTATATACATTTTTTCCAAGGCAATTTGTTCACGTGCCACTTCATGACCGGTCTTTAGAAGGTTCCAATCATCTTTTAATTTTGCAGAAAACTCCACATAAAATTCAGTGTTTTTAAGCTCAGGTATGTCGGACAAAGGAACTCGAATTACTTTGCTCAAATGTGGTTCAATAGCAAGCTTGTCAAAATTAAAAGTTGCCAAGATTTTTCCATCAGCCTTAATGTTAGCTGTAATATTGAATTTATTGAGATTTGTGAAATCATATAAATTCTCAACCAGAACACGTAATTCGTTTTCTTGTGTATATCCGATGTCTTTGAAATTAATGAATTCATGAGCTTTTTTTACTTCATACAATGCGGGTTGAGGGGTGCGATCGGGAAAAACAATTCCATTGTTTAAGAAGGTATTATTTGTTGGCATATTTTCGCCATAATCTCCACCAAAGGCATAGTATTTTTTTCCGTTTTCGTTGGTTTTGTAAATGGATTGGTCCACCCAGTCCCAAATAAACCCTCCTTGTAAATTGTCATATTTTTCAATAATATCCCAGTAATCTTGGAAGTTTCCAGTGCTATTCCCCATAGCATGTGCATATTCACTAGGAATAAATGGTCGGTCAGTTTTGTTCTTTCCTATAGCTTCAAAAGCTTTAGGAGACGGATATTGAGGAACTATGATATCTGTGTTCCAGTCCATGTCGAATAAATTATAATCTTCTTCTTTATAAGTGCGCTCGTATTGAACTGGACGCTTTTGTTTGTCGAGCGCCTTCATTTTTTTATAGCCTTCATAAAAATTTACCCCATTCCCAGCTTCATTACCCATTGACCAAATAATGACAGAAGGATGGTTTTTGTCTCTTTCAACCAATCGTGACATCCGTTCCAGATGTGATAATTTCCAACGTTCATCTTTTGCCAAAGAACGATCCCCATAATACATTCCGTGCGATTCGATATTGGCCTCGTCAACGACATAAATTCCGTAAATATCACATAACTCATAAAATCTGCGACCTCTAGGGTAGTGGCTTAAACGAACTGCATTGATATTATTTTCTTTCCAAAGCTGAATGTCTTTTAAAATGAGCGCTTCACTCATTATATGTCCCGTTTCTGGATCACTTTCCTGAGCGTTGACACCTTTGAGGGTGATTGTTTGACCGTTAATTTTTAGCAGTCCATTTTTAATCTCAACTGTCCTGAACCCAATATTGAGTGCAGTTGATTCCAAATGGTTTCCTTTATGATCTTTTACTTGAAGGATTAGTTTATAAAGTTTTGGCGACTCAGCTGTCCAAGGTTTGATATTCGGATATACTGCTTGAAATTGGGTCGTAACTCCAGTTGAATTGTCACTATTTAGAACCATTTCCTGAGAATCGATAAGCTTTTTACCATCATATAATTGAAAGGATGCAGTTCCTTTTTTGAAATTACTTTTATGATTTTCAAACTGAAGTTCCATTGTGAACAAACCGTTTTTATAAGATGCATCGAGTGTACTTTGAATATCAATATCTCTTATTCTGAATTTTGGTTGGGCATAGATGAAAACGTCACGCTCTATTCCACTTATTCTCCAGAAATCCTGACACTCAAGGTAACTGCCATCTGTCCATCGAAATATTTGAATAGCGATCGTGTTTTTCCCTTCTTTTGCAGTTGAAGTAATATTGAATTCTGCGGGTAATTTACTGCCTTGAGAATATCCGATATACGCTCCATTTAACCATACAAATCCTCCCGACTTCATAGCGCCTATGTGAAGGAACAATTCCTTTCCGATGAGGGCTTCATCAATTTCAAATTCGCGGCGGTAAGAACCGACCGGGTTGTATTTATGAGGGACTTTCCCCGGATATTTTGGATAGATACCATCCAGTTCCATATCGTCTGCGATTGGAGCTTTATAATCGGCAAATTCGTATTGATGATTCACATAAATTGGAACACCGTAGCCTTCAACCTCCCAGTTAGAGGGCACCTTAATAACATCCCATTCGGAAAGATCCTCACCTGGATTCATGAAAGTAGTAGGTCGTTCAGCGGGGGATTTAACCCATTTAAAAGACCACGATCCATTGAGGTTTATTTTATTGGATGGAATTCCTGACAGCAATTCTTCTGAATTCAAAAAGGACGAAAAACTGGCATGCGCAGGCTCCTTGTTTTCTGAAATCACCTGATTATTTTCAATATAATGCCAGATATCTTTTTCTTGAGCATAATTAAAGGTGTAAAGAATAGAAAGTAGAAGCGTACTAATTGATTTTTTCATAGAGATAAAAAAAATGTCTTAACGAAAGTTAAGACATAAATATTGAAATTTTAAACAATCTTGGATTATTGATGGTATAATGAGTTGTGTGCCAATGTTGAACCACACGATTTACAAGCTTCAGCAGTTCCAGCTCCTCCCGAACAACCATTTGAGCATGTATAATGCCATACCCCAAGTGCGTTTCTTGCAGGTTCAGGAGTTCCAGGTGTAGTTGGAGTTTGTGGAGCATTCGAGTCAACCTTCAATGGTCCGTTTAAAAACATGTCCTTATCGTGGAATGCCTGGTTATGGGTGTATGGTTTTGAACAGGTCGGACAAACACCGGCAACATCACCACCGCTTCCTTCGCATTTATTATCACAGATGTAATGTTGGATTTCCTTTTTAGCGATTACTTTAGAATCTTTCTTTTTTTCTGAATCACATGATGTGAATCCTACAAAGAATATTAACAAAATTGGGATTAATTTTTTCATGACTGATATATGTTGTGTTCAAATATAGATATTTGTTTTTGATGCTCAAAATTGTCGGAGAGAATCGATAATCATTGTAAAGATAGACACATTTTTTCTATAAAGTGCCTGTTTTTGTTGACTGAATATAATTAGTTATATTACTGAGAATTATGTAAGTGGTCGATGAAAGTTTTCCATAAAATAAAATTGGATTTAACAGAGTATGAATAAGGTTATAAAATTATTCAGTTTAGTTTTTTTGTTTTTAATTCTCCCAGAGTCCTCCCATGCTTCGGGCAATTTAGATTCGGATGAATTTTTAATTACATTTCGAGGGGTGTCAATGACAATGGTGGAGGTGTTGAGCCAGTATGTTCAGATTAAATCGGAAAGTGGAAATGAAAAAGAAGCAGGTGAATGGCTTAAAGAGTTATGTCAGGAAAACGGACTTTATATACATCAAATGGGATCTAAAGATGGGAATTATAATTTTTCAGCTTCCATTTATCCTTTGTCAAACAGATTACCAAACATCATTTTTTTAAATCATATTGATATCGTTCCTGCCAAACAAATTGAAAAATGGACACATAATCCATATTCGGGAATTGTTGAAAATAATGAATTATGGGGAAGAGGATCATATGACAATAAAGGAAATGCAATAATGCAGTTATTTTCCATTTTGGAATTTCAGAAAAGGAATAAGGGCAACACTTTGCCTTTTAATCTTACATTTTTAGCAGTCTCCTGTGAAGAAAGTCAGACTGAAGGTGGAGTTCGGTATGTTGTTGAAAATTATTTAGATGTATTAAATGTTGAGGCGGTAATTGGTGAAGGAGCCTCGGGCATGATTGATGTAATTGAAGCACCAATAAGTAATCCGGTGTTTTGTATTTCATTGAATCATAAAAAGGCATTGTGGCTCAAATTGGAGCTTGAAACAAATACCATAGGACATGGTTCGGTTTCTCCAAACGAATATGCTAACAAGGAAATGAATGAAGCGTTGTACAGAATATTAAATAAAAAGCAAAAGTTTGTGTACAATGATTTAAACATAGGACTGTTAAAGCAAATGAGTTCTCTGTATTCAGGAACAAAGCGCACAGCTTTAAAACATCCAAGGCTATTCAAACCATTTTTGACTTCAAAAATCAGAAAGCAACCTGAATTATTTGCACTATTTTCAAATACCATTACTTTGACTTCCATTGAGTCTTCATCACATATAATTAATTCAATTCCTTCTAAGGTAACTGCTCTTTTAGATTGCAGATTATTACCTGAGCAATCTGCAGAGGAATTTTTATCTGAAATAAAAGCGCGTTTAGGAAATGATAAAATAAAAGTGAATGTTATTCATTCAATGCCTTCCATGGTGACAGCCGAGAAAGAAAATATGTATTACCGAAGTATGGCTCAGGCAATACAGGAGATGTATCCGGGGAGTCATGTGTTTTCAACCATGTTGCCGAATTTTAATGATGTGGGAGTATTCAGGGCAAAAGGTATTCCCGCATATGGAGTAATTCCGGTTGTATTAAAAAAGAAATATTTGGAGAGTTTACATAATGTGAACGAAAGAATTCCTATTGAAATATTAAATGAAGGAAAATCAACGTATATCAAATTTGTGGAATTGCTATTACAAGAACAAAGACTTATTGTAAAAGAATAAAAAAAGCCTGAACAACTGTTCAGGCTTTTTAATTTCAATATATTGATTTTACAAGTGAATTACTTCATCGTAAGCATCTGCTACAGCTTCCATAACTGCTTCACTCATTGTTGGGTGAGGGTGCACAGTTTTTAAAACTTCATGTCCTGTAGTTTCTAATTTTCTTCCTAATACAGCTTCAGCAATCATATCCGTCACACCAGCTCCAATCATGTGGCATCCTAACCACTCACCGTACTTTGCATCAAAGATTACTTTTACAAATCCTTCAGGAGTACCAGCAGCTTTTGCTTTTCCAGAAGCGGAGAATGGGAATTTTCCAACTTTGATTTCGTATCCTTCTTCTTTCGCTTGAGCCTCTGTCATACCAACACTTGCAATCTCAGGAGTAGCATACGTACATCCAGGAATGTTTCCATAGTCGATTTTCTCCGTATGTAAACCAGCAATTTTCTCAACACAAGTAATACCCTCAGCAGAAGCAACGTGTGCTAACGCTTGACCAGGAACAACATCTCCAATAGCGTAGTATCCAGGAATATTAGTTTGGTAAAAATCATTTACTAAGATTTTATCTCTGTCAACAACAATTCCAACATCTTCTAATCCGATATTTTCAATATTTGATTTGATTCCAACTGCAGAAAGTACGATGTCCGCTTCAAGAACTTCTTCACCTTTCTTCGTCTTTACAACAGCTTTTACACCGTCACCAGAAGTATCAACAGACTCCACAGAAGCTTTTGTCATAACCTTAATTCCTGATTTTTTGAATGAACGCTCGAATTGCTTAGAAACATCAACATCTTCTACAGGTACCAGGTTTGGTAAAAACTCCACGATCGTAACTTCTGTTCCCATTGCGTTATAGAAGTGTGCGAACTCAACACCAATAGCTCCAGATCCCACAACAATCATTTTCTTAGGTTGTTCAGGAAGGGTCATAGCCTCTCTGTATCCAATTACTTTTTTACCATCTTGCGGTAAGTTTGGTAACTCTCTTGAACGTGCTCCTGTTGCGATAATGATGTGATCAGCACTGTATTCAGTTACTGTCCCATCTGCAGCAGTTACATCCACTTTTTTACCTGCTTTGATTTTACCGAAACCATCGATAACATCAATCTTATTTTTCTTCATTAGAAATTGAACACCTTTACTCATTCCTTCTGCAACACCTCTACTTCTTTTGATTACAGCTTCGAAATCTTTATCAATCGCTTCAGCTTTAAGACCATAAGCATCAACATGCTTTAAATAATCGTAAACCTGAGCACTTTTTAATAAGGCTTTTGTTGGGATACACCCCCAGTTCAAACAAATTCCTCCTAGATTTTCCTTTTCAACTACAGCAACTTTGAATCCAAGTTGAGAAGCTCTAATGGCAGTTACATAACCTCCAGGTCCACTACCAATAATGATTACATCGTATTTCATAAGTGTGTTATTTTCTAATTGAGTTGTATGGTTTTTTTACGACCGCAAATTTAGTTATTTATTTTTACATTCTTTCAGGAACATGAATACCTAAAAGTTTGAATGAAGATTTGATGATTTCCCCAACTTTTTTCGAAAGTCGGGTTCTCATAATCTTCTCATTCTCATTTTCGCAACCTAAAATTGGAACACTCTGATAGAATGAGTTGTACTCTTTTACCAGGTCGTACGTATAGTTTGCGATTAACGCCGGACTATGGTTTTTAGCTGCATTTTGAATGACTTCAGGGAATTGCTCCATCCACTTGATTAAAGAACGTTCTTTATCGTGTAATTGAATGTCATTTATTGCGGTAGTATAATCAAAAGTCGCTTTTCTCAAAATCGACTGAATTCTAGCATAGGTATATTGAATAAATGGTCCTGTGTTACCAGCAAAGTCGACTGATTCTTCAGGATTGAATAAAATTCTACGTTTAGGATCCACCTTAAGAATATAATATTTCAAAGCCCCTAAACCAATGGTTTTATATAGTGTTTCCTTTTCTTCTTCAGAATAACCATCTAATTTTCCAAGGTCCTGTGAAATTTCTCTCGCAGTATTGGTCATCTCAATCATTAAGTCATCTGCATCAACCACAGTCCCTTCACGAGATTTCATTTTACCGCTTGGTAAATCGACCATACCATAGGATAAGTGGTATAAGTTTTTAGCCCAGTCGAATCCCAGTTTATCAAGGATTAAGAACAATACCTTAAAATGGTAATCTTGTTCGTTTCCAACTGTATAAACGAGTTCGTTTAAGTCGTAATCTTTGAAACGTTCAATTGCTGTTCCAATATCCTGTGTCATATAAACAGCAGTACCATCTGCACGCAAAACGATCTTTTCATCGAGGCCTTCGTCCGTTAAATCGATCCAAACTGATCCATCTTCTTTTCTGTAAAATACCCCGCTGTCAAGTCCGTCTTGAACCACATCTTTCCCTAAAAGATAGGTGTCACTTTCGTAATAGTTTTTATCGAAATTAACGCCTAGTTCACGGTATGTTTCATCAAATCCGTCGTACACCCACTGGTTCATAGTTTTCCAAAGAGCAACGACTGCTGCATCACCTGCTTCCCACTTACGCAACATGTCTTGAGCTTCAAGTAGGATAGGAGCTGCTTTTTTAGCTTCCTCTTCCGTTTTTCCTTCAGCAATGAGTTGGCTGATTTCTTGTTTGTATGCTTTGTCGAAAGCCACATAGTAGTTTCCAACTAATTTGTCACCTTTTAATCCGGTACTTTCTGGAGTTTCTCCATTCCCAAAACGTTGCCATGCCAACATACTTTTACATATGTGAATCCCACGATCATTAATAATCTGAGTTTTATAAACCTTTTTCCCTGAAGCAGCAATAATTTCAGCGACAGAATATCCTAACAGATTATTTCTAATATGTCCTAAGTGTAAAGGCTTATTGGTATTTGGTGAAGAATATTCCACCATTACAGCTTTCTCATCTGTATCTGGAGTATTAATTCCGAAGTTTTTTTGACCGTAAATATCATTGAAGCTATTCACAAAAGTAGCGTCAGAAATTGAAATATTTAAGAATCCTTTCACCACATTAAAGTTGGTTACTTCGGCAACATTTTCTTTTAGGTATTCTCCAATAGCGGTTCCAATCTGAACCGGGTTTCCTTTTACATAGCGCAATAGTGCAAAAACTACGACTGTAATATCTCCCTCAAATTCCTTGCGAGTCGCCTGAAATTCAACAGATTCAACAGTAGTGTTATACAATTCTTTCACCCCCTCTTTTACGGCGATTTCTAATTTGTTTTGCATTGTTTTAGATTCAATTATTACGATGGGCAAAAGTACAATTTTTTCTAATCTTTAAATTGTATTTTTGTCTTTTAATTTATAGGATGGAAGAGTTTTTAAACGAGTTGCCAAAATTGGCAAAAGAAAAGCAAATAGAGAACAAAAAGTATTTCGCAAAGCTAAAAAAGAGAACACCAAAAGATTTGGATTTGGTGATGCAATCTCTTCATGAAGAGGAATTTAAGCGAACCGATTGTTTGACCTGTGCAAATTGTTGTAAAACTACCAGTCCTATATTCACTGACAAAGACATTGAGCGAATTGCCAAGCATTTGCGTATGAAGGTGGTCGATTTCCATAAGCATTACTTAGACAGAGATTCGGATAATTTTTATGTTTTACGTTCTGCGCCTTGTACTTTTTTGGATGAAAATGACAATACCTGTTTCATCTATGATGTCCGACCGAAGGCTTGCAAGGAATACCCTCATACAGACAGGAAGAAGTTTATTCAGCTTACAGATTTAACCATAAAAAACACTGAGGTCTGTCCTGCAGCATATAATATTGTTGAAGCTCTTAAAGAAAAGCTTCCGAAATAATTAAAATTATATTCTTAATTACATTCTTAAATCGTTATTTTTAATAGTCAACAGGTCGCTAAACCTTAAAACTTCTTAAAAATGATGAAAAACATAATAGTTCTACTTTTTATAGGTGTCGTACACCTTCAAATGTCCGCACAAGAATTAAGTGCAGTAGCCTTTAATAATCCTCAAATGAGTTCTGGTTTTAATGAATTAAATGATCTGCCAAGTTCTATGCAATCCTACACCTCTGATTTTCAGCAATATTGGTCATTTGGAGGGTCACTTGGTGTTTCATTTTGGGATAGTCAAACAAGTATTCTAATAGCTCCAAAAGCATATTACAATGTTTCTCCGAAGTTTTTTACTGGTTTTGGAATTACATATATCTACTCTGACTATGACGCAGGGTTGATTAACTATAAATCCAATTCATTTGGTGGAAGTGTTATGGGGGCTGTAAGACCCATTCCTTCATTGCAGTTTGATATTGAATATGAAGGGTTGCAAACGAGTAGGAGTGGATTAATCAAGGAAGATTTTTGGAATAATGCGCTGTATCTGGGTGCTAGTTTTGTTTCTGGCAGGGTATCCTTCGGATTCAGATATGATATTCTTTATGATAACTATAAGAGTTTGTATGCTTCCGCTTTCAATCCTGTTCTTGGATTGTATTTCTAAGAATTCTGATTACTGATGTGATTAGAATTTATTCTTTTTCAAAAGCAAGAGTTACCGTTGCTAGTTAATTTGATACGAGAAGTAAAAGTAGTTCATGAATCGTGATAAAAAAAGCCCGGGTATATCCCGAGCTCTTTTTTTATATAGTTTTATTTGATAATAGTATCAACCAGTGTTCTTTAATCCACCTGAAATAGAATTCGTAATCGACAATAACTTTGTCAGAATCTGATCTCCTTCAATTGGATTCGTGTCTTTGATTGCTCTCCACTCTTTAATATATTTGATGTGAAGTTCGTGTAATACATTTAATTCCTGAGTTCTTCGTTTTAAATTATCGAATTGACCTGTTCTTCTTTCTTCGGCAGGAGCTCCCATAATTTCATTGATAAACTTAATACCAGCTTCATAATCTGCTAAAATCATATCCAGTAAATCATTTTTAATACTTTCTTCAGTCTCTAATGCGGCATACTTCTTCATTAAATCTGCATTGGCAAGAATTAAGTTTGTTTCAATCTGGATAAACAAGAATCTCAAGAATGGCCATGATTCAACTTGTTGTTTTAAAGTATCAAATCCAGCTGGATTTTCAGCTTTTAACGCTTTTAATGCTTGTCCCATTCCATACCATCCGGTTAAGGTGAATCGAGAAATGTTCCAGCTAAATACCCAAGGAATTGCTCTTAAATCGTCCAAAGTTCTTTGTCCAGTTCTTCGCGCTGGTCTAGAACCAATTTTACTGTTTTCTAATACATCAATTGGAGTTGCTGTTCCGTAGAAATGTAAGAAATCTGGGTGTTCAATAAATTGCTTATATACCTCAATTGATTTTTCTGTCAGCCAGTTCAACGTTTCAACCGGATAAATAGTTTCATCAGCCACTGCAGAAGCCATTGCTTGTCTCGCTACACCTGATGACATCATGTTTAAGTTGTATGTTGCAGTTAACGGGTTACCAAATTGCTGAGCAATAGTTTCACCTTGAACTGTTATTTTAAGGCGTCCACTAACAGAATTAGGAGGCATACTTTCCATAAATCTGTGGTATTTTCCACCACCGCGACTAATTGTTCCTCCAGTACCATGGAAAAAGAAAACAGAAACACCATGTTTTACTCCGACTTTAAACAATCGCTGTTCAGCTTTGTATAAAGTCCATTTACTTGCTAGTGTTCCACCATCTTTGTTACTATCACTATATCCCAACATGACCTCTTGAGTGCTGTCCAATAAATGTCTTCTGGATTTAGTAACCGGGTGGCTTAAGAAATCGTCTAAAATTTGATCTCCACCCTCTAAATCAGGAATCGTTTCTAATAATGGAACAACCGGTAAGTTCGTCTGTAATAATTGCGTTTCACGCATTAACAAGTAAACAACTAATAAGTCACTTGCACTTCGCGTCATACTAACAATTAAAGAACCAATACCATCAGAACCGTAAAGATTCACATGTTGTCTTACAACTCGGAAATAATCCAATACGTTGTCAGCTTCTTTACCATAAGAAACCGTAATATCTGTAATAGGTGAGTGCTTTTGAAGTTCTTCATTTAGGAATGATAAACGAGTTTGTTCATCCCAGTTATTGAAATCCCATTTTTCAAATCCGGATTTTTTAAGGATTTGAGCAACTGCATTTTCGTAATATGTGCTATTCTGACGAATATCCAGTTTAGCTAGGTGGAATCCAAAACACATCACAGTGCGCTCGACTGAAAATACAATATCATTTGCGATTCCTTTAGCACCACCTTCAATCAAAATCTCTCTTAAAAACTTTAAGTCTTCTAATAAAATGCTACTAGATCTGTAATATGAATTAGAATCACTGATATTTTCAGAAATCGTATTTTCTAATTTAATTACTAATAGACTTACATATTGTCTCCAAGGTTCATATGGGTTTCTATTAACCGCGTGTTCCCCATCCTCACCTAGAGCCTTAGCCAAATTCGAAACTTTCGCATTCAATATCGGAGGCACTGGATTACTTAATGCCGATAGCGTCATTCTTGAAGCCAATTGCATAAGTTGTCCATGAATTGTATTTAAGGCTTTCGACCTGTGAATTTGAAGGGTGTCTTTTGTAATGCTAGGTGTTACAAATGGGTGTCCGTCTCGGTCACCTCCAACCCAACTCCCAAAATTGAATAATGGGAAGTTCTCAGGTTTACTTAATTTTTCCGGGTCAAATCCCATAGCCGCCCATGAGTCTTTTAATTTTTGGTCCGTACTTTTTAGAACCAATGGGAAAATCGTGCTTAAATAATAAACGATGTTATCTCTTTCTGAAGTAAGATCTGGTTTTTCTAAATAGATTTCACCAGTTCTCCACCAACGTTCCAATAAGTTTATGATTTTTTCGCGTAATGCCTTTCTCTCAGAAGTCGAAAGATATTGATTTTCACGTTGAATCATTAATAAATAAAATTCACGGTGCAATTCAATAATAGTGACACGTTTTGCTTCTGTTGGATGCGCTGTTAAAACCGGAGTAATAGTTAAAGAACTAATAGTCTCTACCATTTCATCTTCAGTCTTTCCTTCATGAATCCATTTTTTGAAAGTCTCACCCCAAGAACCTCTAATTGCAGAGATATCTTCATCATCTTCTAACTTTCTCCTGTATTGTGTTGCAGCATTCTCTTCAACTAAGGTGATCAATTGAAAGTAAATACCTAATGTTTGAATTTTCTTTTCATCTGAAATAGAAATTTGATTGATTTCCTCTTCAGAGAACTTATTTAATTGTAAAAGTTTTAATGTTTCCAGTTCGTTGATTCGAGATAGCATTTCTTCATAACAAGACAAAAGATATGCTCTGTCGTCATTGATTTTCTGAAATTCTTTTCCTTCATTGATTCCTGCCATAATACTCGGTTTTTAATGAATGTTTCTGATCTGCTTAAAAGTACCTGTTTGGTAAACCATTTATGCAATGTAAATTTACCGATTATTTGTCGAAAAAGCAGGCATAAAGGACGATACGGTATTGTTAAACTATGTGTTATTTTGCTTAATTTATGTGCAATATTGATATTTATTCAATTATTTTAATCGCAATCGTTTTAGTGAAACGTCAATTATCAAATGCTTTTTTTAAAATTGTGAAATACATTTAATAATCACTAAAACTGAATTTCAGACCGTCATAAATTGCTTTCAAAGGAACGGAGCGATGGTCTTCATTTTCATAGTATTTAATTTGGATAAAATCCTTTTGACTGGACTTTGCAATGAGTAGTTCATACAATCTGTCATGTCTCTTTTTATTGCGTTCGTACTTTTCTTTTCCCTGATTTGCAGTTGCTAAATAAAGACGTTTTGAGAAAGAGGAAGCATGAGTTTCCTCGACTTTTTCTTCCATTTGTTCAGTATTCCACCAAATGCTTGGATCAATCGAAAGAAATGCATTGAACGCACTGTTTTTATCCATGTATGAATTCAGCGCTAAAAGTCCGCCCAAAGAATGTCCGATAAGCGTTCTGTGTTTTTCTGTTCTGAAGTTGGTATCGATATACGGAAGCAGTTCTTTTTCAATGAAATCGAGAAATTGTCGACCTCCGCCAGAGGTATTACCTCGTTTGGTTACAATCTTAGTGACTGTAAAATCTCGTCTTCTATCTACATTTTCAATAGCAATCAGAATAGATTCTGGCATGAAAAAATTGCCATTGCGAGGAGAACTTAAAAACCGAATGACACCTCCTGTGGATTGGAAAAAAGTCGCACCATCCAGCAAAATAATAATGGGGTAGGACTGTGATTTATTGCCTGCTTCGGAATAATTTTCTGGAAGTTGCACCAGACAGGTTCTGTCCTCATGTAATAGTTCAGAATGAATTTTAAAACTAGTGAATGCATCAGTCTGAGCATGAGTATATAGATTTCCTAAGCAAAGAAATAGGGAGAATAGATATTTCAAATTAGTTGTTTTAATCGATTTTGAAAGTTATTGTTTTCTTTTGATTTTCAATTATTACGAAATTCTGAAGCAAAAAAAAACCTTCAACAGAAGGTTTTTAATTTGTTGAATAGAATTACGGTGTTGCTGTTGCTTTATCAACAACAATGCGTTCTTCTCTGTTTGCCAATTCCCAGGCAGTGTGGAAAACCAAACGAGACCTGTTTTCTAATAAATCGTATTCTATTTTGTCCGGAGTATCTGTAGCTCTGTGATAATCTTCGTGTGTACCGTTGAAGTAAAAGATAATCGGAATATTGTTTTTAGCAAAGTTGTAGTGATCAGAACGGTAGTAGAAACGGTTTGGATCGTTCTCATCGTTGTACGTATAATCTAACTCAATATTGGTGTATGTTTTATTCATTTCTTCTGAGATATTATGCAACTCAGTACTCAATTTGTCAGCTCCAATTAAATAGATATAGTTTCGGTCACCTTCACGTTTTGGATCAATACGTCCAATCATGTCAATATTCAAGTTAGCGACTGTATTCGCTAAAGGAACTAAAGGTGCGTAATCTGTGTAGTATTTAGATCCTAATAATCCTTTTTCTTCGCCCGTCACATGTAAGAATATGATAGAACGCTTTGGACCATGTCCTTTATCTGCCGCTTCTTTAAACGCTTCTGCGATTTCCAGCATTGAAACAGTTCCAGAACCGTCGTCATCGGCGCCATTATAAATATCTCCGTTTTCTCTTTTCCCAACGTGATCAAGGTGCGCAGAAATTACGATATACTCTTCTGGTTTTTCTGAACCTTTGATAATTGCAGCAACGTTATTTGCAGGGAATTCTTCTGAACTAGTTTCGTACGACATTTTGAATTCTGCCGCAACAGTTGCCACTTCTTCTGAATCGTTGATATTATTTACTAAAGCTCGTCCCATTTCATCATTGATTAAGAACGCATAGATTTCTTCAGTCGCATCATTTTTAGAAGGTAAGGATAATCTTCCGCCTCCGCCATGAGCATCTCTGTCTTTCATCCATTTTGCGTAACGTTCAAATGAAGCATTATCAACTACAAAAACAGCTTTCGCTCCTTTTTCTTTAGCCGCACCTCCTTTTGCTGAAAACGCTTGACGTCCACTTGACCATTTTGAAACTTTGTCTGTTCCTGAAATAACATAATTTCCGTCGGCAGATTTTGGTTCACCAGCTTTTACAACAACTACTTTTCCTTTTACGTCTATATTGGCGTAATCAGAATGTTTTTCATCATCAATGCCGTAACCAACATAAACGACTTCAGATGCATCTATAGTTGCAGAAGGCGCTGAAGTTTGGGAAATATAATGCTCGTAGTAATTAAAGTCATTTCCATTCACAGTTATACTGACTTTTGGAGATTTCATCAAGTTCAAGGGAATGGTTTGATAATAGTTTCCTTCTTGAACAGGGCTTATTCCGAGTGCTTCATATTCATTTTTTAAGTACTCGGTAGCTTTTTTCTCACCCTCTTTTCCAGTATCTCTACCTTCAAATTCATCAGAGGCATAGGTGTATAAATGTTCTTTTAATTCAGCTTCTGTAATGGAGCTTCCATAAGCCACAACATCCTGTTGTGTTGGCTCTGTCTGACAGGAAGCCACAATAAAAACAGAACTCAAAAATAGCATTGTTTTTTTCATGGTGTTTGGTTGTTATTTTTTTGTGATATACGATAATACGAAAAAGATAGGTTTGAAGCAGGATTGGCTCAATTTTTTTAGCACTTTTAAGAAAAAATTATCGCAATGAGGTAAGATAATACGATAAAAAAACAGCCAAGATATGCTTGACTGTTTCTTCGAGTGGGTTTTACTTTTATTTAATGATGATCATCGTGATGACCAAATGGTTTGATAATAATTCCTAAACTGAAAATAAATCCGTCCGTTGGAGCATAAATTTCTGGGAACACAGGATCTTCATGTGGAGGTAATACCAAAGGTGAAAATCGACTTTGTCTTCTATCTGTGAAATTTTCAAAATTCGTATAGATGGTTCCGAAATCAAAATTCCGCATCACTAGTAATCCCATGGTTACATAATCAGTAGTTTTGGAGCCATCAGATAAAAATTGTTTTCCTGTGTAATAAGTTTCATAACCAATACGCCACTTTTCACCTTCGTACATAATAACACTTCCGGCATTATGTTTTGCTGTAAGTGGTTTTTGTGGCTTTCCTGGCAAATAATTCAACGTAGCATCAATAAGGGCATAGTTCAGGAACCACCTCCAATCTTTGTATGAAAACTTAAGATTGGTTTCAGCACCTTTGCTCAGGATTTTATCCGGTGCATTTTCAAATTGGAAATATCCATCATTGGTGCTGTTTAAAATGAGTCCGTCGTTTATAGCCGATACGTAGAACAACTGATTTATGGAAAATCCAATATCATTAGGAAATTTAGTTTGGTAGTTTACATCGAAATTAAAGCCATAAGAACTCTCGGCATCAAGGGCATTTTTATCAATTCCCAATACATTCTCAAAATTGATATTCTCAGCTTCTTCCGTAAAAATATCCGGAATTTTATACCCTAATCCACCACCAATTCTGCTTGAGAAACCATGTTCATTTTTATACAATACTGAAATCCTTGGCAATGGAAAAAATCCGTAATCTTCATTTATATCTCCTCGTAATCCGGTCTCTAAAATCCAGTTTTCCGTGATGTCGAAAATGTTGTTTACGAATAGTCCGTATGTAACATCTTTTTGGTCCCGTTGCAAAAGAGCGGCATCATTTTCATCAAAATTGGAAGTGTATAAATTGGCACCAAAAATCCAATCTGTTCGAGGTAATTCCCTGTTGTAGGTGATTTCTGTGAAAGAATTTGTTTGCTGTCCTTCAAAGGTTAAATCAGGTACAATCAATGATCTATCGAAAAAACCAACACTGTTTTTAATATGAAGGGAGCTCAATTCATCAAAATAGGTTTCATAAACGAATTGAGAACTCAGCCGTTTTGAATTATTCTCTTCCGAATATTGATGCTCACCACTTTCACCGTTTTCTATTTTCGACAAATCGCCTCCAATGCGGTCGTCATAGGTTCCATTTAGTCCAAACCAAACTGTAGTTTGATCAGATGGATAAAAATAGAATTTCGGATTAAAGGCAACTGACTTTGTTTTTGGTAAATTACTAAAGCCATCATCTTCTGGGTCATATGCTTTTTGATAATGTCCCGAACCATAGAGTGTAAAACCGAATTTCTCATTACGTTTTCCATAGAATACATTGGCTGTAGAACCCCAGGCATGTGTTTGAGAAAACATGATGTCAAATTGTGGTTCCTCTTCCGGAGTTTTGGAAACCATATTGACAAGTCCGGCAATTGCTCCACCACCATACACCGTGGACGAACTTCCTTTTACGATTTCAAATTGTTTTAAATCGAGAGGAGGGATTTGCATGATGCTCAAACCACTTGAGAATCCGCCATACAGAGGAAATCCATCTCTTAGCAATTGGGTATATCTACCATCCAAACCTTGAATTCTAATATTTGAATTCCCACTGCTCAAGGAGGTTTGCTGCATTTGGATTCCAGTACTTTCTCTTAAAACCATGGAGATGTTTGTTGGGTTCATAGTTGTCTTTTCTCCCAGTTCATGTCCGCCAATAACTTCAACTCTTGTCGGAATCTTTTTGATCGATCTTGCAGTTCTTGACGCTTGAATGACAACGACTTCCAATTCGTGTCCTTCTTCCAGTTCAAAAATCAATTCCTTATTTGAAGGAACCGTGATTGAGGCATGCAGGGTTTCATAGCCAATAAAGGAAATTTCTATTTTATGCTGGCCATGTTGTAATTCTGAAAAAAAAGCAAAACCCAATTCATTGGTTACAGCACCTTTTTCCAATTCTTCTATATGTATTGTTGCTCCAAGTAAAGGAGTTTTTTCATGTGCATCCACAATTTTAATTTGGACGTCAGAAGTTTGTGCTTGTGTATATAAGCACGCAACTAGTATGAGCACAATGCTCATTAAATATTTTATCATTACTATTTATTTGTGATTAACTAAGCAGCTATTAGCAGGGCTAAAAAGCCATTAACTGTGCAGTGCCCGAAGCACTGTTTAACTATTTATAAATCGGAATGTTAGCTTATAATTCGTGGAGGGTGCCATAGCTTAGCTCCAAAATCAAATCTGTAATTTGACTGGTAGGTTAAAATAAGGTGTGTTGAAATTTTTTCATGAGCTGTCAATTCATAGCTGGCATTATTTTCTAAAGTAATGTTCTTCCCGCAGCAAGTGCAAACACAAATAGATAAGCAATGGTCTTCATGATTATGACTGGAACTCACCTCTTGATGGGCATTCTCTTCATGAGGTTTTTCATCGGAACATGGAGATACCGAAATGAATAAAATAATCAGAGATAATATGAATGCGATGCCTTTCATTTCTAAAGCAAAGGTATAAAATTGAATGGTTTAAAAGTACTTTTTCATAATTGATTAGACTTGTAAATAACCCATATAGATTGTAGTTATGACTATAGCATTGTAGACACCATGGCAGATTATTGAGTACCATAGATTTCTATCAAAATAAAGGGCTAATGAGTGGTAAGCTATTCCTGCAATAAAAGCATTGATAACTCCAATGGGTCCCATTTGTATGTGGTAGAGCCCGAAAATAATTGCAGTGATTAAAAAACTCCAATGCGTTTTCTTATTTCCGGGGATCATCTTTTCGAGTCTTGTAAAAATAAAACCATGAAAAACAATTTCTTCATAAAAACCACCTATAATCCAGCCCATAATCAGTATAAATAGATAGGTCCAAATATTTTGTTTTAAAAAAGTATTGATGCCAATTTCTGGTTCTTGAAAGGATACGAAGTAATCTAGTATTGGTAAAAATAAAAGTTGGTTAAAACAAAATACCGCTATTCCTGCGAGGGTTCCAATAAGAAGTGCATGCCAGCTAAAGGATTTCCATCGAAATCCAATATTGCAAAACGTTTCTTTATTGAATCTTAATACCAGCCAAACCAATAATAGTAGCGGAATGCTATATCCGAAATTTGGAATTATTCCGGTATGTGGAATCAACGCAATTGCAAGGATTGCCAGAGAATCAATTACAATATTTTTTACTTTGATGATACGCAATGGTTATTTAATTCCTTATAAATCTAATGATTTTCCGTCAAACGTTCCCTTTCAAATGCTTCACTTCGTATAATTTGTTCCTCAAGATTCCAATCAAAATCGAATCGATTTTTTAAGAATTCTGCAATGGGTTCTAATCCAATTTCAGCACGTCGCTTATCGATGTTGACAGGGTCGTAAACTGGCCAAACATTAAAACTTTTTGTTTCTGGATAGAACTTCATTTGTCCGCCGTAAATCTGAAGTTTTCCTAAATCTGTTGCAATACGATCCGCTGCACGCACTAAGAAACGAGCTTCTAATTTTCCTTCTTTGGTTGCTTTCTCCATGAGAGGATAGTATTTTACTCGAATTTCATGACTGGAATGTTGTAAGACATTACAAATCGTCCAATTCCCCTGTTCGCCGATCATTTCATTTGAAGGCCATCCGTGTTCGTCTAGAATGGCAAGTACTTTTTGCTCGTTTACAGCATGGTTTTTTTGGTAGATCATTTGTTGTTCTTTCACCAATTCATGCTCGACTCCATAAATTTCAATTAGAGAATCACGTTTACTTATAGGACTTTGTTCCGTGTTCCATACCTCATCCAATAGTTGAATATAGTTCATAGGATTTTCTTTTTTAGCAGGTATTTTCTCTGAACAACTTGCAAACACGATTAATGAAATTAAAACAATGGCTCTCATTTTAGTTTGTAATTTTTATGGTGTGTATTCGGATGTCAAAGAGCGGTCTATCTGCGTCATCGGTTGGAACGGTCGCTATGGAATCCATGACTTCAAGTCCCTTTACGATTTCTCCAAATACGGTATAATTTTGATCTAGGGTTGGCGTACCACCTATAGTTCGGTATGTATTCCAATGATCTTCTGAAATCGTATAGTTATCAAAGTTAGTATAGTCCTTTGAAAGTGATTTAATGCTATCGTTTAATTGGATGAACAAATCTCTGTTTCTTTGCTGTATTGCTTCATTAAGGGCATCTATCAGCGGTTCATTGATGCTGTCATTTTTAAAATAATGCATAGCTAAGCGCTCGTTGATTGTTTTTTGTGCCTCAATCAATAGGCTATCAGAATAAACCTTACCCTGAACAAAATAAAATTGTGTACTGCTTGAAGCTCTTTGCAGATTCCCATCTCTGGCCGCACCTAAAGCACCTCTTTTATGATATAGTGATTTAGGGAATTCAGCATCAACTTTATAATCGAATGCTTTTAGTTTCAGTGAATCCATCCCGTTAGGTTTAGTCGCAGGGTTTCCACCTTGAACGACAAACCCTTCAATTACTCGATGAAAAATAACACTGTCCAATACCTTTTCATTAACAAGTTTTATGAAATTATCGCGGTGTTTTGGT
Source organism: Flavobacteriaceae bacterium (assembly GCA_964227255.1). Lineage (GTDB taxonomy): Bacteria > Bacteroidota > Bacteroidia > Flavobacteriales > Flavobacteriaceae > Lutibacter. Next base: position 72,434 of record CAXQVI010000013.1, read on the forward strand.
GTTTCATTATACAATTCAATAACGATGTTTCCATGGTCGGTTGACATTTCTAGGGTAGTACGACTTTTTGATGTTTCTTGCTGTTCTTTCTTGGAGTTGCAGCTCATAAAAATTATGAGCAAAAGAAACAAAGGGAGAAATTTTTTCATTTACTGGGCTGATTTAAATGTCAAAGCCTCTTAAAAAGAGACTTTGAAACTTAATTTTATTAGCCGAATGTACTATTTTTTTTATAGTTATTATTTGAAATTCAGCTACTTATTTTCTAATGCGTATTGCGCTATTCACTCTTTGAATCTTCTTCATGCACATAATGCAGGCTTTCTCCAGTTTCTTCATCGAATTCTTCGTATTCAAATTCAGAATCGTATTTTTTTCCAAGAGGAATATAATGAGCATTATAATAAAGCAAGAAAATTATAGGGAAAAGGGAGTATTGCACGAATGCTATTGGTAGGGCAAAGGAATCATAATGTGGTGCCTTTTTTTCAATCAAAGCATCAAAGCCTTGACTATACATCCATCCGATTATAGGGAATCCAATAGCTAATGCATTCAAAGTGAACAGATAATTGTTCACCATAGAGTTACTGTATTTAACCAGCTTAGCTCTAATAAAGTAAACAAGAAAACTTACATTAATCAGTGTTGGGTAGAAGAACAAGAAAGATCCAATAGCTTTTGCATTAAAATCTTCAAAGGCTTGATCACCCGGAACAGTTGCGTGAAAATCACTTCCAAAGGCGGTTGCGTAAATTATAAATACCAGTCCATTTATTAGAATTAAAATTCCTAGTTCTTCAAAAAATCGTTTAAACATAGCTCAATTTATTTGTGGTTAATATTTTTATAGCTCAATAAAAAGCAAGGAATGTTTTTAGGCACATTGCATTTTTAAAGTATTTTCTAAAAATTCAAAATTTAAAGTTGCGGCAGCTTTTTTTTGTTAAAGTATTGATTTGTAGCATTTAATGAAAGAATGTTCACGTAATTAGTAGCCGATATTTATAAATATCGGGTGTAATTTATTTACTTTAATACCTTATATTTATTGGGTTTAAGGGTGTTTCAGCTCGAATTTTTTTACAACTCAATACAATGGATAATTAAAAGTGATTTTAGATGAATCTAAATGAAAAAAGCTTTAGAATATTCTAAAGCTTTTACATTGAATTTGTGAAGTAATCTTATTGTTTTTTAGATGAAGTGGATTTTTTCCCTTTACTAACTTTTTCATCTAGATTCTTATTTTTCTTTTCGGCGTCCTCAATTCGTTTTTTTCTTTTTTGATATTCTTCTTCACTGATTCTGCCATTTTTTTTATCATCTTCAACTTTTTCTTTTGCTTTTTTGATTTTTTCTTTTGCTTCCTTTGAATTCTTGTCAGCTTTTTCAACCTGATCTTTTAGTTCTTTTTGGGCTTCTTCAGCTCTGGCTTGACCAAATTCCTTTCCTTCTAAATCACCTTTATCTTTTCCATAGGCATTGCCTTTAGATTTCTCTTTTTTCTCTTTTTTCTCTGTCTTTTCTTTTTTTTCTTTCTTTTGAGTCTTCTCCTTTTTATCTAATTTTTCTTTTTTTTCTGAAGATTGCTCAGTTTTAGTTTTTTTAGTGTTTTGTTGGGCAATAACCGGAGAGGTTATAAACAGAAAGAAAAATAGAAAAGGAATTAATTTAAGTAGTGTTTTCATCGATTTAAAAATTTAATTGTTCCATGGATTCATTTAACTCTTTTTCGGCCTTTTCAATTTCAGTAGCAATTTTTTTTATTTCTAGGGTATCAATTTTCACCTCTGTGTCATTGATTTTCATTTTCGTTTCTTTGGAGTTTATCGTTTCTTTTTTTTCTGAAGTTTCCTTACAAGCGGAAACTAAGAAGATAAAAATGATTATAACAAATAAATTTTTCATAATGAGTCATTTAACATGAGGATTATAAAAATACGAATTGAGATGCATCATCACAAATGAAATTATAAAAACAAAAAGCCTAAGAAAATCTTAGGCCTTTATTTTGAATGCAGAAAGGTGTTATCCTTCTTTGTTTGCTACAGACATTCTAATGATGATTGCCATTAGAAGCCATATCATAAAAGTTTCTCCGTTCGACATTTCATAGGTTGATCCCGTAAGTTTTGCCAGACCTAAAATGATATACACCACTATTGGTGACAGAATTAAGGCAAATAAAAGATTGAAAATGGTTTTTTTAAAATCCATGATTTGATAGTTTGGTTGGTTAATAATTGATTGATTCTTAAATATATCAAATATTTTTTAACTATAACTATTATATTTATATCAATTCGGAGTCTTTAAAAAAATAATCCAATTTTGTGTTATTCATTGGCAGGACTTTCTTCTTTTGTAACTTCATGGCATTCAGAAAAAAACAATAGCACAGAAGCTGCCAATGATTCATCTGTATTCAAAATCGAATGCAAAATCATGATTATTTAATTAGCCCCTTAGAGCATGAACATTGTTTTTAATCAACTAATTTGAAGCGCCCCGAAATAGTACGATCATCATCTCCGTAAAAAGTAACATCAATTAGAATATCCCATTCATAATCTGAGATTTTTTCTCCACTAATTATACCTGTTGGTGCGGTATCCTTTTCATCTGTGATTGGAAAGAAACAATAACAGTACGAAGATAGAATAGCATTTATTTCTAAAAGCTCATCATCAGCATAGCTGAAACTAGTTAGTTTCCTATCAATTTCGAACATAATTGTTTCTGTATACTCATCATCTGCTATATCTACCTCGTCATCAGCTATGAATTCATATTGAAACACAACCTTGTTGCCCGAATCAACAGACCCAAATTTCATGTAAGATGCTTCTTGTTGGACTATGGAAAGCGCACTGTTATTGAAAAACCTATAAAAATGTTGATCGTTTTCCGTTGGTGAGTCACCATTATTACAAGCAATTATTAGAAACGAAATGTAAAGTAAGGAAATGTGTTTTTTCATGTCTGCGTTTTAAGAGATGTTTGCACGCAATAAACTTATATACTATTAGTTAGCGTAAGATTATTGAAATAAATTTCGTTTTTTTGCGGAAAATGAATTTGTTAAAATATTGTTAAAAACTTTATTTAATATTTTCATTTAGTAATTGTATTTTTCACCGGTCTATATATCAGGATTTTGAGCATAGATCTTGTAAAAGTGTCCCCCACTATTTGAATTACTTTAAATAACACTTAAGCATCCGCATGAAGAAGATGGAGCGTTTTTATTGGTTAAGGTTAGTTAATGAGAGGTATTTTATTACTTTTTACATTGCTGTTTTGTGCTGTTTCGTTAAATGCCCAGACTCATTCAAACAGAGTCGGGGATAGCATAGTACAGTTAAATTTTTATGCATATGAAATGCTGTTTGCAAAAGATTCTTCTTTTAGTGCGAACGCAATATTGGGCTCTACCAATCAACTTTTGAAAGATCTTAATGAAACAGAAAAAAACATTTCTGACTCTCAATTGGAATCAGAAGAACCAAAAGAATCAAGCCTTTTTTTAGAAAACAAAATTTTTGATGCCTCTTTCTGGCAGTTTAACAGCAGGGAAGATAAGGAGGTTGCTATCCCTCTAAATGATATTCGGTTTCAAAGTATTGCACTGAACACTATGCCCGGTCAAAATTCTGGGTTCAATGTGCTACCTAACGGAAAGTTGATTTCTCGAGCAATCTTTGCAGGGAATGCTGTGAGACAAGAAAAAGTGCAATTTTTCATCGATGGTATTCCTATTGAATATTTCGGTGGATTGTATTCAGTCAACTCAACGCCATTGTCATCTATAGATAAGTTTGAATTGCATAATAAGGTAAAACCAATCAGTTTATTAACTGATAGGGTTGGCGGAGCAATAAATTTTAAAACCATGCTCGAAGGTGATGATAATCTGGATTTCTCATACTCGTATGGATTGTACAATACGCATCAGGTGTCAACTTCAGGATACTCAAGAGATAAGGAGTCGGGACTCACATTTCGAGGCACAGGCTTTTTTAATTATTCAGACAATAATTATAAAGTTTGGGAAGGAGATACGTATTTGGAAGAGTCCGATGTTCTTGAAAAGAATGAAGAAGAGCTCGAAGTGTACAGGTTTAATGATGCATATTACAATATTGGTGGTAAAATGGATTTTGGATTTACTGATGTTTCCTGGGCTGATCAAGTATTTTTAAGTATGTGGTTCGGACATAAGTATGATGAAGTTCAGCACGGTGCCACAATGGATATTCCATTCGGTAACAGGTATTACAGACAAGAAAATATGATGCCTAGTTTGACGTATCAACGGAAAAATTTTATTTGGAAGGATTTGGATATTAGTTTTTATGCGGCGTATAGTTCAGAACACACAGACGTCAATGATGTTTCAAATTTCAGATTTAATTGGTTAGGTGAAAAGTTTGAAGATTCAACCGTGGGAGAACAATCAGCCGAATTGAGCTATTTTGATGACAATGCATTTATAAATAGAGTTGTTTTGGACTACAGAATTAATAAAAAGCATTCATTGACGCTTTCAAGTGATTTTTCCCACTTGGTGCGTACTTCTGATAATTTGAAAGAGAATCCGATTGATATGACCTCCGAAGAAAGACAGGATCTAGAAAAAGATATTGTGGCTTTAGGATATACAAATACAAGTGAGGACAAAGGACTGGAAACTACTTTTTTTGGGAAATATTATGGGTTTAATGTTACTAATTTTGAAGAAGAATTCGATTTTAAAACAGAAACGAGAACCACAAATAAATTTGCAAGAAGGAATAATAACTTCGGTTATGGGGTTCTGTTGAAATATGAATTCAACCGACAATTATTTTTCCAGTCATCTTTTGAAAGGGCGGTAACTATGCCAAATGTAGATCAATTGTTTGGTAACGAATCGGTCAATATTTTGACCACCTATAATCGAAATTTGAATGCAGTCCTAAAACCTGAAGAAAGTAAGAATACCTATTTGAGTATATTCTATAAAAACGATGCAAAGAAAGATCATTTAATTCATGTCGGAGCCCATATTTCATTTAGAAATGTAAAGAATTATATTCAGGCAAATGTTACCAGAGAAAACGGATTTGATTACTATTATTTTGAAAATCATGAAAAAGTTCAAAGTAAAGAAATCGAATTTCAAATCGATTATTCCTATCGAAATATGCTGGATGTTTCATTAACAGCCTCTTATTTGAATGCTCATAATAATTCGGTATATGATACTGATGGAGAGGAGAACAAATATTTCAATAGTCGCCTTAAAAATGAACCCTATTTTAATGCCAATGCAGGAGTAAACTTTAGAACGTTTTATGATGTTTTTATGCAAGAAACCCAATTTACTTTTTCATGGAATACGAGATTTACACAAGAATATTTATATGAATGGGAGGAGATTGGAAACGAAGAAACTGAGATGATTCCATCGCAATTTGTAAATAATATTGGAGTTATGTACGGATTTCCAAATAACAAGCTTTTTTTATCTGCTGAGGCGAGAAATATTTTTGATGTGCCTGTATATGATAACTATAAAAACCAATTGGCAGGTAGAGGAATTTACTTTAAAGTGATGTTTAATTTGTAATCGATTTTAGCGAATTTGATACACCAAAAGAAGACTTCCAAAAATAAAAGTAATGTTGATTAGTGCACGCACAATCCAAGGATATTTCGAATAATTAAATTGCGAGATTTTAGTAATCAACACCAGGAATCCCATGAGTAAAAACCATGGAGTTAGCAATAAAATGAATTTATTTTTTAAAGCTATAATAGCCAAATCATGCATAAATCCGCAAGCTGCAAAGGTGATGAGTAATGATAAGGATGATGGTAAAAATGATTTGAGCGGTTTGTAAATATACTTTCCTAAATAGAAACTCCAGATTGGATTCCAGTACCTCCAGAATCCAGCAAATGTTCCGGACCCCAATGAACGATACAACATATTTTGTAAAGATTTACCATGCCCTAATGGCACACCATTTCGTCTTTTTACATAGTTGTAGAGGTTCAATTATATGAATTTTTATGATTTGGGTTCAAATTTATTTTTTTGTTTTTTTACGGCCAACAACAAATCCGATGTAGAATGGAATCCCCATCAAAACCAGGAGTAATAATATGAAGTATAAAATCAAATCACGAATAACATCACCTACACTTTCAATGGCATTTGAAATTCCAGTTTCAACAAGAGTGTCGGCTCTGTCAGATAAAGCAAGACGTTCTCTTTTAATAATCGAATCCAGGGCAATACGCTCTCTTCTTAGCATACTGTCAATGGAATGAACGTCGGTCGACAAACTTTTCATAGCTGATCCGATTTCGTAATTCAGACTTCTAACAATAGGTCCCACTTTATCTCTGAATTCTTTAATGGCAAACTCAATGGTTTCTGGTGAGTTTTCAGCCACTTCTACGAGACGGTTAAACTGATTTTCTATTTCAAGAATTTTGGCTTCAATATCGATAGAGTCAATGCCTTTTCTTCGAAGGATTAATTCTGCCTGCCATTTTAATTGTTTTCCGGAGGCGTCGGTATAATAACCCCAGCGATTTGTAGCATCTGACATCACTTCAGATAAGGTTCCTACGGTTTGCAATGCAATGCTGTCAGGTATTTTTTTTAAGGCCAAATAAGGTTCTCGCAACGATTTATGTTTAAAATCTTCCTGTTGCATGATAGGATTATTCGTAGCATAATCCTCAACAAAATTTTTAAGGACTTCAAACTCATTTCCTGGTATTACGCTGAACGCAATCTTTTCAATTTCTCTTGCATTTATGCCAGCTGTTTTAATAGCTAAATCTTTATATGGACCAAAAATTGTATCCAGTTCTTCACTTTCAAAAGCATGCAATGTTTCTACACAATACGCCCAAGTATCAAGCAAAGCAACACGTGGTTCTGTTTGGAAACTCAATTTTCCAAATGACTCGGATGAGTTAATTTTCCAGTAAAGTGTGCTGATTTCAATAAATCTATTTTGAGTTGAGTTTGCAATATTATCGGCCGTAATTTCGATACGGTCCATGGCATCTCGCGCAAAATTTTGAGTCAGTATCCGAGTGTTTAATTCTCGAATCCCTAAAGGCTCCTGGTCTGTTTTAATTTTTATTAAGGAACAGGAGGTGACATAGAAAGTCAGGTAAAAAATCAGTACAAATGAACTTACTTTCTTAAAGAACAAACGGAAAGAATATGTTAAATCAATAATTTTCAATGACGCATCTTTGTGGTTAGTAATTTGATTTATGGTGTCCTAAAAATAGATAATTTAATTAAAAGATTAAGAGTTTCTTTTATTCAAGAGAAAAAGGCCTAGAAGTCATACGTTATTTATTAATTCCTTTTTTTGATAAAGAGAGACTTACTTTTTTGAGAGGAATTAAATTTTATTTGCTGCTGTACGTTTATCACTTATCAAACATATTCTTTGTCTGTTTCAAAGCAACATCAATGCATTCCGTTCGAGATATTATTAACTATGCTATTTCTTCTTTTTGCTCTTAACCTCAGCTAAGGTCTTCGATTTGTCTCTACCGAAGATTAAATGTTTCGGACTGCCGACAATTTGTGAAGCATAGATTCCCGTATGACCAGAAAACAAGTAGGCAACTACACATGCCAGACCAATATATATTCCTCCTTCAGCACCAAATAATTCGATTCCCATGAGCGTACATGCAATAGGAGTATTTGTTGCTCCTGAGAAAACTGCGACAAACCCCATTCCTGCCAGCAGGGCTGTTGGAAGTGGCACAAACCACACCAAGGCATTTCCTAAGGTAGCACCAATGAAAAACAGGGGTGTGACTTCACCACCTTTAAACCCGGCACCAAGCGTAAACGATGTGAAGAGTATTTTCAATAAAAAATCATACGAATTTAAATCGACCGAAAAAGCATCTACAATCGTTGGAATTCCCAATCCGATGTATTTTGTTGTTCCCATAAAATAAACTGCTGCAGCAATTATAATTCCACCTAAAAAAGGTCTTAGTGGGGGATATTTGATTTTAGAATTAAATAAATCGCCCCAAAAATGCGTAGATTTCGAAAAAAGCATGGCTGCCAATCCAAAAATTCCTCCCGCTATCAAAGACCAGAATATATTTTGAATGTTTAATTCAGGAACAAAGGGAATGTCATAATGAGTATGTCCTACATTCCAAAGGGTACAGGAATAATCAGCGATGGCAGCTGTTAGAAAACTCGGAAAAATAGCATCATAACGCATCCGTCCCACAATTAAAACTTCAATAGCGAAAACTGCTCCGGCAAGGGGTGTTCCAAATACAGATGCAAATCCGGCAGAGATACCTATAACTAATAGTATTTTTCGGTCTCGCGGGCGCATTTTAAAAACTTTGGTAAACTGATCAGCGATGGCGCCACCCATTTGCACTGCTGTACCCTCTCGTCCGGCAGAACCTCCAAAAAAGTGGGTAATAATGGTTCCAATAGCAACCAGAGGTGCCATTTTCAGCGGAATAATCTGTTTAGGACTGTGAAATTCTTCAAGTAGTTGATTGTTACCTTTTACTACATCAGTACCATAATAATGGTACATGAGACCAATGATCAAACCACCAATTGGTAACAAAGCAATCACCCATAAATGTGCTTCACGGTAGTTTGTTGCCCAATCCAGACCCAGTAAAAACCATGCAGATGCTGAACCGGCAAGTCCTCCAATGAGTAAGGATAATAGAGTCCATTTAAAGACATACATCAAAATAGGAATTTGTTGAATGCGTGTTAAAATGGAATTCGACTGTGGACTCATGAACGTAATTTTGAGGGCAAATATACTTTAAAAATTAACTAATAGGTCTTTTATAGTTTGCCAAAATGATTGATGCTCTTTGTACTTTTTAGCGATAAAAGTGATTCTGAAATGATAAAGATTGAAATAGTTTTTATTGTTGATGGAACCTATTTTATGGTGTGTAGGACCAACATTTAAATTTTCAGAGGGAGGCATGAGGTCTATACTCAAAGTGTGCTGTGGAAAAGAGGAGGGAAGCTGACTTAAAATTTTATGAAGTTCAGCTTCTATGCTTCTCGAATATGCAATCACCAAATAGCTTTCATCATCCTCATAATCATGCTGCTTTTTGATTTTTGAATACAGAGACTGTATGTTTTCCGAAGTGTTTATATCAGTTAAAACCATCCTTAAGAACGATTCTGGAATGCCCCAAAAAGGGTCATTAATCAATAAAACCTGCTCGAAATCGAGCAGGTAATATTTTTTTAAATCTGAAGTTAAATAAGTCACATCTGTCATAGCAGACGGATTTTATTTGGTAGCCTCGATATATGCCTCTTTACCTCCAACAACTGGAATCGAAATCTCAGTGCCATCTAAGTCAACAATCAATGCTGTCCCCGAGTCAGGCCATAAAGTAAATTCTTTATCACTCGAGAAAATCATAATACCGATTTGTTGTCCGGCGCGAATTACTTGGTCATCTGGTTGTAACTGAAATTCTAAATCGTAAAAAATTCCAGGCACTAAAGGCTGACTTTCTGTAAGCGATTTGTAGTTCTGAGGGTCAGCCCAGCCTCTGGTTATGATGTTGTCAGTAATTAATTTTGATGCACCCTCCCATGGCAATGAAACCATCCAAACGGATAAATTGGCTGCAGCTTTGCTACTTGCCAATCTAATTTTGATGGTAGTAAGTCCTGATAAATGCAGTGGTTGTTTCAATTTTGGTGTTACGTACAATAAACGATTACTTGATTCAGAAGCTGCTGCTAATGTACCTCCTGAGATAGTAACATCATCAATTAAATTTTCTTTGCCTTGATTTTCGGTTTTTTCAATTTCTAAGGCACCTACCGAATTTCCTCCTTTTGTGAAATAGAATGTCACATCTGAAGCCTCAGGATTTGGATAATCCGCATAAGGAGTTGGTTGACTTATTGGTTGTCCCTCGCGAACAATCCACGATTTTTGGTCGTTCTCTACACCATTTTCCACCCCGTGTAAATATCTGGTAAACCAGCGATTCATTTGAGTGAAAGGGGGTGGACCTCCATGACCTCTTTGGTGGTAATAAATTTGTGATGGTATCCCCATTTCTTTTGCTTTGGCATAAATTCTGTACGAATGCTCGGGCATTACATTCCAGTCGTTGAAACCATGCGACATCAATAAAGCTGCTTTCATAGGCGCCATGTCGTTTAGGTAATCTCTTCCCGCCCAGAAGTCGTTGTAATCTCCAGTTTCACGATCCATGCCTTGCGCCATTTCAGTATCACGAGTTGTTTTGTTGTTGTAAGCTCTTCGACTTTCTTCACCACTGTGAATAAAATCGTATAAAACATCTACATCTTCACCTAAATAACCACCTGGACTGCGTACCAATCCATTAGAACGATAATAGTGGTAATAGGATGTATTTGGAGCGATTGGAATAATGGCTTCTAGGCCTTTAACACCTGTAGTTGCAGCGGCTAAAGGAATTGTTCCGTTATAAGAAGTCCCAGTCATACCCACTTTTCCGGTCGACCAAAATGCATTTACTTCTTCGTTGTTATCAAGTTCAGTGTATCCCGGACGACGACCACATAGCCAGTCAATGACAGCAGCAGGTGCTAACGATTCATTATCGCCTCCAACAGTTGGAGAACCTTGAGATAAACCTGTTCCTGGAGATGACGAGTGTACAACGATATATCCATAAGGCACCCATTTCTTAATTTCAGAATTTGAAATAATAGGTCTTTGTGATCTGCGCGTCACTTCTGCATGTTTTCTTGCTGGAGGTGTTTCACCTAATTCGTGTTTTACATCCCAGAAAATATCAGCATTTCCAGCAGTCCCTGAATAGTAAGGACTTGAAGCGTAGATTACAGGTAATTTCAACCCTTCTGTATCGGTTTGTTTCGGCCGCGTTACAGACACATGCATGCGGTCTTTTTTCCCGTCTCCGTCAGTATCAAAGTCAGTTTCTACAAATAAATCATGACGAATCCAGTCTGATTCGTTTGAAAAGGCTTCAACTTTTTGAGCTTCTCCATCTTTAAAGAAAGGAACTGATTTTGGTGGCGCCTGCTGTGCCTGAACTGTAAATGACGATGCCACAAAGAGTGCAACGACTGAAAAATAGCGCTGTAATTTCATATTGGTTTTTAGTGTTTAGTTTACTTGACAATAAATATAGGATAATATTTTAGTTCGTTTTCCAATGAATATTACGCTACATTTGTTCAAAATTAACAAGGAGCGTCGTATGACAGATATTTTAAACCGAGATGATATCCATAGTGTGGTGTCGAAATTCTATTCCAAGGCGATGAAAGATGAAATAATCGGGGTTTATTTTACGGAAATCGTTCCTTTGGATTTAACGACACATATTTCAAAAATAGTCAGTTTTTGGGAGGTAATGCTTTTTGGAACGGGAGATTATCGAGGAAATCCGATGCGAGAACATTTCCCATTAAATAGAGCATTGGCCATGGAACAAAAGCATTTTGATCAGTGGTTAAAACTCTGGACCGAAACAATTGATGTGCTATACGAGGGTAAAAATGCTGCTGAAGCCAAGACGCGAGGTATGCATATTGCAAACTTAATGGCACATAAAATGGCAGAGGCTACGAAAAGGGGAGGTTATTAATTCGATTTTCAATGTTCGTTTGTTGGTTTAAGCTCCTATATCAAAAACCATTATTCATACAGTAAATACTTCGCCCTTACCTTCTTAAAAGCATCCAAATCTTCTTTCCAAGAAATTCTGATTTCTTCTGCTGTAGCACCTGATTTTATTTGTGCTTCCAGTTCAGTATGTCCAGCGTGTATGGTGAAAGTACTTCCGAAGAACTTTTCATGCTCAGGGGTTTTATGGTAGGCATCTAACAACCATTCAATGCGAATATGACTCAGTTTTTCATGTGCACTTAAATCGACTCCATAACATATTTTTCCTTGATGCTTTGGATATTTAGAACCAAAATTAGGTTCTGGTGTATAGCTGAAGTCTGTTTTATCGAAGAAAGAAGCTCCGTAACGCTGAAACTGAAATTCGGTGCCACGTCCGGCATTGATTGTCGTTCCTTCAAAAAAACCTAAACTCGGATACAAGTTCACGGCCTGATCATTTGGAATGTTTGGTGAAGGTCGAATTGCTAAGTGATATGATGTTTGATGTGTATAATTTTTTAGAGGAATGACAGTCAGGTCACATCGAACTTGGTCTTTTAGCCAAGCTTCTCCGTTAATCATTTGAGCATATTCACCAATGGTCATGCCATAAACAACCGGGACTTTATGCATTCCAACAAAACTGCGATGTTCCATTTTTAATGTCGGACCATCAACATAATGCGCATTCGGATTTGGCCTGTCTAAAATAATAACCGGAATAGTATTTTCAGCACAAGCTTCCATGACATAATGCATAGTAGAAATGTATGTGTAAAAACGAACGCCTAAATCCTGAATATCGAATACAATAATGTCTATTCCTTCAAGTTGCTTTTTGGAAGGTTTTTTATTTTTCCCATAAAGAGATGTAATAGGTATACCCGTTTTAACATCGAGACCATCGGCTACCAATTCCGCGGCATCTGCTCTTCCTCTGAAACCATGTTCTGGAGAAAAAACTTTCACAATATTTACACCGCTCGATTTAAGGCTGTCGACTAAATGTGTATATCCATGCGATTTGTAGATAACCGAAGTTTGATTGGCAACGATTCCTACTTTTTTTCCTTCTAAAAGTGTTAAATAGTGTTCAGTTTGTTGTGCTGCCTCTATTGGTTTTACTGAAGTTTCCTGAGCGCAGGAAATCAATGAAAAAAACAAAGTTATAACCAATAAGAAATATGTATTTTTGGAGGAATAAATCATCAAAATTGAATTACGAATTATTTTTAGCTAAGAGAATTGTTGCTTCTAAAGAGCATAAAAGTAGTATATCGTCACCAATAATAAAAATTGCTATAATCGCTATCACTTTGGGAATTACCATTATGATGATTGCCATTTCTACAGGTGTGGGATTACAGCAAAAAATTCGTGAAAAGATTGCCGGGTTTAACGGGCATATTCAAATCACGAATTTTGACAATAATTATTCCGGAATAACTTTGGAAAGTGTTTCAACTGAGCAGTATTTTTACCCAGAGTTTAAAAATATTGAAGGCATTCAAAATGTTCAGGTTTATGCAACTAAGGCTGGAATTATTCGTACTGAAACAGATTTTGAAGGTATCCTGTTTAAAGGAGTCGGAACCGATTATAACTGGTCATTTTTTGAAGAATATTTAGTGGAGGGTCATATACCTGTATTTGGTGAGGACATATCTGATGAGGTGCTAGTTTCAAAATTTATGGCAGATAGACTTGGACTTTCTACAGGGAAAAAGTTCAATATCTTTTTCGTAAAGGAAGACACCTCAGAGCGACCAAATTTGAGAGTTGTTTCTGTGTCAGGAATTTATAATTCTGGATTTCAGGAGTTCGATGAGAATTTTGTAATAGCTGATTTACGCCATATCCAGCGAATGAATAAATGGGAGGAGAATGAAGTTGGCGGATTTGAAGTGTTACTTGAAGAGTTTGACAATATTGAAGAAAAGAGTCAGGAAGTGTATCTAGATACTCCATCAATTTTAAACAGTGAAAGTATTATTGACCAATTTCCAGCGGTTTTTGAATGGATAAGTCTTTTCGATAATAATATTTATCTTATCATTTTTATTATGATTCTGGTTGCAGGGATAAATATGATTACTGCATTGTTGGTCTTGATTTTGGAACGTACGCAAATGATAGGAATATTAAAGGCACTTGGAAGTACAAATACAAGTATTCGAAAAGTGTTTTTGTACAACGCCGGATACCTGATTTTAAGAGGGCTATTCTGGGGTAACTTAATAGGGTTGACACTTTTGCTAGTGCAAAAATATACAGGGATTATTACCCTTGACCCTGAAAGTTATTATGTGAATACAGTTCCAATATATTTGGATTTTGGATATATTTTAGCCCTGAATGTGGGAACATTGTTATTGTGTCTGACTATGTTACTGATTCCTTCGGTGGTAATTTCAAAAATAAGTCCCGTGAAATCCATTAAATTCGAATAAAACTACTTAATCAAACTAATGAAATTCGCAAAAAACATACTTGAAACCATTGGGGATACTCCTTTGGTACAATTAAATGCCACCATGAAAGAGGTGGATGCTCTGGTACTTGCCAAGGTCGAAACTTTTAATCCTGGGAATTCGGTCAAGGACCGTATGGCAATTAAAATGATTGAAGATGCTGAGGCTTCTGGAAAGCTAAAACCTGGAGGGACTATTATTGAAGGAACTTCCGGTAACACAGGAATGGGACTGGCACTTGGAGCTATTATCAAAGGCTATAAATTGATTTGTGTGATTAGTGACAAGCAGTCGAAGGAAAAAATGGATATCCTGCGTGCCGTAGGAGCAGAGGTAATAGTTTGTCCTACAAACGTCTCACCTGAAGATCCAAAATCCTATTATTCTGTTTCAAAACGACTTTCATCAGAAACTCCTAATGCGTGGTATGTCAATCAATATGACAATCCATCGAATGCTATTGCTCACTATGAACAAACTGGACCTGAAATTTGGGACCAAACAGAAGGGAAAATCACCCACTTTGTTTGTGGTGTAGGAACTGGAGGAACCATTTCTGGAGTCGGAAAATATTTGAAAGTAAAGAATCCCCATATTAAAATCTGGGGAGTCGATACCTATGGCTCAGTTTTCAAGAAATACCACGAAACAGGAATCTTTGATGAAAATGAGATTTATCCGTATATCACAGAAGGAATTGGAGAAGACATTCTACCTGCTAACGTCGATTTCTCGATTATTGACGGATTCACAAAAGTAACAGATAAAGATGCAGCGGTTTACACGAGAAAAATAGCAAAAGAAGAAGGAATTTTTGTTGGGAATTCTGCCGGTTCAGCTGTGAAGGGAATCTTACAGCTGAAAGAGCACTTTAAAAAAGAAGATGTGGTTGTCGTCTTGTTTCACGATCATGGGAGTCGTTATGTTGGTAAAATGTTTAATGACGACTGGATGCGTGAGCGTGGTTTTTTGGATGATGAAAAAATTGTTGCTTTTGACTTGATAAAAGACCGCATGAATTCTCCATTAATAACGGTAAAAACAGAAGAATTAGTTTCGCATGCCATCGAGCGTATGCGTCAGTTTAGTATTTCTCAAATTCCGGTAGAAGATGTTGACGGCTTTGTTGGTTCCATTGATGAAGGTGATCTTTTCAAATTGTATTTCGACGATAAGGACATTGCAAACAAGCCCATAAGAGAAATCATGAACAAGCCATTTCCTATGGTTGAAGAAGATAGCTCTATCGACGCCATTTCAAAACTAATAAATCGAGAGAATGGAGCGGTATTGGTAAAATTGAAAAATGGAAATTATCATATTATTACGAAACATGACGTGGTAAGTGCAATTCAATAGCTGTGACATATTTGTTGGTGTATTCCACATAATGATGCTTAAAAACAAAAAACCGATTCTATTGAATCGGTTTTTTGTTTGTTTCTGATAATTCGTTTATTCAAATTCACTCGTGACATGTAATTTCACTGTTGGATATTTTTGTTGTGTCATTTGTAATGAGAAGGCAGAATCGGCTAGGAATACCATTTGTCCTCTTTTGTCTTTACATAAGAAACGTTGTTTTACACGTTTGAACTCTTTGAATTCATCGTTCTTTACATCTTCAGCTTCCACCCAGCAAGCTTTATGCACCATTAGGTTTTCATAACTGCACTTAGCTCCGTATTCATGCTCTAAACGGTATTGTATTACTTCGTATTGGAGGGCTCCAACTGTTCCAATGACTTTTCTTCCGTTTAAATCCAATGTAAATAACTGCGCAACCCCTTCATCCATTAATTGATCGAGACCTTTATATAATTGTTTCGATTTTAATGGGTCGGCGTTATTTACATATCTAAAGTGTTCAGGAGAAAAACTCGGAATTCCTTTAAAGTTCATATTTTCACCTTCAGTCAGTGTATCTCCAATTTTGAAGTTTCCAGTATCCTGAATACCTACAATATCTCCAGGGAATGACTCGTCCACGATCTCTTTCTTTTCAGCAAAGAATGCATTAGGAGAAGAGAATTTGAAGTTCTTTCCTAAACGTACATGGTAGTACGGTGTATTTCTTTTGAAAGTTCCTGAAACGATTTTGATAAATGCCAAACGGTTACGGTGGTTCGGATCCATGTTGGCATGTATTTTAAATACGAAACCACTTAGTTTTTCCTCTTTTGAATCTACCAAACGCGTGTCAGAATGCTTTGGCTGTGGTTCTGGTGCGATGTTAATAAAGCAGTCGAGAAGTTCTTTTACTCCAAAGTTATTCAAAGCTGATCCGAAAAATACAGGTTGTAAATCTCCAGCAAGGTAGTCTTCCACAGAAAAATCAGGATAAACTTCTTCAACCAATTCCAATTCTTCACGCAAAGTGTCTGCGGCCTTTTCACCTACAATTTCATCTAACTCAGGGTTTGAGATATCTGAAAATTCAACTCCGTCAGAAATGGTTGTCTTATTCTCTCCCGAGAATATATTGATTTTATGTTCGTAAATATTGTAGATTCCTTTGAAATCATATCCCATTCCAATTGGGAAACTCAGCGGACAAACCTTCAAACCAAGTTTTTGTTCTACTTCATCTAAAAGATCGAATGCATCTTTACCTTCACGGTCCAATTTGTTTATAAAAACAATCATTGGAATGTTACGCATACGACAAACTTCTACCAGTTTTTCGGTTTGTTCCTCAACCCCTTTAGCAACATCGATTACCACAATTACAGAATCAACTGCAGTGAGGGTTCTAAAGGTGTCTTCAGCAAAATCTTTATGTCCGGGAGTATCGAGAATATTAATTTTTTTGTCTTTATAAATAAACGCAAGTACTGAAGTCGCAACAGAAATACCACGCTGACGCTCAATTTCCATGAAATCGGATGTCGCTCCCTTTTTAATTTTATTGTTCTTTACCGCTCCTGCTTCCTGAATTGCGCCCCCAAACAGAAGTAATTTTTCTGTTAAGGTCGTTTTCCCGGCATCCGGGTGGGAGATAATTCCGAAAGTTCTCCTGCGTGCTATTTCATCTAAAAATGCCATCTATAATTTTTTGAGGTGCAAATTTAAGGTTTATTATTAGAATGTTTTAAATTCATCGCAGTTAAAATAGGTTTCTTTAAATTCTATTTTTTACTTTCAACCCATTCAAATTTATAATTAATGAAACAAACACTTTTAATCTTATTCAGTCTTGTACTTGTCATAAGTTGCAATACTTCAGAAAAGAATAAGAAAAATCAAGAAAGGACCATTGAAAAATATACTTATTTCCGTGATTTGGACGGGACAAATATTGATATTACAAATTATAAAGGGAAGAAAGTACTGATTAATTTCTGGGCTACCTGGTGTGGACCTTGTAAAAAAGAGATGCCCGATTTGTTAGAGGCTCAAAACTTATTGACTAAGGAGAACTATGTTTTTTTACTGGTTTCGGATGAATCTACAGAAAAGATAAGAGACTTTAAGAGTAAGACAGGATACGATTTTAACTTTTTGAAGTCAAATAAAAGTATGTCTGATGAAGGGATTTATGTTTTACCAACTACATTTGTGTTTGATGATAAGGGGAATTTGGCGGAAAAGATAACCGGGATGGTTGCTTGGAATTCAGAAGAGATGATTAATAAATTAAAAAACATCTAGATGAAGTCATTTAAGTTTTTAGTGTTGGTATTTTTCATATGTACTGCTTGTCAACAGAAAGAAGTTGTTATTGAAGAAGTTCCATTTATATTTCATGAGAATAATCTGGCTCCGAATTTGGCGGCTGGTAAAGACTATGTAGGACTTTCATGGCTGCATGTTGAAGAGGGAATACCGAGTTTATTTTACAATCAATTAAAGAATGAAGTTTGGCAAACGCCAAAAAAGATTGCTG
Organism: Flavobacteriaceae bacterium; assembly: GCA_964227255.1. Classification (GTDB taxonomy): domain Bacteria; phylum Bacteroidota; class Bacteroidia; order Flavobacteriales; family Flavobacteriaceae; genus Lutibacter. The sequence continues at coordinate 90,484 of CAXQVI010000013.1, forward strand.
AAGGAGGTGACTGGTTTGTGAATTGGGCCGATTTCCCTGCGAACGCAGTCAATGGAAATTTGTTACTTACGAGTTATTTGGTGAAGTCGGCCGACGGTACTTTTACCTACGATATTTTATTGAATTTACATGACCTAGATGGAAATGTGATTAAAGAGCATTTTTTACTGAATACTGATGGAATAAAGGCAGAGCATGGATTTGTGAGTATGATTCCAAGTGAAAATGGGGGGTTTTACATTTCGTGGCTCGATGGTAGATTTACAGGTGGAGGTCATGGAGGAAGTAAAGGCGCAATGACCCTTAGAACTGCAGAAATTACTACAGAGGGTGAAAAAATAAATGAACTACAGTTAGATAGTAGAGCCTGTGATTGTTGTCAAACCTCTATGGCAATGACGAAAAAAGGGCCACTTGTAGTTTATCGGGATAGATCGGAGCGCGAAACAAGAGATATTTATTTTACTCAGAAAATTGGGGAGGCATGGACAGAACCTAAGGCAGTTTCTAACGATGGATGGGTAATAAATGGTTGTCCCGTAAACGGACCGAAAGTGGTTTCAAGTAACGAAGAAATTGCTGTTGCCTGGTTTACGGCGGCATTCGATCACCCTGAGATTTTAGTTTCTTTTTCAAAAAATGGAGTTGTTAATTTCAACAATCCTGTCGTTTTAAATGACCTTCAAGCGATTGGCAGAGTGGATATTGCATTTGTTGATGAAACTTCGGTGTTAGTTTCTTATATGGAGTCCGATGAAACGGAGACTTATTTAAAAGTGAAAAAAGTGAAAGTTAATGGAAAAGTATCAGATGCAATAACAGTTGCTAAATTGAGTTCCTCGCGTGGCACCGGAGTTCCTCAGTTAGAAATTGTTGATGCTATGGCTTACTTGGTGTGGACTGATCAAAACGAGGAGGTTAAACAATTAAAGGGAGCACGCTTTAGCATAAACCATTTTTAAGAATGAACTTTTGATAAGCTTGTTGTTAAATTGGCGCATGAAAAGGATATTTTCATATATTGCCTGTAAATAAACTAAAACTTAAAGAATTATGAATAGGATTATATTATTAGCATTACTTTGTTTTTTCTGTATACAAGGAGTTTCAAGTCAAGATCTAAATTTTGAAGAGAAGTTATCTCCAGAAGAGGCAGAAGAATATTACACCATGCGATATAAAAACAAAAGAGGAACTGCACGTGGGTTTTTATTCTCAGGTGTTGGATTGATTGTAATTGGATCTGCAGTTTTAGCTAGTTCGGATGGTTGGGATGGAGCACTGGGAGGTGCTGGATTGTTTACAATAGGTACTGTATCATCTTTAGTGAGTATCCCGTTTTACATTAAAGCAGGATCTTTTAAAAGAAAAGCACAAGATGCTAGGACCCAAATGAGTGTCTCCTTTGGCACGATTCGATCCCCACAACGAAAAGATGTTGCATTGGGAGTATCCTTCACCTTTTAGACGAATGCATTTGCGTATTGGTTAAAGATTTTTGAAATGGCAAGTGACTATCATTTTGAGTTACTTTCTTTCTATAATTTAAGTATAAGTTTTTCTGATAGTATATTTATGGATTATTTATAGGTGAGAGCCTTTTGAATTCCTTAAATTTTTTAGTTTTGTTATAAGACAAAAGCATATGAAAGAAGAACAAGTAATACTAGTGAACGAGAACGATGAGCAAATTGGATTGATGCCTAAAATGGAAGCTCATGAGAAGGCGGTTTTACACCGAGCCTTTTCAGTTTTTGTTTTTAACGATAAAAATCAGTTGCTTCTGCAACAACGCGCCAGTCATAAATACCACTCACCAGACCTTTGGACAAATACCTGTTGTAGTCATCAGCGCGATGGAGAAACAAATTTACAAGCTGGGAAAAGACGTTTGCAGGAGGAGATGGGCTTTGTTTGTGAACTGACTGAAAAGACGTCCTTTATCTACAAAGCACCATTTGATAATGGTTTAACAGAGCATGAATTAGACCATGTCATGGTAGGATATTACAATGAAAATCCTGTAATTAATCGAGATGAGGTGGAGAGCTTTAAATGGATGACCTTGGAAGAGGTAAAGGAGGATATTGCCGAAAATCCTGCGAATTATACTGAGTGGTTTAAAATAATTTTTGAAAAATATTATCAATTTATAGATTCTTAATATGAAGGTTACTGTTAGTCGAAAAGCACATTTTAATGCCGCACACCGTTTATACAATGCTGAATGGACAGATGCTCGGAATGCAATTGTTTTTGGTAAATGTGCAAACCCACATTTTCACGGACATAACTATGAACTAGTCGTTTCAGTAAAGGGTGAGATTCACCCAGAGACTGGTTTCGTAATGGATATGAAAGTATTAAAAGATATTATTGAAGTTGAAGTAGAGGAGCGTTTTGATCATAAAAACCTCAATGAAGAAGTAGCACCATTTGATACATTAAATCCAACTGCTGAGAATATTGCAGTAGTGATTTGGAATTTAATAAAAGATAAAATAGATGATAAGTTAGAATTGTCAGTGACACTATTTGAAACTCCGAGGAATTTTGTCACTTATGACGGGGACTAAGACCTAAAAAAAAGCCGCTTGAATTTCAAGCGGCTTTTTTTATTTATCTTTTTTCTGTTTGTTCAACTCATCTTGGAGTCGACGCATCACTTTTTGCTCGCGCTCTAATGCACGTTTTCTATGTTGGTCGAATTCTTCTTCCAATTCTTTAATAGCAGCTTTTGTTTGTGTGGTAACAGTATTGGATCTTTTGAACTGGAATATAAAAATTCCTAATAACAATGCTAAAATACCAATGATTGTAAACATTAGCGATTTAAACACAGGTTTTTTCAATTGAATTCCGAAAAAGGAAATACTTTCAATTTGTGTAGAAAGCTCTTCAATTTTAGCATTTGCTGTGGTTAAAGAAGATTTTAGATTGTTGATTTCATTCTTTTGCGTAAGTATCTCTGCATCTTTCGTGGCAATGGTCGATTCAGACATGGCGATAGTATCAAGTACATTTCGCTGTATCTGTTGCAACCAGTTAAGTTGCACAACCTTGTACTCCTGGTAGCGGTTTGATTTTTTAATCAGGTAGTCAAATTGTTCATTCACAGTACCTGAATTGTCAAACTTCTTAGTAGCTTGAGCGAATGATGTATTCGCAACAAAAACTACAATTAGGGTTAAAATAATTTTTTTAAACATAATGGAGGGTTAATTTTTAATTCTAACGAGCTCTTTATTTACTTATTGTTTTCGTAATAGGTTTCTAATTCACTCAAACATTGTTCCTTTCTATCCTCATTTGCAAAAGAATATCTAAATGAATTTTTAGCGAGCAAATATACATCTTCTTTTGAAAGTTGAAGCGCCTTTTGAATTTCTTTGTAATTCTTGTTTAATTGTCCCCCAAAATATGCGGGGTCATCAGAATTCACCGTCACAGCCAGTCCTTTATGCATCATGGTTTTCAGTGGGTGATTTTTCAAGTCTTTTACGACTTTTAAGGCGAGATTTGATAGGGGGCAAACAGTCAAAGCCATATCTCTTTTTACAATTTCTTCTAAAAGCTTTTCATCTTGTAAAGCGTTATTTCCGTGATCAACTCTTTTAATTTTAAGTAAATTCAAAGCTTCCCAAATATATTCAGCCGGGCCTTCCTCACCAGCATGAGCAACTGGAACATAACCAGCTTTTATGGATGCTTCAAACACATTTTTAAATTTTGAAGGAGGATGTCCAAATTCAGAAGAATCCAATCCTACAGCATAAATCTGTTCTCTGAATGGTAATGATTGTTCGAGTGTCTCAAACGCATCTTCTTCTGAAAGATGTCGCAAATAACTCATGATTAAAACTGTGGTAACTCCTAATTCGTTTTCAGCTTTATCACAGGCTTTTACAATACCATTCAAAACAATTTCAAAGGCAATTCCACGATGTGTATGCGTCTGTGGGTCAAACATGATTTCTGCATGCCTAATATGTTGTTCTGCGCATTTTTTTAGGTAACTAAAAGTTAAATCAAAGAAATCTTCTTCAGTAATTAATACCTGTGCACTTTGGTAATAAATCTGTAGGAAATCTTCAAGACAATTGAATTGGTAGGCTTTTTGAACATCTTGAATCGAGTTATATGGAATCTCAATTTGATTTCTCCTGGCAATTTTAAACATGAGTTCAGGCTCGAAACTACCTTCAATGTGGAGGTGTAATTCAGCTTTAGGCATGTTGTCAATAAATGCTTCCATGATAGTTTTTAAAGTTCTAAAATAACCTTAAATTGTCAAAAAGAATATTATGAGGAAAGTTTTATTAGTTCTCGCTGTAATAATAGTGCTAATTGGCTTAAGTTTAACTTTATATTCAAAACCAATGAAAAAAGTAGAAGTAGGCGACAAAGTACCGACGTTTGAACTCTTAGATCAGCATGGAAATACAGTTGCAATTTCACCTGAAAAGGGAAATGCAATGGTTATTTATTTTTATCCGAAGGATGATACACCGGGATGTACCAAGGAGGCTTGTAAATTTCGTGACGATTTTGAGGATTTTAAAGATCTTGGAGTTGAAGTATATGGTATTAGCGCAGACTCTGTTGAAAGTCATAAAAAGTTTGCAGAAAAATACAATTTGCCATTTCAGTTATTGGCAGATAGCAAGAACAAGGTTAGAAAGTTATTCGGAGTACCCAGCAGTTTTTTGATTTTACCCGGGCGAGTAACCTATGTAATAGATAAAGAAGGCGTAGTTCGATATATTTTTAACAGTCAGTTTTCTGCAGAAAAACACATCGAAAACGCCTTGGAAATTTTAAAAGACCTATAGTTTTAACTCGCCTGAATCATCTTGTTTTTAACAGGAATCTTATAGTGAGCCTTGCAAATAGTATTGTTTTTTTTGGAATTGTTGTTTTGAACTAAAACAGTTAATGTGAGCTCCTGGCCAATTAATTCTTCTACATACGATGAAATTGTTAGCGTTTCATTTACAAAAGCATTTTTCAAAACTTTTAAGCGGTATAGTCTTGGGTTGACGTCAAAATCAGATACTAAATTTGAAGCAATGGTATCCATATAGTCCTTCATTTTATTAAAAAGAACATTGGTTAATAGAGCATTATTGTCGTTTACTTCAGAAGAAGCAACTGTGAAAATATGGGAAGTTGTATAGTGTGTTGTTTTTAAAGTTTTCATAGAATATATTTAAGTGGTTATCAATAAGGGTATTGGTATTCTTGTAGTGTTAATTGATGAAATTATTGTGCCAAAGCACCTTGTTAGGACATCATTTTTCTGAGTTTTTTTAATTGTACGTTTCATATTATTTAAGTTTAAATTAGACGAAAAAAAAAAGGTGCTTTAAAATTTGATTAAAGCACCTTCTTATATTTTTATATAAAATTGTTTCATTCACTTTCGAAAGGGGCTTTTAGATATCAATACCTTCTGGGTTTGAAGCTTATTAATAGAATACATACCGCGAATCTGCATACAAATCGAGCCGATTGTATGTAGTGCTAATTCAATAATATGTAGTAATCCTTTCATTATGTCTGTAAAATTAGAATGATTTCTGAAATAGACAAGTTTTATACACTTTAAAATAATGTTAATAAGTGAATTTGGTGTAAATTTGCTCAAATTTTAAAAATTAGATTATGGCAAGTATAAAAAACTTAAAGAAGGATATTAATCACGTTTTGGGTGATATTATTGGAGCTTGTTACCAATGGCAACAAGAAAACCTGAAGGTTGACTCAAAAAAGACCCAGGAAATTGTAGATGAAGCCATTGAAACATTTGATATTTTAATTGAAAAACTGCACGCGAAAGCTGACAATAAAAAAGAACACTTCAAAGCAATTCAAAAGGAATTAGAAGATAAAGCTAATGAGTTACTTGAAAAGGTAAACAAACTTTAGTTAGGTTGAATATTCTGTTGATAACTCGATTTGAATATTTCTGTTTTTTTTCATAATATTGAACAATATAACGTAGGAGATTGCGTTATATCATAGGTTCTAAATTATAATGTTAAGTGTATGGCGAGAGCAATGTTTGAGTACACAAAGACTGTACTCGAAAAAGTAAGTTTTAATACAGAGTTATTTAAACTTGAATTAGAAAAAGCTGTTAACAGGTTATTGCCCTTTGAATTAAAAGAATTGGCGTTGTGGTTAAAATCATTTACAATTAATAAACCTCAATTATTACCTTATATAGCGTTAGTTGAAAAAAGATAAATTAAACAAAAGAAAAGAAGCTTTAAACAGCTTCTTTTTTTTGTTTTAGAGGACTTATAATTTCAACATCACTAAAGGCAATCACACCTCTAATTATGCCGTCGATGGTTGTTTTTATGGCATCGATTAAATGTAGTTTTAGTTGTGATTTATGATAGAGAATACTAACTTCTCTTGCTGGAGTTGGATTCTCAAATTTTCTTAAATTAGTTTTGTCAGCTTCGGATAAATCTTCAGTTTGTAGATAAGGTAATAACGTCATTCCCATACCTTCTTTGGAAAGTTTGACCAAAGTATCAAAACTTCCACTTTGTAATTCAAAAGATCTTGAATTGTTACCTCTGGCACTGCAGATATTTAAAATACTGTCTTTAAAACAATGTCCGTCTTCCAACAATAACAAATCTTCAATCTCGAGATCCTCTGGAGTTAATATTTTATTACTAAACAAACGGTGTTCTTCCGGAACAAACCCTACAAATGGTTCATAGTACAATACCTGCTCCTTAATAGTAGCTTGTTCTAGGGGAGTTGCAGCAATTGCAATATCAATATGTCCATCGTTAAGTTTTTTAATGATTTCTTCAGTGGTAAGTTCTTCAACCTTCAGATTTACCTTTGGATATTTTTTGATAAATGTCTTTAAAAATAAAGGAAGTAAAGTTGGCATAATCGTCGGAATGATACCCATTTTAAATTCTCCGCCAATATACCCCTTCTGCTGTTCAACAATATCATTAATACGATTGCTTTCATTCACAATAATTTTAGCTTGATCAACAATCTTTTTTCCAATATCAGTGAGTTCAATTGGTTTTTTGTTTCTGTTGAAAATCTGAGTATCTAGCTCGTCCTCTAATTTCTGTATCTGCATGCTCAGTGTTGGCTGAGTTACAAAACAATGCTCAGATGCTACAGTGAAGTTTTGATACTCGGCTACAGCTAATACATATTTAAGTTGGGTGATGGTCATATATAGAAATTTCAAATAAAGATATTAAATATATTGATAGGTTATGTAATTAAAATAGATTTTTCTGATGTAATTTTGAAATAGAATTAAGTGATTGATTCTAAGTGAAAAAAAATATTGAAACAGAGCATAGCTCAGAAAAAATAACTATAGATTATGAAAACAACAATTATTGGATTAGAAGTAAAGGCATCAAAAGAATTGACAAATAGTTTGAATGTTTTATTAGCCAACTTTCAGATTTATTATCAAAACTTAAGAGGTTTACATTGGAATATTAAAGGAAGGTCGTTTTTCGAATTACATGTGAAGTTTGAAGAGTTTTATACAGATTCTCAGGAGAAGATTGATATGATCGCAGAGCGAATTTTGACCTTAGGGGGCGTACCTCTTCATACTTTTGAGGACTATTCTTCTTTGGCAAAAGTGCCTGTAGGTAAAAATGTTTCAAGTGATGTAGAGGCTGTAGAATTGGTTGTGACTTCTTTGAGTGAATTGTTGAAAATTGAAAGGGAAATTTTAGAGCTTTCTGATGAAGCTTCAGACGAAGGGACGAATTCCATGATGAGTGATTTTATCTCAGAACAAGAAAAGACAATTTGGATGCTCCAGGCTTGGTTAGCATAAATAAAAAACCGGTTGAAATTTCAACCGGTTTTTTTTATTAATTCCAAAACTTACGTTGTTCGTTTAGTTCTTCTTCCTGCTGTTTGTATTCTTCTACTGAAATTACTTTTAACATGGAAGGATCCTGTTCTATAGCTATTTCAATTTTCTTAACAACATCATCTACAGTGTCATTTTCATAATCAAATTCTAAGGGAGCTTTAATAACCATCGATTGTAATATTCCCCGTTTTTTAATCATAAGTCCTTTCTTATCAAAAGAACGTCTGAAGCCATCAATTACAATAGGAACTACCACAGGTTTGTATGTTTTTATGATATGCGCCGTACCACGTCTAATTGGTTTAAATGGTTTTGTTGTCCCTTGTGGAAAGGTAATAACCCAGCCTTCTTCCAAAGCTTTTTTGATATTACTTACATCCGACATTTTTACTTGTCGATTGATTTCTTTTCCAGCAGCTCTCCACGTGCGGTCGATTGATATCGAACCTGCATACGCAAATATTTTTGGAAGCAATCCGGATTTCATTGTTTCTTTAGCGGCAATGAAGTAAACATTTAATTTAGGATCCCATAAATAGCCAATATTTTTAATGTTGTTATCTCTTCCTTTGAGTGAAGCGTTAAACACGTGAAACATGGCAGCGACATCAGCAAAATAGGTTTGATGATTCGAAATGAAAAGTACATTTTTCTCAGGTAGTGCACGAATAATCTCTGAACCTTCGATCTGTAACTTATTAAATCTTCGATATCTACCGTGAGATACCACCCCTAATATCTGGATGATGAATCTTTTTATAAATAGGTAGTGACCGAATGGATTTCTCTTAAAAATGGGCATTTTTGCGGTATAGTTGAGGTGCGAAATTACGAAATTAAATTGAGCAAAGTTTTAGCAATTCCCGAATTTCGCTAAGCATCATAGCTGTGGCTCCCCAAACAACCTGATTATTAAGGTAAAAGCAAGGGACTTTGATGTTTTTTGCATAGGAAGTTGAGATTGGAACTTCCCGCAGGTATTCATCGTTTAAAATATCATCAATTGAAACTTCAATTAAGGAAGATACTTCCTTATTCTGATTAAAATGAGGACGGGAATTAGCATATGCTAAAAATGGGGTTACTAAGAAATTACTCGGAGGAATATACACTTCAGTAATGGACCTGATTACGTTAATAGAACCTGAATCAGTCGCAACTTCTTCCTCAGCTTCTCTCAAAGCTGTGAATTTTAAATTGGAATCCTGTTCATCCATTTTACCACCGGGAAAACTAATCTGTGCCGAATGCGTACCGTTGTATTGGGCACGTTCGGTTAACAGGAACGTTGTTTTGTTATTTTTATCAGGATAGAATAGTGCTAAAACAGCTGCGAGCCGTGCATTTTTCTGTTTTAAATAATCATCAGAATATTTCTTGCGCATTTTTGGAGCCAATTTAAACTGTGCCTCTAACCCGTCGATTGTGACTGATCTTAATGTTGGTATTATTTCGATGAATTCTTGAAACTCCATTAGTTGTTGTGATAAAAGGTTGGAAGTGAAAGTTTAAATTTAACCGCTATCAAACGAATAAGAATGATCAATCCAACCGTAATAATTGAATTCAAGGTAGTACTCATTTCAGTTCTTGAAAGTAATATAAATGCAGATGCTCCAACTATACATGCGGTTGCATAGATTTCTTTCCTAAAAATTACAGGAATATCATTACACAAGATATCACGGATAACACCTCCAAACGATGCGGTCATCGTCCCAAGGGCGATACAAATAATTGGATGTAGACTGGAATGAATACCGATTTCCGTTCCAATAATGGTAAATACTCCAAGTCCGATGGTATCAAAAAGAAAAAGGGATTTACTTAATTGTTTCCAGTTATTCCTAAAGACGATTGCTAAAATAACAGCCACAGCTATCACATAGATATAATTTAAATCGGTCATCCACCCAACCGGTGTGCGACCGATAAGCACATCACGCAGAGTTCCTCCACCGACGGCTGTAACAAAAGCAACAATAAAAACTCCAAATGGGTCCAGCCTTTTCGTGATAGCAACCAATGCTCCCGAAATGGCAAAGGCCAGTGTTCCAATTAAGTCAAGCGAATAAAAAATATCCATCTACATTGTTTGTGTATAGTAGTTATAATCTTTTAAAACCACATCTATAAAATGAATAGGCAATAAATCTGACGAAATATTTGTGAGTTCCTTAATCTTTATTGATAATTTTAAAAGTGCACTATGATTTCCTGAAGCCAGGGATTCTTTATACAACATTTTTATGTTTTGCACATCTCTGTCGGTTAAAATTGTCACCTGTGGAAATGTTGGCTCATAATTTTCATCAATATCTTCGAGCAAAGTGTCGGTTAAACCAATTTTTTGCTTTTCTGAAATAACGGTGGTTCCCGCAGCAATATCTCCAATTCGTTGTCCCTTCCCATTGAATAAAAGACTAATCAATGCTAATGACCCACCAGAAATGGTAATGTCAAATACTCTCAATACCCATCGGATTAAATACCCTGAGAATGAAGGTTTAGAACCATCCAACATGATAACTCTTGTCTTAGTCCAATATTTTCCTGGAGTTTGACCATTCATCAAGACTTCAAACAGTAAATGGTAGAAAAACACTGGTATACTTGAAATGATGTATAGCATGTTTAAGTCTTCACTGTCTAAAAATCCGAGGTAGTTCAGAATAATAAAAAGAAGAAAGTAATAAGCTACAATAATAAATGTATCGATTAAAAACGCTTTAATACGAGTGCTTACGGGTGCTACATTTTGATTTATTGTAACATTCTGGGCGGTATTTATTTTAAATTCATCCATAAAATTAGGGTAATCTTTTTGCTGGCAAATTCTATTTTTTTACATTCGTTAACCTTACTTAACAAAGTTGAATTTAGGAGCAAAAATATAAAAAATGCGGGAAGCGTCATTCGTAAAAAAAAATAAGAAAAAATGGGTGCTCTTTGAAAATGTCCTTCAAAAGAAAAAATATATATCTCCAGATAAACTTTCAGACTTATATATTGAAATTACAGATGATTTGAGCTATTCTAAGACATTTTATCCAAATAGTAATACAACCATCTATTTAAATACACTTGCGTCCAAAGCTCATCATAAAATTTACAAAACCAAAAAGGAAAGTAAAAATAGGTTGATTGCTTTTTTTAAAACGAATTTCCCATTAGAATTTGTTGATTATCACAAACAACTAATTATCGCTTTCGCAGTATTTCTTCTATTTGCAGTCGCAGGTGCCTATTCCGCCAGTCAGGATGGGAATTTTGTGCGTTTGATTTTAGGAGATTCCTATGTGAATATGACCCTTCAAAATATAGAAAATGGGGATCCTATGGCTGTATACAAAGGTTCTAGTGAAAGTTTTATGTTTTTAGCTATTACCGTGAATAATATTCGAGTGGCGATGTATGCCTTTGTTTTTGGATTGCTTTTTTCCGTTGGAACTTTATATATTATGATGCGAAATGGAATCATGCTTGGTTCATTCTTGTATTTATTTGCTGAAAATGACTTGTTATGGGAGTCGTCACGTACCATTTGGATTCACGGTACTATTGAAATATCGGTAATTATTATTGCTGGATGTGCAGGATTGGTGTTAGGAAACAGTATTTTATTTCCAAAAACGTATACGCGATTGGCTTCATTTAAAAAAGGATTAAAATCGGGGCTCAAAATTATGTTGAGTACTATCCCATTTTTTATAGTAGCCGGATTCCTGGAAGGTTTTGTGACCAGACATACAGAAATGCCCGATTGGCTGGCGGTGCTCATAATTGTGAGTTCATTGGCGATCGTTATTTATTATTACATCATTTACCCAATCAAACTAAAAAAATCCCTAGAAGAAAATCATGAATAGCTATATAGAGTTTAAACAGGAAAGAGATTTAGGAGCCATTATCAATGACTCTTTTAAGTTTATCAGAGAAAATTGGAAATCCTACGGCATGTTTGTACTTAAGATTGTAGGACCCCTTATTTTAGTAGGAGCCGCCGTTGTGGTATTTACGTTTTTATCGTATACCTCTTTGTTGGGTGATGGAACAGATCCGGACCTGCTTTTTATAAATTTTAGCAGTATTGCATCCTACTTAATGGGTATGTTGGTTGCTACGGGTATTATCTATACCCTTGTTGCAGAAGTTTCCTTATACTATATTAAATCCTACATAGATAATCAGGGAGTGGCCAATTTCGAAGAGGTAAAAAGTAACACCTTTAGAAATCTTTGGAAATTTCTCGGTTTTGGGATTTTAGCCATTATCATGGTAGTTATAGGTTATTTTATGTGTTTTCTTCCAGCTATTTACTTGGGAATTGTGTTGACCCTAGGTTTTCCTATTCTTGTTTTTGAAGGAAGAGATATTACCGATACTATTTCTCATTGTTTTAATCTCATAAAAAGCGAATGGTGGAATACCTTCGGAGTTTTTATTGTAATAGCTTTTTTAGTAACGCTCTTAGGATTGGTGTTTAACATGCCGATGTGGATTTATGAAATGATTTCTGAAGGTGTTTTTGTTGAAACAGATTCCGGTGAAGTGGTTAATTTTTTTAAGGATCCTTTTTATGTTGTCGTTACACTGATTTCTTTCTTCGGAAAATATATTTTCTATTCTGTTTCCTTTGTGGCTTCAGCCTTTATCTACTTCGATTTGAATGAACAGAAGTTCAAGACGGGAATGAATGAAAGAATCGATAATCTTGGTCGTTACTAATCGTTGATGCGAAATATTTTAACAGTCATAGTATTCCTTTTTTTAGCACCTCTTAGTGCGCAAAATGCCATTGAGGGAATTGCTGCAGATACGACTGTAGTGACTGTTAAAAAGTTTGATAAAGATCTGATAGAGAACTATAAATCAAAGCCTCAATTCGATTATTCTGAACAAATAATAGAATATCAGAAATCATGGGCAGACAAATTCATCGATTGGTTGACACGCACTTTAGGTAAGTTTTTTGAGATGCTTGTTGGAGTGGAAAATGCAGAGGGAATCATGCGGTTTCTATTACAAGCTTTTCCTTACATCGTAGGGGTGCTGTTTCTGTATCTCATAATTAAGTTTTTCGTTGACAGAAATACAACCGATTTTATTTCAACTGTAAAAAACAGAAGGTTTCGTTCCAATTCAGAAGAAGAGGAGTTAATTCGTAATAAAGATTTGAATGTCCTGTTAAAAGAGGCAATAGCTGAAAATAATTTTAGAGATGCTGTGAGGTATTATTATTTACTTGCTCTAAAAAACCTCGATGAAGCTCAAATTATTCTTTGGGAGCAGCAAAAAACGAATGAAGATTTTATCATGGAAATTTCATCAGGTGAATTAAAAGATTCATTTGCTGAAAATACGCGTTTATACGATTTTGTCTGGTATGGTGATTTTGGTTTAACACAAGAAGAATTCGTTCAGGCAGAAATTGATTTTAAAGCAACGAATGACTTAATTAAAAATAAAAAGAAGTGAAGACATCCACTAAAATATATATAGGTCTGCTGCTTTTTGTTTTAGCAGGTTATGTCTATTACTCAAGTACTAAAAAACCTCCGGTAAATTGGTTTGAAAGTTATGCTTCAAAAGATAAGATTCCTTATGGAACCTATATTTTTAAAAAGGAATTAAGTTCCATATTTCCAAAGAATGAGATTGAAGTTATAGAAGAGCCTCCGTATTTGTTTTTGGAGGATGAAACAGTGCGTGGAACCTACTTTTTTGCCAATAGTACTTTGCAGTTCGGTGATGAAGAGTTTTTACGTTTAATGGATTTTGTGAAGAGAGGGAATGAAGTCTTTATGTCTACCCATGGCATGTTAATAGATACGCTAGGAGTAGAGACTTCGAGAATTTTTTCTGATGAATTTAGCGAAGAGGTCTTTTTTAAATTGCAAAACAAAGCATTTGGTAACAGAGAATTTAGTTTTGATAGGGCTTTTAAAAATCAAGTATTCACAAAAGTAGATACCTTGAATACCACTGTTCTTGGAATTACGGGTTATCTGGATGACGATGGTAACAGGGTAGAAGAAGGTGTCAATTTTATCAAATTAAAGCACGGTGCTGGTATTTTTTATATGCATACCTTCCCGGAAGCTTTTACCAATTATCATATTTTGGACGACGAAACACGTCTGCATACGGAGCAAATAATGGCGTATATCAACCCTGAATTTCCTATTTTATGGGATGCTTATTATAAAAACGGTAAGCGTGGAATTTCAAGTCCGATGCACTATATATTGACTAATAAAAGTTTAAAATGGGCCTATTATTTATTGTTGATAGGCGTGTTGTTATTTGTGATTTTTGAAGGAAAACGTAAGCAGCGAGCAATTGAAATTATTACACCGTTAAAGAACCAAACGCTTGCGTTCACCAGAACCATTGCAGGAATGTATTATGAAACGCAGGATCATAAAGTGATTGCAGAGGAGAAAATCACCTATTTTATGGAATTTGTGCGAAACAAGTTGCATATTCCAACCACCAAAATGAATATTTCGTTCTACAAATTTGTGGCTCAGAGAAGTCAGAATTCACTGGAGGATACCATGTCATTGTTCCAGCTATGTAATCAAATACACAATAAGAATACCATCACCGAAGAAGAATTGATGGAACTAAACAAACGAATAGAAAATTTTAAAAATACTGTTGAGTATGGAAAGCAATAATTTAAATTTTGAAAACAGAGTCGACCTGACTGAATTGAAAAATGCTGTTGCTGGCATTCGAGCTGAATTGGCTAAAGTAATCGTCGGACAAGAAGAATTTATCAACTATCTCATCGTTGCTTTACTTGCCGATGGACATGTGTTAATTGAAGGTGTGCCGGGAGTTGCAAAAACGATAACAGCAAAATTACTTTCAAAAACCATTCACACAGATTTTAATCGTTTACAATTTACACCCGATTTGATGCCTAGTGATGTGCTTGGAACTTCAGTCTTGAATATGAAGACTTCAGATTTTGAGTTTAAAACAGGACCTATTTTTTCAAATTTGGTATTGATTGATGAGATAAACAGAGCACCTGCAAAAACACAGGCGGCGCTATTCGAAGTCATGGAAGAACGTCAGGTTACTATGGATGGAACTACGTATCAAATGGAAGAACCTTTTATGGTACTTGCAACACAAAATCCTATTGAACAGGAGGGAACGTATGCATTGCCAGAAGCACAACTGGATCGATTTTTATTTAAGATCAATGTTGGATATCCTAATTTGGACGAAGAGATTGCAATCATCAATTCTCATCAGGAAAGAAAAGGATCACAGCCGTTAGATAAAATTTCATCCTTGATTTCTCAGGACGAGTTAAAAAAATACAAATCAAAAATCTTTGAAATTTTGGTTGAAGAGAAAATCATGAAATACATTGCTGAAATTGTTATGAATTCAAGAAATCATCCACATTTGTATCTCGGAGGATCTCCGAGAGCCAGTATTGCCATTTTGAATGCCTCAAAAGCATATGCTGCCATAAATGGAAGAGATTTCGTGATTCCTGAAGATATAAAGCATGTGGTAAAGCCTGTAATGAGGCATCGATTGATTTTGACTCCGGAACGTGAAATGGAAGGAATTTCTACGGATGATGTAATTGAAATGATTTTAAAAACTGTTGAAGTACCTAGATAAATCAACCACGTGCGTAATTTTATTAAGAACATATATTTTCACAAGAACTTTTTTAAAGTTCTATCCGCTTTGGTGGTGCTTTTCTTAGTGTCGTATTGGGTGCAAGGTTTGTTCTTTGTTGTTTCAATATTGGTAATTGGCCTGGTGATTATAGCAATTGTCGATGCCTGGTTCTTATTTAGGGTGAAAGATGGAATTTTAGCTTCGCGAAATACCCCTGAAAAATTTTCCAATTCTGATGCAAACGAAATTGTGATTCCTGTTAGAAACAGGTATAATTTTAAAATTGAAATCAATCTCATAGACGAACTACCGATTCAATTCCAAATACGGGATTTTAAAAAACAAAGTTACTTAGAAGTCAATGAGGAACGTGTTTTAAAATATGCAGTAACACCTTTCGAAAGAGGAGAATACCACTTTGGAGCTGCTAATATTTTTGTTGCTTCACCTTTTAAAATTATGAGGCGCCGTTATGTCTTTGAGCAAGGAGCTATGGTGAAATCCTATCCGAGTTATATTCAAATGCGTAAGTACGAATTTCTTGCAATGAGTAATCGTTTGACTGAATTTGGATTAAAGAAAATTAGGCGCATCGGACATACCTTGGAATTTGAACAAATCAAGGAGTATGTGTTGGGAGACGATGTGCGAACCATCAACTGGAAAACTACTGCTAAGCACAATCAATTGATGGTAAATCAGTATCAGGATGAGAAATCGCAACCGATATACAGTATTATTGATGTCAGCCGAACTATGAAAATGCCTTTTAATGGGCTGAAATTGCTCGATTATGCAATTAACGCGACTTTAGCTTTTTCAAATATTGCTTTGCGTAAAAACGATAAGGCCGGACTCATGGCATTTTCAAAAGAGATTAGTACAATGGTGCCTGCAAGTAATAAAAAGACCCATTTGAATACTTTAAATGAGGCACTATACAATATCAATACCGATTTCATCGATGCTGATTTTGGGTTTTTGTACACCCAAATTAAGCGTCAGATAAAACAGCGAAGTTTATTACTGGTCTATACTAATTTTGAACATAAGTCGGGTCTAAAAAGACAGTTGCCTTATTTGAAGTCTGTCGCTAGAAGTCATTTGTTAGTAGTGATTTTCTTTGAAAATTCTGAATTGGATGATCTGATACATTCAAATGCGGAAGATGTTCAAGCGATATACAACAAAACAATAGCAGAGAAATTTGCTTTTGAAAAGCGATTGATTGTAAAAGAATTAGAATCATTTGGAATCCATTCCATATTGACAAAACCAGAGGCATTGACCTTGAATGTGATTAATAAATACCTAGAATTTAAGTCGAGAGGACTTATTTAACATGGTCGTGCGCTGCCATCGCGGCTCCAATAATTCCAGCTTCATTTTTAGTTTCGGCGGTTACTAGCGGTGTACCTGTATTGATTTTTGCTTCTGTTCTGCTGAAGTTTTTGCTGGATCCACCTCCAACAATGAATAAATCAGGTGACAGAATTAGACTCAGGTGTCTAAAGTATTTGTTGAGTCTTTTTCCCCAGGCTTTACGACTCATATCCTCCTTTTTACGAGCAGAATCTGCTGCAACTTTTTCAAAAACATCACCATTTTTATTAAATAGGTGTCCGAGTTCTGTATTAGGAATCAATTTTCCGTCTAAAAATAAGGCAGATCCAATTCCAGTCCCAAGAGTAACCATAAGAACCTTCCCCATTACGTCTTTTCCTGCTCCATAATGAATTTCAGCCAATCCTGCAGCATCGGCGTCATTTACGACATAAAACTTGTTTCCTGTTGCTTTTTCAAAGAGCTGGTTAACCTGTGTTCCCTTCCAGTCAGTGTGTAAATTACCTCCAGTCATACAAACACCATGTTGCAATGGAGTAGGGAAGCCACACCCGACTTCACCTTTATAGTCAAAATATGATACAATTTGACCGATTACTTTAGCAACTGCATCGGGAGTTGCGGGTTTTGGAGTAGGAATGCGATAGCGCTCAGTGATTAATTTACCATTAGTTACATTTACTAAAGCTCCTTTAATTCCTGAGCCACCTACATCGATTCCTAATAATTGCATATCTGTTTGTTTTTGTTAGATTCTTTCTTCAATCCAGTGTTTAAAGTCGAAAAAGTTTCGTGGAGCTACCCCATGTCCAACAGGATATTCCTGATACGAATGACTGATATTATGTTTTGCCATAAATTTTGGCGCTTGTTGCGCCCATGAAACAGGTATTACCTGATCAACTGTACCATGTGAAATAAAGAAATCTAACGTTGAATAATCGTTCTCTTCAAATTTTTCAGGAAGTAACTCCTCATTAATATGTCCGCTTAAAGCAACTACTTTTTGCACCTTTTCAGGATAGTTAAAAGCGGTTGCATAGCTTAAAATAGTTCCTTGACTAAATCCAACTAAGAAGGTTTTAGCAGGTGCTATGTTATATAGATTCTGAATTTCAGAAATAAAAGTACTGATTTTAGTTACGGCTGACTTAGCTTCAGGAATGTCGGAAAATTTCCCCTGAGTATCTGTAAAATTTATTGTGTACCATGCGTAGCCTCCAAAGCCAATACTCAACGGAGCTCTGGCACTGACAATTAATGCATGCTGAGGTAATTCTGAAGCAAACGAAAATAAATCCTCCTCATGTGAACCATATCCGTGAAACAGGAAAATTAACGGGGTATTTTCATCTATTTTAGATGGTTCTTTGACGATATATTTTAAGGAGAGTTCTTTCATTTCTTAGTATAGATTTTTAAACCAGTTTTGAAATGATTCTCCAACTAATGGTAGCGGTTTCGTTTCACCTTTCAGAGCTGAAATCAATCCTATTAGCCATAAAACCACGGTCCCCAGAATTAATAGGGTTCCAAGAGTGTCTCCGATGTATTTGTAAACAACAGAGGCACCTGTATTCACCAGCAACAAACCTAACGATTGTCGGATGTGAAATGAAGTCAGTGGATTTCTGTCACTTTGATTTTTGAAATAGGCAATTAAAAATCCTAGCCACCAAACATAAGAAATGATGGCAAAAGTTTTGTTGTAGTTATTAGTCATTTAATACAAGTTGATTATTACTGAAAATACCATGTGCTTTTCCAGTCAGTTCTTTATTTAGAAAAATGGAGTTTTTCGAAGTACTTAAAACATCCTTTTCAGTGAACGTATATTTTAATTCTGGGTTGAACAAACTCAGACTCGCCTTGTTTCCTTCCTCAATACTTTGAGACATAATACCAAAACGCTCAAAAGCGTTTGTGGTTAACGCCGCTATCAGCGTTGTCAAGTTGAGTTTCGATGCAAGTGCTCCAAAGAGTGATTCGAGCCCTATGGTTCCATCCTTAGCTCTTGAATATTCAAGTTTTTTATCTTCTACATCAATTGGATTGTGGTCGCTTGTAATAATGTCGATGGTACCATCTTTAACACCTTCTAGCAGGGCATTACAGTCAGATTGTGTTCTTAGTGGAGGCATAACTTTTGTATTTGCATCAAAACTCTGAAGTTCTTCATCTGTCAACACTAAATTATGCGCAGCTACACTGCAGGATACATTCAGTCCTTTTTCTTTCGCCTCTCTGATTAAGTCAACTGATTTTGACGTTGAAATTGTTGGTATATGTAATTTTCCTCCCGTGTATTCCAATAAAAACAAGTCTCTCGAAATTTGCAATTCTTCTGCTAAGGAAGGAATTCCTTTCATTCCAAGACGTGTACTTTGCACTTCTTCATTTACAATTCCGTTCAAAGAAATGGACTTATCGTTTGGAAAACTAAAAATCAATCCGTCGATATTTTGAGCGTACAGTAATGCGATTTTAAGCAAATTGGCATTTGAAACAGGAGTATTGTAATCTCCGAAGGCAATCGCTCCCGCATTTTGCAGGTCGAATATTTCGGTGATGTCCTTGCTCTCTCCGCCTTTAGTAAGGTTGCCAATTGGATACAAGTTTGTTGCACTTCCATTAGCCTCATCTTTTAAATAACGAACACTCGATTTTGTATCACACACCGGATTGGTATTGGGATTCATTGCAACATGAGCAAAACCACTTTTAGCAGCTGTATTTAATCCGTTCTTAATAGTTTCACGCTCTTCAAAACCCGGTTCACCAAAGCATACACTGGTATCAAACCATCCTTGAGAAATATGAAGGTTGTCGAATTCAACGACAGTGCAATTTTTTGGAGTGTCAATGGAATCTTGAATAGAGGTGATGATTCCGTTTTCGATTAAAATATCTTTTTGAGTATTGTGGTGTGAGCTTTGAGAATCTAGAATCGTCGCCGATTTAATCAGTATCATAATTTGAAATATTTTAAAATAAGCATTTCAAAAAACAAAAATAGCACAGAAAAAGCTAAAAACCATTTAAAAAGCCAATTGATTTCATAAGAAGCATCAATTTTAGCTAAAAGGTTTTCTATAGAATTTGTAATTGAAATATTCTGATTGATGGAAAGGTTTTCAACAGCAACATAATCGAGTTTACTCTCCTTACGTGAATAGTTTAAAGCAATTTGTTTTAGAGATGCATCTCCCTTAATAACATTGTAAAAACCACTTTTTTGAACCTGGTCATTTAATGCAAGTGTCACCTTGTTCTTCGATATTTTCTGAACTGGAATGAAGCTTAGATTTTCGTTTTGTAACGACAATACTTCATCTTGCCTAATTGAAGTATTCACATCAATTGTAGTCCCAGTTGCTATTTTGTATTGAATTTCTTGGATGCCATGACTCTGGGTTGCCATATTGTAAAATACGGGAACAATCAATGGCGAATTTGTAAAGTTCGAATCCGAACCTGTCAAAGGAGAACTCACAAAATACACTTGTCCGCTTTCAACAGAAGTTGCATTTATAAAGGAGGCTCTGTTCTGAAAACTTAGTATTGGTGTTGAGGCTCCAAAGCTCGGTACAAAGTGTGCGTTTGATGTCGGATACTGGAAATTGTCCACGTTACGATCAAACACCTTATTGAAAATCGGATGCTCAAAATTGATGTCTGTTATTTTTAATGTACTCGTTTCCTTTGGAAGCATACTTCCCATACCCATCGTTTCGAATAGTTGGTTGTATGAGTTT
Source organism: Flavobacteriaceae bacterium (assembly GCA_964227255.1). GTDB lineage: Bacteria > Bacteroidota > Bacteroidia > Flavobacteriales > Flavobacteriaceae > Lutibacter. The sequence continues at coordinate 111,130 of CAXQVI010000013.1, forward strand.
CTGTCGGCATTCACAGCAGGAATCACTAAAACATGTCCGCCATCAACTACAAAATCTCTAATCTGTGAAACCAGGGCATTGCTGAATTCTTCAATTTCATTTAAAACAATGAATTGTTTGTCGTTTAACTCTCCATAATTCACTTGATTCAAACTCGAAGTTTGAAAGTTGAATGAAGCTTGATCAAATATTTTACGCAAGTAATCTGGATTTTTACCGATGTTTAAAATCTCAATGGTTTTTGGAATAGTATACGTAAAATAAAAATCATTGTCGAAGGCCAGCGAATTATCTTCAACGGACAATTTACCCATAAAGGTTTGATTTGTCGGAATACTAAATGAAGCAATACCAGTATTGTTCTGCAATTCTACACTGGTTTTTCCGTAAATAGCTGGTCCGTTGTATAAAGTGACAGAAATTGCTTCGGAAGTTGGAGTCTGACTCTCAATGATTGCGTTAATGGTAATATTGGTAGCAGAGTAATCAGAAGTGTAAACTGAGTCAATTGAGATATTGTTTGAACGCACTGGTGTGGTTTTCATTAATAGTGTCTCATTTTCTAAAGAGTTTAGAAGTTCAGAAAATGCATATTGATACGCTTGAAAATCGCTGATAATAACCAAACGACTCTTGGGATGTAGATTGCCCTGTGTTTGAATGCGCAGTAATTCATTTTCAAAATTTACTGGATACGACTGATAGCCTAAACTGATGAGCGATTCTTTTAATTGAGCAGGGGAGTTCTGGTTAAAGGAATAAAAATTAGCATGAAAAGAAATGTTGTCATTTTCATAGGTCCCATTTTCAATAAAGGCATTGATCTGCTCACGTAATAATTCTCCATTACTCCCTTTGGCTTTCATGCTCAGAGAATTGTCAATATAAATGGAAGTCTGAATTTCTTCGTTTGCAGTATATTCAGAAGTGAAAGGTTGAGCAAAAGCAATAATAATACAAGCCAGTGCCAGCATACGGGTTACCAATACCAACCACTTTTTAAGGCGTGCACTCTTGCGTGTTTCACGCTCGATGTTTTTTAGTAATTGTACATTGGTGAAAGGAACTTTTGTATAACGTTGTAATTGAAAGAGATGCACTAAAATTGGAATGATTAGTACAAAAAGCGCATATAAAAGTTCAGGGTACTTAAATTGCATGTTTCATTTTAAGTTTCTCAAAGATATTAAAATGAACGTGACTTAGGCAAAATAGTATTTTAAAATTCCAAAAGCGTAGCGACTTGCGATTTGATTTGCGAATTTTGGAAAATCGATGTGTGCGTTATTGTTGGATTCGTCGGAAATAATGCGAATGATAGAAAACGGAATATCGTATTCATAACAAACCTGTCCTACTGCAGCTCCTTCCATTTCTACACATACGGCTGAAGGAATCCCTTTGTTTAATTCTTTGATTTTCTCCAGACTTGAAATAAACTGATCCCCTGATGCGATATCACCTTCAAAAATTGCAGGTTTTGCAATTTTGAATTCTGTAGCAATATCGGCGTCGATATAATTATTGTATTCATCTACAAAGTCTTTACATGCTGCAACAAGAGCCTTACTGTCTTTGGTTTCTACAAAAGCTTTTTTAAGAATAGGAATTTCAAATGGTTCAAAAAAGGGGAAAGCATTTAAATCGTGTTGATATAAGTTGGTGCCAACCACAATATCTCCAATCTCTAATTCAGGTTTGATGGCGCCTGCAACTCCTGTAAAAATAAGTTCATTTAGTTTGAAGTCGTTAATTAATTGTACCGTTGTTGCGGCTGCTGCGACTTTACCCCACCGAGAAAAAACGATTACAACTTTTTTTGAGAATAACTCGCCTGTATAATAAATGCGTTTTCCTTTTTCCACTGTTTGCACATTAGAAAGGTTGTTCAATAACATTTGAACTTCTTCCTGCATGGCACTAATAATTCCAATCATATTAATTGATGATTTTACCGTCTTTCATTTTTAATTTTCGGTCTGCTTGTTCAGCCAATTCCTGGTTGTGCGTCACAATCACAAAGGTCTGATTGAATTTTTCACGCAATTCAAAGAACAATTTGTGCAGACTGTTAGCCGATTCGGAGTCGAGATTACCACTTGGCTCATCTGCAAAAATAACCGCAGGGTCATTAATTAAAGCTCGTGCCACAGCAACGCGTTGCTGCTCTCCTCCAGATAGTTCATTTGGTTTATGGCTCAAACGGTGTGAAAGCCCTAAAAATTCTAACAATTCTTTTGCTTTTTCTTCGGCCTTAGCCTTTGAGGTATTCGCAATAAAAGCAGGGATGCAAACATTCTCTAAAGCAGTAAATTCAGGAAGTAGCTGGTGAAACTGAAAAATAAACCCGATTTCACGATTTCTAAATTTGGATAGGTTAGCATCTTTTAGATTCAATAGGTCCTCCGAATTGATTGCTAGTCTTGTTTCAGGGATGTTGGTAGGAGCATCTAAGGTTCCTAAAATCTGAAGTAAGGTCGTTTTTCCAGCGCCAGAAGGGCCAACGATTGCTACGACTTCACCTTTATTAATTTCAAGGTCAACACCTTTTAAAACTTCTAATTCCCCGTATTTCTTGTGAATGTTCTTAGCTGTAATCATACCGTGTAGTGAGTGGCACGAAAATACGGAATTAAAACCAATTTTTCATGTTGTTGTAGTCGATGAAATAAATGAATTTCAACGATAGGATATTTGTTCCTGGCTGATCGAAAAGATCGTCTAAGTTTTTATCAAAAGCGAGTTGCGATAAATCGTTCTGATTGAAAATCGAATTTCTGTATAAAGCAATTAACTGACTTCCTGGAGCAAACCACCAAGAATAACTCAAATCCAGGTTCCAGATGTTATAATTGATATCGTGATTTTCATCGTAAGCCACAGGGAACAAAGTACCGTCGTCATTTAATTTATAAAATTGCTCATCATAGTTTACAGGCGACCAATAGTATCTGAATGAAAGAGAAAGGTTTGACTTTGTATTAAAATTAAAAGTACTCGATAATGAATTTACAACCGTTTTAACATCTCTTTGTCCAAAAATAATGTTGTCATCATCAAAACGTGTTACATATCCTTGGTCGTTCAATTCTTCAGAGAATTGCAAAGCGTAGACCATTTCGAATTTATCTGAAAAACGGTATCTCGGTGAAATATTCAAAAAATAGAAACTAAATTCATCATCAAAACGATTTCCATAGCGTGTTCTAACATCTATAGCGAACTTTTTTCGGTAGTCTGTTGAAATCCAAACACCACCTTCACCCATTCCGTTTTGTTTGAAATAACGTCCTTCTACGCGTGGTTCAAAGTAATCATATTGATCACCAAAACTAAATTCGAGTCCACCTCCAAAAGCAAAGCGATCAATAGTTACAAAGAAGGCATCCATTTCAAATTCGTTACTTGTATAGGTATTTGGTTCATTCAAATAACGTGCTGATACTTCAAAGTTAAAACGCATTTTATTGAAAGTTTCATTAGGTTCAAAGGTCTCATAAGACACTTCTGCATTGTAATTTGAATAGTTATTTCTTCTTTGGAATCCTAAATCCCTGATGTCATATGTGTCATTTGCTCTCCAGTGGGCAATTCCATATTGCCAGTTTCCAGAAACTTTTCCGATTGAAAGGAACCCGGCAGCACCATTTTTACTCTCTCCGTATTCACGAACCGAACTCAGTTTCAGGTTACCACGGACTTTATATGTATTCGACTTGTCGAAAATATCCCATAGCAAACCTGTTACATTGGCATCTCGAAAACTACCTTCGCGCAAGGTGTTCGTGTTTACTAAAGTTACAGATGAACTTTGGTTGAACTGTTGATCTAATACAAATACATTGTAATTTGTAAAAGGTTCTGTGACTTCTGTACGAGTAATTCCGGTAATGGTATCTTTTATTGAGGCTGAAGTTACTTCTGTTATGGCATTAAAAAAACCGATTCCTAACCCTTTCGGAGTCCTTCCAGAAATTTTTATTGCATTCAACATGTTCACTGCATTGGGGTTGTCAGTTACGATTTCATCCTCTTCAAGTTGGTCGTATACATCTTCTCGTCCGACTGGAGCATTACCAATTCGTCTTGAATAGAACAATCCTCCTTTATCAAATAGTTCGGTTCCTTCAGTAAAAAATGCACGTTGCTCTTGATAGCGCTGTTCGAATGGTCCTAAGTTTAGCACCAAATCGTCAAAAGCTGTTTGTCCAAAATCAGGGATTAAAGTAGCATCTAAAGTAAAACTTTCACTCAATCCATATTTTAAATCAAGACCAATAGAATAATCATCTTCCGAAGTGCTGTCATGCCACGTATTTGAAGCCTGAGCATAAGGCGAAAAGCTTAAACGAATAGGTGGTTTTATATCATACATGCCTTCAAGAATCCCGGCATATTGTGTATAAATTCCAGTTGTTTTATCGATGTAATTCCATACATATTCTTCATTCAAACTATTTAACGAGCGACTGAAATTTACACCCCAGGCTTTATTTCCCTCATTATTGAAACGGAGTGCATAGTATGGGATTTTCATTTCAACCGTCCAGTAGCCATCTCCAAAATATACATCAGAATCCCAAACTGCGTTCCAGGTTGCGTCTTCACTTCCAGACGTTACTTTTACATCCCTTTGTTGTCCTGTACTCATTACAATAAACTGGGTGTCGTTTAGTCCGTCGTTATTTGGATTAATACTCATTAAAAAGTAATCTACGATTCCAATCTGATCTCTGTTTCCAAATTGCTTTGCAATAGAATTCATATCATCTTCATATAGAGTCGCTCCAACAAATAGCGCTTCATTATTGTAAGCGATTTTGACTTCAGTTCGTTTATTTAAACGTTCAGGATCTCCATCGCCTGGATCTATCATAACAAAATCCTTTGCAATGTCTGCGTTTTTCCAAAATGCTTCATCCAGTTTTCCATCAATGGTTGGATTGATATCAATTCTTACTGCTTTTAAGGTCTTTCTGTGAATATTATTTTGGGAATATGAAATCGCCGAAATACTTAGAAAAAGTAGTGCAAGGATTCGTTGCATATGGTATTTTGTTTGCTTGGTTTCGCAAATGTATTTAAGCAACTTGGAGTTTCATCTTAATTTTTTGTTAATAGTATGAACATAATTTTTAAATATCCTGGGAATGTTAAAATTATTTGGGTATTCGATAATATTATTTCAGAGGGATTAGTACATTTGTGTGATTTTAAAAACTACGTATTGTAATGAATTTACATGAATACCAAGGAAAAGAACTATTAGGAAGCTTTGGAGTTAGAATTCAAAGAGGTATAGTTGCGGATAACCACAAAAAAGCTGTTGAAGCAGCAAAGCAATTAGCAACCGAAACTGGTACCGGATGGTGGGTTGTTAAAGCACAAATTCACGCAGGAGGACGTGGAAAAGGAGGTGGAGTAAAATTAGCTAAAAGTTTAGCTGAAGTTGAGACTATCTCAGAAAACATCATCGGAATGATGTTAAAAACGCCTCAAACACCTGCAGAGGGAAAAAAGGTAAATCAGGTTTTAATAGCTGAAGATGTATATTATCCTGGGGATCATGAGCCGGAAGAATACTATATGTCAGTGTTATTAAACAGAGCAACGGGAAAAAATATGATTATGTATTCTACTGAGGGTGGAATGGATATTGAAACTGTTGCTGAAGAAACACCTCATTTAATCTTTACTGAAGAAGTAGATCCATTAATCGGATTGCAACCATTCCAGGCTAGAAAAATCGCCTTTAATTTAGGGTTGTCTGGTGTAGCTCTTAAAGAAATGATCAAATTTGTAAGTTCGTTATACCGAGCTTTTGTTGAGTCTGACGCTTCACTATTTGAAATTAATCCAGTATTAAAGACTTCTGATGAAAAAATATTAGCAGTTGATTCGAAAGTAGCATTAGATGATAATGCTTTATACCGTCATAAAGATTTAGCAGCATTAAGAGATTTACGTGAAGAAAATCCAATTGAAGTTGAGGCAAATGCCGCTGGGTTGAATTATGTAGATCTTGATGGTAATGTTGGATGTATGGTGAACGGAGCCGGATTGGCAATGAGTACTATGGATTTAATTAAACAATCTGGAGGTGAGCCTGCAAACTTCTTAGATGTTGGAGGTACTGCTGACGCTAAGCGTGTTGAGACGGCGTTTCGAATTATCTTAAAAGATTCTAATGTAAAAGCCATTCTTGTGAATATATTTGGTGGAATTGTGAGATGTGACCGTGTTGCACAAGGTGTAATTGATGCTTATAAAAACATGGGGGATGCAATTCAAGTTCCAATTATTGTAAGATTACAAGGAACTAATGCTGTTGAAGCTAAAGCTTTAATTGATGCAAGTGGATTGGATGTTATTTCTGCTACTGAATTCCAGGAAGCAGCGGATAAAGTCCAGGAAGTATTGGCATAAGGAATGAATTGACACATATAAAAAAGCCTCGTTGAAAAACGAGGCTTTTTTATTGAATTTAGCACAAAAAAAACACCTAAAAAGGTGTTCTTTCAATTTTGTTGAATAGGGATTTAAATATCTTCGAAATTCACATCCGTGAAACTTTCAGTAGCTACAGATTCTCCATTCATTTCAGATGGCTTTTTAAAATCTTTTTGATGACGTTCAGAAATGACTTCTTCACCTTTTGCTTCAATAATGAAATTTGTCGCTGCACTTAGCATTTCATTGAATTCAGTAAAATCCTCTTTATAAAGGTAAATTTTATGTTTTTTATAGTGGAAAGATCCGTCGTCGTGCGTGAATTTTTTACTTTCAGTAATTGTTAAATAATAATCTTCAGCTTTCGTAGATCTTACATCAAAAAAGTAAGTTCTTCTTCCTGCCCTAAGAACTTGAGAAAAGATTTCTTCTTGCTCTAAATGTTCCTTATCGCTCATAGTTAACTTTATTTTTAATAATCTTGGGTGATTAGATTTACAGACAAAACTAAAAAAATATTTGACTTATTAGCTATAAATTAAATTTCTTTTTCTAAAAGTTGTTGCTCAAATAAATCCTTGTAATACCCCGATTTTGTAACTAATTGATTGTGTGTTCCTTCTTGAATTATTTTTCCGTCTTCAATAACAATAATTTTATCGGCATGTTTCACTGAGGAAATACGGTGGCTGACAATAATAGTCGTTTTGTTGGAGCTTATGCGTTGTAAGTTTCCTAAAATGATTTCTTCGGTTTCAGTATCGACGGCCGATAAGCAATCGTCAAAGATTAAAATATTCGGATTTTTGATTATAGCTCTGGCAATGGAAACACGTTGTTTTTGTCCTCCAGAAAGGGTGACTCCCCTTTCACCCACAAACGTATTATAGCCCTCATTGAAGGTCACTATATTGTGATGTATGTAGGCGTTTTTTGCAGCTTCTTCAATTTCTTCATCTGTCGCATTTTCATCGCCAAACTTAATATTGTTCTTAATGGTATCTGAGAACAGGAAAGATTCTTGAGGGACAAATCCAATACTTTGTCGAACAGAATCCAGATTTAAATCCTTTACGTCCGTATTGTCAATAAGAACTTTTCCATCTTGAGGGTCGTACAAACGACAGATGAGATTTATAATGGAGGATTTTCCCGAACCTGTATTTCCTAAAATAGCTAAGGTTTCACCTTTTTTTACTTTAAAACTGAAGTTGTTGATGGCAGTAATATTCGTATCATCATAGGTGAATGTTACATTTTTGAATTCAATAGTCCCTTCAATTGGAGTTTCTTTATCGACATAGTTGACAATCTCTGGCTTGTGTTTCAGGAATTCATTGATACGTTTCTGAGAAGCTTCAGCCTGCTGGATAATTGATGTAACCCAGCCAACAACTGCAACTGGCCATGTAAGCATATTGACATACATAATAAATTCTGCAATTACACCAATTTTGATATCACCTTCAATGTAACGCATCCCACCAATATAAATTACCATAATATTGCTAATTCCAATCAATAGAATCATTAATGGGAAAAATAAGGCCTGCGCCTCATATAACCGGATGTTTTTCTGCTTGGTTCGGAGTGTCAGAGCTCCAAAATCTTGCATAGCCTTAGGTTCTAGTACATACGATTTTACGATGCTAATACCAGAGAAGGTCTCCTGTGAACTCGCCGTTAGCTTTGACAAATGTTCTAAGGCAGTAGTACTTCGTTTATTGATGATTCTACTCAAAGTGTAAATTGAAATCGATAAAATAGGAAGTGGCGCCAGTGTATAAAGTGTAAGTGCCGTATCAATATTGAACATTTTCACAATGGCAATCACGAAAAGTACAACCATATTTAAGCTGTACATAATTGCTGGTCCAAAATACATACGCACCTTGCTAACGTCTTCACTGATGCGGTTCATTAAATCTCCCGTCCTGTTTTTCTTGTAAAAGTTGACAGAGAGACGCTGGTATTGTGCGTAGATCTCGTTTTTAAGGTCAAATTCAATATAACGTGACATGACGATGATCGTCTGACGCATTAAAAAAGTAAAAAATCCAGCGAGCAAGGCAGCACCGATAATAAGCAGCAGGTTATTTACCAATTCGGATTTCACAAAATCCAAATCTGATAAAATACCATTTCTGTAGTCATCCGCTACATTTAAGGTTTCACGAATTAATTGAGGAACCTGTAGCTGCAGAATCTTAGAAGCCACAGTAATTATGATTCCTACAAGTAATCGGTATTTGTATTTTAAAAAGTATTTATTGAGATACTGAAGTGCCTTCATAAATGATTTTTCCTTCCTGAAAATTTAGCGCTACGAATATACAGTTTTAATAATTCATAAAATGAACTTTAAAATATGTTTAACGTTATTTATTAAACGCGTATGTCACCTCAATTTAAAAAATAGTAGTACTTTTGCATCGTTAAAAACAAGTGATAAAAGTTCTTTAAAATGATAAATAGAAGACATATTAGGATCAAAGGTATGCAATCCGTTTATGCAATGCTTCATTCTAAAAGTGATAACCTGCCGAAAGAAGAGAAATTTCTATACCATAGCATAGATAAAATGTACGAGTTGTATGTGAGTATGTTGCATCTATTAGTGGAAGTCCGAAATATGGAACGCAATCATATGAAAATTGCGAGTAAAAAGTTTTTAGCAACTCCGGAAGAATTAAAACCCAGCACAAAATTTATTAATAATAAGATACTTCTCGAATTACAGTCGAGTACATCTTTAAGTCAGTTTATCGATGATCACAAAATTACGCGATGGGAAATTGACAGTGAATTCGTGAACGAAATCTGGAAGCAGACTAAAGAAAGTGAGCTCTATAAAAAATACATGGCTTCTGAAAAGGATTCTTTCAAAGCAGACAAAGAATTTGTGATTGATTTATTCAAGGAGATAGTCGCTCCAAATGAAAAGTTGGCCGATTATTACGAAGGAGAACAAATCAGTTGGACAGACGACCTTCCTTTTGTAAATACGTGGATTGTGAAGTCGCTTTCTAAAATGAAAGAGCATTATCCGTTCAATTTAGGTGATTTGTACAAGGATGAAGATGATAAGAAATTTGTGGTAGACCTGTTTAGAAAGGTGATTTTAAATCATGAAAAATTTGAAGTTGATATTGCTGAAGTTACTCCGAACTGGGATGCTGAGCGGATCGCAGATTTAGATATGATTTTGTTAAAAATGGCGATTAGTGAATTCTTGCATTTCCCTTCAATTCCTACAAGGGTAACAATCAATGAGTACATTGAGATCTCAAAGGATTATTCAACTTCAAAAAGTAGCTTCTTCATCAATGGAGTTTTAGATAAAATTTTGAAGAGGTATACTGAGACAAAAAGATTGAATAAAGTGGGTAGAGGATTGCTTTAATTTTATATTTTTACACCAAAACTAACTTATTATGAAAAAAATAATTTTAATGTCGGCTGTGGCATTTTCCTTAATTTTTACAGGATGTGATGATAAGGCTACGGCAAAAATTGACACTGCTAAACTGGAATCAGCCAAAGAGCGTGATGCAAAAATTGAATTAGGAGCTGCTGTAATTGAATTCGATCAAAGAGAATACGATTTTGGAGAAGTAGTTGAAGGCGATACTGTAGAGGGTATTTTTAAAGTAACAAATGCCGGAAAATCTGATTTAGTAATTACAAGCGCAAAAGCGACTTGTGGTTGTACGGTGCCAGAATGGCCAAAAGATGCGATTAAGCCAGGAGAATCGGCAGATATTAAATTTACGTTCAATTCAAGAGGAAGACAAGGAAAGCAGACGAAGTCTATTACCTTAAAAACAAATACTGAAAAAATTACTGAGGTATTGAGAATCAAAGGAACAGTAGTTAAAAAGAGTTAATAATAAATAAATAGAAATAAATGTATTCAAGTATATTTTTGCAGGTTGATTTAGGGTCCTTAGGAGGAATGTTACCATTCTTGTTAATGTTTTTGGTAATCTATCTTTTTATGATCAGACCACAAATGAAACGTCAAAAGAATGAAAAGAAATTTCAAAGTGAAATTGGGAAAGGATCTAAAGTTATAACGAATAGCGGAATTCACGGAAAGATTGTCGATATTGTAGATAAAGATAATACAGTAATCATTGAAACGGGAGCTGGGAAAATCAAGTTTGAAAGAGCAGCTATTTCAATGGAATTAAGCAAGAAATACCTTCCTAAAGAAGAAAAGTAAACCAAGGTTTATATATATAGAAAAGTGAGTCTAACGGCTCACTTTTTTTGTATATTTATTTTTTAAAATTATATGGAAGACACAACACAATCTTTAGGAGTTTCATTGCGCAGAAACAGAAAATTTCAGGTATTTCTATTGTGCCTTATTGTAACTTCAGTCATTTGGTTGTTGATTGAGTTATCACAGGAGTATACAAGTAATGCCACCTTTAAAGCAGTTTATAGCAATATGCCAGAACAAGTTTTGCTGGAGAATGAGTTGCTGTCAAAGGTAGATGTTACCCTTAAATCTACAGGTTTTAATATCATCAGTTACAAGATGAGTACGCATGAGTTAAACTTCAACCTGAACAATTTGTCCATAACTTCGAAAGGGAGCTATATTTTAACCAACAATGAGTTATCTCGATTAAATACACAGTTTAGTGGTCGCGCTGAATTGACATCAATTTCACCAGATACAATTTTTGTAGCCTTGGGCAGAAGAAAGATTAAAAGGGTTCCGTTAAAGTCGAATATCCATATTAATTTTAAGAAAGGATATAATTTTATTCAGCCTTTGGAACTCGACCCTGATTCAGTGCTTGTTTCTGGCTCGGAAAATCAAGTAGATAAAATTACTGAGATTCATACGTCCAAATTGACTTTGGATGAGGTTTATGAGGACATCATCGGAAATATTGCTTTAGAAGTTCCTGAAGAGTCAACAAATGTCGAGGTTTCCAGAAATGAGATTGAGTATTTTGGAGAGGTAGACCGGTTCACAGAGGGGAATTTGAAACTTCCCGTAGTTATAATCAATGAGCCTGCAGGAGTGAAGCTTACTCCATACCCAAAAGAAATTGAACTAACCTATCAGGCTGGACTTTCAAACTTCAATAGAATTAATGAAGATAGTTTTTCAATTGTGTTCGATTATAATGAATACAAAAACGATTCATTAGTGCAATTCCTGACTCCAGTAATTCAAAAACAAAGTGATTTGGTCTCAAGTTTCAAATTGAATCCAAGACGTATCGAATTTTTAATTGAATATCAATGATTGTCGGATTAACAGGAGGCATAGGTAGTGGAAAGTCTACTGTTCTTAATTTTTTTAAAGAGCAAGGCTTTAAGACCTATGTGGCAGATGTCGAAGCAAAAAAATTGATGCATGAAGATGCTGAATTACGAAAGCGGATAATTGATTTATTCGGAGAAGAAGCTTATAATGAAAAAGGACTTAATCGTGTCCTTTTAGCTGAAAAGGCTTTTAATAATAAAAATTTACTTCAACAATTAAATGCTCTTGTGCATCCCAAAGTAAGAGCAGATTTTTCTTCATTTGTGAAACAACAAGCTGAAAATTCAGTCATTATTTATGAGGCCGCGATTTTATTTGAAAGTGGAAATCATAAAAACTGTGATTATATCATTACTGTGGTATCAAATTTGAACGATAGAATTGACCGCTTATTGGATAGGGATGATTTAACCAGAGAAGAAATTCAAAAACGCATGAACCAGCAGAGCTCAGATGAAGAAAAAGTGCGAAAATCACAGTTTGTAATCCGTAATAACCTCCTTGAACATACTCAATGGCAAGTTGCAACAATTAGCAAAATACTTAGTAAAATTGTTAAAATTTAATTATTTTTATAAATAAATGTTAAAAAAAGGTGCTAGCGTTAAAGAAGCGTTAAAATAATTTGGTCGTGTATATTATATTTTAAATTTGAGGAATGGGAAAGAAAATATTTGTGCTGATCATTGTTTTAATGAGTGTTGCCCTTGTTGGAATTATCTTAGTTCAGGTTTTTTGGATAAAGAATACCATTGAGATTACTGAGAAGCAATTTACATCTAATGTGCAGTTTTCGTTAGCGAAAGTATCGGATGATATAAGACAACGAGAATTCGATGATTTTTATACAAAGCTTGCTGAAACATATCAGGAAGGAGAGCGTTTGAAGGAGTCGGATATTCGTAAATTTATTTTTGAAAAATTAGATACTGTGAATAATGAGAGATTTACCTATTCACAGAGTATTATAGAGGCAAATTATAAAGTGCCGACAGAGTTCTTTGAAAACGATTCTATAAATTTTACTGAAGTTTTCAGTAAGGAAGAATTTGTAGTGGTTCGTGATGTTAATGAGCCAGACGGTGTCTTTATGGACAGTCCTGAAGAGAAATACGTAAAAATAGGAAGACTTGAAAGTGCGGAAAAGGCGACGTTAGAGCCTTGGTTTGATGCCTACACAAGTCGTTTACCAATTCACAAAAGAGTTAGTAAGCAGGAAATTACCTTTCGTTTGGAACGCGAGCTTTTAGGAAGAGGAATTGATACTGATTTTAAATATGGTATTTATAATAATGGACTTGCGACTCAAGTGAAATCAGGATATTTCAGAAAAGAAGCCTCACGTAACTATATGGTACCTATGTTCGCCGATGAAAATGGCAACAGTGATTACCAGTTGTATGTGACCTTCCCGCAAAAGAAGAATTTTATCATGTCTTCAATAGTGGAGATTTTGGGCCTATCAATTTTCTTTATTCTGATTATTATTTTGGCATTTGTGAGTGCCTTGTATCAATTGATAAAGCAAAAGCAGATTTCTGAGATTAAAACGGATTTCATTAACAATATGACGCACGAGTTTAAAACACCAATTGCGACGATTAATTTGGCTTTAGATGCGATTAAAAATCCGAGGATTATCTCTGATGAAGAAAAGGTACAGCGTTATGTGAAGATGATTCGAACTGAGAACAAGCGCATGCATGCTCAGGTTGAGAATGTCCTCCGAATTTCGAAGCTGGAGAGAAATCAACTGGAAGTATTGAAAGAAGCGCTGGATGTTCACGACATAATAGAAGACGCCGTTTCGCACGTGGATTTGATTATATCCGATAGAGGAGGGAGTATTTCTCAAAATTTAAATGCACAGTTGTCGGAATTTCTAGGAAATCCGTTTCACTTTAAAAATGTGATAGTAAATGTCCTGGACAACGCGATAAAATATTCGGAAAATGAACCTAGAATCGATATAAAAACAGAGAATACAGCTAAAAATATTATTGTGAAAATTCAGGATAATGGAATTGGAATGAGTAAATCCGTTCAGAAGCATATTTTTAAGAAGTTTTACAGAGAAGAGAGAGGAAATATACATAATGTAAAAGGGCACGGTTTAGGGCTCTCATACGTAAAAAAAATAGTTGAATTACACCAAGGAGAGGTATATGTTGAAAGTGAAAAGGGACAAGGAAGTACTTTCATTATCAAATTACCACTCATTTAAATAACTTGAATTATGGAAAATAACAGAATTTTATTGGTAGAAGATGATCCTAATTTCGGAACAGTCTTAAAGGACTATTTAAGTCTGAATGATTATAATGTAACATTGGCAAAAGATGGTCTAGAAGGATTAATTATGTTTAAAAACGACGATTTCGATCTGTGTATTTTAGATGTAATGATGCCAAGAAAAGACGGTTTTTCTTTAGCAAAAGATATCAGATCAACAAACTCGGAGGTACCTATCATATTTCTAACGGCTAAAACCATGCGTGAGGATGTACTAAAGGGGTATCAGGCGGGAGCAGATGACTACTTGAACAAACCATTTGATTCTGAGGTCTTGTTGTATAAAATTAAAGCCATTTTACAGCGAAAAGAATCAGAACAAAATGTTGAAGAAGATGCATTTGAATTCAAGATTGGTGATTTTGATTTTAATTCAAAATTGAGACATTTGACATTCCAAGGAGGTGAACCGCAAAAATTATCTCCTAAAGAGAGTAAATTGTTAAAAATGTTAGCAGTTCATAAAAATGATTTAATGCCTAGAGAATTAGCATTGACTAAAATATGGCGTGATGATAATTATTTCACAAGTCGCTCAATGGATGTATATATTGCAAAATTGAGAAAGTATTTAAAGCAGGATGAAAATGTTGAAATTATCAATATTCATGGAGAAGGCTTTAGATTAATAGATAATGGCTAAAGACTTCAAATAAACATGGCAGAACTGATAAAGATTTATGAGACGAATCCGAATGAAAAGGAAATTGAGCGCGTAGTTAAGGTCTTAAAAAAGGGAGGAGTAATCATTTATCCGACAGACACTGTATACGGTTTGGGATGCGATATTACGAATTCAAAAGCCATGGAAATTGTTGCTAAATTGAAGGGGATAAAGCTCAGCAAAGCGAACCTTTCATTTATTTGCTTCGATTTAAGTAATTTATCTGATTACGTGCGTCAGATCGATACACCAACTTATAAAATATTAAAGCGGGCCTTACCAGGCCCGTATACTTTTGTATTGCCAGGGAATAATAACCTTCCAAAATCATTTAAGAATAAAAAAACCGTCGGAATCCGAATTCCGGATAATAACATCATTCGTGAATTGGTAAAAGAATTGGGAAATCCAATTGTTTCGACTTCTATTTACGATGAAGATGATTTGCTGGAATACACAACAGATCCTGAATTAATCTTCGAAAAATGGGGCAATCTGGTAGATGTGGTAGTCGATGGTGGATTTGGTGATAATAGTCCTTCAACAATCATTGACCTATCAGAAGAAGAGGTTGTAGTGCTGCGAGAAGGTAAAGGGAGTTTAGATATCTTATAAATCCTTGAATAATTTCTTTTTCTTGATAAAATAGTCAAAAACAATGCTATTCACAGAATAATAATCGAGTGTTTTATTTCCTTTCCCTCTTTTATTCAGCATAATATTTAAATGTGTGTAAAATGAAAAATGCGCTTTTAGGATAGCGAGGATATGACTGAATTTAAATTCAAAGAAAAACTTAACACTGGCAATTCCATCCAATATCAGACGAGTAAATATAATCGAGAATAATCTATTCTTCGGAAGGTTTTTAAGCAATACAAACAAACTGTTTCTGAAGTTTAAAAAGGTTTTTTTTGCATCTTGATTTGAAAGCGTTGCTCCACCCACATGATAAACAACGGAATCTTTAGTATAAACAATTTTCTCACCGTTATTCTTTGCTCTCCAGCATAAATCTATTTCTTCCTGATGTGCGAAAAAATCTTCGTCGAATCCACCCAATTCAAAAAATACTTTTGCTTTAATGAAAAAACAAGCTCCTGATGCCCAGAATATCTCTGAACTTTCAAATTGATTTTCATCTTTTTCTAACGTATCAAAAATGCGTCCGCGGCAATACGGATAACCATACTTGTCAATAAATCCACCCCCCGCACCAGCGTATTCGAAGTATTCCTTGTTTTTGAAGTCCATAATTTTCGGTTGAATGATGGCAACTTCTTTATCGTTTTCATAGATTTTAAAAATAGGGTCGAGCCAGTTTGCTGCGACGTCAATATCAGAATTTACCAGACAAAAAAGGTCTTCTTTTAATCCTTTTAAGGCATCATTGTAACCTTTGGCGTATCCGCCATTTTCACGATTCTGAATGATGAAAACCGATGGGAAATTCGCTTGCACAAATGCCACTGAATCATCGGTAGAAGCATTGTCGGCAATGTAAATGTTCACATTTACATGCTTGCTATGTGCAAGCATTGTTGGAACAAATTGTTCCAACAATTGCCTTCCGTTCCAGTTCAATATGACAATAGCGATTTTCATGAGTGTAAACTTAGTATATTTTCAATTAAACATCTTTGGAATAGGCGGGTATGTCACGTAAAAACTGATAGCTTTCGTTTTTGTGGTCCATCAGACAGTAAAAGTTTTCCAGTCCGTTGCTAACCATTAAATATTTGGCGTCCAATTTTAAATTATATCTGGCAATTTGGTCAAAAGTATCCTGACTAATATTTATATTGGTAGCTTTACACTCGACAAGAATTTCAGGAGTTCCATTCTGATTGAAAACCAGAATATCTGTGCGTTTGGTCAATCCATTTAAAGTAAGTTTCTTTTCTAAAGCAATTAAAGAAATAGGATAATGCTTCTCCTCAATAAGGAAATGCACTATATGTTGACGCACCCATTCTTCTGGAGTTAAAACAACTTCTTTTTTTCTTACAATATCATAAATGAAATATTTATTTTTGATACTTTTAATTTTGAAGTTGTACTGAGGGAAGTTCAATTGAAGCATACCACAAAAATGCTAAATTTTTTTAATTTATGACCGGCGTAAAAGAGATAGTTTCTGATATCAATAATGGTAAATTCTATCCTGTTTATTTACTAACAGGAGATGAAACCTATTATATCGATAAAATTTCAGACTACATAGAAGATAATGTCCTTTCAGAAGAAGAGAAAGGATTTAATCAGACTGTTATGTATGGTCGCGACATCGATATTGCGCAAATTGTAGATGCTGCGAAGCGTTATCCTATGATGGCTGAGCGACAAGTGGTTATTGTAAAAGAAGCTCAGGATTTGGCCAGGACAATAGATCAGTTGACCGATTATGTAAAAAATCCAATGCCTTCAACCCTGCTGGTGTTGTGCTACAAGCACAAGAAATTAGATAAGCGAAAAGCAATTTATAAAGCCATAAGAAAAGGAGGATATGTTTTAGAAAGTAATAAGCTGTATGAAAATCAGGTGCCGGAGTGGATTTTTCAGGTTTTAAAAGGGCGTAATTATAAGATTGAAAATAAGGCTGTATTGATGCTTGTCGAATTCTTGGGAACTGATTTAGGAAAAATCTGGAATGAACTTGATAAATTAATGATAGTACTACCAAAAGGATCAACAATCAGTGCAAAAGATATCGAAGATAATATTGGAGTGAGTAAAGACTACAATATTTTTGAACTTCGAAAAGCGATTGGAGACCGCAATGTTTTAAAGGCCAATCAGATTGTGAACTATTTTGGGATGAACCAAAAAACACATCATATCACTATGACTATCGCTGCTTTGAATAGTTTTTATACACAATTATTGGTGTTTCACAGCCTACAAGATAAGTCGAAGAATAATGTAGCTCGCATGCTTAAAGTGAATCCTTTTTTTGCAGATGACTACATAAAAGCTGGAAAAAATATTCCAATGCGAAAGGTATCTCAGAATATCGGACATTTAAGAGAGGCTGATGTGAAGAGCAAAGGAGTAGGAGCTTCAAACTTACCTGCTATCGATATCTTGAAGGAACTGGTATTTAAAATGATGCATTAAGATCAATGGATTTAGGACACAATTACCAATATTAGCAGATCATGTCATTTCGAGCGGAGTTGAGAAGACTTTGCAAGCTTAGTCCCGAGTTCTTCAAAAAAATCAATCCAACGTAATTCGTTGTTCTCTGTTTGCTAACTCCCAAGCAGTATAAAAAATCAACTTCGCTCGTTTTTCAAGGAGCTCATAATTGATTTTATCCGGTGTATCTGAAGGTTGGTGGTAATCTTCATGAGTCCCATTAAAATAGAAAATCACAGGAATATCATTTTTGGCAAAATTATAGTGATCAGATCTGTAATAAAAACGATTAGGGTCATCATCATCGTTATAAGTGTAATCCAATTCAATCTTTGTAAACTTTTCATTTATGGCTTCTGAAATATTATGGAGCTCAGAACTCAGTTTGTCGGATCCAATCAAATACACAAAATTCGGATTGTTTTCGTGCTTCTCATCCACACGTCCAATCATGTCGATATTCAGATTAGCGATCGTATTTTCTAGAGGTATAATTGGAAATTCTGTATAATATTTAGACCCTAAAAGACCTCTTTCTTCACCAGTGACATGTAAAAATAACACTGAACGACTTGGTCTATTTCCTTCGCTGGCTGCTTGCTTAAAGGCTTGCGCCATTTCTAAAATAGCCACAGTGCCAGAACCATCATCATCGGCACCATTGTAGATTTCCCCATTTCTAACTCCAACATGATCCAAGTGCGCTGAAATTACTACGACTTCTTCTGGTTTCTCAGAGCCTTCAACAAAAGCAAGTACATTTTCAGATGGTTTTATATTTGGCCTTAAATGTTCGGTTCCTATTTCTTGAAAATAGTCATCGCCACCCATCGGAGATGGAATGTTTTGCGACATATAGTAATTTTTTAGATAATCCACGGCTTTTTTTTGTCCTGGTTCACCTGTATCACGACCTTCAAATTCGTCGCTTGCATAAATCCAAAGATGTGTTTTAAGTTCTTCAGCAGTTATTGAATTAGCATATTTTGTAGCCGTGTTGTCAGAGATTAAAAGGTTTTCTGAAGGTTGGGTATGTGTGACAGAATTGTTACTACTACAACTAATCAATAAAAGTACGGCCAGGGTACTTAATAAACTATTTTTCATGTTGGATTTTGTTTGAATTGTTTCAAAGATAGCCAAATAAGAGTTGACCGCATATTGATTACAATTAACTACACATTTTTTGAAATCTTAAATTGCTTGTTTACAGAATCAAAACTGATTAAATCAGAATCAAATAAATCATTCATTATTTCTGAATTCACAATTTTTGAAGTCTTATCAATGGTTAAACCTTTTGAAGAAAACGCAAAAATAGTATCTGATAGTTCCAGCGCTAAATTCACTTCATGAGTAGAAACAAAAATCGTTTTATCAAATGTTGTACTCAGAGTTTTTAGCATATTAAATGTTTCAGCAGTATGATGCACATCCAAATGCGCTGTAGGTTCATCGAGAATAATAATATCGGTATCCTGGGCAATGGCACGGGCGATTAATACTTTTTGAAGCTGACCATCACTTAATTCAAAATATTTTTTCTGAATCAGATGTTCTATTTGTGTATGTTGAATGGCTTTTTTGATAATTTCATTGTCCTGTTTACTCAATTTTCCAATCCAGTTGGTATACGGGTGTCTACCTAAAGAAATGAGTTCATAAACGGTTAAATTACTTTCAGGAAGTCTTTCGGTTAAAACGACTCCTATATGTCGTGCTAACTCTTTTGTAGAAAAGCTTTCAAGTGGTTTATTATTTAATGCTATTGCTCCATTCAGTTTGGGTTGAATTCCTGAAATAGTTCTTAAAAATGTCGATTTCCCTATTCCGTTTTTGCCAATCACTCCAATGAGTTCTCCCTTAGGAATTTCAAATGTAATATCCTTTGAAATCACATTCTCTCCCTGTTTGGAAGTATATCCTATCGCTAGTTTATGTGCTGATATAACTGATTTCATAGGTTTCTTAATAGGTTAATTGTCGTTTTCTTACCAATAACCAAATAATAATCGGTGCTCCGAATAAAGATGTTATGGCATTGATTGGAAGTGTATACTCACTCGCTGGTAATTGCGCAATACTATCGCAAATCAGCATAATAATGGATCCAGAAATACCAACAGCTGGTAGTAATATTTTATGATTTGAAGTACTAAAAAGTAGTTTTGTTAAATGTGGTACTGCCAAACCAATAAAGGCAATCGGACCTGAAAAAGCGGTAATGACTCCAGTTAGTAAACTGGCAATGATTAACACCAGATACCTTGTTTGCTTTAAATTGATTCCTAAACTCTTAGCATAATTTTCACCAAGTAATAAACTGTTCAATGGTTTTACAATGAAAAGTGTCAGAATCATTGAAATAATGGCGATTCCGCCAAGAATTCCAATCTCCATCCATCCCAGATTACCAAGACTTCCAAAGCTCCAAAACATATATTGCTGCAGTTGGCTGGCAGAACTGAAATAAGCAAGTACACTAATAATAGCACTGGTAAAACTTCCAAACATGAGTCCGATAATCAGTATCGACATGGTGTTTCTAACCTTTCTTGCGGCTAATAATACAGCCAGTAAGACCAAGAAAGCCCCTAAACTTGCAGCAATGGATTGTCCGAAGGTTGTAGCCGAATAACTTCCTAGAGAAAATCCGAAGATGGTACTTCCTAAAATGAGAGTAGCTACACCTAAACTAGCGCCAGAACTAATTCCAAGTACAAATGGTCCCGCCAAAGGATTACGGAATAAAGTCTGCATTAGAAGTCCGCTGATAGATAATCCGAATCCAACCAATATTGCCGTGATCGCTTTGGGCAATCGATAATTCTGAACAATGGCAATCCATGATTCCTTTTCGACATCATTTCCAAACAGCGCATTGAAAACCTGATCGACCGGAATATGGACAGACCCAAGACTTAAATTCACAAAAGTCAAAAGAATTAGAGCCAGAGTGAGTCCTATAAATGTTTTTCGATATGAGTGTTCAGGATTTATCAAGAATAATTTTTTAAGAAATCTACTAATTTTTGAACAGCCAATCCGCGGTGACTGATGTTGCTTTTTTGCGCCATGCTCATTTCAGCAAAACTTTGGGTAAATCCTTCTGGTTTAAATATAGGATCGTAACCAAAACCTTCTGAGCCAGTTTTGCTTTTCAAAATTTCACCTTTACAAATTCCTTCAAACACAAATTGTTTGTCGTCTATATTAAGCGCTATTGCGGTTCTAAACTGTGCCTTTCTGTTTTCGTTTTCTTTTAATTCTGAAAGCAATTTTTGCATGTTGGCTTCGGAACTACGCTCTCCATCTGCGTAACGCGCAGAATAGACACCGGGAGCCATATCTAATGCTTCAACTTCTAGTCCGGTGTCATCGGCAAAACAATTGAGACCGAATTTCTTTGTAATATAGTCCGCTTTTAATTTTGCGTTTCCTTCCAGTGTAACGGCAGTTTCTGGAATATCATCATGGCATCCTATGTCTTTCAGACTCACAATTTCGAAATTGGTCAACATCGCTTTTACTTCAGCAAGTTTATTAGCGTTGTTCGTCGCAAAAACCAGTTTTATTTTATTCATGGTGATACGGTTCGTTTTTAAGTATAGTGAAAGCTCGGTAGATTTGTTCTACTACAAATACACGAATCATTTGATGAGAGAATGTCATTTTGGAAAAAGATACTTTCCCTTGAGCTTTTTTATAAACAGCTTCAGAAAAACCATAAGGACCTCCAATGATAAGCACCAGAGTTTTAATACCACTATTCATTTTCTTTTGAAGAAATTTTGAAAATTCCATCGAAGTGAAGTCCTTTCCCTTGTCGTCTAACAGCAGGACTTGATCTGTAGGCTGCAATTTATTCAGCAATAATTCTCCTTCTTTTTCTTTTTGTTGCGCTTCACTTAAATTCTTGGCATTTTTAAGGTCAGGAATAATTTCAAACTCGAACTTGATATAGTGCTGCAGTCTGTTCTGATAGGTTTGAATTAAGGCCGACAAGTTTTTGTCGTCCGTTTTTCCAATTGCCAATAATTTTATTTTCATGAGTCAAAGATAAAAAGTTTTAGAGACGATTTTTTGAAAATAAAAAAGTTATTTTTGCTTTATATTAAATAGTCCGAGCACTTAAATTTACTACCAAAATAATGATAAGTACAGCGCAATTCGAGCACGAATTAGATTTAATTATTTCAAACGCAATTAGGGAAGATGTTGGAGATGGTGACCATAGTTCACTTGCTTGTATTCCGACCGACGCCAGCGGAAAGGCAAAACTTTTAGTTAAGGAAGATGGGATTATTGCAGGTGTAGAAATGGCCAAAAGAATTTTTAGTTATGTGGATGATGCTTTGAAAGTGGAAACATGTATACATGATGGTGAGGATGTGAAGTATGGAGATATCGTGTTTTATGTTGAAGGAAGTTCTCAATCTATTTTGAAAGCAGAACGTTTGGTGTTGAACTGTATGCAACGTATGAGTGCTATTTCAACAAAGACCAAGGAGTTTGCCAGATTACTGAAAGGAACCAAAACAAAAGTTTTAGATACGCGTAAGACGACACCAGGAATTCGAGCGATTGAAAAATGGGCGGTAAAGATTGGAGGAGGAGAGAACCATCGTTTTGCTTTGTATGATATGATTATGTTGAAAGACAATCACATTGATTTTTGCGGAGGGGTTTCAAAAGCAATTCAGCAGACAAAAGCATATTTACAGAAAAATAATCTCGATTTGAAAATCATAGTTGAAGCCCGTGATATGAATGAAATATCACAAATTCTTGAAGCCGGTGGTGTGCATAGAATTTTAATAGATAATTTCAATTATGAAGAGACCAGAGCTGCTGTAGCCTTAATAGGAGATCAATGTCAGACAGAATCTTCGGGAGGGATTAACCTCGAAACGGCTAGGCAGTATGCAGATTGTGGCGTTGATTATATTTCATCAGGAGCATTAACGCATTCTGTTTATAATATGGATTTAAGTTTAAAGGCTGTTTAATGAGCGAAAATTTACGCGATAAATTGAAGAAAATTCCTGTCGTAGGCCAGTTGATAAAATTTGGTCTAAAGATTAGAATTCCCGGATTAGAAGGACTGACATTATACGATGTTGTTGAAATGTATGCCGTAGGGATTTTTGAAGGAGCTGTTACATACAGAGCCGCAAGCATTGCATTCAGTTTTTTTATGGCTTTATTTCCATTTTTACTTTTTATTTTAACCCTGATTCCTTTTGTTCCAATTGAAGGGTTTCAGGAGCAATTTATATTAACAATAGAAAGCTTTTTACCTCCTAAAACGGGAGAAGCCATTCATGAAGTAATTCAGGATATTGCGAATAACCGCTACGGAGGACTTTTATCTTTTGGTTTTTTTGCTTCAATAGTTTTAATGACGAATGGGATGGATGCCATTTTGTTCGGATTCGGTAAATCGTATCATATTTCAGAGTTCAGAGGTAATGTTAGGCGTTACGTGGTGGCAATGGCCATGTCTTTAATAATGAGTTTGGTTTTGATTTTTTCTGTGGTAGTATTCGTTTTCTTCGAAATCATGATTAAGGATTTGAAATCGTCCGGTTGGGTGACAGATGATGTCTTATGGCTCCAGGGAGGAAAGGCCATGTATTTTATCATGCTTATATTTATAGGAGCTTGTTTCTTGTATAAATACGGAACAAAAAAATTCCATAATAAAACCTATATCCCCGGAGCAGTACTGACCACAGTGCTTGTGGTTGTGACTTTTAGATTATTTGAAATCTATGTATTGAAGTTTTCAAAGTACAATGAATTGTATGGTTCTATTGGAACCTTATTAATTTTTATGTTGTTCTTGTGGCTAAATTCCATCATTCTATTGTTAGGCTTTGAACTAAATGCAAGTATCAACAGTTTTAAGATTACACATCTAAATAAAAAAAAAGTATGAAAGCAATTGCAATGATTCCAGCCAGATATGAGGCAAGTCGTTTTCCAGGAAAACTGATGCAAGATCTTTGTGGTAAATCAGTGATTGTCCGAACCTACGAAGCTGCTGTGAATTCTCACTTATTTGACGCCGTTTATGTGGTAACAGACAGCGATATCATTTTCAATGAAATTACTGCAAATGGTGGTAAAGCGGTTATGAGTGTGAAGGAACACGAATCTGGAAGCGACCGAATTGCAGAGGCTGTCCGAAATATTGAATGTGATATAGTAGTGAATGTTCAGGGAGATGAGCCTTTTACTAAAACAGCACCGTTAAAAAGGTTGTTGGAAGTATTTGAATTAGATGCGCTGAAGAAGATTGATATCGCTTCTTTAAAAATTGAATTAACAGAGGAGGAAGAAATCAACAATCCTAATAATGTGAAAGTCGTAACCGATGAGCAAGATTGTGCACTCTACTTTTCACGTGCAGCCATTCCGTTTCCAAGAGAAAGATCCTTTGCGAAATACTTTAAGCATATAGGGATCTATGCCTTTAGAAAAGAAGCTTTAATGAAGTTTACCAAGCTTCCTATGAATGCATTAGAAAAAACAGAAAAACTTGAAAATCTGCGTTTTCTGGCGCATGGTTTCAAGGTGAAAATGGTGGAGACCGAGGAGATTGCTGTTGGGATCGACACTCCGGAAGATTTGGAAATCGCACGTAGATTGATGAGTACCAGAAAACAGTAAGTTCTTCACGCATCAAACGGATATTTTTTAGATATTTGCAAACTAATTTTGAAACATGGCACAAAAACCAGGCATACCAAAAGGAACACGTGATTTTTCACCTACAGAAGTAGCGAAGAGAAACTATATCTTTTCTACCATCAAAGAGGTATTTGAATTGTACGGATTTCAACCTATTGAAACGCCGTCATTTGAGAATTCTTCAACCTTAATGGGAAAATATGGAGAAGAAGGAGATCGCCTGATTTTTAAAATTCTGAATTCAGGGGATTACCTGAAGAAAGTTGATTCGACGTTACTTGAAGATAAAAGCAGTGAAAAAGTCACTCCAAGAATTTCAGAAAAAGCATTGCGTTATGACTTAACAGTGCCATTTGCACGTTATGTTGTACAACACCAAAATGACATTACATTTCCTTTTAAAAGGTACCAAATGCAACCAGTTTGGAGAGCCGACAGGCCGCAGAAAGGAAGGTTTAGAGAATTTTACCAGTGTGATGCCGATGTTGTAGGAAGTAAAGGATTATGGCAGGAAATCGAATTTGTACAATTATATGATGCCGTTTTTAGTAAGTTGAACCTAGCAGGTACGACCATTAAAC
This sequence comes from Flavobacteriaceae bacterium, assembly GCA_964227255.1. GTDB lineage: Bacteria > Bacteroidota > Bacteroidia > Flavobacteriales > Flavobacteriaceae > Lutibacter. The sequence continues at coordinate 136,241 of CAXQVI010000013.1, forward strand.
TCAACAATAGAAAAATATTGGCTGGTATTGCTGAAATCATTGGAGCACAGGATAAATTAATTGATTTTACGGTTGCTTTAGATAAGTTAGATAAAATAGGAGCAGAAGGTGTTGTAAATGAAATGCTTTCAAAAGGTATTTCTGAAACTGCTATTGAGAAGGTGCAGCCCTTGTTTAGTTTTGATGGAAGCAATACTGAAAAACTTGACCAATTGGCTGAAATGCTTCAAAGTTCAGAAGAAGGAACCAAAGGTGTTTTAGAATTACGTTTTATTGTTGACCAAGTGAATACAGTTGGGTTAGAGACTAGTAATTTGGATATTGATGTAACACTGGCTCGTGGGTTGAATTACTATACAGGTGCTATCTATGAAGTATCAGCACCAAAAGGTGTAAAGATGGGCTCTATTGGCGGAGGTGGAAGATATGACGACCTTACTGGTATTTTCGGATTGAAAAATATGAGTGGTGTAGGTATTTCTTTCGGTTTAGACAGAATTTATCTGGTATTGGAAGAATTGGATTTATTCCAGGAGGTAGCCTTACCTAGACCAAATGTGGTTTTTGTAAACTTTGGTGAAGCTGAAGCTAGTTATGCGAACAAAGCGATTGCCATATTAAGAAAAAATGGAATCAAATCGGAATTATATCCGGATAATGCGAAGTTGAAAAAACAGTTCAATTATGCGGATAAAAGGGAAATTCCATTTGTAGTAATTGTCGGTTCAAGCGAAATAGAAGACGGAACTTACACGTTGAAAGATATGCAAACTGGTGAACAGCAAGTTTGTACAATAGAAGAATTAATAAAAAGGACTTTATAACTATTGCGAACAAAGTTGTAAATTTGCAAACTAATTAATAGAAAATGTTCGAAGGAAAAGAAGTAATGACACAAAAAACGGACGAGTTAGGAGATGACCACTTAGGATCTTCGGCAAAAACTCCATTAAGAGCCGATGCTTTTGATATTTCAGATAAAGAAAAAATAGCCAGCATTGAAGAAAATGTAAGAGAGATTTTAATCACTCTTGGAATGGATTTGGAAGATGATAGTTTAAAGGGAACACCAAAACGTGTTGCAAAATCTTTTGTGAATGAATTGTTTGCAGGATTGAACCCGGAGAGCAAGCCAAAACTTTCGACTTTCGATAATAATTATAAGTACGGAGAAATGCTTGTGGAAAAAAACATAGTTGTCTATTCAACTTGTGAACACCACTTATTACCAATTGTTGGTAGAGCACATGTTGCTTATATTTCAAAAGGAAAGGTAATCGGACTCTCTAAAATGAATAGAATTGTCGATTATTTTGCAAAAAGACCTCAAGTACAAGAGCGTTTAACCATGCAAGTTGTTCAAGCGTTGCAAGAAGCTTTAGGAACTGAAGATGTTGCATGTGTGATTGATGCCAAACACCTTTGTGTTAACTCTAGAGGGGTTAGAGATATTGAAAGTAGTACTGTTACTTCTGAATTTGGAGGTAAGTTTAAAGATAAAGAAACTAAGCTGGAATTCTTGGATTACATCAAATTAGATACGGATTTTAGCAATATCTAATCGCAAGCATATATCATAAAAAAAGCACTTCAAGTTGAAGTGCTTTTTTTATGTTCTTAACAAAGAATTCTATGATTCGCTATCTATCATTTGCTTTGTTAATTTGAATCCGATAAACAATGCAATACCTGCAATCATAAAGATTGAACCTGGAAATGCGACATCTTCATCCATATGCGCAAATTGTACTAGAATGTTTGCAAGGAATATTCCAGCTCCAATTCCCATCATTAATACAGCAACATTAAGAATTAAAATCTTCCAGACAGGTGCTGTTTTCTTGTCCTTTTTTGTATAAAAAATACTTGCATCAGCTCCTTTTTCAATAAGAGCTAAACGTTCTTTGTGTCTAGTTGAGTAGTGTAAGTAGAATACTCCGAATATGATTAAAAATAATACGATAAATACAACGCCTTCCATAATTAAAAGTTTAAAAGTTAAAAATTTGTTTCATCCAGTATGACGATACCCAGAGAAAATAGGTTACAATTTTTTTTGATTAATTTTATTTCGACTAAAAGTGTAACCTTTAATTCCTTTTTGTCGTCATTTAGATAAATGAACCAAACTGACGCGTATTATATTGAAAGAATCCTTAAAGGAGATGTCAATGCCTATACCTCTTTAGTAGAGAAGTATCAGCATATGGTATATACTTTAGCCATGCGCATGTTGAAGTCTAAAGAAAAGGCAGAGGAAGTATCACAGGATGCGTTCGTAAAGGCTTATACGAATTTGGATAGTTTTCAAGGCAAGGCGAAATTTTCTACCTGGCTTTATAAAATTGTTTATTTCGGCTGTTTGGATGAATTGAAAAAAACAAAACGTTCTTTTAATCCTGAGGATATTGAAAAAGTACCAAATATTGAATTGGATAATACCAAATCAGGCTTGGAGCGCTTGGAGGATGCTGATCGTAGTCAACTTATCAAGGATGCTATTGCTAAATTGAATGAAGACGAACAGGTAATTTTGACCCTGTTTTACTTTGAAGAACAATCTTTAAAGGAATTATCACAAATTTTGGATATGACTCCGAACAATGTGAAGGTAAAGCTGTTTAGAGCGCGTAAAAAAATGGCTGAATTATTAAAAAATGTTATTGAACCTAATACCTTAAATGCGATATGAAAAAAGTAGATCAAATGGATAAATTCACGGAATATGTGATGCATGAAGCAGGATTGGAAAAACCTTCAAAGAGTTTTGTCTCGAATATTATGTCAAAAGTTCAGGAGCAACCAAAATTTGTTGCGAAACCTGCCGAATTAATATCGGCTACAATATGGTGGATTATTGGTTTTGCTTTTACGGCATTGTGCATTTATTTAGTGCTGAATTGGCAAGATCGAATACTTTCAAAATACAGCAATGTCTTTGATGATTATATAATCAGTATGGATGTTGTATATAATGGATTTCAGGGAATTCAATTTTCAAATACTTTTATATGGAGCTTTTTATTATTTGGTGTTTTGTTATTCGTTCAGGCGGGAATTATTAAAAATTACTCCAATAAAAAATTAAGCAATTAAGGCGTCAGCCAACTAAATGGATAGCTATTCATATTCCTCAAAATCATAAATGCGAGCGCAATAACCAATAGGATTAGTACATTTCTTGTACTAAGATCAAAATTTTTGACGTTCGTCTTAGCTATTCGGTTGAAGAATTCGATACATATATAGTAAATCGCAAAGGGCAGACTTAAGGTAAAAAGCGCATTTAAACTAAAAGCCTGCGCAATATTTCCATGCAAAATTTCATGAGCTGCCCGTTGGGTGCCACAACCTGGACAATACAGTCCAGTGTATTCGTTTAAAGGACAAGTCGGATAAAAGGAACTTACTTCCGGGTTAAATAAAAACAATACTGCCGTTACAGCAGTAATTAATCCGATTACTATGAGTGCTTTGTATTTCATTTTACTATTTCATTTCGAAAATAGGAAATATCTCTGAGTTGTTTTTTTAAGTTCGACTTATTTTTAACAACGAATCATAGTTTCCGAATAAGAATTATATTTACCAAAAATTAAGAAAAAGTTAGAATGAGCTATTGTATAGGAGATAAAGTTGCTGTTTTAGATGATGTTTTAAAGGGGACAGTGATTCAGATTGAAAATGGAATGATTACCATTGAAACTGATGAGGGATTTCCTATGCAGTACGCCGAAAAGGAACTGGTTTTATTAAGACATGATCAAGCAGACTTATCCAAGTATAGCGATATTTCTAATGAGGATTTGATGGATAAGGAGGCCGACAAAAGGGCGAAAAAGAAGTCGCTCTTTAAATCGGATAACTCCGATAAAAATCAGCCAACAATGGAGGTAGACCTGCATATTGGGCAGCTAACGAAGAGTTCAAAAGGAATGGATAATTACGATATGTTGAACCTTCAAATTAATACGGCAAAACAAAAATTGGAGTATGCCCTTCGGAACAGAATTCAGAAAGTAGTGTTTATTCACGGAAAAGGCGAAGGTGTTCTCAAAAAAGAACTGGAATTTTTATTGAAAAAATATCCGGTCGATTTCTATGAAGCTTCTTTTCAAAAATATGGTTTGGGTGCAACGGAAGTCTATATATATCAGAATCCGAAGCACTAATTAGTTTTCGAATACCCCGAAATAAAAAGTTTCAAAATAAATACGTTCTTGTCCGTCCTGGAAAGTCAAATCAGTAAACGAAATATCATGGTCAAAACTATCACCCACTGCAGAAGAAGTTATAACAATGATTCCACTTTCGGCGTTTAATTCCTTAATCACCTGCGGATTGGTAGGAGGAATATCCTGACAAAAATATTCTGCTCCGATAGCATCGCTATAAATACGGTAATTGACATTTCTTTCTGAAGTAATTTGTAATTCAGTGATGCCTTCACTATCTGGAATGTCTTCAGAACTTAAAATTAGGGCCATAGTTTCAGTACTTCCTGAATTTTTGATGTATAAAATATATTCTCCACAGCTAGTTATTGTATTTTCAAAGTCAAATGAGGGCACATCAAAATCTCCGTCGTCACAAGAGAAAAATAAAAGAGCAGCGAAAACAAATAGTAATTTCTTCATGGGTGTAATTTAATCAAAACAAAATTAAATTATTTATGTAATTAAGGGATTAATGAACTCAACTATTTTAATTAATTTTGGTCGCGATGAACAGAATTTATTTAGATAACGCTGCAACGACGCCCATTTTACCCGAAGTGATTGATGTTATTTCAGAAACGATGAAAGATTCATTCGGAAATCCATCATCTACGCATCAAATTGGCAGGAAAGCAAAGACTTTGGTTGAAACGGCCAGAAAGAATATTGCAAGACATTTTAATGCTAATGCTAATGAAATTGTATTTACAGCAGGCGGGAGCGAAGCTGACAATTTGGTGTTATTTAATGCCGTGACAAATCTGGAAGTTAAAACCTTTATTTCTTCGAAAATTGAACATCATGCGGTTTTACACACTTTAGAGTATTTGAAGAAAACCTATGACGTTGAATTGAAATGGGTAGATGTTAATTCACAAGGTGAAATAGATTTAAACCATTTAGAGCAATTATTGGAGTCATCTGAAACTAAATGTCTGGTGAGCTTAATGTATGTTAATAATGAAATTGGAAATCTTTTGGATGTTCAGAAAGTCGGAGAATTATGTCAGCAATACGATGCGTATTTTCATTCAGACGCAGTACAGGCAGTAGGACATTTTAATTTCAGCCCAAATGCCTTAAATATTGATTTTTTTGCAGCTAGTGCACATAAGTTTCACGGTCCGAAGGGTGTTGGATTTGCCTATGTAAGAAGTGGCATTGGTATACAGCCCTTATTACATGGAGGGGAGCAGGAACGAGGTGCTAGAGCGAGTACAGAAAATGTTCATAGTATTTTGGGAATGGAGAAAGCTTTAGAAATTAGTTATGCCAATCTGCAAGCTGAGCAGGCTCAAATTCAGAAGTTGAAAAACTACTTTGTAGAGCAACTAAAATCGAATTTTGATGGTATTGTATTCAATGGAACTGCCGAAACTGTTGAAACCAACAGTTATATTATTTTAAATGTACGTTTTCCGAAAGATGCTCCGATGCTGTTGTTCAGCTTGGATTTAGACGGAATTTCAGTCTCAGGAGGAAGTGCTTGTCAGAGTGGTTCGAGCAAAGGATCGCATGTACTAAACGAGATTTTAACTGAAGAGGAGGCTCTGAAAACATCGGTACGCTTCTCATTCAATAAATTCAACACAAAAGAAGAAATTGATAGCGTAGTTGAAAAACTAAAGAAACATATTTAATGAAAATATATCCCATTAAGTTCAACCCTATTCTAAAAGAAAAGATGTGGGGTGGGACGAAGTTAGTATCCGAATTTAATAAAGTATCAGAACATGTAAATACTGGTGAAAGCTGGGAAATATCGGATGTTGAAGGCAATATCTCTAAGGTTAACAATGGAGCTTATGAAGGAGAAGATTTAAGGTCATTATTGAACAGTTTTGGAGCCGAGTTAATAGGAAAGACGAACTTTGATAAGTTCGGATACGATTTCCCTCTACTGATTAAGTTTATTGACGCTGAACAGGACTTATCTATTCAGGTGCATCCGGATGACACTTTAGCGAAAGAACGTCACGACTCATTTGGTAAGACCGAAATGTGGTACGTGATGGATGCTGAAAAAGATGCACGTCTGGTGGTAGGATTTAACAAAGAAATCAACAAAGATACCTATATCCAATTACTGGAGAAAAAGGAAATTATGTCTGTGATGAATGAAATTCCAGTCGTACCAGGTGATACTTTTTTTATAGAAACCGGAACAGTACATGCCATTGGAGCTGGGACTGTAATTGCTGAAATTCAACAAACTTCAGATATTACCTACAGAATCTACGATTTCGATCGTATTGATAAATCAACAGGTACTACAAGAGAATTGCATACAGAATTGGCTGTAGATGCTTTAAATTATCGCGACGACTATAAGGGAAAACAAGACTACACTCCGGTTCAAAATAAATTGGTGGAGACGGTTTCTTGTCCCTATTTTACCACGAACATTTTAGATTTAAATGGTGAAGTAACACTGGACTATTGTACAACCGATAGTTTTGTCATATTTATGTGTGTAGAAGGAGAAGCCGTCGTTGAGGTAAACGGAGAAGAAGAGTGCATTAAAAAGGGAGAAACTATTTTAGTTCCCGCAGCAACTACTTCAGTTCATATAAAAGGTGCTAGTGCGAAATTGTTAGAAGTTACTGTTTAAAAAAAGATATAAAAAGAAAAAGGGAACCAATCGGTTCCCTTTTTTTATATTACATTGACTTCAATTTCGAGGCGAATATTGTATTTTTCTTTAACTGTAGCCTGAATTTTTTGAGCGATTTGAAAAACATCCTTTCCTGTTGCGTTTCCATAGTTAACCAATACTAAAGCTTGCTTTGCATGCACTCCGGCTTCACCGAATTTTTGTCCTTTGAAGCCAGATTGCTCAATTAACCAGCCCGCTGGCACCTTAATTTCAGTTTCTGAAACTTTGTACGACGGAATATTTGGATAATTGGCTTGTAAAACTTCAAACTGAGCTTTTGAAATCACTGGGTTTTTAAAGAAACTTCCACTGTTCCCAATTTCTTTTGGATCCGGAAGTTTACTTTGCCTGATAGCAATTACAGCATCCGAAACAGCTTTTAAACTCGGATTCGGATTACCGCCCAATTCCTGCTGAATAGCTCCATAAGAAGTATTGAGATTATGATGCTTTTTTGTCAGTTTAAAAGTAACTGAAGTGATAATATATTTACCTTTCAATTCATTTTTGAAGACTGAATTTCTATAACCAAAATTACAGTCCTCCAACTTGAAAGTTTCCATTTTTCCGGTTGAAATATTCAAAGCTTCCAATTGTTGAAATGTATCTTTAATTTCAACACCATAAGCGCCGATATTCTGAATTGGGCTGGTACCCACATTTCCAGGGATTAATGAAAGGTTTTCCAAGCCTCCATAATCATTCGCGATACAAAATAACACAAATTCATGCCAGTTTTCACCAGCTTCGGCAGTGACAAATATGCAATCGTCTCCGGTGTCATTTACAAAAACACCTTTGGTATCAATATGTACAACAAGGGAGTCAATGTCTTTTGTGAGTAGCATATTACTTCCTCCACTTAGTAAAAAGACATCTTTCTCATTTGAAATTATTGTTTTCAATTCCGCCAAAGAGTTAACAGAAACGAAACGTTTTGCTGTAACATCAATACCAAATGTATTGTATGGCTTTAATGATATGTTTTCTTGAATATTCAATTATCTGTTATTGTATGCTGCTAATCCTTGTTTTATGATATCCACGGAAGTTAGTAAATCTTCCTTGTTCAATACATAAGCAATTCGAACTTGGTTTTTACCCATGCCTTCCGAAGAATAGAATCCTGCAGCAGGTGCTACCATTACGGTATTGTTATTCAAATGGAAACTCTCTAATAACCATTGTGCAAAATCATCTGAATCTTCAACAGGCAATGCTACAACACAGTAAAATGCACCTTTTGGAGATGCTACTTGTACGCCCTCAATTTCTTGTAAAGCATTGATTAAGGTATCTCTTCTGTCTTTGTATTCAGTAATAACTTCTGTGAAGTAAGACTGAGGTGTTTCCAAAGCAGCTTCCGAAGCGATTTGCGCGAATGTCGGCGGACTTAACCTCGCCTGAGCGAATTTCATTGCAGTGTTGATTACGTCTTTGTTTTTAGAAACAAGACATCCAATACGAGCTCCACACATAGAATAACGCTTAGAAACAGAATCGATGATAATTGCATGCTCTTCTAAACCGAAGTTATTTAAAACAGACTGGTGTTTTATTCCGTCGTATACAAACTCTCGGTATACCTCATCAGCAATCAAGAATAAATCGTGTTTCTTTACAATTGCAGCTAATTTTTCAATTTCTTCTTTTGAATATAAATAACCAGTCGGATTTCCAGGATTACAAATGAGAATTGCTTTGGTGTTGGGAGTAATTAATTTTTCAAATTCTTCTATCTCCGGCAACGCAAAATTATTTTCAATTTTAGATATAACGGGTACAACATTTACCCCAGAGGCAGTGGAGAACCCATTATAGTTTGCATAAAAAGGTTCAGGGATGATAATTTCATCTCCTGGGTCTGTAATACTACCCATCGCAAATAATAACGCTTCAGATCCACCTGTAGTTACTATAATTTCGTCTGCAGTTACATTGATGTCGTGCTGCATGTAATAATTTGCAATTTTTGTTCTGTACTCTTCTGAACCTTCAGAGCGACTGTATGCTAAAACTTCAACAGTATTGTTTTTGATTGCTTCTAGCGCAACATCAGGTGTTTTGATATCAGGCTGACCAATATTTAAGTGAAAAACATTCACACCTTTTTTCTTGGCATTTTCTGCATAAGGAACCAATTTTCTAATCGGCGACTCAGGCATTTGATTTCCTTTGTTTGATATACTTGGCATAGTGGTTTTGTTAATTACTTTGTGACGCAAATTTGCGAATTTTTTTCAATAAAAATAGCAGGATTTCCTATTTTGTTAATGGTTAAAATTTTCCCAAAAGTTAGGGCAGTGCAAAGGTATTTCGTACCTTAATTTAATCAACCTAAAGTGCTTAATTTTTGAAAAAAAATCGCAAAATATTATTTCTTGTTATTTGTTGTTTGACGCTGAGTTTTTCCTTCGCTCAATCGGAATTTGTATTCCTTAACGGGGTGAAAAAATACACTACAACGTTTAAATTAATCAACAATTTAATTGTTTTTCCCATAGATGTAAACGGTAAAGAATTGAACTTTATTCTCGATTCCGGTGTTGGAGCAACATTGTTGTTTAACATTAAAGCAACCGATTCGGTAAAACTGAAAAATTTAGAGCGAAGAAATATTCAGGGACTTGGTGGAATGGAGGAAATTGAAGCGATTATTTCAAGAGGAAATGTCTTTCGAATGAAAAATGTTTATGGGCAATACCAAAATTTATACATGATTACCAATGATAATTTTGACCTTTCTACCAGATTGGGAATCACTATTCATGGAATTATTGGTTATCAATTACTAAAAGATTTTGTCGTCAAAATTAACTACAGTACAAAGCGTATTACTTTTTACGATCCAGAATATTTTGAACCAAATAATTGTCGCAAGTGTGATGAGTTTAACCTAGAATTTTATCGATTGAAGCCCTATATTGAAATTGGAGCTAAACTGGAATCGGACGACATTGTCCCAGTAAAGCTTTTAATTGATACTGGTGGTAGTGATGCCATGTGGTTGTTTGAGAACAGCAGACCTGAAATTAAATCCCCAACCAAATATTTTGATGATTTTTTGGGTGAAGGGTTGAGCGGACAGGTGTACGGTAAAAGAGCACGAATCAAAGGACTGGTATTTGGAAAGTTTGAATTGGAGAATCCGACGGTTTCATACCCTGACTCCATAGCCATAGCACATGCACGAAAATTTGAAAAAAGAAATGGCAGTATTGGCGGAAGTGTTCTAAACAGGTTCGAAATTACTTTTAACTACAGAGAAGGAAAGTTTTATATCAAGAAGGGTTCAGGGTTTTATAAACCTTTTAACTACAATATGAGCGGTATAGAATTGGTTCACAATGGTAAAGTATTGGTGCGAGAACGTGGTAGTTCAACCAATCAATTTACAATTTCTACGGAAGATGGAGTGAGTAATAATCCGCAGGTCATCCTAGACTTCGAATATCAGTATAAATTCAAACCTTCATATAAAATTCATCATTTATTACCAAATTCACCTGCCGCTGAAGTGGGTATTATGGAAGGAGATATTCTTATCAAGATTAACGGAAAGTTTACCCATGATATGACCTTGGATGAAATTGTTCATAATTTTTATGAAAAAGAGGGAAAACGGATCAATGTTCTGATAGAAAGGAATGGACAGAATTACGAATATAAATTCAGATTGCGAAATCTGCTACAATAAAAAAAGGCTTTCATTTGAAAGCCTTTCTATTTTTATGTTGTTTCTCTTATTTTGAAGAAACTTTTTTCATTACAGCAGATCCAGGTTTTAAAACAATTCCTTTAATACGTATTTTTTTCTCTGGTATATCGGCATTCGAATAAACGGTAATAATTTTAGAGAATCCTCCTTGTCTGTTTGTATCATATTTTACTTCAATGGACCCAGTTTCACCAGGCATAATCGGATCTTTTGGAGCCTTTGGAATTGTGCATCCGCATGTAGATTTGATGTTTGAAATAACTAATGGAGACTTTCCGGTATTCGTAAATTTAAATACACGTAATCCATCTGCTTTTAAGTCTATTTTTCCGTAGTCAATGACTTCTGATTCAAAGGTGATTTGTGGGGAATTAGAGTCACTCGCTGTTTGTTCTTTTTCCTGTGCACTCATGGTAAATGTAACCATAATCAATGCTAAAAGTGTTGCTATTTTTTTCATAATTAAATCGATTTAATAAAGTAAAGGTAGCTAAATTTTTAAGCTTTCAAAATTTTTAATGTTAAGGCTTATAATTGTACATTTGCAAATTATTATACAAATAGTACACCAAAAATGAGTTTAGCTACGAAATACAATCCACTGGAAGTTGAAGAAAAGTGGTATGATTACTGGATGAAAAATAATTATTTTCATTCGACACCTAATGAAAAGGAACCATATACGATTGTAATTCCACCACCAAATGTCACGGGTGTTTTACACATGGGGCATATGTTGAATAATACCATTCAGGATGTATTAATTCGTAGAGCGCGTTTACAAGGGAAAAATGCATGTTGGGTGCCTGGAACAGACCATGCATCAATTGCGACTGAAGCAAAAGTTGTTGCGAAATTAAAAGAACAGGGGATTGAAAAATCAGACCTTACTCGCGATGAATTTTTAAAGCATGCGTGGGACTGGACAGAGGAGCACGGAGGAATCATCCTGGAACAATTGAAGAAGTTAGGAGCTTCTTGCGACTGGGAACGTACCAAGTTCACCATGGATGATGATTTAAATGAAGCTGTGACCAATGTGTTCATCGACTTGTATAAAAAAGGAAAGATTTACCGAGGCTATAGAATGGTAAACTGGGATCCTTCTGCAAAAACTACTTTGTCTGATGAAGAGGTTATTTTTGAAGAAAAACAAGGAAACCTGTACTATTTAACCTATCAGATTGAAGGAAGTGAAGATAGTCTGACAATTGCAACGACACGTCCGGAAACTATTTTAGGAGATACCGCAATCTGTATCAATCCGAACGATACACGATTTACACATTTAAAAGGTAAGAAAGCAATTGTGCCAATCGCGAATCGTGTCATTCCAATTATTGAAGATGAATATGTGGATGTTGAGTTTGGAACTGGTTGCTTAAAAGTCACTCCTGCACACGATCAGAATGATAAAGTTTTAGGGGATAAGCATAAATTGGAGGTGATTGATATTTTTAATGACGATGCTACATTGAATTCATTCGGATTGCACTACGAAGGAAAAGATCGTTTCGTAGTAAGAAAAGAAATTACAGAAGAATTAAAACAACTGGGTTGTTTAGTGAAAGTTGAACAACACATGCATAAAGTTGGAACATCAGAAAGAACAAAGGTTGTTATTGAACCTAAAATTTCTGCGCAATGGTTCCTTGAAATGGATGAAATTGTAAAGCCTGCTCTTAAAGCTGTATTGGAAGATGAAGAAATAAAGTTCTTCCCCAAACACTATAATAACACGTACAGCCACTGGTTAGAAAACATCCGAGACTGGAATATTTCACGTCAACTGTGGTGGGGACACCAGATTCCTGCATTTTTCTATGGAGATGGCGTAAATGATTTTGTAGTTGCAGCTACAAAACAGGAAGCTGCGAAACTGGCTTCTGAGAAATTAGGGAAAGAAGTGAGTACTGAAGATTTAACTCAGGATCCTGATGCATTGGATACATGGTTTTCATCATGGCTATGGCCGATCTCTGTTTTTGACGGAATTAATAATCCTGATAACGAGGAATTCAATTACTACTATCCGACTAACGATTTGGTCACAGGTCCGGATATCATTTTCTTTTGGGTAGCGCGCATGATTTTTGCAGGATATGAATTCAAAAATGAAAAACCATTCTCAAATGTATACTTCACAGGAATCGTAAGAGATGCGCAACGCAGAAAAATGTCGAAGTCTTTAGGAAACTCTCCAGATCCGATTGAATTAATGCAAAAATATGGGGCAGATGGTGTTCGCGTTGGAATGTTATTGTGTTCAGCGGCTGGAAATGACCTATTATTCGATGAGGAATTGTGTGCACAAGGACGTAACTTCTCAAATAAAATCTGGAACTCGTTCCGTTTGATTAAAGGATGGGAAGTTTCAGAGGATATAGAACAATCAGCTTCAGCAAAAATTGCCGTGGAATGGTACGAAGCTAAATTCCAGAAGGTATTGAGTGAAATTGAGAGCTCATTTGAACAGTACAGAATTAGTGAAGCATTGATGAGTATCTACAAATTGGTGTGGGACGATTTTTCTTCTTGGTTCTTGGAAATGGTGAAGCCAGGTTACCAGCAACCAATGGATGCAACGACCTATAAGGCTGTTATTAACTTCTTGGAAGGAAATTTGAAGTTATTACACCCATTCATGCCTTTCTTAACGGAAGAAATCTGGCAACATATTTCTGAGCGCTCTGCTGAGGAGGCTTTGATCATTGCTGATTATCCAAAAGGGAAAGAAGTAAAAGAATCGCTAATTGAGGATTTCAAAATCGCTTCAGAGGTAATCGCTGGAATCAGAACAATAAGAAAAGATAAAAATATTTCTTTCAAAGAGCAGATCGAATTTTCTGTTTTAAATGAAGGAAATGTATCAGAGCAATTTGATGCTGTGATTCAAAAGTTAGGGAACATTTCAGAAATCAACTATGTGAAAGAAAAAGTGGAGGGTGCATTGAGTTTTAGAGTAAAATCAAATGAATACTTTATACCAATGGGTGATGCGATAGATGTGGAAGCTGAAAAAGCCAAACTTCAAGAGGAATTAAAATATACAGAAGGATTCTTAATGTCTGTTCAAAAGAAATTGAGCAACGAACGTTTTGTGAATAATGCTCCAGAGCAAGTTATTGCTAATGAACGCAAAAAAGAAGCCGATGCATTAGCTAAAATTAAAACACTTGAAGCGAGTTTAGAAAGTATATAAGAAACGATGCACGAGCTATGGCTGGCGAATGCATAATAGAAAAGGGATTTCATTTATGGAGTCCCTTTTTGTTTTTTAACATTTTGTAAAGTATTCATTTTCCCCTTCACACCCATGTTTTTATATATTTGTTGGAAACTAAACAACTTTATGAAAACAAAATTAGCTATTCTACTCATTTTTTGTGTCAGTTTAGTGAAAGCACAAGATCAACTGAATCTCTCTTATCACTTACCTCAAAATATTACATATAATAAAACAATTCCAACTCCGGCTAGTGTCGTAGGACATGAAGTAGGGGAATGGCATATTACACACGACAAGCTGGTCGAATATATGAAGGCCATTGCGGCGGCTTCTGATCGGGTTACAATTGAGAATAGAGGGAGAACTTTTGAAGGAAGACCAATTTTATTATTGACGGTAACGAGTCCCGAAAACCATAAAAACATTGGCAAGATCCAAGCAGAACACATAAAACTTTCTGAGGCATCTGAAAGTAGTTCTTTGAATACTGCTGATATGCCTCTGGTAGTTTATCAGGGATATTCAATTCACGGAAATGAGCCTAGTGGTTCAAATGCCAGCTTGCTGTTGGCGTATTATTTAGCGGCGGCTGAAGGAAGTGAAATTGAAGCGTTATTAGCTAATACGATTATTTTATTAGATCCTTCCTTTAATCCTGACGGATTACAACGCTTTGCGTATTGGGCAAATACAAATAAGAGTGCACAAATAAATCCTGATCCCAACGATAGAGAGTATCGCGAAGTTTGGCCTGGTGGCAGAACAAATCACTATTGGTTTGATATGAACCGTGATTGGTTACCAGTGCAATTACCTGAATCAAGAGCAAGGATTGAAACATTCACCACCTGGAGACCAAATATTCTGACGGATCATCACGAAATGGGGAGTAATTCAACTTTCTTCTTTCAGCCAGGAATTCAATCGAGAGTCCACCCATTAACTCCGAAGCAAAATCAGGAACTAACCAAAGAAATTGGCAATTTCCATGCAAGAGCATTGGATAAAATAGGTTCGTTTTATTATACAGAAGAAAGTTTCGACGATTTCTACTATGGAAAAGGATCCACGTACCCTGATGTTAATGGAGCTATCGGAATTTTGTTTGAACAGGGAAGTTCAAGAGGACATGCTCAGGAGACCGTAAATGGAGTATTGACCTTTCCGTTTACCATCAGAAATCAATTTGTGGCTTCGCTTTCAACATTGGCAGCTGCAAAAGATATGCGTACGATTTTATTAGACTATCAAAGAAAGTTTTATAAAGACGCGGCAAAAGAGGCTTCTAAAAGTACGGTAAAAGCTATTGTTTTTGGGGATGAAAAAGACAAGGCAAAATCCTATCACTTAGCAGAAATTTTAAATCGTCATAAGATTGATGTGTACGAGGTGAAAAACGACTTCACTTTCAATGGGAAGAGCTATTCAAAAGAAGGAAGCTATATAGTTCCTACAAATCAAAAGAATTTTAAGTTAATTAATGCGATGTTTGAAAAAAGAACAAAGTTCACAGATAGCTTATTCTATGATATTTCTGCATGGACATTTCCATTGGCATTTAACGTAAACTATGCTGCCTTGAAATCGACATCTCATGTTGGTGCAAAAATTGAAAATCTAGTAAAACCAGCAGGAAAAATAGATGGGAAAAGTAATTATGCATTTTTAATGGAATGGCATGAATACTATACTCCAAAAGTATTGAACAAAATGCTGAACAAAGGTGTTAGAGCGAAAGTTGGAATGCGCCCGTTCAGTCTGGAAGGAAAAAGTTACGATTATGGGACTATTTTAATTCCTGTTCAGAATCAGAATATGACGGCTGACCAGCTAGCGTCTTACCTTGGTGAGTTGGCTGATGAAAGTGGTGTGACCATTACTGGAGTTGGAACTGGTCTAACAAATGGAATCGATTTAGGTTCTAATCAATTCAGAAATATCCAACCTCAAAAAGTAGCATTGCTGGTAGGAGATGGTGTTTCCTCCTATGATGCTGGTGAGATTTGGCATTTATTTGATACGCGTTATGATATGAGAATTACTAAACTTGATACACGTAATTTAAACAGAAACAATTTAGACAGTTATACTGCGATTATAATTCCTAGTGCGAGCCCGCTGTTGAATAAAGGAACAATCGAAAAATTGCAGAATTGGACTTCGAATGGAGGTGTGTTAATTGGATACAAAAACGCGGTAAAATGGCTGTCTTCTAACAATTTTATCAAATTAGATTATGAAAACACTACAGTACCTGCAAAGAATGTAACTTTTGAACAAGTGAGAAACTTTTCGGGAGCACAGGTAATTGGAGGAGCAATTTTCGAGACAAAAATCGATAGAAGTCACCCAATCAGTTTCGGATATTCTAATAATACCTTACCATTGTTTAGGAGGACGAAGATTTTTATCAAACCAGATGAAAAAAGTTACAACAACCCAATTCAATACACAAATTCACCTTTATTGGCGGGATATATTTCAAAACCTAACTTAGAGGTATTGAAAAACAAAGTGCCATTTCAGGTAAAAAGAAAGGGATCTGGTAGGGTAGTAGTCTTCACAGATAACACTAATTTTAGAGCCTTCTGGTATGGAACAAATAAATTGTTGATGAACGCTATTTTCTTCGGAAAAAATATGTAATCAATTACGTTTTACACATTTTAACGAACCTGACTTCCGTTTGACGGAGTGTCAGGTTTTGTTTTTAGAAGCACTACCTCATTGTTATTATTGAATACGCCAAGGACTAGACATTCGCTCCAAAAATTTGCAATTTGCTTCTTTTCAAAGTTTACAACAGCAAGAATCTTTTTGTTAATCAAATCTTCTTTGGAATAGACTTCGGTTATTTGAGCACTGGACTTTTTTGTGCCTAGGCCTCCAAAATCAATAGTCAGCTGGTAGGCAGGTTTTCGTGCTTTTGGAAAATCATTTGCTTCAATAATGGTTCCAATCCGTATGTCCAATTTCGAAAATTCGTCGAATGAAATAGTGT
Source organism: Flavobacteriaceae bacterium (assembly GCA_964227255.1). GTDB lineage: Bacteria > Bacteroidota > Bacteroidia > Flavobacteriales > Flavobacteriaceae > Lutibacter. The sequence goes on from CAXQVI010000013.1 coordinate 153,062, forward strand.
CTTTCATAGTTTAATTTGATACAATAAATTCAGTCCTTCGGTTTCTCCTATGCTCTTCATCACTGCATTTAACCCCATTTGAACATTTATTCAGAAGTTCAGTTTCTCCTAGACCTTTTGCTGAAATTCGTGTTGGATCAATACCTTGCGATACTAAATACTCACGGATTTGACGCGCACGTCCCTTGGTAAGATTTAAATTCAAATGGTCAGGAGCTCTGCTATCGGTGTGTGATTTCACCAAAATTTTAAGCTCTGGGTATTTTCTAAGTAAAGCAGCAACTTTATTGAGTTCAATAGCAGTTTCGGTACTAATATCAATTTTATTTAATTCAAAAGCGATATTGTTAGTGTTAATCACGCGTTCCCCTGCAATTGTAGTGAATTCTAAATCTCTGTGTAACTCGATGTTTTTTTGAATCGAGCCACTTCTTTCTTTTGTCGTTGTAATTTTTAATTCTTCGGAACCGTAATTGACGAATGCCGCTTTTAGGATGTATGCGGTTTCGCAATCGGCTGTAAAGCTGAAATTACCATTGACATCCAGACTTAAGATTTTTGTAAATACATTTCCAGAGGATATAGTCACTAAGGCTTTATTTATAGCGCTTCCAGTTTTGGCATCAACGATTTTTCCTGAAATGATTTGCTCACAAACCAATGGAGTCAAAAATATAGTTTTACTCAGTTGTTCTCCTTCAACACCGGTTGTATTTAAAGTGAACTCCATAGTTTCATAATCATTTTGTTCAATTTTAAATCGGTAGTTGGTATCACATTTTAATTTTATGTCGGCAACAGAACCATTTCGGATGTGTTTTGACTTGATGGATGCCCCATCGTTAATTTCAATATTGAATGTTGAAAGTCCCGCCTTTGTATTGTTATCGGCTACAGTTAGCGTAAACTCCTGCTCACAGACATAAGGTTTTAAGGATGCACGCATTTTATGTACATGTTCAAATACTCCAGTTGTTTTTACTTTCAGACTTTTTGTCACAAATCCAGGACTGGAAATTTCTAAGGTGATGTTCGAATGACACGGTAATTTGATTTTGCCCATTGGGTTTGAAGTTGCAATTTCAATATCATCTCTTAAGATTTTGACATGTGCCGAAGCTAAAGCTTTCCTGTCTATTTCAGTGGTACCTTCTAAAACAACATATTGAGAACAGGGAATAGGTTGTATTCTTAAATCCTTTTTATGAGCCACATCATACTCATCACTTGTCGATACGAAGAATGAAGTTGATTCAAACCCTTCTTTTATGACTTCGACCGTATAGTTTTCATTACAATTCAGAAAAAATTGAAAAGCATTTCCATAAATAATATTTTTTTCATCTACGAGATTACCATTAAGAAGTAAGCGTGTTTTAAATTTTGAAACAGCAGATGTCGATTCTACATCAAATACTGCGACATCAATTGTTTGCCTGCAGATTTTAGGAGTCAGCAATATTTTTTTTGAAATAGTATCCTGAAATTTTTTACCAGTTCTTACGGTCGCATTTACAGTTTCAAAACCTGGTTTATAGGCTATAAGTTTGTATTCAGATTTACATGGAACTTCAATGTTGAAACTGTTTGTGTTGGAAATAAGATGTTCAGCGAAAATGGTGTCATTTGCCATAACGGTAATTTCCACATCATTTACGGCCTTTAATTCAAGTTTGTGAAGTATATCTCCAACGACAAACTGAGTGCATGGAATAGCCTTTAACTTGAATATTTTTTCAATCTCAAGATCATAAACTCCTGTCGTCTCAATTTGAGACTCGAGTGTTTCAAATCCTTCTTTTTCAATCTTCAAAGTAAGCCTGGAATCACAAGGTAATGCTAATGGGATGGCTCGAATTTGTGTCACATATACAGCATTCAATAACTCACCTTGCTGGTCAAAAACTGATACCTGAACCTTTTTTAATTGTTCTGAAGATACTGTATCAATGAAGGTGGCCAATAAGTTTTGAGAACAGTCAGGAATATCAGGTTCAAAAGCGTAAATATCTACATCTCCTTGTCCGCCTTCTCTGTAGGAAGTGAAATATCCTTTATTTGTAGTAGGATTTATAATGAACCCAAAGTCGTCCGACTTCGAGTTTACAGGTTCTTTTAATTTTTTAATAGCTTGAAATTCGCCATTAACCAAAGGCGATTTAAAAATGTCTAATCCACCGCGTCCACGATGCCCGTAGGATGAAAAATACAAATTGTTGGCAGCGTCAATAAAAGGGAAAATCTCATCTTGAGATGAATTTACTTTTTTCCCTAAATTTTGAGGTTCAGAATAATTCCCATCTGCTAGAATATCGACTTTGTAAATATCCATTCCTCCTGAACCTTTTGGTAAATCAGATGAAAAATACAAGGTCTTTCCATCGGCACTTAAGGTGACATGATTGTAATTATTTCGCGCATTTATAAATGGAAGTGGCTCAGCATTTGGGATGTCGATTTCATTGTCAGCGGTAATGGTTCCTTTCATGATTCTCAAATTACTCCAGTAATTTGGAATGGTGTCAATCATATATGGAAAGTAATTGTTCCAGGTAAAAAAAATGGTCTTACCATCGGGTGCGATAGCAAAATCTCCCATTTCAATGTGATCTTGAGTTTTGTCAAAGAATCGATTTTGGTGAACGAGGTCACCATTTTCAGTTATTTGAGCTGTATAAATAGCTAGAGATAGTTGTCGTTGTCTTCGTCTTCTTGTCTTATTAAAAGCTTCGTCTGCTGCTACTTTCTTAGAAGAAGCATAGGTTACAGTCAGATCATTGAGGAATCGAATTCCAAGTTCAGCATAATTTGAATTGACCGATGTGTTTGATACTTTAAAGTTTGTTTCTTGTCCTGATGCGATGAGGGGAAGCATTAGGACGAATAGTGTGAGGAATTTTGACAACATTTTCTTTATTTTCTTGACATTTTTTCAAATACCCATGCAGGTCCAATTAATAGGAATTGCAAATCTTTAAAGAAGGAAGGTTTTTTTCCTTCTAACTTGTGGCCATAAAATTGCCCAATCCAGGCAATTATAAATAAAGCCAGACTTGTCAGGGCAAGTGGCACAACTGTGCTCAAATAATAATTTCCAATCAAACAAATAGCCGAAAATAAAAGCATTTGGATAAATGTTTTAATCGATAGTCTTAAGTAAAAAATTAGTACCACCATTAATAATGGTGTAGCCCAGTTTTCAATTATTGGGTTCTTTAGTTGGGTTACAGTCGCTATTCCATCAGCCGGAATAGACATAACGAGTCCGACAATACTAAAAAAGATAACAGGAACACATATAAAATGAATCTTTTGATTTGTGTCGTTTTGATGACTTACTGCGTAATCAGAAAACCAATCTTGAAGAGATTTCATAATTTTTTTAACATTTGGTTAAGAAAAGACTATTTTATTAAATGGCATATTTGGGGCACTAAATATCTAATAAAGATATTAAAAAAGAAAAGACCTAAAATTTATAACCTCTCAATTTCAAAAATGAATAAAAAACAACGGTGCGTTAGAATGTTGTTTCTCTTAACTCTTTTAATAGGAGTTCAAGCTGTTCAGGCTCAAAAAATAACTGGTTCTGTAGTAGATGAAGAGAAAAACCCTCTTGAATTTGTATCGGTAGCACTTTTACTACCTCAGGATTCTACCCTTGTAAAATATACTTCAACGGACAAGTATGGAAAGTACGAATTGAATGGAATAAAGGACAACACCTATTTATTTCAAATCTATTTCATGACGTACCAGGCCAATCAAAGAACTATCATTGTTAAAGGAGAAGATCTTGATTTAGGAGTTACAGCACTTGAGCGCGAAGTAAATCAATTGGATGAGGTTGTTGTTAAAACGATTATTCCAATTACCATTAAACAAGATACCATGGCTTTTAATGCCAATGCGTTTAAGGTTAGACAAGATGATAATGTTGAAGACTTGGTTAGAAAACTTCCGGGAGTTGAAATTGGAACCGATGGAAAAGTTAGTGCTCAGGGAGAAGAAGTGAATAAAATTTTGGTGGATGGAAAAGAGTTCTTTTCAAATGATCCAACAATCGCCTTAAAAAACCTGAATGCAGATGCTATTAAAAGTGTACAGATTATTGATGAGGAGAGTGATGAAGCCAGAACCACTGGAATTAAGGATGGTGAAAAAACTAAAATCATCAACCTTGTTTTAAAGGACGGTAAAAAGAAAGGATATTTTGGAAAGGTTGGTGCAGGATATGGTACCAACGATCGGTATACGACAAATTTGGATTTGAATCAATTTACAAAGAAGACTCAGACAGCTGTTTTTGGTGGTTTAAATAATATCAATAATACGGGTGCAACAGTTTTCAAAAGAGATGGTTCGCGAAATAATTCAAACAGCGGATTGTTAACTACTGGAACTGCTGGGGCGAATTTCAATTATGAAATTAAGAAAGATTACGACTTCAATATCGATTATAATTATGGATATTCTGATAGTGAAGAAGAAGAAAGAACATTGCGCACTGAGTTTACAAACGACTCTCAATTCTCGACAGAGGAAGAGAAGAGGGACGAAAATACCTCGAACAATCATAATATAAACTTCAGTTTAAGAAATCGCTCTTTGGAAGGAACTTACATGGAATTCAGGGGTAATTTTAAAAACGACCGAAGAGAATCTATGGGCTCTAATTCCAAAATGTTCTTTAATGAAGATGGAGAAGAGGATACAAGTAGTGATAGAAATACAAGTTCAGATGATTTAAGAAATAATGGGAGCCTTCGTTTTTCTATGAACAAGAAGTTAAATGAAAAAGGAAGAAACTTTAGATTAAGAGCTGGAATGAACTTCCAGGATTTTAATGATATGAATTTCCAACGCTCATTGAACATGTATGAGATTTCTGACCCAGGAAATTCTTATGAAGAAGACGAGGTTACTACAAGGGATGAAGAACGTGACGGATTGGATTATAACATGTCATTTCGTTGGATGGAGCCTTTGGTGCAGCACCATTTGATTAGCTTTGAAACGAGTGTAAACAATGAAAATGATCAGGAAGATGTTGATCAGAGAAGAACGATCAATGACGTAGAAGAAAATCCATTTATCTACAATTTGGATCATAAGAAACAAGTGTATTTGAATCAACTGGGGTATGTTTTTAGTAAAAACAAAATCCAGGTATATTTATCTGCCGGATGGGAGAATATGCAACAAAATTTAGACGTTGACAATGCATCAAACGTGATTGATAAATCATATGATAATTTTTTACCAAGATTAACCGCTAACTATGAGTGGAAGAAAGGAAAACGGTTAAGATTGCGTTATAATAAGTCGACTTTATTACCAAATGCAAATCAAGTTTCACCGGTGATTAATGATTTTAATCCATTGAGAATTTTCCAGGGGAATACGGAATTGACTCCTGAGATTTCGAACAATTACAACTTAATGTATTATAACTGGGATTTTAAAAGAGCATCTAATTTCTTTGGGTTTATCAACTATTCTACGACCTCAAATGCGATCGTAAATTCTACAAGTATTGATGAAAATTATATTTCGTACAACACTTTTGAAAACTACGGAGACAGAAGTAACTTGAGAGCTAGAATTAGTTTAATGAATAAGTTCAAAGGAACTGGAATTCGTTATTCTTTAGGACTTAGTGGAAATATAGATGAATATACTACTATTATCAATGATGAAGCTAGTGAGACGAAAACAAGAGGAACTGGGTTTAACTTGAGCTTTAGTAACGACAATAAGAATAAACTTGACGTAATTGTTGGGGCTAGAATTGATATCAATAAGACTACCTACTCGATTAATGATGATGAACGTGATTTCGTCCAACAGAATTACTATACAAAATTCGACTGGGATATTACACCGAGTTTAAATTTGAATACCCAGTTTGATTATAATTTATATACCGACAACCAATTTGATTCTCAAGACGTCCCAATTTGGAATATTGGAGTAGAGTATGCATTCTTAAAGGGGAAAAGAGGAAACTTGAAACTTCAGGTATTTGATATTCTAGATGAAAACATTGGAATTGTGCGGACTTCATCTGCAAACTATTTCGAAGAAACCTTCCAGAAAAATCTTGGAACTTATGCCATGCTGAGCTTTACATATAACTTAAAACCTCCTACAGGAAAAAGTTCGAAAAGAGATCAGGGACGAAGTAGATGGAGAAGACATTAAAAAAATGGAGCAGAATTGCTCCTTTTTTTATACCTATTTTTTATGCCCCAAATGGTTGTATATAGTGGTGTAAAGATGCTTGCAATACCTGACGTATAATCCAATAGTAATTTTAGTTAGTTCTCTAATTTATAGAAATCGAACATAATTTTCAATCATTTGTACTTATCAACTTTTATAAAACGTAATTGGTTTTAATTTTTTTGAATGCCTATTTTACCACCTAACCATGCCATTGGAATATAAGCCAATACCAAATCTGTGATGTTGAACCATAAAGGCGATGGCACAGACATTACCATGCTAATTCCACCTAATAAAAACAGGAACCCGACAATCAGCGCGTATTTAAGTTTGTTGCGTTTGCACATTCTAGCAGCAATAAGAGCTCCTACAAATGTTCCTAAGGCATGAGCAATAAAAGGAATAAGAAAGTGTATAGGTTCCATTAAATGAATTCCTGCAGCCAATCCTTCAACGGTAGTTACATCCACATCAGTAGGAGGTGGAATAATGGAAGGACCAATAGTAATGATAGTCATGTTTACAAGGGCTCCAATTATGAGACCAATTAGAACGAAGAAAATTGATTTTAATGTTTCATTCATAGTTTTAGTATTTTATTAGCATCGCGCTTGTTTTCTTTTTTTTCCCAAACTACCTCGGTCAACAACTTTTTGAATATAGGCAGTGGCAAGAGGAACCTTACATGAAGTATCTCCCATATCAACTGTTACTTTACCAATTTTTTGGGCAACTTTCTGTGCTTTCTCTGAGAGCTCAGGAATAAAACATCCAACCGCAATCACAAAAGCGTTCATCGTATATGGAACACGCTTTGGACTCAGGTGAATTTCTTTAGCTACCCTTTCAAGTAAATTAGAGTAAGTAGTTATATCAAGTTGTTCGTCTTGATTCACACTAGCATAATTAGAGAGCGTCGCCCATCCAGCGCATTGAATTTTTGGATTACTGTTGTCAATCCATTCCATACCTAATTCAAAACCGAAGGATGTTTCAGCAGCAACCCATGCCACGGCATATTCAGAAAGATAATACCAATACGCATTTTCTACCCAATGATTTAATTGTGTTTTGGAAATCTGCTTTTCATCCGCCATGAGTCCGGCCAGGTACATGGCATCTGAATTTCCGGTTTCATACAGTTCCAATGAAAGGGCATGATTTTTTTTGGTCTTTTTTAGAATCTTTTTTAAATCGCCCACCTTAACACCAAACAGAGGTTCTAAAGCTCCGTGTCGGATAAAAGTTTTTTTTGTTTGAGCATCACCGTACGATTCTAATTCCGCTAATATATCGTTCTTGGTCATATTATTCTGTCCTGTTTCTTATGTAGTGAACTTGCAAAACGTTGGTATCTTTAAAGGTTGTTGTTTCAACAAGTTCTAATTTATAAGTAGGAGTTCCGCCTTTAAATAAGCGTTTTCCATCGCCTAATATTATAGGGATGTAGGTAATGATAAATTCATCTATCAGGTCGTCTTCCAATAGCATTTTTACAACTTGTGAACCACCATCGCAGTAAATATTTTTACCGGGCTTTGATCTAAAATGAGCAATCAATTCTTTCAGAGGCTTATTATAAAATTCAACGCCATTTTCGGGTTCCTTTTGTTGTCGTGTGATTACGTAAGCTTCTTTTCCCTCTGAAGAAGGGAAGGTTCCCCCTGTAAGTTTGAGTACTACATCGTAGGTGTTTTTTCCAACGAAATAGGCATCAATAGTCTTGTTGAATTCTACATAACCATAGTCTTCACCTTCCTTTTCTATAAAACTTGTCCAAGAAAGATCATCATCTTTTGTTGCTAAAAAGCCATCAAGGCTGCAGCAGATATAGAGCACTATCTTTCTTTCAATCACACGTTTAATTTTCTTAAAATTATGAAATTTAAGTCAGATTTATTGAAATGGCTACTATCAGAGCACTAGAAGCCACGATGAAAATGGCCAATCCTAGTTTTAGCATAAACTTAAACCACTTATCGAAAGTGATTCCTGCAATTGCTAGAACTGCCATCAGACTTCCGTTTGTAGGAATGAATAAATCAGTAAATACAGCTCCATATTGGTAGGCTAGGACACATACTTGGCGTGAGATTCCAATCAGATCGGAAAGCGGAGCAAGAATTGGCATGGTTAGAATTGCCTGTCCTGAGTAACTCGCAACGACAAAATGCAAAGCCGACTGAGAGGTCATCATGGAAACGGCTGCCACTTCCTTTGGTAAATGCTGCATTGGCTGGAATAGTGCATAGATAATGGTATCTATTATCATTCCTTTTTCAAGAATGATGGAAATACTACTCGAAAGCCCCACAATAATTCCAGCAAAAATGATGAGTGAAAATCCCTCATTATATATTTCTGCGGTTCCATTTACACCCAGTTTACCTATGAGTCCGGCTATAATTCCTAAGGCGAAAAATACGGCTGTCATTTCATTGAAGCCCCAGTCCAGGTTTAACATCCCATAAATGACTATGCCGAAGGTGAGACCTAACAATCCGAGAATCAGAACTGATCTTTTTGGTATGAAATTCGATACGACTTCCTCTGAAACTATTTTTTCAATGCGGTTTTTGTTAGCATAGCGCAATAGCATTACCATCCATACAACAAAAGCAACTGCCATTACCACCAGCCTGAATTCAAGTCCCGAAAGGAAAGGTAATCCGACTTCATTTTGAGCTAATACAGCTGCAAAAGGATTGATAGGACTAAATGCTGCACCAATAATTGCTGTTCCATAGCTACATCCAACCGCTACATAGGCATTATAACCTAATTTTGAACAGAGGTATAAAATTACCGGAGTCATTGCAATAAGTTCCTCTTGCAATCCGACCGAAGCGCCGGCAAAAAGGAAAGCAATGGATACTACAATAACCGCGACTTGTTCTTTTCCGTCAAGCACCACCGTGAGGTAAGTAATTCCATCTTTCAGTGCACCAGTTTTTTCAATGATATAAAAACAACCTCCGATTAAAAGGATTAAAGTAATTAATGGAGCTCTTGAAACAATTCCTTCAGGAATGGACATAAGCATGTCAAAAATGCCTACAGGAGGTGCATCAATGGTTTTATAGGAATCCTGAACCACTGTAACCTTTTCGGTAACAGGATCTGTTATACGTTCGTAAGTTCCTTGAGGAATAATATAGGTTAGAAGTGTTGCAAACACAATAAACCCTAGCATGATCACCAGGGCATTTGGAAATTTTTTCATGATTGGTTGTTGATGGTTTCCAAAATTAGTGAAATTTAGAGGAAATCAGATGTAACCTACTTCAAGTGTAATTATTTATGAAATAGCAGTCTTCACATTTTGTTTTCGAATGATTATTTCTGCAATGCATAAATTAGGAACCCAACATATTCGAATCAGAAATTACATCAAGGTCTATTTCAAAGACCAGCTGGCATACACAGTTTCCTTCATCTTAATAAATTCAGGAGTAAACCCTGACGTTTTATAAGATGCCCCCTGAGCATCAGCCATACTTATTTCCATAGTTCTGTACACAGGTAAATTTTCTCTAGAAGGCGCACTGCCATAACTTAAGGAAACGACTTCGTCTAATGATTTATTAAAACTTTGAGCAAGTAGTGCTGCTTTTTTTTGCGCATCTTTTGAAGCCATTACAATGAGTTCATTTTTGGAGGCTTCTTTTAAGCTATCCGATAATGTGAAGGAGAATGATAATTGCATTCCCACAGACGCATCTGCAAATTCACTTAAGATTTGTGAGATTCGCTCTTTCGAATAGTTAAATTTTACAATGATAGCTTGACTTGCGACATAACCACTGTCGCGTCTTTTGTTTCTGTCGTAAATAGTGTTTTTTCTAATTTGAAATGATCTTGTTTTTATATCTTCTTCAGAAAAATCAAGCTTAGACAATTGCTTTTGAACGTTCTCTGTTTTTTTGTCGAGTGCAGTGATAGCATCGTTAAATTCCATCTTAATTTCTTGAATATTTATGGATAGAATACCAACATCAGGCATGACGTCTAGTTCCGACTGACCAACTATTTGCAAAGATGGAAAGGACTTATTGCTTTGTGCGACTAGTGTGGAGGTTAGAATGAGTGCTAAAAATAAATTTAAATATTTCATATAAATGCTTTTTATGATTTTATTAGTTTACAAAAGGCTCTAGTTCTAATTTACTAAAAATTAGATTATTAGATAAAATGTCATGTTTTGAAAAATCAATTACAATGCCAAAGATTCATGCACTATAGAAAATGCAAAACATTAGAGAGAAGTTGCCTAAAATTGAAAGTGAACAGCGTCCATTTTAAACTTACAGGTTATTAAATTTAACACCTTTAAAAATGTAGATGTTAATCTTTGAAATAACTCAATAAATTATAACCTCCGGCAAGGACCATTCCTAAAACTATTGAAACTACAGCAAAGATCGCAGGCATCCCTATCAAAGCTCCAAAAGCAAGCAGTGTTCCTGCCCCTAAGCCCGGAGTTCCCATGGTACTTGGTGCTAATAGGTTGACACTAACCATGAAGTCTATAATTAATCCTCCGAATGCATAAAAGATTCCAAATACCAGTCCTATAATAGCTCCAAGCATACCACAGAACTTCATGTAATTCAGTACATACGTTTTATTAGTAAAATCCATTTTATATATAGCTAATTAATTGAAATGTGTGTTCTAAATGGTTAGACGAATAACTGTCTTCAAAGTTACATCGATCTGTTTTAAATTATGTATTCTTAAAGTTAAGAAGTATTCCTTATTGAACCTAGAAAAATCATTAGATCTATAATGCTTTTTTTTAAGTAGCGCACTATTTTAAATAGCCTAAAATAGGAGCTAATTCTGAACGTTGTTCTAGAATAGACATGTTGAGGCTTTTTATAATTGCAGTGTTTTACACTGATTGGAATTTAAAGAGATAATTTTTAAAAAGTTTAAGTTGAAATTTCGAATAAATTCCACCAAAAAAAAGTCATATCGCAGGCATTTTTGGGATCAAAAATGTAGAATTCTATGAGAAATATATTTTTTCTTTAGAAGATTTCATAATTGAAATGAATTTGAAAAAGAGACTTGAAAGATAAAAGGAATTGCACAAAGAAAGCACTTCTGAAGCCTATTTGCAATCATCAGTTGGAACATTAGGAGCGGATCCATTATGCAGAAAGCAAAATTTAGTGATTAAATAAATAACGGTAGCGGAAATTTATTCACTACCGTTTTTTTTATTGTTTTTATCGAAGTTTTCAATAATACGTTTTGCACGGTCATTATCTGAATTTAAATTGTAAGCCTTTCTATAAAATTCAACGCCACTTATGGTGTCTCCTTTTCTTAATAGGGCATCACCCATGCTGTCGTATACATTCGAGCTTCTTGGAAATAGCGCAATATTAATGTCGAATATGCCAATAGCATTGTCAAATTCCTCTTCACGAAGAAAATCGTAACCCATTCGATTGAATTTGTCTTCGTTGATGTTTGGGTCTATAGAATCTTTCGCCTGAATAGCGAGATAGCCTTCTTTTGCTTTATTAAAATTTTTCTCTTTTATGTAAAAGCTTGGAACCTGTTCTTCATCACCTAATTTTTTAAAGTTATAAGTGATTTCAGCATCTTCTTTTGGAATCAAACACATGTAGACCTCATTATCGATGGGATTTGTTTTGAAAAGTATTTTTTCATTCATTTCTTTTACATAAAATTCCTCATTACCTGTTGGCATAGGTTTGATTTTTGTAGCACCTCTCCAGTTTAAATAAAGTTCTTTTTCTTGGAAATATACAGAAACAGTTTCATCACTGTTATACAAATAGCGCCCTTCAGCTTTAGCAATAAATTCATCTGAATTACTGTCAGATACACATGATACTAGAATTAGACTGATGAGTAGAGTTAGGAGTTTTTTCATAAAATAGATTGATTAGAAATTGGCACTTAAGGTAAGCAATGGTCCGTTAAATCGGAAATTAATGGAACCATCCCAAACTGATTTGTCGACTTTTATTTTTGTTTGGAAGAATCGATAGTTTAAGCCAAATCCTATATGATCCCACGCCTGAAACTTTATTCCAGGAGCCAAATTCCACAGAGAACCATCGATGTCATTAATTTTTATAGCAAACCAGTCGATTCGTGCAGTAACAGCCCATTTGTAATGTGGAGCGTAAAAATACCATAGTCCAAGGTTAGGGACTGGCGCTATAGCGCTAACCGATCTTTTGTCCAAGTCAAACTCTCCGACATCATCTCCAAGATAGGCTTTTCCTTCAATGAAACTTTTGATATCCATTGCATGAATACCAAGTCCCACACCAAATTCGTGTTGTTCTCCCTGAGAAATGGCATAACCGAAAAGAATTCTGTACAAGCTATAAGTAATTCCAGCTTCTACTTCAGCACCAACAGGATAAACGGTGTCATCCCATTCAATTTCTCTGTCTAAACTAGTCTGCTTTCTGTTACTGATTTTGAAATATTCCAGACCAACACTCCATCTATGACTTTTAGAAAAGCGCCAGATAAAATTAGTAGCGAAGGTATACTCCTTATTTCCAAATTTGAAGGTCTTACCAAAATCGATTTCTTCATTGGTGACCGAATTTCCGTTGGCGCTGATTTTCAATGATTTTGATGGGATGTATAGTCCAGCGTTTATGATGAATTTAGAGGACAGGATTGGGTGTTGAACAGCACTGTCATTTGAAGTCTGAGCATTCCCTAACAAAGTCGTTAACGAAAAAACAGCGATTAAGAATAGATTGGTTAGTTTCATAAACTCTAAGTTAAAGTAAGTGACTGATTTATCCAACTGTTTGTGAATTAGAAATATAAAAAAAGCATCCCGAAGGATGCTTTTTTTATATATTCTGTGTCGATTATTTTACGTTCATCAACTCAACATCGAAAATTAATGTCGCATCTGGTGGAATAACACCACCTGCACCACGACTACCATATGCTAAGTCTGATGGAATTACGAATCGCGCTTTATCACCAACTTTTAATAATTGAATTCCTTCATCCCATCCGGAGATTACTTGTCCAACTCCAATTTGAAAATCGATAGGCTGTTTTCGCTGGTAAGACGAATCAAATATTTGTCCGTCTACTAACTGACCTTTGTAGTGCACAGAAACCATCGCTCCTTGAGTAGCTTGTTTTCCGTTTCCTTCTTGTAAGATTTTATAACGCAATCCGCTTGGTGTTTCATTATATCCAGCAGCGATTTTATCCATTGCAGCTTTTGCCTCCTCTTTGGCTTTAGCTTCACGTTCAGCTCTTGCTCCTTCAAATACTCTAAATGCTTCAATTGCGTTGAAACTTTCCGCTTCTTCACCAATGCGTACAATCTCCAAACTATCAATTTTATCACCCTGAGCAATGGTATTCACAATGTCTTGCCCTTCAATTACATTTCCAAATACAGTGTGCTTATTGTCTAACCATGGAGTTGCAACATGAGTAATAAAGAACTGACTCCCATTGGAGGCAGGTCCTGAATTTGCCATAGATAATATTCCTGGCCCGTCATGCTTTAAATCAGGATGAAATTCATCGTCGAAATTGTATCCCGGAGAACCTGTTCCAGTTCCTTGAGGACAACCTCCCTGAATCATGAAATCTGCAATTACTCTGTGGAAGTTTAATCCATCATAGTATGGAGTTCCCTGAGGTTTTGCACTATTTTCTAAATTACCTTCTGCAAGAGCAACAAAGTTACCTACAGTACCAGGTGTTTTTTCGTATTCTAAGTTTACTAAAATTGAACCCTTAGAGGTGTTAAATTTTGCGTATAATCCGTTATTCATTTTCTTAAATTTTAAAGCGGTGCAAAGATACATACTTTAAATTGAAATTTTAATTTTTCAGACCTATTTCAATTCCTTCATGATGAGTTCAATGGCTTTATCCAATTGGGGATGATTGTTTTCCAGTCTGTCTTTGAAATCTTTAGGGGTGTACACATCTGGAGCAACTCCTTCTAATTCTAAGTTTTTTCCATCTAAGGTGTAGCATCCCCAAGAAGGTAAACGATAAAATGAACCATCAACGAGTCCTTTTCCTGAGGTGAAAATAATCCAGCGATAGGTTTCTGTCCCAACAATAGTTCCTAATCCTAATTCTTTAAACCCAGCTGCTGTCATTTCAGCATCTGAAAGGGATTGCTCATTGATTAACAAAACAATTGGTTTGTCGCTATACCCAAAATTGGATTGATTGGTTTTCTTTCCTTCTCTGTATTTCCATTGCAAATAACTGCGTTGCGATAAGAATTTCAGAACTTCGTCATGGACATTGCCACCTGTGTTATAGCGTAAATCTAAAATCAAAGCCTTTTTGTCTGCTTCAGCTGAAACCAAATCTTGCTTGAACTTTTGCAATTCTCCACCACCCATATTTTTCATATGAACATAAGCCACACTGTTATTGGTTTTTGAATCCACATAGGCCTGGTTTGCATCCTGCCATTCATCGTATAATAGTGTACTTATATTGAATGATCTTGTTGGATGCAGTTTTACCTTTAATTTTGATCCATTACGATCGAATTCCATTTCGATCTCGCTATCTGATTTTGGCACATTGAAATAGAATTCTCTGTTTGTTTTTGTATCAACATTTACTCCGTTTACAGCTACAAGTTTATCACCTTTTCGTAAGTTGATATCTCTGATGTCTGCCGGGCTATCGGTGATAATTCGCTCTACGGTATAAGGATTTTCGTTGTTGAATTCAATACCTGTAGCCATACTTCTGGAGCCAAAATAAATGGTTTCCTCTTTACCGCTTGAGTTAAATCCGAAGTGTGAAGTATTGAGTTCCCCCAGCATTTCGTTGAAGATCAATCGCAACTGACTTCTTTCCGTGACATATGGTAAATAAGCCGCATATTGATCACGTAATTCCTGCCAGTTTTCACCATGGAAGGTTTTGTTGTAGAAATTTTCTTCCATTCCAGCCCATGCTTCATAATACATCTGAGTAAATTCATCGGACAGGGATTTGTTGAAATCTGTTTTTGTCGCGACAGCTTTTAATTTACCTCCTGCGATGTCCAGAGTGTTGATAGTTCCGTTTAGTAAAATATAATTTCCTTTTTTCGCTTTAACCAATTGTCCGCCACTTACAGGCTTTTCACTTACTTTTTCAGTTTTATTGTCCTCAAACGGAGTAATCGTTGTTTTCCATAAATGGTTTTTTCCTTCCGCATGATTCGAAATATAAAGCACGATGGTTTTATCGTCCTTTTGGAAGACTTCTGGTCCGAATTGTTGTCCGAACGACGGACTAATTCGCGTAATACGTTCCATGATATTATTCGGGTTGATACTGACAGCAATCTTGTCTTCGCCTTTGTCTTTGTCTTCGCCTTTGTCTTTGTCTTTGTCTTTGTCTTTGTCTTTTTTCTCTTCTTCTTTGAACAGTTCAGCTACTTTATCCGATTTAAATGGTTTTCCAAATTTATCCAGTGCCATCTGATAAATTTTACTGTTGTTCGTTCCAAAAGGATAACCAGGCTGTGTTCTGTCGGAGTTAAAATATAAATACTTTCCATCAGGCGACCAGGTCGGATTTGATTCTGAAACCTTGGTGTTGGTGAGATTCATCACTTTTTTGGTAGCGATATTATAGACCATTACGTCATCTTCAAAATTCTTTTTTACATTGTAGGCAATATATTCATTGTCAGGGGAGAAGCTCGGTGTTGCATTGTAGAATCCCCAAAGTTCATCTTCAACTATGACTTCACTATTGAAATTTGACAGGTCCATTAGACACACCTGATTTCTACCTTTTAAGTATACCGCTTTTGTTCTATCTGAGTTCAGGCTCATCTGACGATTGTTCATGGCATCTTTTGTATGTTGCTTGATTTTACCCGTCGTTACATCGATGGAATACCAGTTGTAATAACCTTTCAACGACTGTGCAAAAAGTAAAGAGGTATTGTCTTTTAACCATTTTACTTCAGAAATAGCTTCTTTGGAATCCGTTTGAATTTCTTTAGTGTATTTTCCTTTGATGTCTGAAACAAACAAGCGTCCGCGCGAAATAAATGCAAATTTCTTTTCGTCTGGTGACACATCAAAATAGCTCACTTTTCCTCCAGAATTAAAGGATTGTTCTTTGTTTAGCGTATTGTTTTTAAATGTTTGAATTTCAGGTTTTGTTGTTTTCCCTGTCGCAACATCGTATATGTGAATCTGATAATCTTTTCTGAAAACTACTTTCGAACCATCGGCACTCACTTGAGGCCACATGATGGATGTATTAAACGATGTCAGTTGTTTTTTGGTTCCGTTTTCAAAAGTGTAAAGGTTGTATTCTCCATTGGCTTCATCGCTTTTGAAATAGGCGTTACCATTTTTGTCGAATGTTAATCCGAAGTCTTTACCTCTGTAAGTTGTATGTTTTTTAAATTCTTTTGTTTTAAAGTTGTACGACTTAATATCTGGGTTATAGTCACCTTTGTACCGTTTTCTATGTGCAAAGAAGTCGCTTTCCCACGTTTCATTAAAAAACAATTCATCTCCATTCGGATGTTCTACTGCGTTATGAACGGTGTTAAAATAATGTCCGAAAACGCGTTCAGGAGTCCCTCCCTTGATTGAAACTTTATAGGTTGAAGTCCTGTTATACCGGTTTGAAGTAAAATAAATGTGTTTGCTGTCCCACGACCAAGAGTTCACACCGTCCGTTCCATCGTGGAAGGTAAGTTGTTTGATTGGACCGCCTTCTAACGGCATAATATATACATCTGAATTTCCGTATTGATTGCTCGAAAAAGCAACCCATTTACCATCGGGAGAAACTTTAGCCTGCATCTCCATGCCGTCCATTGCTGTCAATCGTGTAGCAATTCCTCCGTTGGTTGTTACTTTCCACAAATCACCTTCCATAGAAAAAATAATGGCATCGGCGTTTGGAGTTAATGTGGGTCTGAGTGTAAAATAAGATTCTGAATTTTGAGCAAAAATGCTACTGGTACAGCACAGTGCTGAAAGACAAAGTGTCAATAAAAACCTCATAGTTTAAAATTTGAATTAGTGAGGTTTAAATTTAATTTAATTAAGATAAAATGTTTTAAAAGAAACGTTAAAAGAAGCAATGAAAATCCCCGGTATGGACCGGGGATTTATTTATTCTGCAGTTACGATAGTTTCGTATTCCAATGTTGTTGCTGCTTCAATTTTTTTAGCATCGCTAGTTAATCCACATCCTTTTCGTTTGGCACTACATGAGCTAAAGAACAAAAGGGTTAGGCATATGATACTTGCTTTTAGAGCGATTTTTTTCATGGTTTTGGAACTTTATCTAATTAAAAACGCCTAAATATAGGAATTTATTATTGTGCTAAATGATCAAGGGTATAAACAATCAGTTCTTCTACTGGTTTATAAGGGTTCTCACTGAACGTTCCGTTCGCACGATTGGCGATAATGGCGTTCATGGAACACGCGTTATGACCTAATAGCTTTGACAGTCCGTAAATAGCTGATGTTTCCATTTCCAGGTTGGTGACTTTAACGCCATTGTACTCAAAATTATCAATTTTGTTATTCAGGTTTGGATCCTGAATCGCCAGTCGTAAGACTCGCCCTTGCGGTCCGTAAAACCCGACTGCAGTTGCAGTTAATCCAGCAAATACTTTATCACTGATTAATTTTTCTTCTAATTCTGAACTGTTTTTAACGATGTAGGGTCTTGCTTTTCTGGGGCTCCAGTTTGTATGGGCTATAAAAGCATCTTCAACTTCACTTTCCAAAATGTGTTCACATTCATACGAATGAATCATGCCGTCGAATCCTAATCCATATTTCGCCAGAACAAAACTATCTACCGGAATATCCGATTGCAAAGATCCTGATGTTCCAATACGCACAATATTTAAAGGTGTGTGTTCTTCTTTAACTGTTCTGTTTTCTAAATCGATATTTACCAGCGCATCAAGTTCGTTCATAACGATATCGATATTGTCTGGTCCGATACCTGTTGAAATTACTGTCATTCTGGTTCCTTTGTAGGTTCCTGTAATGGTTCTGAATTCTCTTTTCTGAGTTTCAAATTCGATAGAATCAAAATGTTTAGAAACTTTAGGAACTCTGTATTGGTCCCCGACAAAGATGATGTTGTTTGATATATTTTCTGGTTTTAAATTCAAATGGTAAATACTTCCATCTGGATTCAAAATTAATTCTGAAGGTGCTATTTTGCTCATATTCATTTTTCTTGTTATCACTTCACTTCAATTTTCTCGTCAATGCTTTTGATGGGCGATTTTTGAAATGCTTGGCAAGATACCAAATCTTTAAGGAAAAAAATGAATTGCTTACGAATAAACAATTCATTTTTACTTGTAGTTATTTATTTGTGTGAAATTACCCTCCCACACGCTTAACGTTGTATCCGTCTTTTTTAAGAATCTCGATAATTTTATCTCTAAATTTTCCCTGAATAATGATTTCTCCATCTTTTACACTTCCTCCAACACCACATTTGGTTTTCAAGGATTTTCCCAATGCTTTTAAATCGGTTTCAGTCCCTTCAAAACCAGTAATAACGGTTACAGTTTTTCCACCGCGACCTTTATTGCTGAAGTGCGCTTCTAGGTATTGTTCTTTAGGCGCTAAAGTTTCCAAATTCGCATCATTATCATATTCAAAATCATCATTTGTAGAGAATACAAATCCTCCTAAATCTTCTAAACTGCTTAATTTCTTTTTTCCCATTTTTAATTATTTGGTCTGACTTTCTTCCAGATATACAACATAGCCGCTAACAATTCAAATAGTAACCCTAAGGCTAAAATAACATTTGCCTGTTTCCAATCAAAAAACTGTCCGATAACACCTATGGCTACCAAAAACAATCCGAAGGTAAAAAACTGTGCGATTCTTGTCATTATTTAATCAGTCCTAGCTCTCTTAAACGTTCATTTAAAAATTCTCCTGCAGTAATGTCTTCATATTGTTTCGGATTGTCTTTTGTAATACACTCTTCTAAACAATCCAATGGCATTTCACTTACAGGATGTGTAAAAAATGGGATTGAATATCTCGGTTTGTCCCATTCTTCTTTTGGCGGATTCACAACGCGGTGAATTGTGGAGCGCAGTTTGTTATTGGTATGTCGTTCAAGCATATCGCCTACATTAATTACCAATTGTTCTGGAAGTGCTGTAACTGGAACCCATTCTCCTGCCTTGGTTTGAACCTGTAAACCTGATGCAGAGGCACCCATTAAAAGCGTTATTAAATTGATATCTCCGTGCGCAGCTGCTCTAACAGCTCCTTTAGGTTCATCAACAATAGGAGGGTAGTGAATAGGTCTTAAAATACTATTCCCGTTTTTTACGAATTTATCAAAGTAATATTCGTCTAAGCCACAGTACAATGCCAATGCTCGAAGCACATAAACTGCCGTTTTTTCTAATTGGCTATATGTTTCTTGTCCTATTTTATTAAAATTTGGCAATTCTTTTACAATCACATTATCAGGATATGCTTCTTTTAACGCATCATTATCAACAACCTCCTGTCCAAAATGCCAGAATTCTTTTAAATCTCCTTTGGTACGACCTTTAGCACTTTCTTTTCCGAAGGAAGTATATCCTCTTTGCCCGCCAATTCCAGGAACTTCATATGTGTCTTTTACTTCTTGAGGTAAATCAAAGAAGTTTTTTACTTCTTTGTACAAATTTTCTGTTAGTTCATCAGATAAAAAATGTCCTCTTAAGGCCACGAATCCAATTTCTTCATAGGCTTCACCAATTTCGTTGATGAATTTTTGCTTGCGCGATGCATCTCCCGATAGAAAATCGGAAAGGTCAACACTAGGTATATTTTTCATAAGAATTAAGTATTAGTCTATTTAAATTTAAGAAAAAAAGACATTTAGTCTCTTTTCGCGATTGGTATATTGTAAGTAATCGTATAATTAAATCCAAATCCAAAGTTATTGACGCTCACATTATTAAAGCCTGGAACATACAAGTTTTTAAAGTTTTCAGGTTCTTTAGTATAGAGCATGGTTTTAAATTCAATCATAGCTCCTAAATATAAATTTTTAAATGTTTCAACTTGTAATCCGGCCACAAATTCAAGCCAGTGTGCGTTTAAACTTTTAAATTCTGTTCCTGGAGTTAACAATTCAGGTTCAAAATAATTACCGTAAACATTAGGAGAATAACTATTTAAAGTATGATCAAAAAAACTAGTACCATAACGTGCACCAATATAAATCTGATTATACATACCTTCCCAGTTTTCATAAGTGTTGTAATTAACTCCTAATTTAACGTATTCCCCATTTGTTGTAAAGTTGAAATGGTCTTCTTGACGCGTATGGTCTTCATAACCAAATTCTCCAGCAATGTAAAATTTATTGCTTATTCGGAAGTCCGCAACAATTTCTAGACCTTTTTCTTCCTCATTGAATAACTCAATAATTGGCATGCTTAAATCTATACCAAATCGCAAGGCGTAATATTGCTTTTTAGGAACAGAGTCCTGAGCAGCCTCCACTACTTCCTCCTGTGCAAATGCTTCTAAAGAGCAATTAAGGCTAATGATAAAAAGTAATATGAGTCGTATTTTCATTTTCTACGGAAGTATTTTGAATTTCATAGCTACTAATCCAATTGTTGGTCGGATTTACTATATCTAAGTTTGAAAACAGGGTTTTATATCCACATGAACGTGAGACAAATTCATCGGTTCTTGAATAGACAAAAGTAACATCATCAGTTGATAAACTGTTTGCAAAATGATACCTCGTCAAGTCGTTATTTAGGTCCATAGGAATAGCAATGGAATCTAGATTCTGCTCGACAATAATACTGTCTTTGTCCTGAACCCACACGGTTAAGCTCGATACGGACTTTTTCGTTTCAACAGCATCTTTGTCCTTAAATACAATAATCAAATTTGGAGTGGTATCCAACAGGCAGATATCATCTTTTTCACAAGCAGAAAAAACCATACAGATGAGTATAAAAGCCACTAAGTAGTTTCTCATTAATTCTATTTTAATTCCAAAAGTACAACATTTTCCACATGATGTGTTTGTGGGAACATATCGACTGCTTGAGTTTTGATAATATTATATTGGTCCTTCATCAAAGCAAGGTCTCTTGCCTGAGTTGCAGAATTGCAACTAACATATACTATACGCTTTGGAGCGATTTCTAGTATTTTAGCCACTACATTTTTATGCATTCCATCTCTTGGAGGGTCTGTAATAATTACATCTGGGTGACCGTGCTCAGCAATAAATGCGTCGTTGAACACATTTTTCATATCTCCTGCAAGAAATTCCACATTGTCTATTTTATTGTGTTCAGCATTTAATTTTGCATCTTCAATAGCTTCTGGAACAGCTTCAACACCAATTACTTTTTTAGCTTTTTTAGCTACAAATTGTGCGATAGTTCCAGTTCCTGTGTAGAAATCGTATACCAACTCATTTCCTGATAAATCGGCAAAATCACGTGTGATTTTATACAATTCAAAGGCTTGAGCCGAATTTGTCTGGTAAAACGACTTTGGTCCAATTTTGAACTTTAGTCCTTCCATCTCTTCAAAAATATGGTCGCGTCCATAGAATAATTTAATATGCTGATCATACAGAGTGTCATTTCCTTTGCTATTGATGACATATTGTAATGAAGTAATTTGCGGGAATGATGTAATTAAGGCATTCAGCAGACCTTCGCGTTTTTCTATATTTTCTTCAAAGAATTGAATTACGACCATGATTTCACCTGTACTTGAAATACGAAGCATGACAGTTCTTAAAAATCCTTTTTGATCTCTAGGATTGTAGAACTCCAAGTCATTTTGTATACCGTAGTTTTTGATGAAATTACGGATGTCGTTAGAAGGGGCTTCCTGTAAATGACATTTTTCAATATCTAAAATCTTGTCCCACATCCCGGAAATATGGAATCCACAGGCATTTCGGTTATCAATTTCTTCATCCGAATTGATTTCTTCTAAAGTTAGCCAGCGCGCATTTGAAAACGAAAATTCCATTTTATTGCGATAAAAATAGGTTTCATCACAACCCAAAATAGGAGTCACTTCAGGTAATTCCAAATGTCCAATTCGGGTTAAATTATTAACCACTTCTTTTTCTTTATAAGCCAGCTGATCTTCATATTTCATATGCTGCCATTTGCAACCACCGCAGTGCTCAAAATGTTGACAAACAGGTTCAGTCCTTTTGTCGGAATACTTATGAAATTTTATTGCCGTACCTTCGTAATATGCCTTTCGTTTTTTACCGGTTCTTATATCTACAACATCACCTGGAACCGCGTTTGTTAAAAAGATGACACGACCATCAGGAGCTTTGGCAACGGATTTTCCACGTGCTCCAGCATCGATGATTTCTATGTTTTCAAATATTTTTTGTTTGTTCTTTCTTGCCATGCTGCAAATGTACTATTAATAACAGAATAATTTGAGTAAAAATTGGAACTGGGAACTGGAAAATTGGCACTGTGAAAAGGGCTGGAACTATGGGGTAGTATTAACAATTTACCGAGGCAGAGTTAAAGCAAAAAACCTTAAATACTGGATCAATCAACTATTAATCAAAAAAAAAGCACCTCAAATGAGATGCTTTTTATAGTTAGATAGTGCGTTCTAATTTACGCTTTTCATATATGCGATGATTGCAGAAAGCTCATCATCTGATAAATCTTTTACAAAACTATCAAGGTTCGCTTTCATAATTGCAACCTGACCTGGGTCAGTATCTACAATAGCATCAGCTTCTCCCTTTAAGAATTTCAGGTAGTCACCATTCTGTTCTGTGTACACCTTATTAATATCTTTAATTGATGGCCCAATAACCTTTTGATCCATTTGATGACAAGTTGTGCAGGTTTTAGCTGCAAATAATTTTTTTCCTTGAGCTACAAGATCAGCAGCGCTGTCTTGTTTAACTTCTTTTACAACTTCCTTTTCAACTTCTTTTTTTGCAGGTTCTTTTTTAGATTCACCACAACTAATGAATACTGTACAAGCTAATCCTAAGATTAATAGAGATTTTTTCATTTTGATTCGATTTTTAAAAAACAAATTTATCGAATTTTGTCGAATAGAAATAATAAATAATTTGGATTTTTCAGTTCGTTTTAATTTACAATCGTTCTAAATAAGCCTTAATTAAAGCTCTAATAACCTTGATGTTCAAATTCTTCAAATATTTTGTAATTTGCCGGCCCATAGGATGATTTCTCTCCTTTTAAGAAGGAATTGATAAATTTCAATTTTTAAACTTTTTTTAATGGTTTCAGAAAAAATTTCATCAACACAAGCAATTCAATTAGAAGATCAATACGGCGCTCATAATTACCATCCGCTACCAGTGGTATTAAGTAAGGGTGAGGGTGTATATGTTTGGGATGTTGAAGGGAAACGTTATTACGATTTTTTATCGGCCTATTCTGCCGTAAACCAAGGGCATTGTCACCCCAAAATTATTAATGCTTTAACTGAGCAAGCGAAATCATTGACGTTAACGTCAAGAGCGTTTTACAATGATGTTTTAGGAAAATATGAGGAATTTGTAACCAATTATTTTGGTTATGATAAGGTATTGCCTATGAATACAGGGGCAGAAGCTGTTGAGACAGCTTTAAAGCTTTGCAGAAAATTCGCTTACGAGAAAAAAGGGATTGCTGAAAATGAAGCAAATATTGTAGTTTGTGAAAATAATTTCCACGGAAGAACCACTACAATAATTTCATTTTCAAATGATGAGGATGCGCGTAGAAATTTTGGTCCGTATACGGAAGGATTTATTAAAATTCCTTATAACGATTTAGAAGCTTTAGAGGAAACTTTTAAGAATAAGAACACGATTGCTGGATTTCTTGTTGAGCCTATTCAAGGGGAGGCAGGAGTATTTGTTCCGGATGCAGGATATCTTGCCGGAGCTAAGGCTTTGTGCGAAAAATACGACGTGTTATTCATTGCAGATGAAGTACAAACTGGAGTTGCACGTACTGGGCAATTGTTAGCGGTACATCACGAAGATGTGAATCCTGATATTTTGATTTTAGGAAAAGCATTGAGTGGAGGAGTGTACCCTGTGTCAGCTGTTTTTGCAGATAATCATATTATGGAAGTGATTAAACCTGGACAACACGGTTCTACATTTGGTGGTAACCCACTAGCTTGTGCTGTTGCAATTGCTGCTCTTGAAGTTGTAAAAGAGGAAAAATTGGACGAGAGGGCAGAGGCATTAGGAAAATTATTCCGGTCTGAAATGCAAAAAGTTGTAGACAATTCTGAGCTTGTAACTCTTGTACGGGGAAAAGGATTGTTAAATGCCATTGTAATTAACGATACTGAAGATAGTTCAACGGCATGGGATATTTGTATGAAGTTACGTGATAACGGATTGCTAGCTAAACCGACTCACGGAAATATTATACGTTTTGCCCCACCACTTGTTATGACTGAAGAAGAGTTATTAGAGTGCGTAGATATTATTAAACAGACTTTAGAAGCGTTTTAGATTCTAATAAATTGAACTAGATTTCCGGTTAAGCTGGAACGACATAAAAAAAGCGGCTTATTTTTAAGCCGCTTTTTTTTATTATTCTCTTCGCTTTTTACGACGAGTACTTTTTTCAGTTTTTAAAGATGATTTCTTTTCAGAACGTTTTCTTCCGAAACCGCTTAAATCATGACCCTTGTCGTTACTTCTTCTGCGTCCGTCACCATCACTGCGACGTCCACCATCACTGCGACGCCCACCGTCTCTTCTTCCTTCGCCACGATCACTTCTGCGTCCTCTGTGACCTCTTCCGCCACCAGAACCGTCGCGTCCACGTCTGCGTCCGCTGCGTTTCTTTTCAGTAATTTCAACATTAACACCACGTCCTTCAAACGTTACGTCATTCGATTCAAAGGCATTGATTGTTTCTTGTGAATACGTCTTATCCAATTCAAAGAAAGAGAAGGTATCCAGAATTTCAATTTGTCCTATTTCAATATTATTTGCAATTTCCTGATCATTGATTAATCCGATTAATCGCGCTGGATTTAAACGATCTTTTCTACCAATATTGATAAAGAAGCGTTGCATATTTTCGTCGCCAACTCTACTTGCACCACCACCATCTCTGCTGCGCATGTGCTCACTATCATTTAAGTCAGGTGCATTTTCGTAATACGATAAGAACTGGTTGAATTCTAAAGAAACAAATCGTTTGATAAGTTCTTCTCTGTCGAATTCTTCAAGCTTTTGATAAATCGAAGGTAAGAAATCGTTGATTTCTCCGTCATTCACTTCAATATCGTGAACTTTATCAATCAGTTTAAATAATTGTTTCTGACATACTTCTTGACCGGTTGGAATAGGAGTTTTTACGAATTTCTTTCCAATCTTACGTTCAATAGGGGATAGTTTTCCTTTCTCTCTTCCTGTAACAATGGCTATAGATATACCTACTTTTCCCGCACGACCAGTTCTTCCTGATCTATGAGTATAAGACTCAATTTGATCCGGCAACTTGTAATTGATAACATGGGTTAAATCATTTACATCCAATCCACGTGCAGCGACATCTGTAGCTACCAGCAATTGTAGGTGTTTTTTACGAAATTTTTCCATAACACTATCTCTTTGTGCCTGAGATAAATCTCCATGCAATGAGTCTGCGTTGTAACCGTCTTTAATTAATTTATCTGCTATTTCCTGTGTCTCCCTTCTAGTTCTGCAGAAAATAATACTCTAGATGTCTGGGTTTACGTCGGCAATACGCTTTAAAGCATTATATCTATTGCGTTCAGAAACAACATAAAATTGATGTGAAACCTGGTCCGATCCCTTATTTTTTTGTCCAGAACTAATCTCAACTGGATCAAACATATAATTTCTAGCAATGCGCTCAACTTCTTGAGGAAAGGTTGCAGAGAATAATAAAGTTTGCTTCTCATCTGGAGTTGCATCCAATATTTTATCCAACTCATCTTTGAATCCCATATTCAACATTTCATCGGCTTCATCTAAAACCAACCATTGAATCTTTCCTAGTTTTAGAACACGACGGTTGATGAGATCTACCATACGACCTGGTGTCCCAACTACAATCTGAACACCCTTTTTAATCTTTCGAATTTGCTCATCAATGTTTGCACCACCATATACAGCAAGGGATTTCACCCCATCACAATATTTGGCAAAGTCGTTGATGTTTGATGCAATCTGAAGTGCTAATTCACGCGTAGGTGAAAGGATTACTGCTTGTACATTCTTATCATCGACTTCAATTTGTTGCAAAATTGGTAAACTGAAGGCAGCAGTTTTACCTGTACCTGTTTGTGCAAATGCTTTTAAATCTTGATCCGATGCTAATACTTGCGGAATTGCTTTGAGCTGAATTTCTGTAGGCTGCTCATAACCTAAATCTACTAGGGCTTTGACGATGTTTTCGTCTAACCCGAGGTCTCTAAATGTCGACATACTGTTAAATTGTTGATTTACAGATGCCCATCTATAAACCGGTTAAAAATCGTGCAAAGGTACGCTTATTTATTCGAATACCGGACTTTAACTGATTAATTTAATTTTTTTAGTAAATCGTTGAGTGCGGAAGAATTGATATTGATGAATCCACTTCGAACAATTCCTTCATCATTTATAACAATTGCACGAGGGTAGTTACTGTGCAAAAGGTTGTGCGCGTAGGAATCTTCTGGCAGAACAAATTGTTTGGAGTGGTCAAGTTGTTTCAAATTCGGGTCGCTCTTTAAATTATCGCTCGAAGTATTCATATGAACTCCGATAAATGATACCTGAGGAAATTTGTTTTCAAGATATTGAATACGCTTCACCAAACTTTGAGAAGCCATAAATTCCGTTGACCAAAAATAAATAACAGCATCGTCACCACGTGTTATTCTTCTAATTGTATTTGGTTCAGCATCATAGGAAAGCAAATCAAAATCTTTTAAAGGACGATCAACCTCAACAACTTGGCTATCGTGCACCAAATCTTTTACTTCACTTTTAAATGTGTCATTTGTACAGTGATCTAAAAATGTATTTAAAGCAGCTTCTTGCAAATGACAAAAAGTTTCAGCTTTCAAGAATTCATTTACAACAACCCTTTTTAGCATGGTATTTTTCAAATCCTCCATTGGGACAGTACTTTCAATATTATTTAAAATATTTACTGTGATATTGTCTTTTGAAGAATCCATTTCTTTATCCTGGTATGCGGCATTGTACATGCGACTCATAATATAGTTCTGATAAGGATAAAATGCGATATAATTGTGTTCGTTAAGACTTATTTCAGCTCTAAAATCGTAGTAACTGGCGGATAGGCTAGGGAAATGGTTCATATTGTGTTCACGCTTGTAGTAGAAAGGATATACCTCTTTCATGCGTTCAATAGGAAGTTTTATTGCGTATTCAGTCAATTTAATAAAGCCTTCACTTAGTTCTGGTGTTACCTCCTTAAAAGCTTCAAAAGTTGCTAATCGATCTTTTTCAATTATATATAATTCATTTAAAAAGATGTTTTCTTCCTCTTTAAATAATTTATACATTGCTTTTTCTTCACGCTCATTTTGAAGGAAAAGTTTTAATAAATATTCATTTTTTGAACCACCTGTTCCATTAAAAACCAAAGATTCGTCAAAATCCCAGGTATTTAATCTCAAAATAATGCTGTCCTTCGGTTGGATATAAATGTACTGAAATTCAATCCCATGCTTAAAGGTATAAAGCCCTTCTTCAAGCTTTTCATAATTTCCTAAAAAATGATTTTCTGCGTCTAACTTCAGGGTATCTAGAATGATATCATCTTTAAGAAGCAGTACAAAGTCGGTTTTAGGGTTAATGATTTTACCTCCAAAATAGGTGTAGCTAACTTTTTCTCCTTGAGACGAACAACTCACAATAAGCAGCGCCAATAATATTTTATATAGGTTTTTCATTGAATTGTCGGTTGAAACAAAAGTAAAAAAGTACATAAAGCAGTCTTGTTAAAAGCGCGTTAAAAATTTTGGAAAGTTCTTAACAGAATGGTAAAATTAGTCTTATGTCACTAATTTTTAATGGATGAATTTTAGTACTTTTGCAAAAATATTAAAAAAAAGCACATGCTAACAGTATCAAATTTGTCTGTTCAATTTGGAAAAAGAGTACTTTTCGATGAGGTAAATACCAAATTCGTTCAAGGAAACTGCTATGGAATAATTGGAGCAAATGGTTCAGGAAAATCTACATTCTTAAAAATACTATCTGGTAAAAAGGAACCGACTTCAGGATCTGTTTATTTAGAGCCAGGAAAGCGTATGTCTGTTTTATCTCAGGATCACTATGCGTTTGATGCTTATGGTGTATTAGATACTGTAATGATGGGGAACAAGGAGATGTTCGACATTAAAAATCAAATGGATGCTATTTATGCTAAAGAGGATTTTTCTGAAGCTGATGGAATCAAGGCGGGAGAACTTGGAGTTGTATTTGAAGAAATGGGAGGATGGAATGCAGAATCTGATGCAGCTACCTTATTATCTTCTCTTGGTATTAAAGAGGATTTGCATTATACACCAATGGGTGATTTAGATGGTAAATCTAAAGTGCGTGTGTTGATAGCTCAGGCTTTATTTGGGAATCCTGATGTGCTGATTATGGATGAGCCTACGAACGACCTGGATTTTGAAACGATTGGGTGGTTGGAAAACTTTTTGGCAAATTACGACAATACTGTAATTGTAGTATCTCATGACCGTCACTTTTTGGATGCTGTTTGCACGCACGTATCAGATATTGATTTTGGAAAGATTAATCATTATTCTGGAAACTATACATTCTGGTATGAGTCCAGTCAGTTAGCTGCAAAACAAAGAGCGCAGCAAAACAAAAAAGCTGAAGATAAAAAGAAAGAATTAGAAGAATTTATTAGAAGAGTCTCTGCAAACGTTGCGAAGTCGAAGCAAGCGACTTCACGTAAGAAGATGATAGAGAAATTAAATGTAGAGGAAATTCGTCCTTCAAGCAGACGTTACCCTGCTATTATTTTCGATAGAGACCGTGAAGCAGGAGATCAGATTTTAAATGTTGAAGATGTCTCAAAATCCACTGAAGATGAAGTATTGTTCAAAAACATTAGCTTCAATTTGAATAGAGGAGATAAAGTAGCTTTAATTTCTAAAAATTCTAAAGCAGTTTCTGCGTTTTATGAGATTCTAAATGACCACATGAGTGCTGATTCTGGAAAATTTCAATGGGGAGTTACTACTACTCAGTCGTATTTACCACTTGATAACTCTGGATTCTTTGTTGATGAAAATTTAAACTTAGTGGATTGGCTTCGTCAATTTGCAAAGACAGAAGAGGAGCGTGAAGAAGTTTTCTTAAGAGGATTCTTAGGAAAAATGATTTTCAGTGGAGAAGAGGCCTTGAAAAAATGTAATGTATTATCAGGAGGAGAGAAAGTGCGTTGTATGTTGTCTCGAATGATGATGACTAGAGCAAATGTGTTGATGTTTGATGAACCGACAAACCATTTGGACTTAGAATCGATTCAAGCGATTAACAACTCGTTGAAATCGTTTAAAGGAACAGTGTTATTGACGACACATGACCACGAGTTTGCACAAACAGTGGCAAACAGAATTATTGAAATTACACCAAATGGAGTAATTGACAGATATGCAACATTCGATGAATATTTAGAAGATCCGAAAGTAAAAGAATTAAGAAATTCGCTGTATGAATCATAAAAAAAAGGGAGCAATAAGCTCCCTTTTTTTAATTCATTTTTCTACGTTTTCCGTATTCCTGCAGCATTCTGCGGTTGAATTCCCGCTCGGCTCTTTGCAGCTTTATTATTTTCTTCGATGAAATGACAGCACCTAATTCTTTAGTCATTTTAATTTTATTGGAACTTATTGATTCTTCAAGTTCTAGAATTCGTTTGATCATGTCGTCTGATTGCCTATCAGTAAGATTATCAATTCCTCCAGAGTTTTTAATATCACGCTGAATTCCGCGTTCCAGTTCCAGTCGAGCTTTATGAATACGGTCGTTGTATTTGTTATAAACCGGCCAAAATTGTTGCGCCTCTTCAGGAGAAAGATTAATCTCTTCAGTAATGAATGATATTTTGAGCAATTCAATACGTTCCTTATTCATCTTGCCCTGTGCAAAAACTCCAGTCGAAAAGAGTAGTAAGCATATAAATGTGATGTAATAGTTGTGCTTTTTCATTTTTAGATTTATTCGTATAATATATTGCTTAAGTCCACTTCGTAAAGATAACTTTCTAAATTATCATGATCCGAAAATTCCAAGTCTAAATCAGCTAAAGAGGCTTCTAATTCAGGAAATATTTCCAAAATTGTTTCGGAATTGTAACCCAAGAAATTGTCTTCCAAAGCTGATTCGATTTCAGAAAGTGCCAGATTTTCAAAAGTCACTTCTTTCTGTTGTTTATTTCCTATTGTAAATATTAAAATTAAAGAGGCTGCTACTGCAATAGAAACCACTATCTTTTTCCAGTTTTGCAATGAAATTACATTGATTTTCTTTTCCTGATGTTCAATATTCAAACGCTCCAAAACCTTTTCTTCAAAGTTTTCAAAATAATTATCAGGGACGGGTTGTGAATCGGTGTTTCCTAATGCTTCAGCTTTTAGCTTTGTAATTACACGGTCTTCCACGGTCTCAAAATAGGCGGAAGGTGTTGAGAAAATTTCACTGGAAGAACTTTCAATTTTATCGAAATGAATTTGAGTTTCGACCCGAGCTTCAATTTCATCAAAATAACCAGAAGGAACACAGAATGGATTTTTCAGTCCAGCAGCAACTTTTAGGCTTGGCAGTATGTTATGTACTTCTTTTTTTGTCATTATTGATGTTCCTTTACAAATATTTCAATTTTCTTTACTGCATGAAAATAGGATGCTTTTAAAGCACCTACCGAGGTTCCTAATACTTCTGAAATGTCTTGATATTTCATTTCATCATAGTATTTCATGTTGAAGACCAGTTGTTGCTTTTGTGGTAAACTCATGATTGCTTTTTGCAACAATAGTTGAATTTCATTTCCTGAATAGTGTATATCATTATTTAATGTGCCCACCATTTTGTGTTGAACATCAGTGATACTGATGTTTTGTTTTTTTGCTTCTTTGTTAATGAACGTTATGGCTTCATTGGTAGCAATGCGATACATCCAGGAATAGAGTTTACTTTGCTCATTAAACTTTTCAATATTTCGAAATACTTTAATAAATGTATTCTGTAAGACATCGTCAGCATCGTCATGCGATAATACCATGCGACGAATATGCCAATACAAGCGTTCTTTGTATTGAGACATCAGATTTCTAAAAGCACGTTCCTGAGTTTTAGCGTCTTTTAATTGAGCAACGAGTACTGTGTCTTCTATCACGTTTTAATTTTGTTGTAAGACGGTTTAATTTAGAAAAGGTTTAATTCATAACAAAATAAAAGTCATTAAAACAGCTTTTATTTTGCGGTTATATATCATGTTTCACTTCGTTTTCACAATACATAACCGATACCATTTATACACTGTAAGTCACTGTCTTTAGAAAATTTAGAAATAAAAAAAAGGACATACAAATGTCCTTTCTTAATAGCGTGAATCTATCACAGTATCTTATTCGTAACGTATATGTTTACGTCGTGTATATCCGAATAATCGCTCCGACTTTATGGTTTCAGCAATACCGGAAGGAAGCATTTCTTCCCAGCCAGGTTCACCTTTTGCAATCATTTCTAGTACTGTTCGAGAGTAAATATCCATTACACTTGAGTCGAAGTCTTTAAGATCTACCACTTTACCATTGTACTTAAAGAATTTATACAATTCTTTCATACGTGGGTGAACTTTCAGGTTCTCACTATTCTTAATTTCTCCGGTTTCAGCATCTTTAAGAGGGTATAAGTATACCTTTAAGTCTTTAAAGAATAATTTTCCGAAGGCCTCTAAGATACCACCACTTAAATTTCTGTAGTATTTTTCATCAAAAATTTGAACGAAACTATAAGCACCCATTGCAAGACCAATTCTACCTTTTGTGAATTCAGAGAAGTATTCAACTAATTTGTAGTATTCCTGATAGTTCGTAATCATTACATTCTGACCTAAAGAACAGAGTAATTCTGCTCGATCAAGGAAGTCACGTTCATCAATTTTTCCAGAAGCACTCAAGTTTGCCAGTGTAATTTCAAAAATAATCTTTGAATTGTCTGGATCTACACGTTTTTCTTTCAAGAACATTTTCTCAGCCAGGTTATACATGTCCATATTCACTTTAGTTACTGGTCTGAATGATCCTCTAAGTGCTAATATGTTTTGTTTGTATAATACTTGAGCAGGCAATAAGTTATTTCCATCAGGTCCAAACATCACGGCATTTGTCATTCCGTTTTTCACCAATAATAAACTCATCAATCGATTATCTACATATGAGAATCGCGGTCCTGAGAAGTTGATCATATCAATTTCAATCTGCACCGAATGTAAATGATCATATAAAGATTTTAATAAGTCCTTCGGGCTGTCGTGCATATAAAATGCACCGTAAATCAGGTTTACACCTAAAGTACCAAGAGTTTCCTGTTGCAGGGTAGCATCGGTTTCTTTGAAACGAACATGCAAAATAATTTCATTGTAGTCTTCTAATGCATCTAACTGAAATTTAATCCCTACCCAGCCATGACCTTTAAATTTTCTAGCAAAGTCAATTGTGGTTACTGTGTTTGCGTAACTAAAAAAGATTTTATCCGGGTGTTTTGACCTGCTTAAACGCTCTTCCATGACTTCAATTTCATAGTTCAGCATTTTTTTCAATCTATTTTCAGTTACATACCTTCCGTCATCTTCAATTCCGTAAATAGCATCTGAGAAATCTTTATCATAGGCACTCATCGCTTTAGCAATAGTTCCTGAAGCACCTCCTGCTCTGAAGAAATTCCTTACCGTTTCTTGTCCGGCACCAATCTCTGCAAAAGTTCCGTAGGTATTTTTATTCAAATTAATTTTTAACGCCTTTAATTTTTTTGAAGGAACGTCATTTATTTCAATATCTCCTTTTAATCGTACTGCCATCGCTTACATATTTCTTTTGGCAAAAATATAAATTTGCTGAAGAGTACCATGAAAAAAACATTAAAATTATCTTATAAAAAAAACGACTGAAAGGTTAGTTTCAATCGTTTTCGGTTTAGTTGATTAGTGGTTGGTTACATGCTCTTCAATTCGTTTACAATCTTTGTCAATTGGTCTTTTGCATCACCGAATAACATCGATGTTTTTTGATTAAAGAACAATTCGTTTTCGATACCAGCATAACCCGGTTTCATACTTCGTTTATTTACAATAATATGTTTTGCATTTTCCACTTCTAAAATAGGCATTCCATAAATTGGACTAGAAGGGTCATTGTGAGCGGCAGGATTTACAACATCATTTGCACCAACAACAAATACAACATCTGTACTTTTGAATTGCGGATTGATGTCTTCCATTTCAACCAGTTTGTCGTATTCAACATTGGTTTCTGCTAATAATACATTCATATGTCCAGGCATACGTCCGGCAACTGGGTGAATGGCATATTTTACGTTAACACCTTTACTGTTTAATAATTCTTCTAGTTCGTGCATTACGTGTTGGGCTTGTGCAACTGCCAGTCCGTATCCCGGAACTATAACTACATTTTGCGAATAGTTCATTAAGATTGCGACGTCACTTGTAGATGCTTTTTTAATACTTCCTTGAACCTTACTTCCTTCACCCAAAGTTGTATCGTCACCAAAGGCTCCGAAGATTACATTTGAAAGCGGACGGTTCATAGCTTTACACATAGCTAAGGTTAGGATAGTTCCGGCTGATCCAACAAGAATACCACCAGTAAGCATCACCATGTTTCCATAAAGGAATCCTCCAAAAGCGGCAGCCAATCCCGTGAATGAATTCAATAA
Organism: Flavobacteriaceae bacterium; assembly: GCA_964227255.1. Classification (GTDB taxonomy): domain Bacteria; phylum Bacteroidota; class Bacteroidia; order Flavobacteriales; family Flavobacteriaceae; genus Lutibacter. The sequence goes on from CAXQVI010000013.1 coordinate 187,286, forward strand.
TGAAATCACTACAGGCATATCTGCACCTCCAATTGGGACTACAAATAAAACTCCATATAATAATGCAGCAGCGAATAGTCCATATAACATAACTTCACTTTCAACACCAGTTAAAATCATATATGCTGCAGCAGCTAAAATGACCAATAAAAAGATGTTGTTTAACCAGTTGTACTTTGGAAGGCGAATAGGTTTTCTCATGGAGCCATTCAGTTTAGCCCAGGCAATCATACTACCGGAGAAAGAAACACTACCAATAACCATACCCGCAATAATGGTGAAAATAGCAACAGGATCTCCAATATTGTGATGGAATTCCAATAATCCTATAAGCGCAGCACAGGCACCACCCATACCATTGAAGAGGGACACTAATTCTGGCATTTTTGTCATATCAACTTTCACCGCAACAAGCCATCCGATAAGTGTACCTAATGCTAAAGCGACAAAAATTAAGGTGTAAATAATGGAAGAAACTTCCCGTTCATGAATGAAGATTGTTCCTACAATTGCGAGGGTCATACCTGCGGCAGCAAACAAGTTACCTTTGCGAGCTGTTTCAGGGTGACCTAACATTTTAAGTCCTACAATAAATGTAATTGAGGCAAAAAGATATATAAATTCGAGGCTAAATAAATATTCCATTATTTTTTCTTTTTAAACATTTCTAACATGCGGTCGGTAACAACAAATCCACCTACCACGTTTAAGGTTCCAAGAAGCACGGCTACAAATCCGAGCGAAAGTGCCAAAATATTATCCGGGTCTGATCCCAGCATCACTAATATTGCACCAATAATTACTACCCCATGAATAGCGTTAGCCCCTGACATTAAAGGGGTGTGCAGCACCGCAGGTACATGTCCAATTACTTCAACACCTACAAAAATCATCAGAATAACGATGTAGATCATCTGTAGGTTATTACTTATAAAATCTATTAATTCAGTCATGATTAATCCTTATTTCCGTTTTGTCTAATTTTTCCGTTTTTAACTATACAGGTCTGGTCTGTAATTTCTTCGTCCATCTCCCATTTGAATTCATTGTTTTCAGTCAAATGTGTGATGAAATTATACATGTTCTTTGCGTATAAATCACTAGCATTTGTTGAAACGCTTTCTGGAGCAATGGTTGTTCCTATGATTTTTACACCGTTTTTAACTACGATTCTATTGAGCTTACTCAATTCGCAGTTTCCTCCTTGCGCTGCTGCTAAATCAATAATTACAGCACCATTTTTCATTTCTTCCACCTGTTCTTTTGTGATTAGGACAGGAGATTTACGTCCAGGGACCATTGCAGTGGTAATTACCAGATCTGCTTTAACTAGTGAAGCATGTACAGCTTCGCGTTGACGTCGTGCATAGTCTTCCGAAGCAGCTTTAGCATAACCACCTTCACTTTCTTCACCTGTATTATCAACTGTGATAAATTTTGCGCCGAGAGATTCAGTTTGTTCTTTAGTTTCCATTCTGATGTCTGTGGCTTCCACAACAGCTCCTAATCTTTTTGCAGTTGCAATAGCTTGTAAACCAGCAACTCCAACACCGTAGATCAATACTCGTGACGGAGTAATAGTCCCAGCAGCGGTCATCATAAGAGGGAAAATCTTAGTCATTTCATAAGCCCCTTTAATAACAGCTTTGTATCCGGCAAGGTTACTTTGAGAACTTAAAACATCCATATCCTGAGCTCTGGAAATTCGTGGCATTGCATCCATAGAAAATGCTGTAGTACCTTTTGCAGCAATGTCCTTCATAAGTTCAGAATTGGATTTATGGTACAACTGACTCATTAAAACATGATGTTCGTCTACGAGTTTTAAATCTTCTTCGTCGAATGGATTGATTTTAATAAGAATATCAGAATCTTTGAACGTCACAGCACGTGTTTCAACTACAGCTCCAATGTCCTTATAATCTGAGTTTTTATAAGAGGAGCGACTACCCGCATCATCTTCTACAATGACTTCAAATCCGTCGTTTATGAGTTGCTTCGCTATGGAAGGCGAAATGGCAACCCGTCGTTCTCCTTTTTTAGTTTCCTTGAGAATACCAATTTTCATAAATTATATATTAAGAGGGTTAACAAATTTTTCGATGTAAGGTTTGGGCAATTTTTTTTAACCATAGGCATAGTGGTACATGCCGAAAGAAAGAGGTTAAGGGGGCTATAGATTACATTCATGTTATCGTATGTAACTAATTACCTTTTAAAGATATTGAAATAAAACTGTACAATTAATGATATTTGCTACTTTTTTTCAGTATTTATCAAAAAAATATTGATATCGTTAAGTGACCCTCAAAATTACTTAGTTAATATGGGTAAATTTTGTTAATATAATATCTTTACCTGACTTCTTTTGAATATAAATGAATGGTTATATTTGTCTTTTAAATCCAAATAAATTCACTTGAAAGTAACGTTTTTAGGCACTGGAAATTCACAGGGAGTCCCTGTATTAAATAGTGATCATCCAGTTTGTTTTTCAACAGATAAAAGAGATAAGCGTTTACGCGTTTCTATTTTGTTGGAATGGGATGATGTGACTTATGTTGTAGATACAGGACCTGATTTCCGATATCAGATGCTACGAGCAGGAGTCAGACGTCTGGATGGTATCCTTTTTACACATATTCATTCTGATCATACTGCTGGAATTGACGACATTCGTCCTTATTGTTTTGCACAAGGCCCAATTCCGGTGTATGCTGACCAAAGTGTTTTGGACAATCTGGCGCGTCGTTTTGATTATGTGTTTAATATTGAAAATAAATATCCAGGAGCACCCAGTGTGAATCCAATTGCTATTGAGAATAAACCTTTTGAATTGAGTGGGAAATTAGTTGAAACAGTCGAATATTATCATGGTGGCGTGAAGGTTTATGGGTTTAAAATTGGTGGATTTGCATATATCACAGATATCAAGATTATTTCCGACAAAGAAAAAGAAAAACTCAAAGGATTGGATGTGCTTGTTCTAAGTGCAGTGCGACGAAAAGAAATGCATTCACATTTGAATTTAGAGCAGTCCCTGGTTTTGATTGAAGAACTACAACCAAAGAAAGCATATTTGACGCATCTGAGTCATCATCTCGGATTTCATGAAGAATTGGAAAAAGAACTTCCAGAGCATGTGTTTTTGGCCTATGATGAGTTGGTGATTAGAGTTGAGTAGTTTACATTGATTTTTTTCTATCGCCATTTCCCAATTCATACCTAAACCCAAATACTTCTAGTTCACCGACACTAAAATCGAGGTCTTTAGCTCTTTGGAATCCCATATTTTCGTACATTTTCCATGCAGTTTTCATAGCGCTTGTCGTATGTATAATTAGGAAGTCTGCTGTGCTTTGCTGTGCTTTTTCAATACAAAATTGCGTTAGTTTTTTGCCTATTCCCTTTCCTCGGGCTTCAGGAGTGACTGCTAATAACCTAAATCCACAACAATTAATTTGAGTGGTTACCGTACCTGGAGAATTGTAATATTTTACATCGTGATAATACACCACAGAACCCAGAATTTCATTTGTATTAGCTATTGCGACGAATAATTCGATGGCTTCATTTTCGGTTTGAACTCCTATGTTCTCCAAATAATCGTAATAAGTAGGGTGGACATCTTTGTTCGGGAATCCGTCTAACGCAGAGTATACATCGATCAAAATAGAACCAATAGTTTCATATTCTTCCGATTTCGCATTTCGGATAGTTATTTTATCTATCATTTTTGAAGTTTAGTGGAGTTCTTTAGACATGACAGTAAAGGTGAAATATTCTTTTCCAATTTGAAAATCGTGTGCACCAACGATTGTGAATCCTGTGTTTTTGTAAAAGCTAATAGCCTTTTCATTGGAATCTAATACGGAAAGCCAAATATTATGGTAATGCAATGCAGCTGCAGTTTCCAGTAATTCATTTTGTAAAAGAAAACCAATTTTCATGGAGTGGAAGTCGTTTAACACATAGATTTTTTGCAACTGGCAAACACCTTTCATATCAACAAATGGAGAAGGGGAGTCTAACTTTAATTTTGCATATCCAACAGGTAATCTATCCACAAAAGCTAACCAATATCTGGTGGTTGATTTCACCATACTTTGTTCTATTTTAGCTACAGAAAAAGTCCGCTTAAGATATTGTGTTAAATCGTTTCGATCTCTAAAATAATGTCCGAAGGTGTCTGAAAAGGTAATCTGACCCAATAAGGCAATGGTTGCAGCATCAGCAGGGGTTGCGAGTCGTATCTCAATTGATGTGTTGCGCATAAAAATAGAATGACTTGTATATCAAAGGTAGGAAATTTTGGGGATTGAGAGCAGGAAAATATTAATAGTCACTGGCGATTAATGACTTTTAATTTTCCAATTTTCAGAAGTCTGAATGTCAATAGGTCAATTGCAATTCCGCCACAAGTGGTCGATGATCAGAAGTCACAGGAGCATCTAAAAGTTGAATGGTTTTAGAAGTGAACTGTACTTTTTCTGAACTGCGGTAAATAACATGATCGATTTCTAATTTGGATCCGATTTGAAAGCTAAGATTATCTGTACCCTTATCGATAAAAACAAAACCTTGCTCGCTGAAATATGTCATCGTAGGGGAGTCGGGCGTACAATTGAAATCACCCAAAATGATTGCTGCTTTTTTAGAAGTATTGATGTATTCTACCAAAGCTTGAGCTTGTTTCAAACGATTCCCACTGCCTTCATCACCATCAATCCAATCGAAATGTACATTGGCAAAAAGAATAGAAACATCTTCGATCTTAATTTCCTGAACAATAGTGCTCCGCGGTTCGTATTTGGCATCCGGAAGGGAGACGATTTTTGAGGTAACAATAGGCATTGCCGTTAAAGTTGCCATACCATAGGATCCATTTTGTAAATCCATGAACTTTCCAAAAGTTCCGGTCATGCTGGTTTGTAATGCCAGATAATTTGTCTGATCCAAGTTATTGGATCGCAAACAACAAGAATCGATTTCTTGCAATCCTACCAAGTCCGGCGACTGAGATTTAATAATGTTTGCCGCACGGGATAGATCAATAATGGTATCCAGCCCCTCTCCGTGTTTGATGTTGTACGACATCACCTTTAAGATTGTTGTTTTCGATTGCTCACACGCAGATATGCCTGTCAGCAGAGCGGTACATAAAAAAAAGTAAAGTAGATTTTTAATCATGGTTTTAAATCAAATCCTAGGGCATCGCAGTACCCTTGATTTGGATAATTGTTTTCGAACTTACTGTTTTCTACATAGTGTCTCAAGACTGCTATTATTGAAGCCTGATCAATTCCTTGGATGCTGTCTTTTAATTCACGAATATTTTTGAATGAGCTTCTGTCGCTTTCAGCATATTGAATGAAAGCATCATAACCTTCAGGTTTTTCAAAATTCATTGGGCCCCTGGTATTGTCCATTTTCTTATAAGGCCAGAATGTCCAGTGGATTTCATTTTTATCTAGTAACTGTCTGAAATCTTTTACCCAGGTATCTTCATTTTCACCACTTTCACCCATTAAAATCGGTACGTTGTGCTTTTCTCTGAAATCAACATATTCCTGAATTTCCTTTTGAACTGGTGGCATCCAGTATTTGTGAAAAGTGTAAGCTAACTTACTGTCAAAAGGTTCAGAAAAAATCGAAAAATCCGTTTCCCATCGTGCTCCTCCAAGAAAAACGATATGGTTGTTATCTACTTCACGAATTGCGGCCGTGATTTTTTTGTACAATGGTTCCAGATTTTCATTCAAACCGTCGTTTTCAAAATAATGCGGAATAGCTTCGTTCAGCAGATTGTATCCAATTACAGTGGTATTGTTTTTATAGCGGTCAGCAATTTCTCTCCAAAGGTGTTCCGTTTTTTGCTGCATTCCTTCATCGACCATTAGCCAAGGATATCCGTCGCTGTTATCGATATTATCACCCGTTTGTCCGCCTGGTGCTCCATGCATGTCCAGAAGTACATAAATATCGTACTTAGCGCACCATTCAATTGCGCTGTCCAGATAGATGTAACCATGTTTATTTCTACCTAAAAAATCGTCGTCTGTCAACAAGCGATAATCGAAAGGCAGACGAATGATAGTCACACCAGCATCAGCCAGCCATTTGATATCTGGTTCTGTGATATGATTTTCTAAAAAAGCATCCCAAAATTCAGTGGTGGCGGTATTCCCAATAAGCTCTCTAATAGCCTGGTCTATTTTACGCGGAGAGTTGCAATCTCGCAGCTTGAACATATAACCTTCAGGAAGCAACCAGTTTCCTAAATTGACACCAGTCAAATGTAATTTTTCACCATTAGGCGCATAAATATCTTTTCCATCTGTATAAGCAAATTGGTTGGTTGAAGTTTCACAACTACTAATTAAAAAGACGATACATAGGATTAAAATCCATTCTAGGTTTTTCATAAGGCATTTTTCAATATTGAAGTTCTAAATTAAATAAATCGAAATTATTTGGTTTATGACTTTATTCAGCGGAATAAGGAAGCACGGAATTCATTCCGCGCTAACTATATTTCATTTATTCCTCAGTTTCTTTTTCAAATAGATGCTTTCCATAATTAACACCTAATTCATCATAAACAGATCGAAAATCATTTAATCTAATTTTAAAATCGTTCCAGTCTTTATGTTCTTTGGTAGTCCACAGCACTTCGGAAAGGGCTGTCATTCTTGGGAGTAACATATATTCGGCCTGTGATTCTGTAGGAATATATTCTGTCCAAAGGTTTGCTTGTCCACCTAGAATGTATTGATGTTTCTCTGCTTCTAATTCTTCAGGAATTGGGTCGAAAGCATAGACTTTTTCCAATGGTAGAAATCCGCCGATTGCCAGAGGTTCTGCATCTCTGTTGTCCGACTGATAATGGTCGAAATAGCAATGAGAATTTGGACTCATAATAACATTGTGATTTGCTCTTGAAGCAGCAATTCCTCCGGCATTTCCTCTCCAGCTCATCACAGTTGCATTAGGGGCGAGTCCACCCTCTAAAATTTCATCCCAGCCAATGATATTTTTTCCTTTGCTGTTGACGAACTTCTCGACACGCGTGATAAAGTAACTTTGCAATTCATGCTCGTCAGCAATACCTTCATCGGCTTTTCTTTTTTGGCAATTCGGACATTTTTTCCAGTTTCCTTTCGGACATTCATCACCTCCAATATGGATGTAGGTTGAAGGGAAAAGTGCCATAACTTCTTCTAAAACATTTTCAACAAATGTGAATGTTTCTTCTTTTCCAGCACAGTAAACATCGTTGTAAACACCCCAGGATTCCTGAACGAGTTTAATTTGGCCATTCGCCTGAGCTTCTTTTGAGGTTTCTGAAATCATTCCATTTTTAATAACCGTTGGTTCATTAGGAAAACAGCTTAAAAATGGATAAGCAGCAATAGCAGCACTGCTGTGACCAGGTAACTCAATTTCCGGAATTACTGTTATATGACGTTCAGCCGCGTAAGCCACAATCTCTTTTACTTCTTCTTGGGTGTAGAATCCGCCGTGTTTTTTATTGTCGTTTTCAGTTCCAGGATAATGCCCAACTATGGTTCCATTTCTCCAGGCTCCGATTTCAGTTAACTTTGGATATTGTTTGATTTCAATACGCCATCCTTGATCTTCTGTCAGGTGCCAGTGAAAGGTATTCATTTTGTGCATGGCCAGTAAATCGATATATCGCTTTACAAAGTCGGTTGAAAAATAATGACGTGAAACATCCAAATGCATTCCCCTGTACGCAAAACGAGGAGCGTCCTGAATCACAGCAGCAGGCAAGGTATGTTCGTCGCTAAAATTTGTTGAAACCAATTGTCTAATTGTCTGAATCCCGTAAAAAACTGCTTTTGAAGTTTTTCCAGAAATAATGATTTCATCATAAGTGATTTCAATTTTATAGGACTCATTGGTTGGCAAAGTACTATCAAGATTCAGTTTGATAGTGCCTTGTTTATTGGCATTAAAAGCAATCATTTTTCCACTGGCTTTGCTAAGGTAGTCTGCCAGAAACGCTCCTTCTGAAGTCAGGTTTTCCGGAGCGGTGATGGTTGTTTCAGTATCTAATAAGAAACGTCCTTCAGCCATTTCAACCGAATTAGGCTTTGGAATTATTTGATAGTCTTCAGGTGAATTTTGTGCATTTTTGTATGGGTTCGAGCAAGAGAGCGTTAATACCCCTGTTAAGAGGATTAAGATATTTTTCAGCATGTTGTTGGTGTTGATTTTAATAGGATAAATATAGCTGAAAAAATGTTTTAAGTATAAATTTTTAGCTTGATTAATTATTTCAATCCTATTAAAATGGAGCTATAAATAACAATGTTGCCGTGCATTTCACTCTTAATATGTGCTCAGATTTTACTTGCTTTAAAAGCAGTAACAAATGCAGAAAGCCAGGTTGGACCTTGTTTTGAATCTGTAGTTTAATTTTAGAAATTGGAATTTTAATTCATTCGCCACTATTTTTCGAATACTAAGTTTTCAAGATACCGTATTGCCGAGGCCATAAAGTTCTTTCTATTCATTGCCTTTTCATTAAAAGCATCTAATTGTGCACGATCTAATTTCCGTCCATTGATAAAAACATAGGAAGGGTTTTTAAGCGCTGATAAATCGCTTAATGGATTGTTTTCCAAGATAAGAAGATTCGCAATTTTTCCTGTTTCAACAGTTCCCATGGAATTCAAAAAGGAATGCGTTTTTGATGCATTAACTGTAGCTGTTTGCATAACTTCATAATTGGAAAGTCCTGCATCCTTGTAAAATTCAAGTTCTTGATGAATTGAAAAACCGGGTAGGGTAACCCCAATTCCGGCATCAGTTCCACAAACAATACTAACACCTGCTTCATGCAGTTTTTTCACAATTGTTATATGAAAATCGTGTTGATTTTTAATGAAATCAATAACTTTAGGGTCTTCTTGTTTCGCATTATACCAGCGGTTGAATTGGTTTTTACTGTCAACTTTTTTTATGGAAGGATTCATATATCCCATTGAATTTGAATCGAGTATGGAGTCGTTTAGCAGCATTTGATAAATATTATTAAATACTGTGATTGTAGGACTGTAATTTGTGTGTTCTACATTTGAAATGGAATCAATAATCGATTGTAGCTTCGCAGTGTTTAAATCAAATTGTAAGGGCTGCTGTACAATTTCTTCAGCATGTTCAATAGTTTTGATTTGAGAATGAAGGTGGTATGAAAATGGCACTTTGTGCGAAGGGTGTGCTGCGATATCCATATTCGATTTTTCAGCTTGTTCAATTACAGCATCAAAAAGATCTTTATCTAAGCCATAATAGGTCTTTACTAAATCAAATCCACGTTCTTTAAACGAAATCACCTTTTCTTTGGCTTCCTCAGGAGTATTTAGATTTAAATTATCATCGCCAATAAATGTTCTTCCGGTTAGCTTTGGACTTGAAGTGAAAAAAGAAGGAGCATAAATTTTGTGATTTAAAATGTCTTTTTTCATTCGAAGGTGCATCGGCATACCCCATAAATTACGAACAGCAGTAACCCCATTTGATAAGTACAGCCCGAATTCATAATTGTCCCACACATGCACATGCATATCTATAAGTCCTGGGGTGAGGTATTTATTATCTGCGTTGAAATACGGGATTCCATCAACTTTAATTTCATTAGAAACCTTTTCAATTACACCTTGTTTAATGTATACCATTTTATTGACAAGGACAGTGTCTTGATTCATTGGAATAACATTCACATTGGTGATAACGAAGGAATTGGATTTTAAAGCATCTTTATCAATATCCAGATACCCGGTTTTGTAGGAGTCAGTCCAAAGAATAATAATTGCAGCCAGCACTAGGACAAGAATAAAGGACAAGAGTATTTTAAAAATTCGTTTTACGAGTTTCATGTATATGATTTATATTGATTTGATTATTGTTTGATAAGGCAGCAAAGATGCTACTATTTTAACAGATTGTTAATGTCTGTACCCGTTAAATATTGTGCATTCCTTGTGATTTTTTCAACGGGCCAATCCCACCATTTTAATTCAAGAAGTGATTTAATTTTATGCTCAGTAAATCTTTTTTTGATTTGTTTGGCTGGATTTCCTCCAACAATAGCATACGGTTCGACATCTTTGGTTATAACAGATTTTGTTGCAATAATAGCACCATCACCGATAGTAACACCAGGCATAATAGTGGCTCCATAACCTATCCAAACATCGTTTCCAATTTTGGTATTTCCTTTTACTGGATATGTTTTGCCTTCCATTGCGTTTGACCAATCACCTCCAAAAATTGCGAATGGATAAGTTGAGATCGCATCTGTTAAATGATTGGCTCCATTCATAATGAAGGTCACATCTGAAGCAATCATACAGAATTTACCTATGATTAGTTTGTCACCTGTAAAATCGAAGAGGTATTTGACATTTTTCTCGAAATTTTTAACCGATTCAAAATCGTCATAATAGGTATAATCTCCAACAATAATATTTGGATTGGTGATGCTATTTTTCAAAAAACAGAGTCGGTCATAATTTTCAAGAGGAAATTTTTTGTTTTTATCAGGGATGTTCATTCTAATTATTTTTGAAGTTCATAAAAGTAATAAATAAGGTACATTCGAAATTATTTAATTCCGTTCTTCGGCCGGATTCCAAAAATTAATAAATAGCCAATCATCCAGAATTCCCCAATAGTAGCTGGGATGGTTAGGTAACTTCCCCAAGATCCTGACAAATCGAGGTAATTGAGAGCAGTACTTAATAAATAGCCTATACCTCCAAGAATTAAAATTCGGCCTAGCCAAACGGGCATCCGTTTAGAACTTGTAATTATGTACCCCATAGGAATCAACCATAGTCCAAAGAAAAGACCTCCAACTCCCCAAGCATTTGTCATTAACGTACTCAATAGATCTATTAATACAACTTTATCCTCCAGCATTTGGGCAGATGAAGCAATACTTATTGCCGTTCCCATTGAGATTGCGCTAATCATAATAGCGACTGCGTTCACGATTCCCCAAATTCCAGTGGCCCAAGCGGCCCAATCATTAATATTTTTAAACAATCGGTAAAACCAAACAGCGGTTAATGCCTGAGATATAATAATCAAAAATTCTGTCAATAATCGAATACGCGCAAGTGATGCACCATCGGTTAAATTTGTCAGAGTTGTATTTGGATCAGTGTCAAATATTTGTGGGTGTAGGATTAAAAACCCTAAAACACCAGAAATAGCCATCAACAGATACCAAATGCCTGCGGTTCTTGCCGTAGCTACTTCGCGAATACGATTGTAACTTAAATTCATAGTGAGTTGATTTAATTATTCAAAACCAGATCTGCTAAACCTCTGGATAGGTTAAAAGCATTTTGGCGTGTACCAAAGCTATTTGACAACACGACAGATACAACTTTTTGATCCAGATAGATTGCCAAAAATCCACTGGTTCCTGGTTGTGTACCCCCGTGTTGAATTATTTTACCATATTTAGGATCATCGTATACAGACCATCCTAATCCGTATGGGTCATCTCCTTTTTCCGGAGCAAGCTCATCAGTAGCACTTATCATCATTGTTAGACTTTCACTGCTGATTAAGGTGTTATTGAGAATCGCTTCTCCAAATTTTAAAACATCTTTTGCTGTAGATTGAACACCTCCAGCAGGATAAATGATACTTAAATCTGTTTTGGGACTTTTAGTATATGTCGCACCCAATTTAAGATAAAGACGAGATTTGTAGGGATAATTTTGACGCTCCTCAAGGCTTGTATCAGTCATTTCGGCCTTATCCCATATATTTTGTTTCATATAGGCTCCATAACTCAATCCAGAGACCCTTTCAATAAGTACCCCTAAAATTGTATATCCATAAGAAGAATATAAGTATTGACTACCAGGTTTGAATTCTAGCTTCTTATTTTTAATAGCATTGAGTGCCTCATCTAATGATGCATAGTTTTTAAAAGACATGGCCTCCCACTTTGAAGCGTAATGAGGTATCCCCGAAGTATGTTTTAATAATTGTCGTGTAGATATAACACCTTTCTCTTTTACAGGGAAATCTTCAATATACGTTTGAATAGGAGCATCCAAATCAATTAAACCTTTTTCAAATAATTGCATAATTGCTACCGCCGTCATTGGTTTCGTGATAGACGCAATTCGCGTTAACATTTCATTAGTGGCTCTTTTTTGTTCGTATTTATTCATAAATCCAGCGCTACTTAAATAAGTGCCACAATTCTGGATATATAATCCGGTTGAGACACCTAAAAAGTGATTGGAAGAAAGATGTTCGTTGATCATCCTATCCGCGTTAAATTCCAAATCGTTCTTAAGGGCAAAATCCGGAGTTTCACAATTTAAATGAGATTCACTAATTGCTGGAGGAATTTTGATTTGTTTGAAAGGATTGAAGGTTATAGGTTCAATAACCCAAATTACGAGTAAGGTAATTAGCGCAAGAATGGCTAGAAATACGTTTCTTTTTTTCATTGTTTTTTTAGAAGTTTAAATAAGACGAAGAAAATGCGTTTATGTTACTGAAATTTGACAAAATTGATATTGATTTTTTTATGTTAGACCATAGATTTATTGCAATAAGTTGAAGCTTCGAAGTCTCTAATATTTATTGATATAATAGGAACTTCAGGAAACATCGATTTTAATTCTTTAATAATGTTTTCAGATAATTTCTTTTTTTGAACGATAGTGCGTCCTTCCATGATATTGCCGAAAATGTGAATGAAATCATCTTTTGTATTTCCTAACTTATAATATTCAAATGGATTGATACGCACCTTGATATCTCCTGTTTCGAATAGAGCCGTAGCTTCTGCTGCATCATAGACTTTTTGCAGGATTTTTTTCGGAGATTTTAATTTTATGATGTTTTTTGAACAATCAATTACGAAATGAGGCATGATTTAAGATTTTTAGATTTGTTAGTAGCAGGGATGTTTTGAAAGGTTCAGAATATAGAAAAGGGTTTGTATTCTTTACGTTTGATTTTTTAGATTAATAGTTTTTAGAACTAAAAACTCAATACTCTAAAACCTGGTTCACTTCCAATTTTCGCATGGCTTCCCCTTCAACCAACTTATATAAAACTTGACGTGTACCACCTGTAGGATTTGCATTGGTATCTCCTTCTTTATAAATCGGGAAACGTTGGCCCAACCTGTTTTCGACCAGTGTGAATTCATCGTGACCCATATAACCTTTATTAATATTATTGTTTTCAGCAGTTGGAGGGAAGTATACCTGACTCATTGATTTCATAGTATTCACCGAAAAAGCATACACATTTCCATAGCTGCCACTTCCCACAGAGCTGGTGAAGACAAAAAGTTCGGGAGAACCATCAGAATTCAGGTCTTCTACTTCGGCGCTAATTATGAATTCCCCTTCAATTGTAAAGGATTCGTTGTATTCATTTTCTAATCCAAACGTGAATACCGTTAATGTATTTACACCTTCTTTTTTGATGGATGTTATGTTGAATGCTACGTCTTGTAAATTCAGAACTTTTGTATATTCTGTTTGGTCGATTTGACTTTGATCCAGTCCTTCATTGAGCTTTAAATAAGTTCCTTTAATACTGGCTCCACCTGAGCAATAAAAATAGAGCAATCCTTCATCTTCTTCGTTTTCAGCAGAAATGTTGAGTTGCTCCTTGGAAAAATCAAATAGCACTGTCTTTCCTTCAATTTGAGTCTTATAGGTTTTCTCGTTTATTTTTTGAGCCACAGCATCAAAGGTACATGTAGGTTGTTTTTTATCGGCTCTTGATCGAATAGACACCTTGAGCTGTTCGTCTTTTGCCTGATGCACAGATACAGCTACCCAATCATAGCCTTCATTCCTTTTTGAATATGATTCAGTTACATAGTTTCCAGTAATGTTCAAAGCTTCAAAAGTTTTATCATTTGAAGGTATTTCCTTTTTTTTAGCCTTGTATTCACATCCTGATAGTGCGAAAAGTGATAATACGATGAGAAATATTTTTATATGTTTCATTTTATGAAAAAAAATTAATAAAGTTTCAAAACTTTGAATATCAATTGGTTGGATTTATTTGCATTTAAAGATAATCAATTGTAAAATATGTCGAGGTAGAGCCAGGAATTAAGGTGATTTGAATATGAATTGTTTGCAGGTTTTTACTATAGATGTTAGTATGTGTGCCTTTTTATAAAATTACTATGTTGAGCGAAAATTTATGAAATAGCTAAAATTTTTTCTCTATTCAATGTTAAGTTTTGAATTCGAACGTTTTATTTAATCTGTTGATTTGCGCTAAAGAGCCTAGTTTGAGAAGTATTTACTTGTTTGAATCAGGTTTGAAGGATTTAATTCCAAGTGTCACTAACATTATAATTAAAGCAATAAAAAACAAACTTGTTGAAATACTTTTTATCATAGAAAATACACTAACTGTTGTTGCGGTATTCTCCGTTAAATCAGGATAGTTTTTTAACATTGCTATACTTCCAAATATTAGACATTAAAACGTCTAATATTTGGCGTTATAAACAATGCTCGTTACCTCGCACTGTGCATAACGAAAAATAAGAGTTTACGATTACTTTTTTATTCGTATTCGAGCATCTACGGCAATAACATTTTCAAGATTTCCTAACAACGGATTCAAATCCATTTCAGCAATTTCAGGAGCTGCCACACATAGCGCAGCAACACTTGAAATGGCATTTGCAAAGGCAATTTCATTGACAGGCTCCTGACCACGAACACCTTTTATAATTTGATACGATTTTAGTTTTTTGATCATATTCCCAGCACTTTCTATAGAAACGGGCGCTAAATCAGCTTGAATATCCTTTAAAACTTCAATATAAATACCACCTAGGCCACACAATATCAGATGTCCAAAATCACCTTCTTTTTTGGCCCCTGCAAACAATTCAGTTCCACTGAGCATGGGTTGTATCAACACCGCTTCTGTATCAGGAATTTGCATCATACGATTAAATTCCTTTACAACCTGTGTTGTGGTTTTTACATTTAAAACGACACCTCCTACATCCGATTTATGGACGGGACCGACCACTTTCATTACCAATGGGAATCCCATGGATTCAGCATTACTTTCAGCTTCAGAAACCGTCGTAACTACGGCTTCTTTTGCTCTGTGAATTCGAGCTGCATCCAGCAGTTGTTGAACAGTCGTCGGATTCAAATAGCCGTCCTCCGAAGTTGCAATAATTTCGCGAATTTTAGCAATGTCAATTTCTGCTAACTCTCTTGTGTCAGGTTGTGGAGCAGGAGTGTTGAAGACTTTGCATAAAGCATTTCCTAACAGCACTTCATCAGGGAAATTAATACGACCTTTGGCTAAAAAATGTGCAATTTCATTCTTCACATTAATTACTGATGGTAGTATTGGATAAATAGGTTTCTTACAGGATTT
The DNA here is from genome assembly GCA_964227255.1 of Flavobacteriaceae bacterium. GTDB lineage: Bacteria > Bacteroidota > Bacteroidia > Flavobacteriales > Flavobacteriaceae > Lutibacter. The sequence continues at coordinate 202,730 of CAXQVI010000013.1, forward strand.
CATTTTTTCATCCAGTACATCATATACGTCATACACAGGGAAGAGTCCCGGACTACCAAAAATGACACACATAGCGTCTATTTGGTCAAAATCGTGTTCACAAGCATCAATGATATGACCTAATTGTTCCGCATTACCTGTCGCAAGAAAGTCGATGGGATTCGATACTGAGGAACCAGGATAAAGTCGCTCCAATAAATCTTGAGTCGTTTTACCCTCAATTGTTGGAATCTGCAATCCGCCCTTTGATAAAGCATCGGTCAGCATCACCGCCGGTCCGCCAGCATGTGTAATAATTGCCATATTTTTTCCTTTGAGTTCAGGATGCATTAAAACACAGGCAACAGTAGTTAATTCTTCACGACTATGACAGCGTATAATTCCAGCTTTTTGAAATAAGGCATTCACTGCAACATCACTATTCGCTAATGCTCCTGTATGGGAGGAAGCGGCTCGGCTACCTGCCTCAGAATCACCTGCCTTTATTGCCGCTATTTTGCAGCCTTTCCGAATTAATGAAGATGCATGCTTCAATAATAAATCAGGTTTATCGATACTTTCAATATAGAGCAGTTTTACTTTAGAACTTTTACCTTCAACATAGGATTCATCCAGATATTTCAATACTTCTTCAACACCGATTTGAGCACTGTTTCCAACAGAATATACACTTGAGAAGTTCAACCCTTTTGGCATTGCCGATTCCATGATAAAAACAGCTGTTGCTCCTGAACCAGATATAAAATCGACTCCTTTTGGATCGAGTTTCGGTATTGGAGTTGTAAATACACCTTGGTAATGATTGTTTAAAACCCCAATACAATTAGGCCCTATGAGAGCACCGTTGACTTTTTCAATAGTTTCAACAATCTCTTTTTCCAGAGTTGCACCTTCTGGGTTTTCTTCACTAAAACCAGCCGAAAGAATGATAAAGGCTTTTGTATTTTTGGATTGGGTTAGGATATCGATAGTTGGCGGACAATATTTAGCTGCTATGGCTAAGATGGCCAGATCCGTTTCAGGTAAATCATTGATATCACAATAGGAGCGGACTCCTTGAACACAATCTAATTTTGGATTTACGACGTATAATTCGCCTTCAAATTCACCGTCTAACAGGTTTTTTAATACTTTTCCTCCTGGTTTATGAATGTCGTCCGAACCACCGATAACGGCGATACTTTTTGGTTTGATAAGTTGGTTGTTAATCATATTTGGTCTTGATTGCACATCGGATCAAATTTAAAGGATAGGGAACAGATAAACACTGATTTTATGCAGGGTTTAATTTTTTGAGTTGTTTTACAAATAAAATTCTTTTAGGTTTGTTTGAATCACACAACCAGTATTACATAAAGAGGTTGTATTAATTTCATTTTTTAGTGAAGAAAATTGCCTTTATCGTCCGTGGAAATCTGAGAAAACCTAATCAGTTTCGCTATAATATTTCTAAATACTTTCAAGAGGAGTTTGAAGTCTTCTTAAAGTTTACGCGCTCGCGTGGTCATGCCATTGCTATTGTGGATGAATTGCTGGAGGTTGATCACGTAGATTATATCGTGGGGGTTGGAGGCGACGGTACTTTTAGTGAAGTAATTAATGGCTATATGCTGGCACCAAAATCTATTCGGGAGAAAGTGGTACTTGTAGCTTTTCCGAGAGGTAGAGGAAATGATTTTGTGCGTACTGCTGGAACGATAAGCGATATGGCCCACTTGTATGATAGCATTAAAGCTAATAAAACTCAGAAACTCGATTTGGTAGAAGTTCGCTTTAAAGAACATGGTAAAGAACTGGTAAAATATTATAACAATTCTTTTGATGTAGGATTGGGCGGACTTGTCAGTCGGTTTGTTAATAAATCAGGGAAACGCTGGGGGAGTAATCTCACATATTTTGTAAATATCGTTCGAGGTTTTTTATCGTATAAACCTATTCCATTAAAGTTGACTTCGCCTGGATTTAATTTTGAGGGAAAAGCGTTGATTTTAGCCTTGAACAATGGGAAATTCTTCGGAAGTGGTTTGGGAATTGCGCCAGATGCCAAATTAGACGATGGAAAAGTGAATCTGTTTCTGGCCAAAAAAATCAATGTTTTTGAATTTGTGAAGTTTTATCCATGGTTAAAAAAAGGGAAATACATACAGCACAAAGAGTTGGTTTATGGTGAACTAACCGAATGTACCATCGAAAGTCCTTTAGACGATTGCCCAGTTGAAATGGATGGGGAAGTGGTTGGAAGCATTCCTTTAAAGTTAAAGGTTTTGAAACATGCTGCTAAGGTACTAAAGGTAAAAGTGATATAAAAAGATGAGCTCATAAGAGATTAATCTCATACAAGCTCATCCTTTCATTTACTATTTATTCTTAAAATTACAGAATATAAATAGTTTTCTAACTAATTATAACACATCTCCTTCTGGATTCAATGTAACTCTTTTCTTTTTCCCATCTTTTGAGATAATAACCTTGTATCTTTTGGTAACACCATTATTTTCATTATATCTAATAGTGTAGAAAGTTTTATCAAAAGTCCATCCTGGATATTCCATGGCAACCATTTTTATAATGTTGTTAGGAAGTCTTAAATCTTTAAACTTTTCAACTGTCCAAAGCAAATTACCTTCTTTGTCATAACCAGCTAAAACTTTTCCTTGAGGAATTTTGAAAGTAAAGCGATAATCATCAATGTCATGATCGTAAACATCACTCGTCAGAACATCAAAATTTCCAACATGTTTGTGCATTTTTTTAACAACTGCTGGAGCATCTACCTCATCACCAATAGCATCAAGATATTTGAAATGTAATCCTAATACTTCGACTTCAGGTAATGTCTCTTCAACTTGTGCAAATAACGGAGTAGCAAGTCCTAATAAGAATAGAACCAATATAATTTTTCTCATAATTAATAGTTTTAAAGTTAAATGATACATCTAAGTTCAGAATAAAGAGTAGAATAATTTATATAAGCATCGTTCATTTCATATTATTCATGACGCATTTATTGCACTTATAAGTCATGCATACTTCTTCAATAACAAACACATCATTTTCTGTTGTTTGCTTTAAGTAATTAAAAGTCAGTTACTTATTTTGAAATGAAGTTGATTTTTCTTATATTTCCAACTACTACTACAAAAAATAAACTAACTAAATACGTCTTTAAGATTACTTCAAAATGCGCTAGTTTTATTTTGGATGTCATGATTTTTACCCTTGCTCAGAGTCATTGTAAACCCTTTCTTTAGAATTATTTACTAACCAATTCTTCATCGAGATTACTTAAAGGATGTTTCAACCCTAATTGATTTGTGATGATGTTTGAATCAACATTAACATAAAACCAATTAACATGAAATTGTACTTGAAATTATTACTTGCGGGAACAGTCTTAATGCTTTGCATGGGGTGTGAAAAAGGAGATTCTATTGAATTTGAAGATGCATTATTGCATAAGAGTAATGCTAAAGAAACTATAACTATTGGGTTTAATTTAGTTTTTACGGGTGTTTATACTGATCAACATTTTGGAAATTTAAAGTGCGGTGATGAAAACAATCCGTATCTATTTGTTCAAAATCAAGGAGAAGGAACAGGGACTCACTTTGGTAAGGTAAAGTCCTTTTTTGAATTTTGCGTTGACGTAGAGGACTTTTCTTATCCAAATGAGTATGAAGAAGGTTATTTTGAAGATGAAGAAGGAGATAGATTATTTATTGCTGTTGAAGGGTTTGTGATTCCAGGAAGAGTTCCAGGTATGCCAAGTTATGCCACATCATATTTTAAGGATCCATTCACAATTCTTGGAGGAACTGGTAAGTTTGAAGATGCAACTGGGAATGGTTTTACAAATGACTATAACAGTTTAAAAGACCCATATTCACATCATCATTGGACGGGAAAAATAACTTTAAAAAAGAAAAACTCGGTGTACTAAAACTAGAAAATCAATAAATCAAGGGCCTTGCAATTATGCAGGGTTTTTGATTTTAAATTTATGTAAGTGTATTAATTATTGAGATTGGGAAAGGTAGCTGTGAGAAGATGTTTTTTATGAACATTCATATTGCTATTGAAATCAATTTTGAGGAGAATAAAATTTAAAATTCCTTAAAGTGAAGCTTGAAAAATTTCTAAAAAAGGCTCATGAAATCATCCTAAACCACATTGATGATGAGGATTTTAATGTGGCAAAATTAGCTCAGTATTTGAATTTAAGCAGGTCTCAGACACTGAGAAAAATAAAGGCTTCTACAGGTTTTTCGATCAATGAATACATACGTGAAGTGCGTTTACGAAAAGCTGTAGAATTATTAAAGGATGAAAATTTAACGATTTCAGAAATATCCTACCGTGTGGGATTTAATAACCCTTCGTACTTCAATAAATGTTTTCATGAAAGGTTTAAACATACCCCGGGAGATTACAGAGAAATGAATCTGATGTATGAGGATATTGAAAGCCCAACGAGAAATGGAAAGAAGAAGGTGTTTTTTTTAATTGGTACAGTGGTTATTTTCTTTCTTCTGATTTGGTGGCATCAAGTCAATTATCACATTTACAATAACATTGAATATTATTCTTCTATTGCAATTTTTCCAATTCAGGACTATTCAAAAAATCAAGATATTCGATATTTTACATTTGAATTTACAGATGCTATTACATCTGAACTGAACAAGATAAAAGGGTTAAGGGTTATATCAATAGATTCTGCGTTACACTACCGAGATTCGTTGAAAACATATAAAGAGATTGCAGCAGAACTTAATGTCGATCTATTGTTAGAAGGTGCATTAATAACAGAGGATGAGCAATTGAGGGTAGTTATGAAATTAATTGATCCAACACCAACAGAACGTCATATTTGGCAAAATAAATACGATAAGTCTTCTGCGAATTTGTTACAGTTAGCTACCAGTATTTCAAGACAAATTGCAATTGAAATTAATGCGGTTGTAACCATGGAAAAATTAAATGAAGCAGATATAGACAAATAAGAGTGAAATGGTTTTAAAGAGAAAATCATTTTCAACATTCAAAGTGCAATTGCATTTCAAATACTAAAAATGATTTTCAATCAACGAGGAATTCATAAATTTAATCAAATAACTCTCCTAATTTAACAACCAAATTATAATATTGATAGGATTATAGAAAATCTCCGTGGGGATTTAGAATTACACGTTTTGTTTTTCCTTCTTTTGAAATAATTAATTTATATTTTTTTTCGATACCAGTTTCATAATGATAGTTTATGGTATAGTAAATTTTATCGAAAGACCAACCAGGATATTCTACAGCAAGAGCTCTACCAACACTATAAGGTAGTTTGGTGTTTTTAAACTTCTCCACTGTGGTCAATAAGTTCCCGTTTCGATCAAAAGTCGCTAGAACTTGTCCTTCCGGAATCTCGAAAGTGTAGCATGTATTTTCTAATTGGTAATCGTATAACTCACTTTCATGAATATCAAAGTTACCCACCTTTTTGTGTATGTTTTTTACACTAGTTGCCACATCAGATTGATCCATTGCGTCTAAATATTTGAAATGAAGCCCTAAAACTTCAACTTCATTTAAATTTTCTTCCTGGACTTGTCCGAATAATTGAGACGAAACTCCCATTATAATTAGGACTAGTAATACTTTTCTCATAATAAATTACGTTGTGTTAATCACAGGTTAAATTAGCTCAGAATTCAATTTTTAGCATTGTAAAATTGAAGCATTTCCTATCAAAATTGAAGCATTTGTTATACTGAAAATGCATATCATAAATTAGTGAATCGTAACTATTTTATATACCTTTACAAAACTACTAACTGGGAATATTATTTAAAGGAAAATTAATAAGTAAAACCTTGTGATGCGTTTCCGGAAATTTCTGAGAGAGGTCGATAGAATCATTCTAAAACATATTAGAGATGAAGATTTTAGTGTGAGTAAATTAGCAGAATATCTGAAGTTAAGCAGATCACAGACGCTTCGAAAAATAAAATCAGCAACCGGCTTGTCTGCCAATGAATACATTCGAGATTTTAGGTTGAAAAGAGCCCTGCAATATATGAATGATAGCGAATTGACCATTGCTGAGATTTCTTATAGGGTTGGCTTTAAGAACCCTTCTTATTTTAGCAAATGTTTTCATGATAAATTTAAGGAAGCTCCAGGTGAATATAGAAGTCAGTTGTTGGAAGATGATTCATTTCCCGATTTAAAAGTGCATGTGCGCTATGGTATGATAGCAGTCGCAGTAATCATGACTTTTCTGCTATTCTTCATTTTTTTGTAGTTTTTTTACTTTTTTGGATCATTCTGAAATAAGCGTTTTTTTTAGCTATGCAGGATTTTGAAAACACTCTATTTATTTGGCTTATTTTTTTGATCTCTTCCAGGAATCGTGATGATTAAGCATCCGTTTAACCTACTGCGCTAAGGGCAGTGAAATATGATGTGCATCATATTTTAAATTATAATTTGGTTGTAATTTTAGGGATAGTCAACCCTTTATTCCCAGAGCTAGCAGCGCTTTAACTGCAACATTTTTTTGAAGTTTAGCAGTAGGTAAAGGCGATTTTAACAAATCGCATATTGTAAGTAAACGAGAATTTAATTTTTCATTATGTATTCAAAAATTAAACTTACGCTTCCTTATTGGATTGCACGTGCATGGAGTGTAATTGCATTACTTTTTTTAATTATTTTTGTTAGTGCCCATATTGTTGAAGTTATGGATGCAGGGAGACCAATTTTTGGAGAGTTGCGCAATGACGAATTACTGTCATTTGTATTTTTTCCTGCCGGAATGATGGTTTCACTTGCTGTAGTGCAATTCAAACATAGAATTGGTGGATATTTGTGTCTTTTTTGTATGATTGCTGTTTTAATCATAAAACCTGAATTAGCTAAAAGTCCAATGATTTATTTCTTTGGATTACCAGGTGTTCTGTTTTTAATTTATTCATATTTATAAGCAAAGAATGAAGTTTCCCAGAATTGATGGATCGATGTTTTTTAATATCACAATCATAATTATTTCCGGATTTGTCGCCTGGTTTTGTTTATTGATGGGTGCAGCCCATATTATTGAAGGAATTTTGCACCCGAATTACAGTATTCCAATAGGAGAGCAGCTTTTGGGCGGAGCGTTTTGTGTAGGACTCTGTATCATAGGTTTAATTTCTTTATGGGTTGCTATTGGAGCCACAATTGGAGTCGTAAACCGGTTTAAAAACAGAGGACAATTACATTAAAATAATTCGATTTTATGATGAATAAATATTTAAAAAAAGGATCAAATATTGTATTGCTGTTATCGGTTTCGATTTTTCTTTCTTGTGAGGAAGTTGTAGATGAGTTGATAGATTGTATCATTAATAAAGGCCCGGTCCTGAGCATGAAATTATTGGAAGGAGGAAAATTGAACACAAATTACTATGAATATATTGAGGCTTCGATTCAAAATGAACCAAACGATAATGACTACGAATATTACTTCGACATTACCGGAGACTTGCCGAATGGAGTAGAAGTTATAATAGATTATCGAAAAGTTATATTTGAAGGTATCCCAGGAGAAGTCGGCACTTTTGATTTTACAGTACATGTGACCGCAGCAGGACCAGAATACTGGGATGAGGAATCTGATACCTTTGACGATAATTTATGCTACTATTCAAATAGTAAAAATTATTCGATTAGAATAATTCAATAAAATTAGGAAGCTGAAGTTATTGTACTTGCTGCCATTAAAACAACAATTGAAGCTACAATAGTTTCATGAATTTCTCTTAAGACGTTATGCGTGTCATTGGCGAATTTCTCGCTGTTAATGACTTCCTTTATACGTTTTTTTTGATCTTTTGAAATCCTCTTTCCATAAACTTCTTTATTGAGATTACAAGAATCAACCAGGCTAATCAACATGACTTCGTCAACTTCAGGCTCATGGAAAAGAATTACAATGTCTTTAAGCCGTGATTTAAACCTATTTTCTGGCTTAATATTTTTAGACGGATATTTATTGTTTGGAAAAATCCATAAAAATGTGCTTTCTTTTTCGGCTAGTATTCCCTTCTTTATCAGCTTTTCGAGGATTATTTTTCGAATGCGGCTACCTCTATTTCCAAAATAATCTATCCAGCGTTTTATCGATCTTTCCTTTTTTGATTCGCGGATTTTTGAAAGACAGTAGTCCAAAGCAGCATCGGTATGATTTCTAGCATTAGATACTTTTATTTTTTTATTAGAAATTTCAATGCTGTTGTCTTTGATTAATTCATAAATGATAGCCCCAGCAATCCCGTAATTAAAAGTTAAGGAATCGGCATTGAAAGTGCCTTTTTCATCGTCTAAAGCGAGAAGTAATAATTTATCGGCTAAATTTAAATTCATAATAAATACAGTTAATTGTTTTGTGGAATCTGTGATTAAAATTACCAATTTCAAATCAGATTCATGACTTAAGACTAATCTTTATTCGACAAGTGCTATTATTCTCAGGGGTGCTCCGCTTCCTTTTTCAATTTTCATAGGAAGGGCTATAACTTCAAAACCTTTAGACGGCAGTTGATCCAGATTGTTGAGGTTTTCAAATGCAGGAATATTTTCTGAAAGCAATATCACATGACTCTCAAACAATGTTGACTGACCGAAATCAATACTTGGTGTATCGATCCCAATTGAATGGATATCCCGTTTATCAACCAACCATTGCGCTGCCTCTTTGGAAAGTCCTGGAAAATGTAATTTTTGAACAGCTTTTGCACCTCGTTCTGCGGTTCCCATGTATTTTTCAGGATTTGGATAAAATTGAGCATATCCAGTTTGAAGCAATACGATACTCCCGGATGGAATTTCCATAGCCTCCTCAGTTTCCCAAGCTTTTAAATCGTCAATACTTATCAGGTAATCTCGATCTTTTAAAGCGTTTGAAGAAACGTCGATTTTAATGGCTGGCCCTATGAGCTTTTCCAAAGGTATTTCATCAACCGATTGTCCTTTTTCCGCAAAATGAATTGGGGCATCAATATGGGTTCCGCCGTGTTCCGCTGTACTAAAATTATTAGCACAATAAAAGAATCCCTGGTCGGTATGACCTTTAAATACGGTATCCAGCTTGAATTCTTCTGCTGTAACCCAATAAACGGTTTCATCGGAGTATTTATGAGATAAATCGATGATACGAGCACTAGTTTTGGTCAAATTTTCTGTTGGTTGCACCTTTTCATTAAAAGCAGGCTTGTCTTTACAGGCAAGTAGGCTTAGAAAGAGGACCCATGTAAAATAGTTGGTATGTTTCATGTTGCTGATGGTTTCAAGTTCACCGAAGTTAGTAAATGTTGACAATATGATGTTTTGGTAGTTGATTGCTGTCGGAATTTTAGAGTAAAATTTATTATTTTTAACCTGTTAACCAAAAAATCAATAGTATGAGAAGTCGTATTTTATGGACCCTATTATTTGGGTTGCTAGTAAGTGCTATGTATGCCCAGGAATCTCAAATTGAAGTAGGAGCCACTTTTATTATCCAAGATGTTGAAAATAATAAGTATAAACACATCGATTTTCCGAAAACCAATTTCATTATAAAAAAGGGAGGAGTTGCCAATTATAAAAAAATAAAAGGTCAGGAAGTTGTTGTTACATCTATTAAAGAGCATAAAGATGGAAGGCTGGTAGCAACCATCAAACTGGCTTCAGAAAAGTTCTTTTTTAATAGTCATAAGTACCTCAAAGTAGACATCAATGAAGCGATAGCAGAGAACGAATTAAGGGCCATTTAAGCCCTTTTTTTATTTAAAAAATAGATAGATGGGATCTCGTAGTGAACTCTTCTAGAAATTTCATCCCTCTGAATGAATTTCCTTTTTTATTTAATCTCGGACTCCAAACGGCGATGGCATATTGGTCAGGGTGAATGGCAATAATACCTCCGCCGACACCACTTTTCCCTGGCAAACCGACTTTAAAGGCAAATTCTCCCGATTCATCATAAAATCCACAGGTCTGCATGAGTGCATTCAATCTTTTAGATGCACTTTCGGTGAGGATTGGAGAGTTGTTATTCATTTCAACACCGTTGTTTACTAAAAACATGAATACCTCTGAAAGTTCCTTACAACTCATTTCAAGCGAACATAAATCGTAGTAAAAATCAAGCACATCGGCAGGCTCATTTTCGATACGGCCAAATGATTTGATGAAGTTGCATAAGGCCACATTGCGATAACCGACCTTTTTTTCGGATTCCGCAATTCTTTCAGAATAGTTCATATTGTTATTCTTGGAAAGGCTGTTGACAAACCTTAAAAAATCTTCTTTGGGATTTTCTAATTGGCTCAGAAGTATATCGGATATGACAATAGCTCCAGCATTTAAAAATGGATTCCTTGGCAATCCTTTATCCGCTTCAAGTTGCACTAACGAATTAAAAGCAGTTCCAGAAGGTTCTACTCCTACACGTGTCCAAATTTTGTCACCAACCAACCGATAGGCCAGTGTTAACGCAAGTACTTTGGAAATACTTTGAATAGAGAATTTTTCATTGTAATCTCCAATCCCGAAAGATTCCTGATTGATGGTTGTAATATGGATTCCAAATTTTACAGGGTCCACTTTTGCCAGTTCTGGTATATAGGAAGCAGTCTCTCCTTGATCTTCGGATGAGACAATATTTTTATAGATATCGTTTAATAAATACTCAAAATTCATCTTTTGGTCGATTTAAAAAGTCGGGTTGTTTTTAGAACATTAAAGATACTTTATTGTTCTAGTAAAACAATGACAGCAAGGAAGTGAATTTCAATTATTATTGACAAGTTTGGTTCATGTCATTGTATTTTCTTTCTAAAACTTCAAAGCAACTTTACATCTAATAAAATAGATATTTTTTGGTTTAGAAGAATTTTTAACTCATAATTTAGACCAAATAAAAAACGATTTGAAAGTGATTCCAAATCGTTTTTTTTAGTCCATCTGTTGTAAAATATTATGCAATTTCTGTAATTAAATCTTCTTTGCTTTTTCTGACTTTTACGAGGTTTGCCAGCCAGTCATTATCTGTGTCTCTGTATCCTAAAGGTAAGATCACACAGCTTCTTAATCCTTTTTCTCTCAATCCTAGAATTTCATCCAAAGCATTAGGGTCAAAACCTTCCATTGGAGTGGTATCAACACCTTCAAAAGCAGCTGCTGCAATAGCTTGAGAAAATGCAATATATGCTTGTCGTGCTGCATGATTAAAATTTTCTTCAGGATCTTTTTGAGGGTAAGCGCTCAGCAGCATTTGTCTGTAGTTTTCCCAACCTTCATTTTTAAACCCTCTTACCTCATTGGTCAAATCGAACATTTTGTTAATTCGGTCTGCGGTGTACGTATCCCAAGCGGCAAAAACCAATAAATGTGAACAATCTGTTACAACTGATTGGTTCCAAGCGATAGGTCTTATTTGCTCCTTAACTTCCTGGTTAGTAATCACAAACACTTCAAAAGGTTGTAATCCACTAGAAGTAGGAGTCAATGAAATCGCTTCAATGATAGTGTCTATTTTCTCCTGAGGCACTTTTTTACCGTTCATTGCTTTGGTTGCATAGCGCCATTTTAATTTATCTATTAATTCCATTAAATATCTATTTTAAATTTTTCAATAAGGTTTTAGCTGCCAGTTTTCCGAGTTCATTTGAGGCAAGCGGACTGGCACCTGTAATTAATTTTCTGTCCAAACAAACGGTATTATCCGATTTCTTATTCACGAGTATCGCACCTAATCCTTTCAATCGTTCACTCAATCCCCAAGGCATATGACCTGGTAAATAGCCAATCAAGGGTGTTTGTTTGTCAACCGAATCTGGGAAAACCGCCATTTCGTAACCTGCATAAAGGAATGGTCGATCATTCAAAGTAGTAGCTAAAAAGGCACTTGGTCCATGACATAGACTAATTGTAAACAAATCATTTTCATGAGCCCAGTGCAGTATATTTCCTACATTCTGATCGTGAGGAATTCCAAGCATGGCACCATGACCACCTGGAATTAAAACAGCAGCATAGGTATCAGATTTATTCGAATTGTTATCCATGAAGTCCATTAAATTCATGGGCTGTTCAAGATCAGCTTTCAATTCAGAATAAAAGGATTTAATATGCTCATCTTTTTCTGGAAATGCCCACATTTCTAATACGGCTGGTTTCCCTGTAGGAGTTGCAACTTCAAATTCAAATCCAGCATTCTTAAGGTGTAGCATTGGTACAAGCGTTTCAACCGGGTGATTTCCTGTAGAAAACAACGTGTCGTTCATCATTTTCATATTTTTTTGTTCGGTGAAAATGACAAGGATTTTCGATTTCTTTCCTGTGTATTTTTCATACGAGAGATTTTCAAAATCGGTTATTGGTGAAGTTGCCAGTTTCAAAGCGACTTTTGAAGGCTTATATGAACCATCTGATTCCAGTTGCGGAGCAATTCCAAGTAATTTTTTGAGCATAACTATTTGTTTGTCAGTTTAAAAACAAATATAGTTAGATACGCTTTCAAAAAAATTATCCTATGTTAAGAAATCAACGCTTTACTTTTTCGGCTCTGATCCGACTTAAACTTTGCTGTGTAATGCCTAAATATGAAGCAATATGGTAGTTTGGGGTGAATTTTTCAATATCTGGATATTGCTCTAAAAACAAATCGTAACGCTCTTGAGCTGTCAACTGAAGCAAGTTTAAAATACGTTTATGGAGTGCAACAACATGGCGCTCGAGATTGTTTCTCTGGAAAGCTTCAAATTCTGGAAATTTGGTATAAATACGATTCAATTCTTTGGCGTTGAATTGGATGACTTCAGAATCTGTGATGCATTCAACGGTTAAAGTCGCCATCTCATTATTGTAAATCGCAATGAAATCACTTATCCACCAATCTTTAATCGCGAACTGCAAGGTGTGTTCTTTTCCGTTTTTATCCATACAATAGGAGCGAAGGCAACCTCTTTTTACGAAATAGGTATGATTCACAGGTTGACCTTGATTTATCAAGACAGCACCTTTTGGAATAGTTAATTCTTTTGTAATGGAATAGATATGTGCTTCACCCATTGAGCTTAAAGGGATGTTGCTTTTTATTTTGTTTATAAGTTCTTGCACTTTCGAAGTCCAGCTTTATTTTTTTAAAACCTCTGTCAACGGTTGTCCTGAAGCTGCAGAAGGTATTTTTATTTGTAAATAATTGGAGAGGGTCAATGCAATATCAACCGTCTCAATTTTGCGGAAAATAGTTTGTGGTCTCAATCCGTTTCCTGCAAAAATTACAGGTACTGAAGTGTCGTATTTCCATGGGGATCCATGGGTACTTGCGACTTCCAGTCCGTCAAAATCATTGATGTACCAATACGGTTCTGTAACGATGTATATTTCACCGGAACGCTTCGGATTGTAACTTCGTAGAATTGCCGTATTTAATTCGGTATTCGCAATATTTCCTTCTAATAAATCTATTGATGGTACGGCAAATGCGATGCCTTCATGACTTTGCAATTTATGTGCAAGAGTCCGGGCGACTTCATTGACATCAAGATTGTGTTTTTTAATAACATCATTGTTCAAATACACATAAGGATGAAAAAATCCGGAAACCACCTTTTCATTGATGTTGAATTTTTCTCTTATCGTTTTACTAATAGCTAAAGTATCAATGCCGTCAATATCAAAATATCCAGCATCTACACCAAATTTCTTCATGCGATCTGGCACATCTGGTCCTCCGTGGTCGGCAGACAGAACTATGAGCACATGGTTCAATCCAATTTTTTTATCGACAAAACTTAATAATTCCGCCAACGTTCTGTCCAATTTTATTAGGTTGTCCTCACTTTCCAAACTTGAAGGTCCGAATACATGTCCGACATAATCCGTAGATGAAAAACTCACAGATAGATAGTCCGTTGTTTCGTCTTTCCCGATGTTTTCTGCTACGATTAATTCTTTTGCAAAGTCCAATGTCAATTGATCTCCGACTGGACTTAACGTCAAAAATGTGGTGAAGTATTTGTTATCCGAAGACCCAAAATTATGAGGGAATACGACCCCATATCCCGGTAAATTCGTTTCATATGGCATATCGTCTTCTTCGCCATAAGTATAAGTCGAAATATCATTGGTTAATTCCCAAGTGGTATTTGCATACGACTTGTATTTTTCCTGTTTGTTCCATATTGTAACCCATTCAGGATAGTCCTGGTAATAATAGGAACTAGTAACAAACTGGCCACTGGCCTTACTGAACCAGAATGCCTTTCCTGCATGTCCAGCCATAGTGATGGCGCCACGATCTTTCACAGATACGCCAAATATTTTCGCTCCACCGTTGGTGTTCATCGCCAATTCGTCAGAAAAAGTTGTTGAAATAATTGCTGATGGCGATCTTCCATCTGTTGATGCAGCGGCTTGAGAAGGGTCAATTTCAGTATTTTTATCAACTCCAGACCCAGAACCGATTAGTGGGTAACGATAATCCTCTACATTGTAAACAGTATGTTGCTTTTCTTTGTCGAACCACAAATTACCAATCATTCCATGTTTTGCAGGGTCAGCACCAGTTGCTAAAGTGGTATGTCCGACCACGGTTTCAGTGTTGGCATGACGGTGCTGCGCGTTTTCATAAACAATTCCCTGATTGTAGAAATATTTGAAACCGCCTTCCGGCAAACGATCGAAAACTGTTCTTGGCAAATCGGCTCTTAATTGATCAACAGTAATTTGAAGGACGAGTTTCACATCTGATTTCTTTTGACTAAATGTATTTTGAATTCCTAATAAAGATAGAATGCTACATAGTAAAATTGAAGTTGAGATGCTATTTTTCCAGTTCATAATTATTGGGTTTGGCACAGGTTGTTGTACAAGCTTGAAAAGGTTTTATTGTCTTATATCTAAAAGTAAGAAAAGAAAATAACTTTCTGGAGATAAGAAAGAGGGCTGTCTTTGATTTAGGAACTCGTGATTTTGATTTTCCTTTTGTTTTGAATACTTAAATTTATTCTATAATTGTCACTACTGAGTTTTGCTTCTGAACTCCATCTTTTTTTGTCCGTCCTATAACTCTTACCCAAAACTAGTATTGAGGCAAATTGTAGCGATAATGATTGCTCTATTCAACAAAATCATACACTTTTTCCCCATTGAGCCATGTCTCAAGTACTTGTATTTCTGAAATGTTGGTTGGTTCAACTTTGCGTGGATCTTGTTTTAAAATGACCAAGTCAGCGAACTTTCCAGCCTCCAGACTACCAATTTCTTTTTCACTCATGAGTTGCCAGGCAGCGTGAATAGTGATCGCTTTGATTGCCGATTCAACTGAAATTGATTCTTGTGGAGCGAGTTGATATTCAGGTTCTTTCCAGGTGCGACGTGTGACTGCAATTTCTACCATCTCTAAAGGCAAGGTATTCGTTACCATGAAGTCGGAGTGCAGACTAAAAGGCATGTTTTCTTTTTCTATACTTGCGCATCGGTCCAGCAATTGTACTTTTTTCTCTCCAAATACTTCATCTCTCATAAAAGTCCCCCAATAATGCACATGTCCAATCAAAAAACTTGGTGTAATTCCCAATGTTTTCATTTGTTGAATCTGTTCATCATGCAGAATAGATGAATGTTCAATTCGTGGTCTTAACTCGGAAAAGTCATATCCTTCATCTGATAAGCGTTGCACTACGTTCAATATATTATCTATTGCTTGGTCGCCATTTCCGTGCATTGCTAATTGGAAACCTTCTTCAGTTCTTTGTTTTGCAAACTCATACAGATCTTCTAGACTGGTATAAGCTATTCCACGACTGCCTATATGTGATGCACTACAACAGTATGATTCTCTTTGGAGTCCGGTAAAACCTTGATTGGATCCATCAGCCACTAATTTAAATCCTACGACTTTTGCAAGGTCATTTCCAGTGAAATTTTTAAGACCGAATGCACTCCACTGCTCATTAATTATGTACGATGGATACGCACGAAGTCTGACATTGAAATCTTTATGGTTTGAAGCTTCTAGCATTATGTTTAAATCCTCCGGAGAATTTGTTGATGCTCCTAATGCCAATTCAGAAGAAGTGGTAACTCCAACAGCACTCCATTGATTCAATAATTCAATTAATGCTGGAATAGGCTCGAAGCTCTGCATTTTAGGATATGCTTGCATGACTTGGATGAAAGACAACATATTTTTCATAACTCCAGTTAGGTTTCCTTCAGCATCTTTGACAAATTCAGCTCCTTCAGGATTTGAAACAGATGCATCGATTCCAGCCGTTTCAAAAGCTTTCGAATTTGCATAAGCCAGATGACCTGAAGCATTTAATATGAAAATAGGATGCTTCGAAGATATCTCATCCAGAATGCTAGTCGTAAGCTCTTCCGGACCGTCTTGAACGGCAGGATCCCAGTTTCTGCCTGTAATCCATTCTCCTTCTGGTGTTTCTAAAACACGATGTTTTAAATGATTTATTACTTCTTTTGTAGTTTTAAATCGAGACATTCCAACATAGTCCATTAAATTATTGGCCATTGCTCCTGTTAATGCGTGAGAGTGTGCATCAATAAATCCAGGAAGCATGGTTTTTCCTTTAAGATTGATATGTTTTGCACTTTTACCATATTTTGAATTTATGACATCAAAATTTCCAATTTCAATTATTTTTTTGTCTTCAACAACAAGTGCTTCGACTTCAGAAAAAGTTTCGTCAACCGTTAAAATGGTGCCTCCATGGAAAATTGTATATGTCTTGTTGTTGTGTTCAGAGCATGAAAAGCTCAGAACTAAAAAGATAAGCAGGAATAGATATGGATAATTAATTGCCTTGTTATTCATTTGATTTTTGAATGAAGTAGTTTTTAAATTTGAAATAACATCAGAGTTATTTCTATACATTTCTTAAATGTACTAAAAAGAAAAAAACAGGAACTTATATTGAATATTTTAAGATAGTAGTCTATGAAATTATTCAACTTCCTAAATGCATAAAAATGCTGTCATCTTGTACTTGATTATCCACGAAAATTTCCAATTTTCTTAAAAAATTTCCATAATATAAAAAGCACCACAAAGCCAACTATTATAGTTCCAAAGATAAATAGTAGTTCTGTTGAAATTTGTTTTATCATAGTTAATATGTTGCATATCAATATTCTAAATTTACTATAATATTCTAATCAACACAATGAAATTTTACAACGATTTGGTGTGCACAATACTTTCATGTTCCTTGATGAATGTTAACTACTTATGTTAGCTTTTAATTCTTAGGATTCAAGGTTTTTTAAGCATTCAATGCAAGTGTAGTTGCCAATGTACGAACTCAAATAGTTCATGTCTGGATTATTCAGAGATTTGCCCTTTCTTAATTTAAAAATTTGAATTTTGGAGGGTAGATGGCTTCTTTTTCATTGCTAATTCTGACTGAATTAACCAAGATTAATAGTGCATTAGTACTGTATAAAACAAGTATTACAACTACAAATGTGCTTAAGGAAATAGCTTCTAAAAGTCCTGTTTTGGAAGCTGTAAACATCAGTACTGGTATAAAAAACAACACTAATGTCCATGTTATTTCAAAATTGATTAGATCTTTCCCTAATTGATTGATATTTTTAATCTTTCCTCTCTTTGATGACCAAAGAATAAAAGGAATGAGAATTCCCAACAATGGAAAGAACAGAAAGGTGAGGGCCGAGAGGTTAAGAAAAGTTAAATACTTTTTGTCCTCTTTTATGGACCAGTCAATGAGTTCATCAGGATTCACATTTAATGCATTTGATAATCTTTTGAGGGATTCTCCAGTTGGATTTGATTCCCCATTTTCAATTCTTTGAATAGTTCGTAGACTTAAACCGGATTCTTCAGCAAGAAATTCTTGCGACATCCCTTTTAGTTTTCTTAATTCCTTTATTCGAGAAGCTAATAGGTTTTTATCCATTATTTAAAGTATTATTTTTCAATTTCATTGTTTGTCTCTGTTGCATAATAGCAAAGGTAACTGAACCAATGATAAAACCAGGAATTATTTGGACGATTGATCCATAAGCTACTTGATTTAAAAAAACCTGCTCAATCGTATCAAAATAAAGTCCGTAGTGTGTTCCCAATTTCCAGTTGGTATCCACCCACCAGGCGACAGCAACGGGAACTCTTGAAATTGGTGAATAAATCACTAATCCCAATAAAAGAAGAATTAAAAATCGATCCTTATCATGAAATTTTATTGCCCAGTAAATGGATACACCAATTGTCAGCCACAATAACCCAATAAGGAATATAAATTTTTCGGGAATGCCTATTAGTTCAAGTGAATATCTCAATGGAGTTAGGACAAGAGCAATTAATGTTGGTCCCTTTGCAAGATGAAATGCTTCTTTAATGAGTGGCTTTTGTTTCATAATCTCTTTTGATTCTTTCATGTATAGTATTGTTTAAATGTTTGAAACAAAAGTAATATCAAGGGATGGACATTGATGACGTCATGATTATGACATCTTTGCGACATCTTGGTCAGCTATGAAGTCTATGGAATTATAACATGTAATTTTATCTATGGAATTTGATGAGAGAACTTGATAATCAGAAGCAAGAAAAAATTGGAATCGACTAAATTGAATGCAATAAAATGAATGCTTCTAACAGTTGAATTAGGTCGCTTCAACTTCCAATACACGTTCTATCTGAATAAAGTGTCGTTGGTTGTGGTAAATCACAACGCGAAGTAAATCGCATAATTTTAAACGCATCCATGGAGCAATACTTACTGAAGCTCTAGTTCTATTTATATTTACAGTTTTAGATGCTTCCAGAATTTGCAGAAATCCGTCCAGCTGCGCATCAAAAGAGGTTAATATTTTTTTGGAAATATTGCTGTTAATAGGATTGAATTGTCCCAACGTTTGCATGGGTTTAAATCCTTCCACAGGTTGAATCACTTTGACAAAATAGGCTCCTAATAGTCCAGGTTTAATTCGTTCATCAGGAATTCGGTGTTTTGTGTTTTCAATACGTTTTGAAAATTCAGGAATATAGAAATCGCCGTAGTAGGTGAGGTGTTGTATGACTTCAAGTACACTCCATTTTTTTTCGCCAGGTCTAAAATTTAACGTGTTTTCGTCAAGCGATTTCAATTGTTGTAATTCTTTTTTGGTCTGAAGTGTCAGTTCAATCAGTTCTGAAATGCAATCTAGTGTATTCATTAGTAGTTGTTTTAGACAAATATCTCATAAAGAATTGAAGTGGGTCTTGATTGAAATCAAGATTTTTTCAATCTTGAAAGTGTTTCAGGAGTCATTCGTAAGTAGTTTGCAATATGCTTATGAGGAATTTCTTGAAATACCCTCGGACTTCTTTTTAAGACCCTTTGATAGCGTTGTAACGGAGATTGAAGAAGTAAATCCACTTCTCTCTCTAATTGTTGTTCAATAATTGTTGCAAGCACTGTCTCCCAATGCATACGTAATTCCGAATGTGATTGGATTAATTTTTGAAATCCTTGTTTCGATACATATTGAACCGAACTTTTTTTAAGTGCCTGAATGTTGTATTTTGAAGGTTTATCGGTTAAAAATGTGTCCAACACCCCAAAAAAAGTTTCCTTATAGGCAAATCGGATGTTTTGTTCCTGACTTTCTAATGACAGAAATAACCGGAAGCTTCCTTCAGTAACGTAATATAAATTGGTATTGGTCTGACCTTCTTGTGCTAGGAAATCATTTCTTTCAAATGTTTTTGAACCTTTCCAAAGGTCTTTTTCAGTAATAATTTTGAAAAGAGCGTCGATTGGATTTTCCATTAATAAATATTTAGTTTGTACGATGTGAGAAGGTTTCCCAGCTGGTCTTTTTTGAAATGTGCTCCCATTACCAGATTATTTTGAGGATTGATAACAAAATTGCTCGATGATCTGAAATCTGCCTTTTTTAAATTTGTGTTTTCAAAAATAGCTTTGGTAAAAACACATTCATTAAATATGGCGCCTTCAGCATCTGCTTCCGTAAAATCGACCCCTTCCAAAGTACAATTATTAAAGCGTATATTCTTCACGTCGAAACTAAAAAAAGAAGAAAAACTAAGATTGCACTTGTGCAAGTGTAACGCAAATAGAAATGGATTGCATTCTGAAAACTGAATACCCATCAACTTGCAATTATGAAATTCAATTTCCTGAAACATGGTGTTCTTCACCCTCACGTTACTTAGATTGCAATCGACAAATTCACATTCAATAAAATGGATGTTCGATAAATGCAGTCCTTCGAAATTACAATTCACAAAACTGCAATTGTTGTACTCACCCAATTCTAAAGTAGTACTATTGAAATCTATAGTTTCAAATTCCTGATCGTCGAAAATTTTATTCATAAAATTCGTTTGGATACACAACGGTCCCTGATACTTGTTCAAGAGCGCCTTTAATCAATTCAATTGCCATGCAATTTTCATCTGGCACATCAAACGGAAGTGTAATATTAAAATTGCTGGCTAATTTATAGCCAAATCGTGGATAATAGTGTTCATGTCCCAACAAAATAATTGAGTCATAGCCTAATGATTTAGCTCGTAGGTGCGTCTCCTCAATAAGTTGGGCTCCAATTTTCTGTCCCTGATATTCTGGTAAAACAGCCACTGGCGCCATGGCCAGCGACTGATTTGTTTGTGTGTCACTTTCGATAAGTATTTTTGATAAAAGGATATAGCCTACAACTTTGTCATCTCTGGTTGCCACTAAAGACAGTTCAGGAATAAAGTCGTTCGACTGATGCAGTCTTTCCACTAGAAATTGTTCTTTTTGGTCACTGTGCAGTTCGTTTTCAAAAGCTTTTTCTATCAGATTGAACACAGCTTCCGCATCCGTACGTTCCTCTTGTCGAATACTTACGTTAAGCATTATTTTAGTTTTTTGTTGCCGGTGTGCTATATGGTGGAGGAGTAATTTCCTTCGATTTCTTGTTTCCTAACTGTTGCATCAATTCTTTCACAGCTGCCTCTAATTGCGGATCTTTTCCTTTTGAAAGCGAAGCAGCATCTTGTCGTACTTCAATATCCGGAGCTACACCTTCGTTTTCAGCAACCCATTTGTTGTTGATTGGGTCAAATACGGCATTGTCAGGCGAAGTCAAATAACCACCATCGACCATTCCGTAGTGAACAGACGATTTTACCAGTCCCCCCCAAGTTGTTGTTCCTATTAATTTTCCTGCATTTTGCTGACGGAATACCCATGGGAAGAAATCTCCTCCGGAACCTGCTAATTCGTTAATTAGTAAGACTTTTGGGCCTAAAATTCCTGCTGGTAGTTGCATTGGTTTACCTTCGGGAACTTCGTTTGTTAATCCAGCTCTCAGACTTCGTGTCATTAAATCAACCATATAGTCATCTAACAAACCACCACCATTAAAACGTTCGTCAATTACAGCTCCTAGTTTGTCTTGTTGTGCGAAGAAATAACGGTTAAAAGAAACAAATCCCGGTCCTCCCGTATTTGGTACCCAGATGTATCCAAGTTTTCCATTCGAAAGCTTATCGACCATTCTGCGATTCGATTCCACCCATTCTCTTTGGCGGAGTCCATTTTCACTTCTAATTGGTTTTACAATTTCCGTCCATGCGCCTGCAAATTGAGGCTTGTCGTTTAAATGTAATATAGTCTGCATTCCCACAGTTCCATCCAAAAACTGATATGGATTATCTGTTACACGCAATTCCTTCCCATTTACACCAACCAGATAATAACCTTCTTTGATGTTTAATCCTGGCTGATCCAGCGGACTCGTTAAATTTGGATTCCAACTTTCAGTTGTAAATATTTTGCTCAGTTTCCACCGTCCATTAGAAGCTTCCAAATCGGCTCCCAATAAGCCCATTTTTGACGATTTCACAGAAGGATAATCTCCACCACCAACAAAACTATGTCCCACTGAAAGTTCCCCGTTCATCTGATCTAAAATATAGTTCAAATCAGCACGATGCTTTACAAAAGGAATGAGCGGTGCATAGCGGTTGTACACCACATTCCAGTCTCTACCGTGCAGGTTTGGATCATAAAAGTAATCACGTTCGTAGCGCCAGGCTTCCTCAAAAATCTGATTCCATTCAGCCTGAAGATCAAGCTTCATTTGAAGATTCACTTTTAAAGGTTTCGCTCCTTTGTCGTTAGCACCTCCGGGTTTTAATATCTTCCAGTTATTTCCGTAGGAAGCAATCATAGTTTTTGCATCAGCAGAAATTGCTATTTGGCGAATACCTTCGGCGAATTGTTTAATTTCTCCTTTTTCTAAATTGAATTTTTGTAAGATAGCTCCGCGTTCATTGGCTTTGTATTCACCAATAAAAACATGCCCTTGAGGACCAGCAAGCATAAAACCATATTGTCTTTCCGGAATTGGTAAGGCAAGTGTTCTTCTTGATATATTATCGAAGTCAATTTGAATACCTGAATTTTTATCTTTGCTTTTGTCTTTGTCTTTGTCTTTGTCTTCGTCTTTGTCTTGGTCTTTGTCTTCGTCCTTTTTTATTTCTTCTTCATCGCTCTTTAGTTTGAAAGGTGAATCGCTTTTAGCTTGAAGTGTAATTACATAGGCCGCATACACAGGATTGGAAGTCATAGAACTCGTGTTTGCCCAACCAGAACCTAAAGCCACATCTGTGCTTGCAAGAAAATACAAGTGTTTTTTATCCAAATCCCATGTAGGAGCGAAAGAATTTGCAAAGGCATTTGTAATGGCAGTACTCTTATCGTCTTTGAACGACCACACAAAAATCTGTTTGAAGTTGTTCGCTCCAGATTTTGAATATGCCAGCCAGTTAGAGTCCGGAGACCATGCTAAATCCATACGACCTCTTTCTAAATTGGTCCCGCCAACAGCGATGGTTTTAATTGCTCCAGTAGCCAGTGTTAAGATTTTTACACGCACATCATCGTCGCAGAAAGCGATATGCATCCCGTCAGGAGACCATTGTGGTTCCCAGCCCAGATGCGATTCTCCTAGGTCATACACTCTTGGAGTCGACATCCCGTCTTGTGATGCCACCATCAAATGATATTTATTGCCACTTTTATCAGAGAACCATGCTATTTTATCGCCTTTTGGCGACCATATTGGTCTTCGGTCGGCCGTGTTAGATGACTGCGTTAAATTACGTGCGTCGCCATGCTCTAATGGAACGGTGAAGATTTCACCACGAGCTTCCATTAGGGCTCTTTTTCCTGTAGGTGAAAGCGATACACTACTCGCATTGTTCGAAACATTTTTCCATTCGGTCGCTGCCCAAGGGAAGTCTCCGACTACCTTGATTGAGAGTTGCGTGGAAGTTTTATTCGCTAAATCCATTTTATGCAAATAACCATCACGTTCATACACCAGGGTATTCCCGTTGATTGCGAAATTCTTGATGTCAGAGCCTTTAAAAGTAGTTAATTGATTTAAAGCCTTCGATTTTGTGTTGTATGTCCAAATATTAGCAACGTAATCACGATCTGATAAAAAGTAAATTTCGTCGCCATGCCATACCGGTTTTATATCAGTAGTTTTTTCATTTGGCAGTAAAACTTCTTTCGAGTTTTTTGTGTTAAGCAATACCAACGATGTGTTTTGTCCGCCGCGATACGCACGCCATTCAATATCCCATCTTCTTACAGGATCAATAACGATGTCTGTTCCATTCGCGTGAAAGGAGCCATCGGTTGCTCTTTGTTGTGATAGCAATAACGCTGGTCCACCATTCGGATTAATGGTATACAATCTGTTGAATGATGAAGGAGCCGTACCTCTCGAGGAAGCAAACAGGATTTTTGATCCGTCTGGCGTCCAACCTCTGGCTTGTGAAGCGCTTGGATGCCAGGTTACTTGCGTGGCATCACCACCATTGATAGCTACGGTAAAAACTGCCGTATATCCATTTCGGTTTGAGGTAAAAGCTACCGTTTTTCCATCTGGAGAAATGTAAGGATCAGATTCTACGGCCTGCGTACTTGTGAGTCGCATTACATTTTTTCCATCGGAGTCAGCAACCCAAATATCAGAGCCATAGCAAAACGCAATATGGTTGTCACTTACAGAAGGTTGTCGTAAAAGTCTTGTTTCTTGAGCAAATAGATTTGTAGTTACAAATAGAAGTGTACATGTCAAAACACCTAGTGTTTTGCATAGACTGGTAAATAATTTCATAAAAGTTTTTTGAGTTAATTTTTCTAAAATTAAGCAATTAATATGAAATTCAAGGAGTTAAGAGTTTTGTTCTTCTTCAGATGAAATTTCTTCTGATTTGAAGTTTGAAGGTATTAAATCGATGCCTTTTTTATCGGCTACACGTATAATAAATGGAATAAGAAGTGTAGCTCCAGGAATAAGAATAAAGGGGATCCCAATACCCACGATTTTAAATAAATCGGCCACCTGCTTTTTTAGCACGCGTTCTTCGGTTTTGGTAATTTTTTGTTTTACGAGGTATTTTCCAATGATGAAGGAAGCTTCTTTTGTGTCTTTTGCTTCGTTTTTGATCCCGATTAAAAACAATACAATTGCCCTCGAAGTCTTGATTCGATTGCGTTTGATAAAATTACGGAATTCCAGTTTATTCGTCCAGTTAATGACCGAAAAGTCGATTCCTAAAAAATGTTTTTTATGTGTCAAAATTACGTGTTTAGATTTCTGTAAAACCTATAAATACCTTTTTATTTGATGCGCCAAAATTACGCATTTTTAGCATTGTTTCTAATTTAGACGACTATTTAACGTTTTTGTTGCGGATGTAAAAAAAGCCACAATTGAATAATTGTGGCTTTAACTTTTAATTTTAGAATTCAATTAGTTCGACTTCGGTACAATTGGGTACGCAGGTGTTTTTACCTGTTTTGTTGGATTCTTTTCGAGCGCTTCTAAAACTACTTCAATCGCTTTTTCCAGTTGTGGATCTTGTCCTTTAATTACAAATTCAGGATACTGTTCAACTTCAATATCAGGGGCCACACCTTGGTTTTCAATATGGAATCCTTTTTCCTGATTGTAGAATGCCACGTTTGGAGCAGTAACAGATCCTCCATCGATAAATTCGGGATATCCAAGTACTCCAACCAATCCACCCCAGGTGCGTTTACCAACAATAGGTCCCAAATCAAACATACGCCATAAATATGGGAAATAGTCTCCTCCTGAACCAGCGTTCTCATCGGCAATCAGGACTTTAGGTCCTTGAATGGATGCTGAAGGAGATTTCAAGTCTTTCCCGTACCTGAAATTCCAACGTGCTTGTTCTGGCTTGTTTAATTGCTGGATATAGTAATCGGCTAATTGTCCACCACCATTGTATCTTTCATCCACAATAATTGCGTCTTTTGTTGCCTGCGGATAGAAATATCGCTTGAAATATTGATGCCCTGCTCCAGCAGTGTTAGGAACATAGACATAAGCCACACGTCCATTGGTTGCATCGTGGACTTTTTTCATGTTTCCTTCTACCCAGTCACGATTGCGCAATGCCGCTTCATTAGTAATGGTGGTTACTTCATAAGTTCTTGCATTTGAACCATTGCTATTGGTACTCACTGTTAATTTAACCAGCTTGTTTCCTTTGTTTTCAAAGAATTTGAATAGGTTGTCGGATGATTGCACGGGTGCTCCGTCAACGGCAATGATATAATCTCCTGTGTTGACATTCACTCCAGGTTCGGTTAAAGGCGAACGCATATTTGGATTCCAGTTTAGTCCGCCATAAATTTTTGAAATTTGGTAGCGCCCATTTTTCGATTCATAATCTGCTCCCAGTAATCCACCATTGACGCGTTCAGGGGAGTTCATGCGATCACCTTGGCTACCAAAACGGTGGTGTCCGACGCCCAAATTACTTCCCATCCAGGTCATAACGCGGTACAAATCGCTTTTTGCAGCAACATGAGGCAAGAACGCTCCGTACTTTTCTTTTGCAGCATCCCAGTCGATTCCGTGCATGTTTGGATCGTAGAAATAATCACGATTCACACGCCACATTTCATTAAAAATATTGTTCCATTCTGCACGAGGGTCGATTTTCACCTTGATCTCTCCAAAGTTCAAAGGACCATCTTTCGGCTTTGCACCGACATCAGAAATTTTCCAGCTTCGACCAGACACAGTAAGCATTTTCTTCCCATTTCCAGAAATTTCAAATCCGTTTGCTGGCATAATTGTTTCGTCTTTGCGTTTTGCAATAGCGTATTTACTTAACTGCGATTTTCCATCTTTTGTAGAGATATACAACAATTCACCCTCCTTAGCTACTGCTAAATTTCTGTAATTTGATGGACCCAGAGGAACATCTACAATTCTATTCGTGATATGATCAATATCGATACTTAAAGTTGTTGGCTTCTCCTTTTTATCATCTTCTTTTATTTTTTCCTCGTCGTTTTCTTTTTTGAATGGTGAGAGGGTTTCCTTTTGAAGAGTTACCAAATAAATGGAATTACTGAATCGCATATCTTGATTCGACTGGTCGAACCAGTTTACTACAGGGCCTGCGTCTGTTGATGCGGTCATGTATAAATACTTTCCGCTTGGGTCAAATACAGGTTCTGAAACATTCGAGAGTCCGTCAGTAATTGGAACAGATCTATTGTTTTTAACATCGTATAAATAAACACGTTCAAAATTACTTTCATTGATTAAGGTATATGAAATCCAGTTGGAGTCGTACGACCAGTCTCCGAACAATTCACGCATCACACCGGGCGTATACAATACATCAGATGCAATTTTTACAACTTTCTTAGTTTCAACATTTGCCATAAAAAGAGTGCGACTATTATCTACAAATACAATTTTCCTGTTGTCAGGTGACCAGTGAGGGTTGAAGTAAAAGCCATTTCCATCGATTTTAATTTCAGTGGTATTCCCTGTAGCTGTATTCTGAAGATGTAACTGGTATTCGCCAGAGGCATCAGAGAAATAAGCGATATGTTTTCCATCGTTGGACCACGACGGATATTTCTCATGAGCACCAGGTGAGTTGGTTAGGTTTTTATAATCTCCTTTTTTAGCAGGAACAGTTATAATTTCACCTCTGAAATCCACCACAGCTCGAGCTCCGGTTGGAGAGATGCCACCGGTACGCACATAATTGGCACCAGAAACAAAGCGTTCTCTGACTTCCAGTAAATCGGTATTGATTGAAATAGGAATTTTTGACGAGCTGTTGTTACTCGGATTAAAACGATGGATGTACCCACCTTGTTCGAATACGATGTTTCCGCTTCTGGCATCTAAGTCCAAAACAGGGAAGTCTGTAAAGTTGGTCAATTGGGACAGTTCTTTCGAGTTTGTATTGTAGCTGAATAAATTAAATTCTCCATCACGATCACTTTTGAAATAAATTGTATCTCCCATCCATACAGGAGAAGTATCGTTGTTTCCACCTGCAATTTTCGGAATTTCTTCTACTTTATGATTGCTTTTATTGTAGAGCCAGATACGAGCGATTGTTCCTCCTCTGTAGTGCTTCCACATCGGAAAAACATCACGAATAGGGGTGTAGGCAATATGACTGCCATCATCGGAATAATCTGCCCAAAATGCATTTGGTATGTCCAATCTGGAAATTGCACCACCATCAATTGACACCTCAAATAATTGAGCATATCTTCTCGTGTGAATGGTGCGTTGGGATGCAAATAAAACGTTACTTCCGTCAGGAGTGAAATCCAAAACGAAATCGGCTCCTGGATGGTAGGTTAATCGTTTTGGTGTTCCTCCTGAAGCGGATACGACAAATACATCCTGATTTCCATCGTAGTTACCTGTAAAGGCAATGGTTTTTCCGTCAGGGGAAAACACCGGATTTGATTCTACACCTTCATCGATAGTTAGTCTGATTGGATTAGTGCCGTCCAAATTGGCGACCCATAAGTCTTCTGCATAAACAAATGCAATGTGTGAGTCGCTTACAGAAGGTGAATGTACCAAAGCAGTAGCTTCTTGTGCCTGAAGTTGCATTCCTCCGAGGAAACAGAGTACTAAAGCCAAGCTTTGAATAATAGGTAATTTCATAATGATTTGATTGAATTAAAATTGAAAATATATAAACTGTTCTCCACTACTTTGTGCTATGGTAATAAAGAAGAATAGTATTGCCCAAATGATTCCAAACACCACAGGATGTATTTTCTGAGAAACTTCTTTAACGGAAGTATCTCGCATAAACCAATGTGTAAGAAATAGAACTCCGATTAACCCTAGAACTTTATAAACGTCAAAACTCTCTACTACTTTCATGCCTTCCGGTTGCATAAAGAGCATGGAAGTCAACATATTCCAGGCCGTATCAAAACTCTGTGCTCTAAAAAACACCCAGGTGAAATTCACAAATGTAAATGTTATAAAGGCCAGGAGGATTCCATTCCAAGCATTGATTTTTATTGTAATGACATTTTTTAGAAGTCGTTCTACAATCAGGTACATTCCATGTAAGAATCCCCAAAACACAAATGTCCATGCGGCTCCGTGCCATAAACCTCCTAATAACATTGTTAGCATTAAAGCAACATACATGCGAGTTATTCCGTGTCGATTTCCACCTAGAGGGATGTATAAATAGTCTTTTAACCAGCTTGATAAAGAAATATGCCAGCGTCTCCAAAGATCAGAGAATCCAATGGCTCCATATGGATATTTAAAGTTGTCTGGTAAGATAATTCCGAGCATTAATGCAATACCAATTGCACAGGTAGAATATCCTGCAAAATCAAAGAAAATTTGCCCGCTAAACGCCAAGGTACCGACCCAGGCATCTGTAAAATGTAATAAATTGGTTGAATTGAAAACTGTGTCGGCGGTTTCAGCCAACATGCCGTCGGCTAAAACTACTTTTTGGAACAATCCAAGGGTTAGTAAAAAGGATCCCCAAAGGAATTGTTGTACAGTTGCCTTTTTGGGTTCGTAAAACTGAGTAATCAAGTCTTTTGCTCTTACAATTGGACCAGCAACCAGTTGAGGGAAGAAGGTAACGTACAAGGCAAAATCCAAAAAGGACTTGGCTGGCGTAGTTTTCTTGCGATAGATATCAATGGTATAACTCATAGTCTGGAACGTATAGAAAGAGATTCCCATTGGAAGTATGATGTCCATTTCAAACGGGTGGTACTGCACGTCGAACATATTGACAAAAGACACAAAATTTTCAATCAGAAAATTTCCATATTTGAAAAATGCTAGGAACCCTAAATTCACAAACATACTGAGCAGTAGCCATTGTTTACGCACCATGGAATTGGTTTCTTTAGAGAGTTTGTTTCCAACGGTCCAGTCTACAAAAGTTGAAATCCAAAGTAATAGAATCAGTGGAGGATTCCATAAACCATAAAAGACATAACTGGCCAGGAGTAGCATGCGTTTTTTTCCGGTCCAGTTTAAAAATTTCGTGTAGTAAAACAGCAATACAATTGCCAGAAATACAAAGAAGATAAGTGTATTAAATAACATGGCTATTCGGTTTTAGAGTTCGTTAAATAGCCATCTAGCTGGATGAGCTTTGTCAATTCCGTAGTAAAAGCATAAGCGTCTTCTGCATTGAGGTGTGACCATTCCGGACACGGATATTGCAGTTGCAGATAGTCTTCAAAATGATATGCTGGGAAGCCTGTTTTTTGAACCAGTTCATCCCAGAATTCAGCTCGTGGCGTCACCATTTTCTCACCCATTCTGAATCCGCCTTCCGAAGGACAGCGAACGAGGATAATTTTTCCACCACGGTCAGTGTATTGTTTTGCATAGTCTAAAAAGAAATCCATAGTCGAGTTCTTATCAGGCGGCGGCGCATTTTTTCCAAAGAATCCCCAAACTTTTATTATAGAATTTGCAAAGGCTGTATCCTGATAAACTCGAGGTAACATTTTAGTATTTCTATCTCTATCAATTTCTGAAAAGTTATAGAATGGTGGTTTTTTCGGACCTTCAGTTCTTGGTTCCATTTGAATATTTCGCAGTAAAGCTTTAAAATCGATGTCGTTCGACCATTGTTCTTCATTTGCAGAGAGCATGGCGAATTGTTGTTGTAATTCGAATGAAACCATGTAATTCAGCCGCTGTGCATAAGTGCGGTCATAGAAATAATCGATTCGTGTTTGCGGACGTTTCCATGGTGATGCCTGTGGAAAGGTTGTAGAGAAGAATAGTGTAGGGGTAACACCAATTATCAGTGTGCCTTTGAAATCGGTTTGTTCAACAATGTCTTTTAAAACCGGAAGCGGGGAACTACCGGCACAGGCCAGCATGATTGGTTTTTTACCAGTTTGTTTTTCAAATGCATCCAGTTGAATGTCGAATAACACTCGGGAAGACCCGAGTAGGGCTATGTCGTCTTTGGAAGCTTTATCCAATGCGCTACGTTGCCAGGACCATAAATTTTTGTCGTCGTCTATATCGGCAGTAAAGCCTTGCGCACGCCAATATAGTTCCCAGGCTCCTAAACCTACAACCGCTAATACGGCCATAATAAGGAAAGATTTTTTTAAGTTCATAATGTTCAGTCTCCAATGCCAAACACAAAAAGCACCTGATTAGGTGCAGATAATTCTATCTTAAATTTGATACGGCATTTAGAATTGGTTTTGGTTAGTTAGTTTTTCTAAATGTTTGTTGGGATATAGTTATAAAGATATAAAAATTAAGTAAAACATTATTTTTCAGAGGGCTAGCTAGTAAAATAAGAAAAACCCGAGCGTGTCGGGTTCAGTTTATTTTGAAGTGTTTTGAATCAGTTGATGATAGAATCTGATCGTGTTTTTAAAGTCTTTCACTGTAATATGTTCGTTGATTCCATGCAGACCTCCAACAGTCTCTGGATTTGCAATAAAAGGTGAAAAACGGAATACCTGATTTGAAATTCGGATGAAGTGTTTTGAGTCCGTTCCTGCAACCATTAAATTCGGACCTACAACCGCTTTCGGAAAAACTTCTTTTATAGTTTTATGAAGTGTTTCAAAAGAATCGGTATTGTGAGGAGAGACTTCTGATGCGGTAGAATTGAACTCACCAGAAGTACGGACTTCAATTCTTGGGTCATCAATAGTTTTTTGAACATGCGCAATCAAACCTTCGATACTTAAGCCTGGAAGTAATCTAAAGTTCACTATAGCGCTTGCAAAACGCGGTATTACATTTTCTTTGACTCCAGCATTAAAAATTGTAGGAGCAGTGGTAGTTCGGACTAATGCATTCCCTGTTTCCGAATTAGAATAAATGTTTTTTAAGACGGGACCTAAAATATTGGCATTGGCAAATACAAGTTTATTTGTAAATGGCATTTCTGGCCCGATATAGTCGATAAAACCGGCTAAAGGAGGAGTAATTTCCGTTGGAAATGGCTCTTGCTTTAATTTTGCAACGGCATGTGATAAAATATCAATGGCTGTTTCAGGTTTCGGAATTGATGAATGTCCGCCGTCCACAGTTACCGTCAATTCCAGTGTTGTACTTCCTTTTTCTGAAGTTCCGATTAAAGCAACCGGTTTGTCGATACCAGGAACTAATCCCTCTGTAATCATGAGACCTTCATCTAAAACCATAGCAGGTTTTATATTGTTTTCTTCGAGATAATCTACAACGACTTTTGCTCCTAGCGGTCCTCCAAGTTCTTCATCATGTCCAAAAGAGAAATAGAAGGTACGCTCGGGAGGATGTCCAGTCCCCAGCAACATTTCTGTCGCTTCCAGAATTCCAATCACTCCATTTTTATCATCTATGGTTCCGCGTCCCCAGATGGTATCATTTTTAATGAGTCCGCCGAATGGAGCCTCTTTCCATGCTGATACATTATTTTCAATTACTGGAACTACATCCAAATGCGCCATTAAAACAACGGGTTCCAATGCTGTATGAGTTCCTTCCCATTTGTACAAATGTGTGAACTCATTGAATCGTTTTAACTCTAGTAAGGAATCGACCAGAGGATAGGCAGTTTTAAGAAATGCGTTGAAATCATAAAACGCAATTGAATCAAAATCTTTTGAATTCTCGGGTGAAATGGTTTCGATTTGAATGGCCTGGGATAAGCGGTTCAAAGCATCATCCGAGATTTCTATTTGGGTAATTGGAGCTACTTCCAGTTGTTTCGATTGAAAAGTCAATGTTTTTAGCACGAAATAAACGAGTAGGATTACTATTGCCATTCCAATAAGAACGAACAGCCTTTTAAAGATTTTCATGGGACTGGATTTGAAGCGTAATAATAGTTAAAAAGTATGAAAGATGGAAGTCTTGTCCGTTTTCAAATAAAAAATACTATTTAATCCCTTATTTTCAGGCTTTTAATTCGTAAATTTATTAGATGTATAAATAGTTCAACTATTTGAATTATGTGCTAGGAGTCTTATGCTCTATTTTTATTATTCACCAATTTAAATTGTCTATTATGAACCCAACTATGTTATTTGTAATTATTCTTGTCGTTTTTTTATTGGCCGGAATCCGAATTGTATATGAATACAAACGCGCTCTAAAGTTCCGTTTTGGGAAGTATGTTAAGACTTTGCAACCGGGGTTTAGATGGATAATCCCATTTGTAGAAACCATTCAGGTGGTAGATATTCGCGTAATCACTGTGAAAATCATTTCACAGGAAGTCATGACCGAAGACAATGTTCCTTGTAGTATCGACGGTGTGGTGTTCTTTAAGATTTCTGATCCTGAGAAGGCTGTCTTGGAGGTTGAAGAGTACAATTTTGCGATTTCTCAGCTCGCTCAGGCAGCATTGAGAGATGTGTGTGGTAAGGTAGAATTGGATATCATTCTATCAAAAAGAGAAGAGATGGGAAAAAATATTAAAGGTATTGTGGAGCATGAAACAAAAGACTGGGGTATTGATATTATTGATGTGAAGATTAAAGATATTCAGTTACCGGAAAACATGCGACGAATGATGGCAAATCAGGCTGAAGCTGAGCGTTCACGTAGGGCGCGTATTATTTTAGCTGAGGCTGAAGAACAGGCGGCAGGACAATTGCTTAAGGCTGGTAAACAAATCGATAAATCCCCTTCTGCGATTAAGCTTCGATTGTATCAGACTCTGGCCAATATAGCAGCTGAGAAGAATTCAACAATTGTCTTTCCATTCCCTGAGGAAGTATTGCCAAGAAATACGAAAGAAAATAATAACGAAGGTTAGAATAAAGTTGTTTGGTTCGGATTTTTATGAATCGGTGATGCGATCAGAGATGTTGCATACGGAAACGCAAATTTATGATAATCCGAGCCTTTCAACCAAGCTGTTTCGTGGTCTTTCTTTAAAATGATGGGCATTCGTTGTTTGGTATTGTGAATCTTGCTCATTAAATCATTGGCCTGCGTGGTTACCATAGTGTAGGTTTGAAACAATTCCCCAGTATTGCTGGTCCACGAGGTATGCAGTCCTGCAAATGCAAATAAGTCATCATTTGGCAATGTGATAAGGTATTTTTGCTTTTGTGAACCACTTTTATTACGCCATTGCCATTCGTAAAATCCATCGGCAATAATCAGGCAGCGATTTTGAATATAATCTTTAAAGGATTTCTTTTCATCCAAAGATTCAATGCGTGCATTAAGCGTATATTGGCGAATATCCAAATTGAAGCTGTTCTCAGGAACCAGTCCCCAGTTATACAATTGAATTTCTTTTGGCTTATCGTTCGTGATAATTGGCGTTTTCGGATAATCAAAAGCGTTACAAGTTTCCATAGGAGTAATATCGGCCACTTTATCTATTATGGCGTTAAAACGCTTTTCAATAGCGTCTTTCTTTTTGATGATTCGCGTTTGATAGCACATCGTAGCTGTGATTTAAAACAAGTTTAAGATATTATTATTTAGATTAAAACTGTTTCTTGAAACCACTTTTTCGTTTAAAGGTTTTAGTTTTTTTGGATTTTTTTTAAGGTAACTGTTTAGTATGCGTTTAATGTCGGTATTGTCTTTTCGCGGGGAAATATGTTCCATATAATCATCGATTGCATTCATGGTTTTTCGTTTTGGAGCATAACCAAAACCTTTGTAGATACCGCTTAGTACTAAGGCAAATGCATATTCATTTTTGTTGCGACCTTTTTCTTTAATGATAAAATTTCCAGTGGAATAGCGCATGGATTCAATTGCTTCTTTTACTCTTATGTTGTAATCTTCTATCAATTCTTCATCGCGACACACCCCTTTACATTGCTTAATTTGGTAGTGAAAACAAGTGCTCACATTCGATTGTAAATGGCAGTATTTCGGACATAACTCAAAATCTTCACAAATTTTTTCCAGGTAATTGCGTGCATCTGAAGTATTGTAAAACTTCATAATCGGATTGCTAATCATTTTCAAACGATTCTGAGCCAAGTGAATTACCCCGTTTCTATCTTCATAGCTGAAAATCCCAACGCTTTCATTGGAGCGTCGCTGTGCACGATTAAATTTCGGATAGTGATGTTTTATTTCAGAGGATTCCAATAGCAGCGCCATTAGTTCATTTCCAGTTTCAGTGTAGGTGATATCGCTAGTCTCCATACACATGTTGACCTCCTTTTTTGCCTTATCGTAAAAGTGCGAAACCACGCGTTGTTTGATGTTGTTTGCTTTTCCAACGTAAATAATCTCCTTTTTTTCATTTTTGAAATAATACACGCCACTCTTTGTTGAAAGTCCGTCAACCACTTCTTTTGGCAATAAAGGTGGAAGTGTTGCTTGTCGTGATCTCGGATTCAAAAAAGTATTAAAAACACTGTATGCAGGATCTAGTTTTAATAGCTTTTTAAATAGGATTACTGTTGCTTCTGCATCACCTTTTGCGCGGTGACGATCAGCTATTTCTATGCCTTGTGAAGCGCAGAGTTGTCCTAAACTATAACTTTTCAATCCTGGAATAAGTTTACGTGAGAGTCGCACCGTACATAATTTCTTACGCTTAAAAGGAAAGCCCAGATCTTTAAATTCCTGCTGAATGATATTGTAGTCGAAATTTACATTATGCGCCACGAAAATGGTGTCCTCTGTAATCTCCTGAACCTTTTTAGCGATTTCGTAAAACTTGGGAGCGTTCCCCACCATGGCATTGTTAATACCAGTCAAATTCGTAATAAATGGAGGAATGCTGCGCTCAGGGTTTACAAGGGTTGTATATTCCTTTACGACTTTCTTACCGTCGAAAACAAAAATTGAAATCTCTGTGATTTTATTGCTTTGTCCGGTGGTTTCAATATCTACAATGGAATACATTAACTCAGGGATTTTTCTAATTCTCTTAATTCAACGCCCAGCTGGGTAAGCATGGTGGCGATACTACTGATTTTCAGTTCTTGTTCGTCGTATTCTTGTGTATTAATACTGCAGGTAAATTCCCATAATTCCAATACTTCATCGGCAGGAACATAATACGGATCGTAACGCTTATTATCAGAGGCTAAGAGCAACATATTATGCTCGTCTAGCTTGTTGTACAGTCGTTTATAAACGATTCCATCGTTTAAAGTAATCACAATATAGGTATGACCATCTTTTATGTCGCTCAGGTTTTCCACAAAACGTGCCACAATATAAGAACCGCTTTTTACAGGTAGCATGGAGTCTCCTTTGATAGGAAAAGCCCTGTGCGTTCCTGTCGGTAAAAACGGCAGTTTTATTTTGTTGAGGTGTTCTATGTACTCCGGATCGGAATACCCGCGTAAATATCCTGCGGAAGCTTCCACAGAAACCACTTCGATTAAATCCTCATCGGCACCATCTACAGTGATGGGGAAGAGCACGCGTTTATTTCCGACTTCAATAAAAGTATCTGAACTGCTTTTTGAGATGTCATTTTTAATCAAAACATCAATTGGCAGGTTAAAATATTCGGAAAGTTCAATCAAAAATTCTACAGAAGGGGTGGCTCTGTTTTCCTCGTAAGAACTTATACGCGAACGCGATACTTTTAAGTCCTCAGCAAACTGTTCCTGCGTCAACCCTTTTAAATTCCGTATGTGTTTTATGTTGTGTGCTAAAAAATTCATAATGCTAAATTTATGAGCAATCAATGCTAATATTTTGAGCTAATTTAGCAAAAATAAATAACACTCCTAATTTTTAGTAAAAATTGTATCTGAATACACACACATATTACAGTTTAAGATACGGAACTATTTCTCCAAAATCTCTTTTAGAACAAGCTTCAGAGTTTGGTATTTCAAGCTTTGCTTTAACTGAAATAAATAGTACGTCGGCACACCTTGAAATTCTGCGTTTGTCGAAACAATTTAACATAAAACCGGTATTTGGAGTCGATTTTCGCAATGGTGCTACTCAAAAATTTGTTGTCCTTGCTCAAAATAATAGCGGATTCGAAGCGGTAAATAATTACTTGTCAGACTTCCTTCATAAGGAAAAAATGGAGGTCCCGGACCGAGCAAAATCGCTGCCAGGCACCTATGTTATTTATCCGTTTTCTCAGACGGTTTTTGAATTGAAATTGAACGAATTTATCGGAGTAAAACCAACCGATTTGACCTTGTTGAAATTTTCGGGGTGGCGAAAATATTTGGACAAGTTAGTGATTCTGAAAACGGTGTCTTTTCAGAATAAAAAAGGGTTTAATACACATCGGTTATTACGGGCAATTGACAATAATACCTTGCTCAGTAAACTGTCAAAAAATGAGGAAGGTTCTGAAAGTGATGTGATGGTTTCTGAAGAAGTGTTGAAAGGAATTTACCATGAATATCCGGAATTGATAGCCAATACGCAGCGGATTTTGGATGCCTGCAGCATAGAATTCGATTTTTCTGGAGCGCATCCAAAAAATCAGGAGAGCTATACCAACAGCAAGGAGCTCGATTTTAAATTACTGCGAAAACTTTCGTATGAAGGTTTGCAGTATCGTTACAAACGTATTGGGAAGCGCGTATTTGAGCGTTTGGAAAAAGAACTGCGCATCATTCAGGAGAAGGAATTTGTATCGTATTTCCTCATTAACTGGAAAATTTTGAAATACGCGCGGAGCAGGCAGTATTATTACGTGGGACGAGGAAGTGGAGCCAATAGTATTGTGGCTTATCTCTTGCGGATTACAGATGTGGATCCGATTGAGCTGGATTTGTATTTCGAGCGATTTATCAATTTATACCGTACCAATCCGCCGGATTTTGACCTCGATTTTTCTTGGCGCGATCGGGATGATATCATGAACTATATCTTCAAACGCTTTAAGCATACGTCGTTGATTGCTGTCTACAATACCTTTAAATACAAAGCGTCCGTTCGTGAATTAGGAAAAGTGTTCGGACTCCCGAAAGCGGAAATAGATAAGCTTACGACCGGAAATTTTGTACCGGAAAAACTCGATAAACTTTCAGCTTTGGTATTGGTGTATAGCCGATTTATCAAAGGTTTTCCGAACTATCTGGGGATTCATCCTGGAGGGATTTTAATTTCCGAGAAGCCGATTCATTATTATTCTGCGACTTACCTGCCTCCAAAAGGTTTTTCTACAGCTATGTTTGATATGGTAGTGGCTGAGGATGTGGGTTTGTACAAATTCGATATTTTGAGCCAGAGAGGACTTGGAAAAATCCGCGAAGCTGTAGACATAGTAAGGTATAATCATCCGACGCATAACCCCATCGACATTCATGATGTCAAGCGCTTTAAGGAAGATGAGAAAATTAAGTTCATACTCCGTAACGCCAAGGCGATTGGCTGTTTTTATGTGGAATCTCCAGCTATGCGCATGCTGTTGAAGAAATTGCAGGTCGATAATTACCTCGGTTTGGTAGCAGCCAGTTCGGTGATTCGCCCGGGGGTTGCAAAATCAGGAATGATGCGGGAATACATACAGCGTTACCGCGATCCAAAGCGGCGCAAAGATGCACATCCGATACTTTTAGACATCATGCCCGAAACTTATGGTGTGATGGTATACCAGGAGGATGTGATTAAGGTTGCGCATCATTTTGGAGGCTTAACCCTGGGTGAAGCCGATATGCTACGACGGGGAATGAGTGGGAAGTTTCGCTCACGAGCGGAATTTGATAAGGTGAAAAATCAATTTTTCGAGAATTGTAAAAATGCAGGTCATACCTACGAACTTACCGCCGAAATATGGCGTCAGATTGAGAGCTTTGCGGGTTATGCCTTTGCAAAAGGACACTCAGCATCCTATGCGGTGGAGAGTTATCAGAGTTTGTTTTTAAAGGCTTATTATCCGTTAGAGTATATGGTGGCTACACTGAATAATTTCGGCGGATTTTATAGACCAGAATACTATGTGCACGAAGCACGAATGAATGGAGGTAGCATTGCGCCGCCTTGTGTGAATACGTCTTTTTATCAGAATTACATTCAGGGAACAATCATTTACCTTGGTTTTATCATGTTGCATTCCTTCGAGTCGAAAAACGCTTCTAAAATTGTGGATGAACGCAGTAAAAATGGTTTGTTTTTGAGTCTGGATAATTTCATAGACCGCGTGGCGATTTCTCTGGAGCAGATTGCGATTCTCATCAAGGTGAACGCCTTTAAATTCACTCAAAGAAACAAACGAGAACTACTCTGGGAAGCCCATATGAAGGTGCATAAAGTAGTTTTGGAGGAACAGGTACACACTTTGTTCAAATCGGAGAAAGTCAGTTATAAAACGCCGGAATTGGTGAGTTCTGTAATGGAGGATGCTTTTGATGAATTGCAGTACATCGGATTTCCGCTGTGCAACCCGTTTGAACTGGTGCAGGAACCTATTCAGAATAAGGTTTTAGCTAAAGATTTGTTGGATTATGTAGGAAAGCGCGTGACAGTCTACGGCTATTATGTCACGGTGAAAAAGACTTCAACTTCCAAAGGAGATTTGATGTTCTTTGGAAATTTTGTCGATACCGAAGGCAATCATATCGATACCGTACATTTTCCGCAGATAGCCCGTAAATACCCCTTTAAAGGTCGTGGCGTGTATAAGATTTCAGGGAAGGTGTTGGAGGAATTCGACTGTGTAAACATAGAAGTCGATTCCCTTGAAAAATTACCAATTATTCAGGATCCTCGCTATATGGATGAACCACAAGAAAAAGTAAAAAAGTGATGGAACGATCAATAGTACATATGGATTTAGATACTTTTTTTGTATCGTGTGAACGCTTAATGGACAGCCGTCTGGAAGGAAAGCCGGTATTGATTGGCGGGACTTCGGATCGGGGTGTGGTGGCTAGTTGCAGTTATGAAGCACGTAGGTACGGCGTACATTCGGCGATGCCGATGCGTATGGCGAAGCAGTTGTGCCCGGAAGCGATTGTATTACGAGGAAATTCGGGGGTTTATACCAAGTATTCCAGGCAGGTAACTGATGTGATTAAAGATTCTGTACCCTTGTATGAGAAGTCGTCTATCGATGAATTTTACATCGATTTAACCGGTATGGACCGCTTTTTTGGCTGTCACCAGCTCGCTTCAGAATTACGTTCGAAGATTATACGTGAAACGGGACTTCCAATTTCCTTTGGTCTCTCAGCCAATAAAACTGTCTCGAAAATAGCTACGGGTGAAGCGAAGCCCAATAACGAACTTCGGATTTCTACCGGAACTGAAAAACCGTTTTTAGCGCCCTTGTCGGTACGTAAAATTCCCATGGTAGGAGAGAAGACCTACAATACGCTGTGCGATTTAGGAATTAAGCGTATCAAAACCGTACAGGAGATGCCGGTAGATATGATGTCGCGTGTATTTGGAAAGCATGGAAGCAGTATTTGGAGGAAGGCGAATGGCATTGACAATACGCCGGTAGTGAAATACCACGAACGGAAATCCATTTCCACAGAGCGTACCTTCGATAAGGATACTACCGATATCACAAAATTACGAGGGATTATTGTCGCCATGGCTGAGAATCTGATTTATCAGCTGCGTCGGGGCGATAAGCTGACGGCTTGTGTGACCTTCAAAATTCGGTATTCCGATTTTCAGACCTATACCAAACAGCAGCGTATTCCTTACAGTTCATCGGATCACGCCATTTTACCTGTAGTACTCGATTTGTACAAGAGTTTGTACCAGCGCAGATTATTAGTGCGATTGGTGGGGGTGAAGTTCAGCCATTTGGTCAGCGGCGGACATCAGATTAATCTGTTCGAAGACAATGAAAAGATTCTGAGCATGTATCAAGCCATGGACAAAATGCGGGAACGTTATGGTGATAGAGCTGTGGTACGCGCTTCAGGAATGGCAGCTAAAAGTATCAGTCGTTGGAATCCTTTTACCGGTGAACCACCGCCATTATTGGCTAATAGACGTCAGTAAGGATTAAGAATTCGAGATTGGGACAAAGGGAATAGGGAATGGCGAATAGATGGCATAATAATTCGTTACTCGTCTTTCATTTATTTCGAAACGGTTCACGTTTAACGGTCAACGTCCGTGTCTACGTCTTTGTCTTTCTTTCCTTTTCGCATCTCGTTAATCTTACGAGTAAGTTCTTTTAAACGCAGAGCTCGTTTGACTTTTTCTTCTCGTTGCTTACTCTTTTTACGACTCATAAGTTTCGAGTGTAAGGCCTTGTTTTTCGTGTTTTTTGGATGTCCTTTTTTTGCCATATTCAACATAATTAGAGTATATATAACAATTGTAATTGAAAAAAGTCTGCATCAAAATGTTGTCTGTTACTATAAGTTTCGTACCATTTAGCATTGAGATAAAACTTAAGAGGAATAGGCCAATAGCCGACTCCGACACCAAAGTTGTTCAATCGGTCGTAATAAGAAGTATCCCAATGAACATCTTCTCCTTCGTCACCAGAAACCTGCATGGTATGACCACCCTGCAGAAAGACTTCAAAATTTTCTGATAAGTATTGACTCGCTCCGTACTCAATATTAAAACGATCTCCGGGAGTCACATCCGCATCCTTAATTTTTCCATGGAATTCTCCAGAAGGACTGACCATAAGTACTAAAGATTTATCATCATCAAGAAAAACATATCCTACAGCTTGCACAATATGCGACCAATAACCGTTACCAATATTATTACCTGCTCCAGTTTGATACCTTCCCGTAGGAGCAACAAAAGAATAACCGATACTGAAATCGAATGACTCCGAAAAACTATACATTAGATTAAGTGGCATCACGGTTAAATCTCCAAAACCTCCTACACTTTTACTAAACTCTAATTCATCAGTCAGTGAAATCCCAAGTTTAAAAAACAGGTTGGAATATGTGAAATTAGGCTTTACGGCAACCTGAATTTTTGCACCACCTAAAAAATCAACTGGATTTGAAATATAATTTATGGAAAAGAAATTCATGTAACTATTAACATCTGTATCTAAAGGAACTATTCCATAATCACCTCCCAGCTCTACTTCATTAACAAAATTTCCGTGCCTGTCGTTAAAGCCTTTTGAAAAAGCAAAAACATTATCGTCAAAAATCATCAGGAAGTTTCCCTCGGTTGGATTTTCATATGCACGGATATTCATAATTCCAGGGACATAGGCTCCGGATTGAAAGGGAGATACTAATTTCTCTTGTGAATATAGTGATGCAGCTAAAAGAAGGATAAAAAGGAAACAGGAATACTTTTTCATATTAAAAATGATTAGATCATATTTAAATTTAATAAAAATAAATTGAAGAAACCATTTAAAAAGCAGATTTCCAGGTGCTTATTGATAGATTTATTTTCCCTAACTTCTTATAATGGAAGCGGCTCTCTGAGAATAATTTTTCGCATTTTATTTTTTGCAATTTGAAGCATCATTTGTGTAAATTCCCAACAAAAGCAATTCAACTCTTGCCGATATGTATAAAAAATTGTTCTAAATAATGTGCTTAATGGTTTCGATTCATAATTTTCTTTAGTGATGAAGTTGAAATTCTTATTTTTATAACAACCAACTAAAAAACAACTATGATTCAATCCTTAAAAAAAAATGTTGCTATTGAAAAAGAATATGATACGATTATTATAGGTTCAGGAATGGGCGGTTTAGCTACAGCAGCCATTTTGGCAAAAAATGGTCAAAAAGTAATTGTATTAGAACGGCATTATACATTTGGTGGATATACCCATGTTTTTAAACGTCGTGGATACGAATGGGATGTAGGAATTCATTACATAGGAGATATGCAGCGCCCGAAAAGCGCCATGAAATTGCTATTCGATTATGTTACAGGATCACAGGTTCAATGGGCCGATATGGGCACTGTATATGACAAAATTTGTATTGGAGATAAGGAATATGAATTCGTCAAAGGTGTAAAAAATTTCAAAAAGCACTTAAAGCTCCAGTTTCCGGGAGAGGAAAAGGCTATAGATAGGTATGTTTCAAGAGTATTCAGGGCAACGAAGGCGAGTCAATCTTATTACGCTGCGAAAGTAGTTCCTGGATGGATGCTCTATTTATTTGGAGCATTTATGCGTCAGCCACTTCTGAAGATATCAAACAAGACAACCTACGAAGTATTGCGGGAGCTTACAAGTAATGAAGAGCTTATAAAAGTCCTGTCGGGTCAGTATGGTGACTATGGATTGCCTCCTAAAAGAAGTAGCTTTTATATGCATGCAACAGTGGCGCGTCATTATTTTGGAGGAGGAAGTTTTCCAGTTGGAGGTTCTGCTGTTATTGCTGAAAGTTCAGCAGCATTGATTGCCAGGAATAGAGGGACCTGTCTGACGAATGCTGAAGTCGAAGAAATTGTTGTTGAAAATAATACTGCAACTGGTGTAAAAATGACGGATGGCACTTTTATAAAGGCATCGAACGTGGTGAGTTCGGCTGGAATTTTTACTACCTATAATAAATTATTGTCAAATAAAGTTCAGCAAGAACATAACTTACAGGCACAGCTTTCTAGAGTGAATCGCTCGGTTTCCCATGTAGCTCTCTACATTGGATTAAAAGGGAGTCCGACCGAATTAAATCTTCCAAAGACCAATTTATGGATATATCCTGCGGAAGGTGATCATGATACCTGTGTTTCAGAGTTTCAAAATGATATTTCAAAAGATTTTCCGGTGGTTTATATATCATTTCCTGCAGCAAAGGACCCTTCATGGGAGGTGCGTTACCCGGGAAAAAGTACCATCGATATCATTACACTCATGCCTTATGAGGCCTGTAAAAAATGGGAAGGAACTGCTTGGATGAAGCGCGGAGAGGATTACGAAACATTTAAAGAAGAAATTGCAAAGCGCCTTTTAGAAGTGCTTTATAAAAAACTTCCACAAGCAAAAGATGCAATTGATTGTTATGAATTGTCTTCACCATTGTCAACTGCACATTTTATGAATTATCAGGAAGGTGAAATTTATGGAATTGATCATGATCCTTCAAGATTCAGACAAAAATTCCTAAAACCAAAAACTCCAATTAAGAATTTATATTTAACCGGACAGGATATTGTAACAGCAGGGGTAGGAGGTGCTTTGTTTTCAGGAGCGTTAACGGCGAGCGCGATGCTAAAAAAGAATGTGCTAAAAAAAATATTGAAATAAAAAAATCCCTGGAAGTAACCACACTACCAGGGATCCAACTCAATTATAAAACTAGATCAAATTATTAAATGATTCTGAAACTCATTGATTTTTTCGGGTTTCTTAAATTCTCCATCAAAGAACATTGTAATTGTAGAAGAATTTGTGTCTTCTACCCCACGAGAAGCCACGCACAAATGCTGAGCATCTATAATTACGGCAACATCTTTTGTTCCTAATACTTCCTGCAATTCTTTACCGATTTGATTTGTCAAGCGTTCTTGTACCTGCGGACGTTTAGCATAGTATTGCACAATTCTATTCAATTTTGAAAGACCAATTACTTTACCTGATGAAATATAAGCTACATGAGCTCTTCCTATTATTGGAACAAAATGATGCTCACAATTAGAATAAAAAGTAATGTCCTTTTCAATAAGCATCTGATTGTAATGGTATTTATTTTCAAAGAGTGCTATTTTAGGCTTGTTTTTCGGATTTAAACCGGAAAATATTTCATCAACAAACATTTTTGCAACACGATCAGGAGTGCCACGTAATGAGTCATCTGTTAAATCAAGACCCATAACATCCATTATTTCAGAAAATAGGTAAGAGATAGCAGATTTTTTTTCTCTATCAGACAATTTGAAAGCATCTTCTTTTAAAGGAGTATCTATACTTGTTCCTATATGAAGTTCGCCAATATTATCTATTTGAATACTGTGGTGCGGAATTGGGTCTTTCATAATATTGTTTAATTAATTTGTATCAAAGTTAAACAAAATAGATGAATGCGCAACAAAAAAAATGTTAAATAAGTTATTTTTATTTACTAAAACGGTTTTAATGAGTTGTAAATCAATTTTTTAAAATTTTGTGTTTGGCACTTTATTTGTAACTATGGAATGATTTAAATTGATTTTTCTATTTTAGACATCGATTTAATACAGTAGTTATTAAATTAAAGTATTGATTCATGAGTTTCGACGAAATATATAAGATTGCGCTTTTGATGGGTGGAGTGATGATGTTTATTATGTCATTTATCTTATGGTTTCATCCATCCAAAAGTATTGCGAACAGAATTTTAGGATTCTTAATCTTTGCATGGGGAATCTGTGTACTGATTTTCAATTTTCAGTCATCCCAGATTTATGTGCGTTTTCCAAACTTGTTAGGTGTAGGTACAAATTTGACAGGTTTATTCTTTCCGTTAATGTATCTATATGTTCGATACTATATAAAAGACTTTAGAGCGAATTATAAAAATGTGTTGTTGCATCTAATTCCTTTTGCAGTATTTTTCGCAATTCTTTTACCAATTTATACCACCTCACTGGCAGATAAAACAATTTGGGTTACGCAAAAGGGGCTTGCCACATGGGCATTTATTCGAATTGAAGTTTGTGCGTGGGGAGTAGTTGCTACTGGGATCTTTTATACAGTGTTATCTTTTAAAGAAATCAGAAGATTTGAAACCCTTTCACATAAAGAT
This sequence comes from Flavobacteriaceae bacterium, assembly GCA_964227255.1. Lineage (GTDB taxonomy): Bacteria > Bacteroidota > Bacteroidia > Flavobacteriales > Flavobacteriaceae > Lutibacter. The sequence goes on from CAXQVI010000013.1 coordinate 247,674, forward strand.
TTAAATGAAGATCAGAGAAAATCATTGAATTGGATTAAGCAATTTTTATCAATCAATATCTTTTTGTGGGCTGTGGGAACTTCAGGAGTATTATTGGAAATGCTCGATGCTAATTTTAAAGTGGACTTGTTTAAGTTTTATTATTTCGGGTTAACGCTACTTACCTTGCGTATGAGTTGGTATGCGGCAATGAATCCGAATTTTTACCAGTTGGATAAAACAGGGATTAAAGCTTATGAAAGTACTTTGATTCCCCTGCCAGGAATTGTTCAAAATGGGAATTCTTCCAAAAATTATAAGAAGTATTTAAAGGAAGAGGAGAAGAAAAACGCTGTTTCTCGAGAAGAAAATGAGCGTGATTTAAAAAAGATTGTAGATTTTGTTGAAATTGAAAAACCTTATTTAAATAGTAATATGTCCCTACAGCATATTTCCGATGCAACTGAATTAACAAAACACCGTGTTTCAGAATTAATGAATTCTAGCCTGGGAATGTCTTTTTACGATATTATTAATGAGTATCGGGTAAAGGAAGTCATTCGATTAATTAATAAGGGAAAGCATGAACATCACAAATTATTGCATTTAGCAGAATTAGCTGGATTTAATTCAAAAGCTACTTTCAACAGAATCTTTAAAAAGACTACAGGTAAAACTCCAAGTCAGTACATACAGGATTTGGCAGCTTAACTCTTAATATTATTAGAACATAAACACATGACTCTGGATGCCGGAGTCAGTTAATGAGAGGTTTTAAACCTCTTTTTTTATGCCTTTATGTTGACTTCGTGCTGAATTCTCATTTTTTTTCCATTTTCCGTTGGTTGTTGTAAATCAAATAGTTAAGAGTATCAACTAATAAGTTGATACTTAGGCGTGATATTCTGATACCTCGTTTAGCTGAGTGATACTTCTAGAAAGAAGAAGGCATCTATATTAGCGATCGAATTTAAAAACCGTGTTTAACTAAAATCAAATTTACAAATGGTGAAAAAATCATTTATCAGAGTTATGTTCGCAGCAGCAGCTTTATCTTTAGGAAGCTGCGCGACTAACAGCGATATAGACGAATTAAAAGATCAGTTAGGTGACTTAGAAAACCAAATTGGACAGTTAGAGCAGGCGCAACAGCAGGCTTTATTGGCCCAAATTTCTAGATTGGAAGCTGAGATTGCTGCGTTACAATCTGAATTGGATGGAACTCAGGCAGATTTGGCTGCTGAATATGAGGCTTTATTAACTGATTTAACTGCCTTGCAAAATGAGGTTGCTTCAGGAGAAAAAGTGTTCTATGGATCTGTTTTAACAGGCGATGATTTCTCTAAATTATTGGAATCTGAAGCTACTATTATTACTGGAGACTTAGTAATTACATCTGATGACCAAATGGCTCAGGTAGCTAATGTAGAATTAGTAGGAGGAAATCTTGTAGTTAAAGGAGGTTCTGCAGTGAATTTACCTAAACTAGAAAGTGTTTCTGGAAATGTATTGATTGGATCAATGGATGTTCTTGAAGGAACTGTAAACTTACCAGTGTTAAAAGCTGTTGGATATGACTTAATGGTTATGAATACTAAAGGTCTTTCCTCAATTGAAATGGCTTCATTATTATTAGTTAACGGAGATCTGAAAGTTGATAATAATGATGGTTTAATGACTTTATCATTTACTAACCTTGATATGGTAGCAGGAGATTTAGATATTAATGCTTACTGGGAAAATGATCCAAATTGGGAATATTATGGTGCAACTTCTGTAGTTCTATCAAATGCGAATGTGCTAGGTGATGCGATGTTCCAATATATTGGAAAAGGAGCAGAATTAAATTTAGGTACCGTAAACGGTAACTTATCTGTTTTGAACTCTGGTTTGAAAAAATTGGAAATGACAGGTGAAAAAGTATCAGGAACTATGAACATTTCTCAAAACCCAGTTCTTGAAGAAATTTCTTTCCCTAATTTGTTAGAAGTTACTCATCATATCATCGTTGAATGGAATATGTCGGCTGGATTCATTGGTCCTGGAGAAGGATTGTTGAAAGAATTATCATGTTTTGATTCGTTAACAACTATTGGAGGAGATGTTAGAATTGCTCAAAACGATTTTTCAGAGTTGGATGCATTTAATAATGTAACTAGTTTGAATGGAGAGAATTCAAATGGATGGAGACCAAGCATTGTACTTCAGCAAAATGGAAATACAAAAACATTAATAAACGTATTTAACTCATTAGTTGAAACTAAGGAATGGAATCCTGTTGATATTTCAATTGTAGAAAAAACTGAATGGTTCAATGGATTCGAAAAATTAACTGAAGCTGGTGTTGTTGAAATATTATTACAAAGAACTCTAGATGCTATGTGGAATCAGGGTGAAGTAACAAAGTTTGAAGGATTTGATGCTGTAACTTCATTCCGCGGAGGTACGAGTCTTGATCTATCAGCTGTAACTGAATTTGATGCATTTGATGTGGTAGAAAGTATTTCTAGTTATTGGAGTATGACCTACTTCACTTTAAGTGTTCCTTCAGAAAGCTCAGTGAAGTTATGTAATCTGGATACACTTATTACTGCAATTGAAGCCGGTACTTATGACAGCTCATGGAATGCAGATCAAAAAGCTGAATTCCATAATGGAATGAACTGGCCATCTGAAATAGACATAACTGCTTTAAGAGCAGATTATTTAGATACTTGTAACTAATCAAGTAAACCAACTATAACAAAAGTCCAATACTAACCACTTGGCAAACGAAATGTTCCTAACCAAACTTTAGCTTTATGCGTATGAGCGTAGCATAGTATAAACGGTTAGGAGCATTTTATTTAATAATATTTAAGTAAAGTAATAATGAAAAGAACAATTTTGTTTCTGTTTCTTAGTGTCCTCGTCACAAGTATTGCAACTGCGCAAGAGATTGTCGTTAAAGGAACTGTAACAGATAAAACAAATGGTGAATTGTTGCCCGGAGCAAATGTAATTGTTGATGGGACAACAGTAGGAGCAACAACCGATTTTGATGGGAATTATGCCATCAATGCACCATCCGATGGAGTATTAGTTTTCTCTTTTATGGGAATGAAAACGGTAAAGGTTCCGGTAAACGGACAATCTACAATTAATGTTGCATTAGATTATGAAAGTGAAATACTTAATGATGTTATAGTGGTGGCTTATGGTACCACAACTAAAGAAGCTTTTACTGGAGCTGCTGAAGTTGTAAACAAGGATGTTATTGCTGACAGACCTGTGACTTCATTTGAAAAAGCGTTACAGGGAACTACTGCCGGATTACAGGTAACCAACAGTTCTGGTCAGCCGGGATCATCTGCTACAGTGCGTATTCGTGGTATTGGATCTTTAAACGCAAGTAGTTCACCGTTGTACGTAATTGACGGAATTCCAATGGCTGGTTCTTTATCAGATATTAACCCTAATGATATCGAGAGTTTAACTGTATTGAAAGATGCTGCTGCGGCATCCTTATACGGATCTCGTGCTGCAAACGGGGTAATTTTGATTACTACAAAACAAGCTAAGGAAGGGCAAACTCAAATTACTTTTGATGCCAATTATGGGGTTTCATCCCGCATCTCTGACGGATATGCCCTTATGAACGCTACTCAAATCTACGAACAACAATGGATGGGATTGTACAATCGTCAAGTCTTGGACGGATTTCCAAACACTGATGCCATTGCATTCGCACATACAAACGTTGAAAACGTAGTAGGTTTCAATCCATTTGGAGTAGCACAGCCATTAGATGATAATGGTAGATTAATTCCTGGAACTATCGTTAAAACCAATACAGACTGGAGAGACGAAGTATACAAAACAGGAGCCGTTCAAAATTATAACTTGAGCGTAGCTGGAGGAACTTCAGCAACTAAAGTATTCTTTTCTTTAGGGTACTTTAATGATAGTGGAACGACTTTAAATTCCAACTTTAAAAGATATACAGCAAAGTTAAATGCCTCTCAAAAAGTGAACAAATTCATTACCGCTGGTATGAATACGCATTTCTCTATGTCTGAAACAAATGCTCCACCTAGCGGAGGAGAAGCTGCCAACCCAATTCGCATGGCAGAATTAATTAATGCAGCAACACCAGTATACAATGATGATGGTACATATAACTGGGACAATTCAGCGCAATTCGACTTTAACCCGGTTGGATTAGCAGATTTGGATAAGTATGAGTACAAAGGAAGTCGTGCCTTAGTGAATACGTATGTAAACGTTGAAATCTTACCAAATTTAAATTTCAAAACGAACGGAGCAATTGACTACGCTGTAAATAAGGGATTAAATTACTACAACCCATTTCATGGAAATGGTGCAGGTGTTGGAGGTAGATCAACACAATCTCGTTCCGATAATATTGCCTGGAACATTTCTAACATCTTAACCTGGGTGAAAGATTTCGATAATTCAAACTTAGAATTATTAGCAGGTCAGGAAGCGGTAGGTGAAGAGTTCACAGTACTTTCTGCCGGTGTAACAGACTTTGCTGTACCTGGAAACCCTGAATTGGTATGGGGAGGGACTCCAACAACACCTTCAAGTAGTGTATCTGACTGGACAATGGTTTCTTACTTAGGTCAAGCCAAATATGCGCACGCGGGAAAATACTACTTAAGCGGATCTGTTAGATCTGATGGTTCTTCTCGTTTTGGTGTAAACAACCGTTACGGATTGTTCTACTCAATTGGTGGTTCCTGGAGAATGACTAAAGAAGAGTGGATGTCTGATATCGGTTGGTTAAACAACTTCAAGTTAAGAGCTAGTTACGGTACATCAGGAAACAACAATATTGGGAATTACGCTTCTTTAGGTTTATATGGAGGAGGAGCTAACTATGGAGGATATCCGGGAATTACGCCTGTTCAACCTGAAAACAAAGAATTAGCCTGGGAGAAAATCGCAAGTTTGAATATCGGATTTGAATCAACTTTATTTAATACAGTTGATTTTAGCTTTGAATACTACAACAGAGATTCAGATAAGCTTTTGTTTGCTAAGCCTCTTTCTTCAGGGACTGGATATGGTTCTATCTTAACAAATTTAGGAGCTATGTCGAACAGAGGTTTTGAATCTAACATTGCTTGGGATGCCGTAAACAAAGAAAACTTTACTTATAGTGTTGGTTTAAATGTTTCTACCAACAAAAACATCATCAAGAACTTAGAGACAGATCAGATCATTTCAGGAACAAAAATCTTGGAAGTTGACGGAGATGTGTACCAATTCTATATGAGAGATTGGGCTGGCGTAAATCCTGATAACGGAATGCCTATGTGGTATGCGAATCAAGATGCCGATGATGATTCTGGGGCGACTCCACAACCAGGTGATATCTATGACAATCCACTTGGAGGTGACAGACAAGTTACTAGCGACTACAGTGTTGCCAAAAGGGTGCGTATGGGATCTGCTTTACCTGATGTGTTTGGAGGATTCACAAACAACTTCCGTTATAAGAATTTTGACTTAAACTTTTATTTCTATTACAGCTTAGGCGGACAAGTTTACAACAATGATTATGCGACAAACATGCATGACGGTTCACAGGTTGGTTACAACCTAGCTGCTGATGCTATTGATGCATGGACACCAAATAATAGATTTACTGATGTTCCGAGATATGTGTTTAGTAACACAGATCAAGGGAGTCAGTTGTCTTCCAGATTTTTAGAAGATGCGAGTTATTTACGTCTAAAAAACATTTCATTATCGTACAATTTACCGGATAATTTGGCGCAAAAAATGATGATGCAGAACTTCAGACTTTCAGTTTCTGCTGAAAATATTTGGACGCTTTCTAAGTTTAACGGATTCGATCCTGAAGGAGCGATTAATGGAACCACCGGAAATTCTATTCCTGGAGTAAAAGTTGTAAACGTAGGTTTAAAAGCGAATTTCTAACAGAAAGAGAACAATATTATGAAGACATTAAAATTTATACAACTACCTGTAGCATTATTGTTAGCTGCTATGGTAATGATTACGAGTTCTTGTTCTGAAGACTTTTTAGAAACAGAGCCAAGTACAGCAATTCCAACTGAAGATGTTTTTAAAAGCATTGTGACTGCAGAAGCAGCCCTTATTGGAGCTTATGACGCTATGAGTGCATGGGGAGTTGACGGATTGTATTTCCCATTGATGAGTGATGTAATGGGAGAAGATGTTATGATTAACAATGTGAACAACTACAACTGGTTTGTTCCTGTTTATCAATTAGAAGTGTTACCAAACTATCAGTACCCTGGAAATATTTGGAGAGGTGCTTATAAAGTAATTTTTGATGCGAATAACATTATTGAAAACGCGTCCAAAATACCCGATGCTTCAAACGAGGAAATCCAAAATATACAGGGTCAGGCTCGTACAATGCGCGCTTATATGATGTTGAAATTGGCCCAGTTCTTCGCACCAGCGTATACTGCGAATCCTGCTGCTTTATCGATTATGAATGTAAACACTGTAATTGATGTAAATGATGAACCATTCGGACGCGCTACCAACGAAGAAGTATATGTTCAAATTGTTAACGATTTATTGTCGGCAATTGAGTCGTTAGATGTCAGTTCTGATAAAGGATTCTTCGATAAAAAGGCTGCTCAGGCAATCTTAGCTAGAGCATACCTGAATATGGGTGAATATGCAAAGGCAAGTGAAATGGCTGTAGCTGCTCAAGAGGGAATTGAATTAATGAGTTTGGAAGAAATGTTCTGGGGATTCAATTACAGAACGTCAGAAACAATCTTTACAATTGCATATACACCTGACGATAACAATATCTATTTAAGCATTCCTTCGTTCTATTGGCCAGTCGCTGGATATAGTTCAATTAGAGCAAATGATGAGTTTGTAAACCAGTTTGAGCTTGGTGATGTTCGTGCACAATTCTTTTTAAAAGAGCCTTCAATAGATGCTGACAGACATCTAGTGTTGAAATTCCAACATTGGCAATCAATTGGAAATGCTGAGCGTGTAGATATCAGGGCTTCAGAAATGGTCCTAATTGAAGCGGAATGTGAAGCGCGATTAGGAAATTATTCAATTGCTCAGGATGCCCTGTTGAAAATTCAGGAAAGATCAGTTGCAAATGCTCAAAAATCTACTGCTACTGGTGAAGCATTAGTAAACGAAATTCTATTAGAACGCAGAAAAGAATTGTTCGGAGAAGGATTCAGATTGAACGATATCAAAAGAACTCAAAGTCCGTTAGTAAGAACAGGTGACCACTGGTCGAAGTACAACTTCTCCGCGAATGATCCTGACTACTACAGATTGACATTCCCAATTCCACAAAGTGAAATTGATGCAAACGAAAATATCTCACAGGCAGATCAAAATGCAGGATACTAAAAGTTTGAACCTATAACAACAGAGGAAGAATTGGGCTCGGTGAAAAGCGCTGGGTTCAATTTTCTCATTGTAATTATTGCTGAAAAAGAAGAAGATTAATTAATGTATTAACAAGAGCAAAATGAGAAAATTAAATTATGCATTTAGGTATGTGCTACTGCTCTCCATTATCGTCTTAGGATGTAATAAGGATGTAGTGGAAGATATCTATTTAGATCCTAATGCTGGTGCGAGTTTCTTGGACATCGAAAACGATGGTTATGTGGTAACTCTGGGTGCCACACCTACAGAAGAAAATCAGACTGGAACATGGAGAGTATATGTCGGTGAAAATGGACGCTTCGAAAATGTAAATGACCCTAAATCCAAATTTTACGGTGAACCAGGTGAGGTTTATAGTATTGGATGGGAAATCAGGCAGGGAAAAGAATACAAAGCTGATGTGATCACGGTTTCTTTTAAGGCGATGAACCCAGTACTTAAAATGCAATTAAGCGATACCATTCACAACAATATTTCATTGCACCTTAAAGCGGAAGCTCCAAGGTTTGGAGCAAACGGTGAATGGTCAGTCGTAGAAGGTTCAGAAACTTCAAGAATTGAAGATGCTACAAATAGCAAAGCTGCTTTTATCGGTATAGAGGATGAAACATATACAGTGCGTTGGTCTCTTAAATACGGCTCAAAAGTAGCATTCGAAGAGTTTACTTTT